>CALXPQ010000001.1 GCA_944390485.1 Veillonellales bacterium
CGAAAGTACTTGGCTGGAAGCGGCCCGGGAGGATAGGAAGCTGCTGATAAAGGAGAGAAGGGACTCACAGGGATGTGGGTCCTTTTTCGTTGTGTGTATGAGAGAAGGAAGAGATGGGAGCGAATCTGTCTCTTCCTTTTTTATTTGCGTTAGATGACGGCTTTACTGGGAGCAGAATCAATGTTGATGTATACCGTGGCGTTTGGCGCTGGTGTTTCATACCTCCTTGAGGGCTCCTATCCATTGTCGCTGAGCTGTAGATAGACACCCTGTCTCATCTGTGCAGAAAAATTCCTGCCAAATAAAGAAGGCAGGTGAAGGGATTGTCCCTTTTATAGCTTACCGGGAAATTGGTGAGGCTGGGGTATCAGGACATTGTGACAGAAAACGGTATATGGAGAATGAAATTGAGACTGGCAAACGCGGAATCAGCCTGTAATGAATGAGAAATAGAATGCAATGAAAAACTCCTGCGTGGAAAGCTGGGCAGACGGCTTTCAGCGCAGGAGTTTTCTGTTGTATAAGGAGCAGGCGAGGAATTATTGGCCGATGAGGACTTTGACCGCGCCAGAGGCGCCGAGTCGGGCGCAGCCGGCCTGAAGGAACGCTTCCATGGCTTCTTTGGTGCGGAGGCCGCCGGCGGCTTTGATCTGGATGCCGGGACCGAGGTGCCGCTTGAAGAGCTCGATATCGGAGAGCTGTGCCCCGGCCGGGCCGAAGCCGGTGGAGGTCTTGATGAAGTCCGCGCCGCCTTCGGTGACGCAGCGGCAGGCGGTAATTTTTTCTTCTTCCGTGAGATAGCAGGTCTCGACGATGACTTTGAGGATATGCATGCCGGCAATGCGCTTCAAGGTGCAGATCTCTTCGACCGCGGTGTCCGGCTCGCCGGATTTGAGCGCGTAGATGGGGATGACCATATCGATCTCGGAGGCGCCGTCATCGAGAGCCCTCCGGGTTTCTGCAGCTTTGGCGGCGAGACTGGCATGGCCGAGAGGAAACCCCACAACAGTGCAGATAACGAGCGCGGGAAAGGCGGCATGCGCGCGGCGGACGAAAGCGGAGGGGATGCATACGGAAGCGGTATGATACGTCAGAGCCTCTTCACAGAGCGTGCGGATATCAGCCCAGGATGCGTCTGCCTTGAGCAGGGTGTGGTCTACATGGGAAAGGATTTCCTGTGCGGTCATGGTTTGCCTCCTTGATACAATGATTTACCGGCGGTTCCAGGGGATGAGCCGCCTCTCGGCCCAGGTGAGCAGCAGATGGAAGAGAAGCCCCAGCAGGGACAGCACGATGACGCCGGCCATGAGACGGTCCGTGATCATGAGGTCTCCGTAATGGAGGATGAGCGCGCCGATGCCCTTGTCGGCGGCGATCATTTCCGCAGCGACGAGGAGGAGCAGCGCCGTGCCGGCGGCGATGCGGAAGCCGGCGAAGATCATGGGAAGCGCATAGGGCAGGACCACGCAGCGCATGGTGTAGAGCCATCCCGCATGGAAACTTACCGCCACCTTGATGAGGAGCGGGTCTACATGTTTGACGCCGGAGTAAGTGTTCAGTGCGATGGGGAAAAAGACGCCCATGGCGATGATGGTGACTTTGGACAGTTCGCCGATGCCGAGCCAGAGGATGAAGAGCGGCAGAAGCGCGATTTTCGGGATGGGGTAGAGCGCATTGACGATGGGCATGGCGATGCGGTCGGCCAGTGCCGATGTGCCGGCGGCCAGCCCGACGGCAAGGCCCAGTGCGGCGCCTGCGGCAAATCCGGCGAGGATGCGGCCGAGGCTGGCGGCGAGGCTGTCCGCGATCTCTCCGCCGGCGGCCATGTCGGCGAGTGCGGCGAGGATCTGCGTGGGGGCCGGAAGAAAGAGCGGGGAGACGAGGCCTGCGCGGCAGATCAGTTCCCAGAGCATGAGCAGGCAGGCGATGGCGAGGCCGGAGACCCATGCCGGGTACTGCCGGTGCCAGCGGCGCATTTTGTTGCGGACGGGATATTCTTTCATGGTTCCTGCACCTCCGTCATGGCTTCCCGGGCGTCCCGGCTGATGTGCTCCCAGATGCGGCGGATGAAGCCGGCGATCTCTTCGCTGTATTCTGGCTTTTCCCGGTCCGCACGGGGGATGTCGATGGAAAGGATGTCTTTGACTTTCCCCGGCCGGCGGGAGAGGAGCACCACCCGGTCGGCGAGCATGACCGCTTCCTGAATGTTGTGCGTCACATAGAGCGTGGTGAGCTTCGTCTTTTCCCAGAGGGAGACCAGCTCTTCCTGCATGATGAGGCGGGTCTGCGCATCGAGTGCGGAGAACGGCTCGTCCATGAGGAGCAGGTCCGGGTTCACGGCGAGGGCGCGGGCGATGCCCACGCGCTGGCGCATGCCGCCGGAGAGCTGATGGGGATAGGCGTTTTCAAAACCCGCAAGGCCCACGAGCTGGATATAGTGGCAGATGCGTCCGTCCCATTCTTTCCGGGGCAGGATGCCGCCTGCCTCCAGGCCGAAGGCGATGTTGTCGTACACATTGCGCCAGGGCATGAGACCCGTTTCCTGAAAGACGATGGACACGCGCGGCTCGGCCGTGAGGTCGCCGCCGGCGAATTTTATGGTGCCCGCCGTGGGAGAGAGAAGCCCGGCGCAGAGATTGAGCAGGGTGGATTTGCCGCAGCCGGACGGGCCGACGAGGGCAGTGAATTCCTGTTCCCGCAGCGTGAGGGAGACGTCTTCCAGCACGGAGAGCGCGCGTCCCCGCCCGGCGGGGAACGTCTGTGAGACATGATCGATAATGAGCTGCATGAGACCTCCGTCAGATGAAAAAAATCCGCCCGCGCCGCGGCAGGCGGAACAGAAGCGGTCAGTTTTTCATGGCCGCTTCGAGGAAAGATGTGTCGACCACGTCGGACGCCCGGAGGCTGCCGGAGAGGAGGCCGTGCGCCGCGTACCAGTCGATCTGCGTCTGGATGTCGTCCGCGAGGAGCCGGCCGTCCCGGTCGATGTAGGGAAGCGCCGCGCGGATGTCCGCTTCGGGGCTCTTCACATACCCGGCGATGATCCGGACGGTCTCGTCGAGGAGCGCCGGGTCTTTCTTCGCGACCGCGGCGTCGTAGTAGTCCTGGCAGGCCCGGCGGTAAGCTCTCATGAAGCGTACGCCTGCATTGGCGTTTTTCGCAAATTCCGGGGAGTAGAAGACCGCCGAGGTCTGGTAGGGAATGACGTCGCCCACCTGCGTGATGAGGCGGCCGTACCCTTCGGCCTGGGCTTTCGTCACGTTCGGCTCATTCAGGATGCACGCGTCGATCTGCCCGCTCTGGAGCGCCGCCATGACCGCGGAGAGCTTGCCCAGCGGGACGAGCGTTACATCGTCCAGGGAGAGGCCTTTCGATTCGAGAAGGCGGCCCGTCATGTATTCGTAGGTGGAGCCTTTCTGGGTGATGCCCACGCGTTTTCCGCGGAGCGCTTCGATGGAATTGAGCCCCGCCGCCCAGGCGTCCGCATTGGCGAGGAGCGCCGAGGACGGATAGCCTTTTTCTTCACGGCCCTTGTCAGCGGCGATGCGGAGGTGCTGCCCCTGCGCCGCCATGTTGTAGAGGCCGGCGGTGATGCCCGTGGCGCCCACGTCGATCTTGGACGAAGCCGTGGCCACGGCGATGGGCTGCGCCGCGTCGAACCACTGCGGCTCGATTTCGATGCCTTCGTCACGGAAGTAGCCTTTGTCCATGGCGAGGAAGAGCGGCGCGCTGCTGGTGAGGCGGAGCATGCCGAGCGTCACTTTCACCGGCGTTTCTCCGGCGGGCGCCGCCGCTTCTTTCCGGCCGCCGCAGCCGGCGAAAGCGAGCGTCAGGCAGAGCGCGAGGAGCAGGGCGAGGAATTTTTTCATGAGGGCCTCCTGATGATAAAAAATCACGGATAAAATCTGTGATTACAGCTTACTACAGCGGGGAAAGAATTTCAAAAAAGAAAAAGGGGCTGTGTTACAATACAGGAAACGGAAAGGAGGCGCAGCGATGAAAACGACAGGGAAGATCACCGGCGCGGTGCTGGCGGCATTCCTCGCCTGCGGCGCCGGCGCCGCGGAGGCGCGCATCGATCCGGCGCGCATGGCGCTGGGCGGCGTCACGCCCGGCTCGACGGAGGCCTATGTGCTGAGCACATACGGTCCGCCGAAGTCGGCGGCGCGGACGCTTCAGGCTTCGCGGAATCAGTATGTGAAGGAATACAATTACGGCGACTCCTTCTATGTAGCGGTGTTGGAGGATACGCGCACCGTGCTGTGGATGATGTCGATGGACCGGCACAACAAGATCGCCACGCCGGACGGCATCCAGGTGGGTTCCAAGCTGGACGACGTGCTCCATGCTTACGGCGATCCGGACCTGCGCCAGATCGACGGCGAGGCGGATTACCTGTGGTACCTCGGCACGGGGACGGGCACGGACCGGCTCGTTTTTCGGGTGAGCTACGGCCGGGTGACGGGCATCACCTGCGGGAGCAAATAAAACGCGGTGCACAGAAAACGCCCCTCTTCATGGAACGGGATTCCGTGAAGAGGGGCGTTTTTTATCGGCCGGCGAGAAGGGCGAGATTGCGGGCGAGGATTTTTTTGCCCCGCCAGGCGAAAGCGTACGCGCGGTAGGTCCGGTCGAAGGCGCGCACGGAGAGCGCGTCCAGCTCCTCGGCGGTGAGAGCTGCTACGCGCGCGGTCTGGATCTCCGGGAGGGGCGAAGGCGCGGCCCGTTCATTCCACGGGCAGACGCGCTGGCATTCGTCGCAGCCGAAGATGAGGGGCGTCCGGCGGAGGATGGCGGTCTCTTCCTCGGTGAGCGGCTCTTTTTTCTGCGTGAGGTAGGACTTGCAGGTCCACGGGCGGAAGCCCTTCTCCGAGAGGGCGCGGCCGGGACAGGCGTCGAGGCACCGCCGGCAGCGGCCGCACTGCGGCGCCATGGGCGTGTCTGCAGGAAGGTCCGCCGTGGTGAGGAGCGCGCCCACGGTGAAGAGGGAGCCGTACACGGGATGGATGAGGCAGCGGTTCTTCCCGAAAAAGCCGAGGCCCGCGCGCCAGGCGAGCCAGCGGTCGGCGAGAGGGCTCGTGTCGGTAATGGCGGCAAAGGAGGCCTCCGGCGCTTCTGCGGCGAGGAGGTCCGCGAGGCGGCCGAGATACCGGCGGTTCACGCGGTGGTAATCTTCCGGGCGGGCGTAGAGCGCGATATTTCCTTCCTCCGGCGCGGCCGGCCGGTAGGGAAAGATGCACACCACCGCGGCGCGCGCGCCAGGCAGGACCGAGTCCCACGAGAGCCGCTCTGCAGCGGGCGGGGCAAAGGGCACGGGGCCGGCGTCTGCGAGGCGGCGGGCAAGCGCTTCATCCGGTTCGTTCCGGCAGAGACCGCACGTGTCGAGGCCGAGCGACCGCGCCGCCTGCCGGATGAAAAGGGGAGTGAGCATAAGAGTCTCCTTATAGGCACAAAAAAAGGAAAGCGCCCGCAGGCGGCTTCCCTTCGAGGACGATCACTGCTTCATGCGCTTCGCGAGGATGTCCGCCACGCGCTCCGTGGGGAGATCGTCGCTGTCGTAGAGCAGGCCCTTCGGGCTTTTGATGATGAGCCGGTCCATGAGATTCTGCTTGATGAGATCGTTCGTCGCGGAGAGGAACGACAGGCACGCCGTGTCGTGATATTCCTTCGTGATGATGCGGGCGAGGCCGGGCGCTTTCAGGCGCTGCTGCAGGAAGAGCTGGTGGATGGCCTTCCAGCTTTTCTTGCGGGGGCAGGCCCGGAGCACGATGATGACGGCGTAGCCCTTGCTCTTCAGGAATTCGATGGTGCGCATGGTCTGCTTCACATTTTCCAGCGCCCCCTCCTGGATGATGTTGTACCGGCCTTCGGCGGCGCGGTGCATGGTGAGGTCGGAGAGGAACTTGGCCTGCGGCAGGGAGAAATACGCGCAGTACTGGCCGTATTTCCGGAGCAGCTCCTGATAGCGCGGATGGAAGCCGCGGAAGTTGTCGCCCATGGACTGGATGATGTCGGCGTTGTATTCTTCGATGATGACGGACGACATGCGCGTCTTGCCCGAGCCGGGCTGCCCGGCCACGATGTAGGCCGCGGGCCGGTCGAGGTCGCCCGATTTATTGATGGCGATGGACGGCCACACCTTTTCCTCGAAGAGCAGGCGCATTTCGTCCTCGTCGAAGGCGCTCTCCTTCGCGATGAGCTTCTTCGTGAGCTTCACGCCCGTGATGGGGCGGAAGACCTGATCGGGGATGTAGCGGCTCTCGATGGCAAACGCCTGCCGGAGCATGGCGATCTGCTCTTCCATGGGGATGCCGTAGCCCGTGCGGAGCTCCACCTTCGACATTTCCCGCACCGTCTTGCGCCACAGGTTGTACAGCGTGGCTTCGTCGTCGGGAGAGATCTCGGAGGCGTCCCGCATGCCGGCCAGCAGGTTGTGGATGACGGTGAAAATCTCGGCATTCACTTCCAGCTGGATGCCCATGGGGGTGATTTCTGCGGACTCTATCAGTTCACGGACCGTGCGCTCGTCATAAGGCATTGCCTGACCACTTCTCTTTCTCTGGTTGACTCCTGGGGATTCTGGATTTCCGTTCTGTGCAATTCTGGACTCATCATAACAAAAGCGGCCCTGTTTGTCGATGAGAAATTTCCCCGGTGTTCTCCCTAAGATAAGGCAGGAATAAAAGAGGTCACCGGCGGGGCTTCCGGCCGGTGAGATCGGCCGCTGGCGGCGTGGCGAGCGGAGGGAACGCATTCCACGGCAGGCCGAAATCGGAGAGGCAGCGGGTGACCGCTTCATGGACGGTGCCGGCGAGGAGCGAGCCCAGGAGGGAGAAGGTGCCCGCATCGGTGAGGCGGGGCGCGCTGTCGTCCGTAAAGAGCATCACCCCGTCCGTGGCGGTGCCGGTGGCGGGCCGTCCGGTGGCGGTGCTGGCGATGCCCAGGTCCTGCAGGGCGGCGGTCTTGCCTTCCGTGACGGTGAGGAGCGCCCGCACCATGGCGTACTCCGGGAGCGAGGCGCGGACGAGCACCATCAGATTGATCGTGCCCGCGGGGAAGAACCGGCCGTCTTCCTCGCGGTAGAGCGGCGGGTCCCCCGCGCGGGCGGCGGTCTTCTCCACGCCGCCGGTGGCGACGGCTTCTACTGTGAGGCCGCGCTCCGTCTGCACGATGTGCCGGTACCGCTCCATCTTCGCGGACGTGAGGAAGGCGCAGCTCTCCTCCGGCGCACAGCCCGCGTGGGCAAGGGAATCGCGGAGGAAGGCTTCCGGCGAGCCGCCGGGGAAATCGCCCGGCGCGGGCCAGTAGCCGGTGAGCTTCTGGTTGAGCGCCCACCGCACGCGGCGGAACCCGCCGCCCCAGAGCGCCGTAGAGAGGACGGGGCGGGGCGAGGAGAAAGACAGGAGCAGCGCGGCATCGGACGCGGCGAGCGTGCCGCCGCAGGCAAGAGACGTCATGGCGGGACCTCCTCTGGCAGGACGGGCAGGAGCCGCAGAGCGGCGAATTTCCCTGCCGTTTCTTGAAGGTTTATGCCAATTATGATAACATGAAAATGATTTTTTCTCCGGATTTTGTGGAATCCCGTATCTTGCGAAAGGAAGGAACGCCGTGCTCTCCATCTATTTTTCCTGCATGGTCGTGCTCCTCGTGGCCGCGGCGTTTTTCTGCGTCTGCTGGGTCATGGTGTGCGGCATGCCGAAGCATCTGGACGGCGGGCTCCTCGCGCGGTGGCGGGAGGCGTCCGCGGAGGACAGGGAAGACAGGACGGAAGCGCCCCGGCGGAGAAAGGCCGCCCCGCGGCGGGAAGCGGATGCGCGTCCGGCTGCTCCGGCGGCGCAGGTGAACGAGGCGACGCAGGTCTTCAATTTCGGCGCGCTCCGGCAGGAGGAAACAGACGACGCCACCCGCATTTTCGACCGGGAGGCCGTGACGGAGGCGGGCCTGCGGAAGCCGGCCGAGCATTTCGCGCTGGAACCGGAGCCGGAGGTGCTGGAAGAGCCGCAGCCGCCGGAGGTGCTGGAAGAATACTTCGTGCGCCATTTCCTGAACCAGTACGGCGCGGTGTCCCGCACGGCGGCGCAGGATACGCGCACGGTGACGCACCATCTGATCGAGCGGATGCACGATCTGGCCGGGCGGGATGCCTCGGACGTGCTCACGCACATCATGGTGCAGGAGGCTCTGCAGAATGCGCAGCGCACTTATGTGATGCTGCCCAATGACACCGTGCTCGGCATGGTGGGGGACGCTTTCTTCGACGTGGCGCGGGGGAGCAAGTCCGACACGCGCACCATCCTCGCGTACGATGCGCTCCGCGTGATGCCCCGCATGGAGATGGGACAGTTCCACGCGCTGGCGCTGCTGCTCCTCTTTCATTATTCGCGCAATATGGACAATGTGAGCGCCGACGCGCTCCGGGCCTATGCGGACCGGTACGTGGCGCCGCTCCTGCGGGAGCTGCCCGGCGAATACAGCGGCTATCAGCAGCTGGAGTATCTGCACTGCGTGTCGCTGGAGAACCGGGACACCGCCTTCGGGCAGGTGCTCCGCGATTCCTATCCGCTGGTCTTCGCGTTCCGCGGCTGTATGAAGTCTGAGCTGGACAGCATCCGTGCGGACTGGCCGGCAGGAGCCATCGTGCCGAGCCTCTTCAATTCGTACTACAAGGCGGCGGTCATCGACGATTCGCTCCTGCCCGAGTATTTCGACCGGTACGGCATCGACAGCGAGAAGGAGCAGACGCTCCTCAATGCGCTGCTCCATTCCCGGCCCGTGGCATACGACCGCCGCGAGGTGGAACACATCCTCGCCCGCGTCGCGCCGCCGCTCGCCGAATTGCAGAAGGCGTGGGACAACAGCCTGCTGCGCCGGTCGTCGCTCACGCTCATGGGCATGTACATCGCGCAGATCCACATCCGCGAGCTCATCGGCGAGGAGTTTGACCTCTCGCATTGGATGTAAGATAATAAGAAAATAAAACGCCGGCTCCGGCCGGCATTCGCAGCAAAGGCGCCGCACAAGGTCTGCGGCGCTGTTTTTGCAGGAAAAGGTATGCGTTTTGATTCTCTATGCATGAGATAAATTTTCATATGCACAAGGAGGGAGCATGGGTATCTTTGACATCATCGGGCCGGTCATGATCGGTCCGTCCAGTTCGCACACCGCCGGCGCGGCGCGCATCGGCCGGCTGGCGCTGGAGATCCTCGGGGACGAGCTGGCTTCGGCGGACATCACGCTGTACGGTTCGTTCGCAAAGACGGGCCGCGGCCACGGCACGGACAAGGCGCTCGCCGCGGGCCTGCTCGGCTGCGACCCTTCGTCGGACAAGATCCGGAACGCCATCACGCTGGCGGCGAAGATGGGGGTGGACCTGCATTTTTCCTTCTCGGAGGAAGACCGGGGCCATCCGAACGTGGCGGCCATCCGCGCTGTGGGGAAGAGCGGCCGCTCGGTCCAGGTGGTGGGTCGGTCGCTCGGCGGCGGGCGCGTGCTCATCACGGACATCGACGGCTACCCGGTGGAAATCAGCGGCGAGGAATATACGCTCATCACGCATCATCACGATGTGCCCGGGGTCATCGCGCAGGTGTGCCTCGTCCTTGCGGGCCATCATCTCAATATTTCCAATATGAAGGTCTTCCGCAAGGGGCGCGGCGACGACGCGGTCATGATCATCCATACGGACGACCGGGTGCCGGACCATGTGGTGGACGAGCTGCGGAAGTGCAACCGCCATGTGGTGCAGGTCATGGCGCTGGATATCATCTGAGGAGGGACTATGAAAGACTATCATTCTATCCGGGAACTGTTTGAGGAAGCGGACCTCCGCCGCTGCTCGCCGGGCGTCCTGGCCTGCCGGAAAGAAGCGGAGGAGCAGAATATCCCCTATGAAGAGGCGTGGGAGCGGATGAAGAAGCTCATCCCCATCTTCGAGCATTCCATCCGCCGGGGGCTCGCGGATAAATCCCGGTCTCTGAGCGGCATGATCGGCGGGGACGCGAACCGGCTGTACCGGGCAAAGATGCATTTCCTGAGCCCGGTATGCCGCCGGGCCTGCGCGTATGCCATCGCCGCGGCGGAGGCGAACGCGAAGATGTACCGCATCGTGGCCTGTCCTACGGCGGGGTCCTGCGGCATCGTGCCGGCGGTGCTCGGCGCGGTGGGCCGCGAGATCCGCGCCACGGAGGACGAATACACGCGGGCCCTCTTTACGGCAGGGGCCATCGGGCGCGTCGTCGCCGAGCAGGCTTCCATCGCCGGCGCGGTGGGCGGCTGCCAGGCAGAGTGCGGCACGGCCGTGGGCATGGCGGCGGCCGGCGCGGTGGATCTCCTCGGCGGGACCACGGAGCAGATGGGCGACGCGCTCGCCTTGGGCATCAAGAATCTCCTCGGCCTCGTGTGCGACCCCGTGGCGGGGCTCGTGGAAGTGCCCTGCGTGAAGCGGAACGGCATGGATGCGGTGATCGCCCTCACGGCGGCGGAAATGGCGCTCGCGGGCATCCACAGTGTCATCCCGCCGGACGAGGTGATCGATGCGATGGGAAAGATCGGCCGTCTTCTGCCGGCTTCCCTCCGCGAGACGAGCCAGGCGGGGCTCGCGGTCACGCCCACAGGGCAGCGCATCACGGAGGAACTGAACCGAAAACTGAAAACTTCCTGAGCGAAAGGCGTCCGGCAGGGCGCCTTTTCTGGCTTCTCCGGGCGATGATATAATACAAAAAAACGGGCCAGCGGAGGAAAAAACATGAAAGAGATATCCAAGGCGGAACGCATCCTCGCGCTCTACGATGAGCTCATGGCGGGGCGCAGCGTGCACCGGGAAGAATGGGCGGCCGCCCACGGGATCTGCGAGCGGTCCGTGCGGCGCGATCTGGACGCCATCCAGCAGCACCTGGGGGAGCGGAACGACCGGAGCCGGCAGAAGACCTACATCCTTTACGACCGGAAGAGCGGCTGCCATCACGCGGCGCATCTCGAGTCGTGCGAGCTCACGGCAGAGGAATTTGAAGCGGCCGCGGCGGCGCTTGCCGCGGGCGGCATGGAGGAAGAGACGCGCCTCTCCCTCCTGCGGAAACTCTTTTTCTCCGCCCTGACGGAGGAGACGCGGCAGCAGCTCCCCGCGTGGGGAACGCGTTTTCTCAGCGAATGAAGCACAAAAAAGAGCCGATCCCCTTGCGGGACCGGCCTTTTTGTCTAATAGAAAACCCCTGGTTAGACCAGGGGTTCTGTAAAGCTTTAGCGGTGAGTCATTTGTTTTAGCAAAAACCTCCTGTCCGATAGGATAAGCATGCGGTTTGTGAACGCAATGTTATTCAAAAGACAGGAGGTTTTTGCAATGGAATTCATGTACAATCTAGTATGTCCAAAATGGAATGGTAAGCATTTTGTTGCATTTATGCCAATGTACAGGAGAAACGGATTTAATTCGCGAAACAATTAAAATCGGGCAAATTCTTAGAGTGTTGTGCCGGGGAAAAGTGATCGAAAAGCTGAGCAGGAGCCTTGTCCGAATTGCAAGATGAGTTTATTTGAACTGTTTACAGATAGGGAAGGATACGATGCAAGTGACAGAACCAGAGGCGCGGTGACGCGCGGCTGGTAATAAAGGCCTTACAGGCCGCATAGGAAGAACCACCGGCTAAGCCGGTGGGTTCCTTTTCGTCTCAGCAAAGCGTCCACACGCGGTCCGAGACGGTCTCGCCCTCTTTGACCGCGGCGGGCGCGGCGGTGCCGCCGAACGGCATCTGGGCGGTGAGCTGCCACGACGGCGGCGTGCCGCAGAACATGCGCACCATGTCGTCGATGACCGGATTGTAATGCTGAAGATTCGCGCCGATGCCGGCGGCGGAGAGCGCCGTCCACACGCTGTACTGGAGCATGCCGCCCGCCTGCTGGGCCCATACGGGGAAGTTCTCCGCGTACCGGGGGACCCGCTCCTGCATGGTGCGGACCACGTCCGTGTCGATGAAGTAGAGCACCGTGCCGCAGGCGGCGCGGAAACCGTCGATCTTCTCCCGCGGGACTTTCCCGCCGAAGACGGTATAGATCCCGTCCCACAGCGCGTCCTGCTTCTCCCCGGAGACGATCACCGCGCGGGCGCTCCGCATATTGAACGCATCCGGCGTGAGTTCCGCCGCGCGGCGGATGAGGGCTTCCGCGTCCGCGAGAGGCAGCGGGAGCGTCTTCGTGAGCGCATACCGGGACCGGCGCGACGCCATGGCTTCCATGTAGTCCATAGTCATTCCTCCTTTTCATAGATTATTTTTCTATTATATTCCGGCGGCGGGGCCCTGCCGGAGCAGCGGAAATTTTCCGGCCCGTCCTGTCGGCGGCGCTTGACAACTCCCTGCAAAACCGGTAAAATGCTCTTTGTGAGATTTGTCCGGAAACCACTAGCCCCGGAGGAAGGATGGAATCTTGCGGTCAGTAATTTAAGGAGGAAACAGCATGAAAGATACATTTATGGCCAATTCGAGCAATATCACTCGGAAATGGTATGTCGTTGACGCTGAAGGCAAGACTCTTGGCCGTCTGGCTGCTGGAGTTGCAGAAATCCTTCGGGGAAAAAATAAAGTCACCTTTACGCCTCATGTGGACACCGGCGACTATGTGATCGTCATCAACGCCGATAAAGTCGTCCTGACGGGCAAGAAACTGACGAAGAAAGTTTATTTCCATTACACCGGCTACATCGGCGGCGACCGCTACACGAAAGCCGGCGATATGCTGAAATACAAACCGGTCAAGATGGTCGAACACGCGATCCGCGGCATGCTCCCGAAGAACAAGCTCGGCGATCAGATGTACAGAAAGCTCCATGTCTATGCGGGCGCTGAACATCCGCACGCTGCGCAGCAGCCGGAAGAAATCAAGTTCGACATCCGTTAATACCAGAAGGGAAGGGAAACAACAATGGCAGAAGCTACTTACTACGGCACCGGCCGCAGAAAAACATCCGTTGCCAGAGTCCGTCTGGTACCGGGACAGGGAAACATCACGATCAATGGCCGTACTCTCGACGACTATTTCGATCTGAAAACTCTTGAACTCATCATCAAACAGCCGCTGGAACTCACCGGCACCACCGCTGCGTACGACGTCATTGCCAATGTAAAAGGCGGCGGCCGCACCGGCCAGGCAGGCGCGATCCGTCACGGCATCAGCCGCGCGCTCCTCGAAGTCGACGGCGAATACCGCAAAGTGCTGAAGAGCGCAGGTCTCCTCACCCGCGATCCGCGTATGAAGGAACGTAAGAAATACGGCCTCAAAAAAGCAAGAAGAGCAAGCCAGTTCAGCAAGCGCTGATACGGATTGTCAAAAGAAAGATGTGGGAAATTCTCACATCTTTTTTTGTGCCCAGCCGCGCGCGAAGCATAAAGAAAAAGATACGGACATCCCTTTCAGGGCCTATCCGTATCTTTTTTTTCGTCGGTAAAATTCAGAGGCCTTTCTGCTCGATGCCGCTCAAGAGGAAGCCCAGGTGGACGGTGGAGTTCAGGAGGACGATCCGCCACACGCCGTCCGTGCATTCCGCCACGTTGATGCACGCGTTGTCCTGCTTGATCTGCCAGAAGTGGTCCATGCCGAGGCCGAGGAGGTCGCAGAGGACGGCTTTGTTTACCGCGTCGTGCGCGCAGACGAGGACCGTTTTCCCGTCGTACCGGCGGGCGATGTCGTCGAATGCGGCGCGGGCGCGGCGGCGCACGTCTTCCAGATTTTCTCCGCCGGGCATCTGCACGCGCTCGGGATGGGTGTGCCACAGATGGAAGGCGTCGGGGTACTGCGCTTCGATGTCTGCGGCGTACCGGCCTTCCCAGGCGCCGTGGGAAATTTCCGTGAGGCGCTCGTCGGTCAGGACGGGAAGGCCGTGCAGGTCCGCCGCGAAGCGGCACGTGTCCTGCGCGCGGGAGAGAGGGCTTGCGATGCAGGCGTCGAGGGGAATGGTCCGCAGGGCGGCTGCCGCTTTCCGTCCCTGCTCGATGCCACGAGGGGAGAGAGGCGTGTCCACCTGGCCCTGATAGCGCCCTTCCAGATTCCAGGTGGTCTCGCCGTGCCGGATGAGGATGATCCGTACCATGGGACGCCTCAGTGCTTCTCGCAGTTGATGACGCGCAGATCGAGGATGCCCTCGATGCCCCGGAGCGCCACCACTACGTCGTTCGGCAGGTCGGCGTCGAGCGCGACGGCCATGATGTTCGTTCCCGCCTGCGGGGTGCGGCTCACCTGCATGCCGTTGATATTGATGCCCGCGCGGCCGAGGATGCCGGCGATCTGGCCGATCATGTTCGGGCGGTCGGCATGGGGCGCGATGAGGAGGTATCCCTTCGGCTCGAAGTCGATGAGGTAGTCGTCGATCTGGACGATCTTCGCTTCTTTCCGGTCGAAGAGGACGCCGGTGATCTGGTGCGCGCCTTTGTCGGTCTCGATGGTGACGGTGATGGAGGTGGTGAAGCAGGCGCCTTTGCTGCCTTTCACTTCCCGGATGTCCATGTGGCGCTCTTCCGCGATGTTCCGCGCGTTGACGAAGTTCACCGTCGCCTGGAGGACGGGCGTGAGGAGGCCTTTGATGACGGCGGTGGTGAGCGGAGCCACTTCGGTGTCTTTCAGCTCGCCGGTGTATTCCACGGTGACGCGGGAAATATGGCCGTCCGCGAGGTAGATGCCGATATTGCCCATGCGTTCGCACAGCTCGAAGTAGGGCTGGATAACGGCGAGGGTGCTCTTCGTGATGGGGGACGCGTTCACCGCGGTGGCGACAGGCTCGCCGTGGAGCGCGTCGGCAACGCCCCGGGCCACGTCGGTGGCGACGCCGATCTGGGCTTCCACGGTGGATGCGCCGAGGTGAGGCGTGAGGACCACGTTCGTCATGCCGAGGAAAGGATTTTCCTCCGGCTTGAGCGGTTCCTTCGCCCACACGTCGATGCCGGCCCCGGCGACCTTTCCGGATCGGAGGGCGTCAGCCAGGTCTTCGATCCGGATGACCGCGCCGCGGCTCGCGTTGACGATGCGCACGCCGTCCTTCATCTTCGCGATCTCTTTCGCGGTGATCATGTGGCGGGTCTCGTCGGTGAGGGGCGTGTGGAGCGTGATGTAGTCCGAGCGGGCGAGGAGAGTGTCCAGATCGACCAGTTCCACGCCGAGCTGCTTGCCCCGCTCCAGCGGGATGTAGGGATCATAGCCGATGGTGTGCATGTTGAAGGCCTGCAGGCGCTTCGCCACGTTCGAGCCGACGCGGCCCACGCCGATGATGCCCACGGTCTTGTCCTGGAGCTGGATGCCGGTGAAGCTCTTCCTGTCCCAGCGGCCTTCCATGATGGACTGGTGGGCCTGCGGGATGTGACGCGTCATGGCGAGCATGAGGGCGATGGTGTGCTCGCACGCGGCGATGGTGTTCGACTCGGGCGTATTCAACACGGTGATGCCGTGCTTCGTCGCGGCGGGAATGTCGATGCCGTCCACGCCGACGCCCGCGCGGCCGATCACCTTGAGATTCTTTGCCGCTTCGATGACCCGGGCGGTGATGCGGGTCTGGCTGCGGGTGATGATCGCATCGTAGCTGCCGATCGCTTCGCAGAGCTCGTCTTCGTCCATGTTCGGACGGATGTCCACGAGAAATTCTTTTTCGAGGTATTCTTTCGCTTCCTTGGCGACGTCGTTGGTGATGAAGATCTTGTACATGATGAAATCCTGTCCTTTCTGTTTTGACGCTCACCCGCGGGTGCGCATATATTCTTTCATGAAATCCGCCATGGCTTCTGCCGCTTCCGGCGTGACCGCATTGTAGAGGGACACGCGGCATCCGCCCACGAGGCGGTGGCCGCCCACGCCGGCGAAGCCGTTTTCCTTTGCCCGGGCGATGAAATCTTTTTCCAGCTCCGGCGAAGCCAGGTTGAACGTGACGTTCATGCGGCTCCGGTGCGCCGGCTCCGCGTGGCCGCGGTAGAAGCCGCCGCTTCCGTCGATGACGGCGTAGAGGAGGTTCGCTTTCTTTTTGTTGCGGATCTCCATGGCGTCCGCGCCGCCCATGTTTTTGATCCAGTGGAGCATCTTGTTCAGCGTGTAGATGCAGAAGACCGCCGGCGTATTGTAGGCCGAGTCTTTTTCTACGAAGGTGCGGTACTGGAGGAAGGCGGGCACGTCCGTGCGGGCCGTCTCGAGGAATTCTTTTTTGATGATGGCGAGCGCCGTGCCGGCCGCGCCGAGATTTTTCTGGATGCCCGCCCAGATCATGGCGAACTGGTTGCAGTCCACGCGGCGGGAAAGGATGTCGCTGGACATGTCGCACACCACCGGCACGTTCACGTCCGGGAAGGTCCAGTACTCCGTGCCGTAGATGGTGTTGTTCGACGTGATGTGGAGATAGTCCGTGCCGGGGCGGATGTCGTACGTGTCCGGGATGTAGGAATAATTCCGGTCCTTCGCGGAATTCGCGTCGTACGCTTCGCCGAAGAACGCCGCCGCGTCCCGCGCCTTGTGCGCCCACACGCCGGTGTCCGCATAGGCGGCGCGGGTGCGGAGGAAGTTGTACGCCTCCATGACGAACTGCATGGAGCCGCCGCCCTGGATGAAGACGATCTCCTGCCCCTCCGTAAGGCCGAGGAGCTCGGCGAGGAGCGCTTTCGTCTCGGCAAGGAGCGCCTGAAATTCGCCGGACCGGTGGCTCATCTCGATGATGCCCATGCCGGTGCCGCGGTAATCGGTGAATTCGTCCCGGATTTCTTCCAGCACGGGAAGGGGCATCGGGGAAGGCCCTGCATTGAAATTCCATACGCGGTGCATGATGATCCTCCTTTTCAGGAAACAAAAAAAGAGAAGCGTCCCATGGGACGAGCTTCTCTTCTCGCGGTGCCACCCAATTTGCCCGAATGCATTCCAGTGGAAATAAAAAAGCCTCTCATCCCCAAGGGACGAGAGAACCCGCGTTGCCACCCAAATTGCCTTCCGGCCGTCTTGTGTCTGCTGTAACGGGCAGGCCCGATGAATTCCTCACTCATCACTCCGAAGCGGAAAGACGCCTTCCTCCTGACAGCTCGCACCACCCGCTGCCTCTCTGCAAGGATTCCAAGTCCCTTCTTCGTCCTCGTGCTTATGTTGAGACAAGCATAGCAGATGGATGCGTCTGGTGTCAAGCGTCTTTTTTTCACGGGCCGTCCGGTCTGCGGCGGGCCGGATTCCATGATATAATAAAAAATAAAAAGAAAACCGGCGGAAATCTTTCCGCTTCTGTACATTTCAGAAAATTTTTGAAAAGGAGAAGCATTATGGAGGAAGCATTTCACAGAGAACGGTGGATCAATACGCATTCCGTGTATCAGGTGTCCGTCATCGATGCGCTCATGCAGGGCGTCATGGAAGGAGTGATTTCCATCCGGGAGCTGCTGCGCCACGGCGATTTCGGCATCGGGACCTTTGAGGGCCTCGGCGGCGAGCTCATCGTGTGGGGCGACAAAGCGTACAACTGCAGAGACGACGGCACGGTGGAGGAAGTCCCGCCGGAGATGATGGTGTCCTTCGCGCAGGTGACCTGCTTCGACCGCTTCGCGCCGCTTCACCGCATCGAAGGCATCGGCAGCACGGCGGAGCTGGAGAAGAAGCTCAGCGACTGGACGCTGGAAGATCCGAACATCATCTACGCGGTGAAGGGCCATGTGGAGGCGGCGGACGCAGAGCTCCGCAGCATCGGCCGTCAGGAGAAACCCTATCCCACGCTGGTGGAAGCGTCGAAGTCGCAGAAGGTGTTCCGCCGCAGCGGGGTGACAGGTTCGGTCTTCGGATTCCTCTTCCCGAAATTCATGACGAACGTGAATATCCCGTTCTGGCATTTCCATTTCCTTGCGGACGACTGCTCCTGCGGCGGCCATCTGCTGGACATCCGCGCGGAGTCCATGAATCTGCAGGTGTACCCGATCTTCGAGCATGTGATCCGCCTGCCGGAAGGGAAATCCTTTTCCCGCATCCGCCTCTACGATGCCCGCGACATGGAAAAGGCCATGAAGGACGTGGAAGGCTGAACGAGCAGCAAAAAAGCGGCCCCTCCGGGAGCCGCTTTTCGCGTGGTCATTTCTGGGTGAGGTCTTCCACCTGCGCGCCGAGGAAGCGGATGAGATCATCCGGCGCGAGGAGCACCTGATGGCCCCGCTGGCCCGCGCTGATGCTGATGGCCCCGTGACGGGCGCAGGCCGCGTCGATGTAGGTGGGGAACTGCTTCTTCATGCCGATGGGCGAGCAGCCCCCGCGGATGTAGCCGGTGAGGCCGGGGAGATCCTTCACGTGGAGCATGGCCACGCTCTTGTTGCCGGAGACGCGGGCGGCGGCCTTGAGGTCGAGCTCCTTTTCCGACGGGAGGCAGAAGACGACCGGGCCGGTCCGGTCTCCGCGGGCGACGATGGTCTTGAAGACCATGTCCGGGTCAAAGCCGAGGGCCTCGGCGGCGTGCACGCCGGAGAGATCGTCCTCGTCGTAGTCGTAGGATTTCGTCGTATAGGCGATCCCCGCCTTATCGAGGATGCGCATGACGTTGGTTTTCTTTTCGTGCTTCATAGAGGCAGCGCCTTCTTTCTGATGGACTGCCTCCATCATGACGGGGCGGGGCCGTTTTGTCAAGTCATCTTGCAGGGCGCGGGCCGCCCGGCTATAATGAGGGCGATGCTGGGGGAGCCGAAAGGCTGAGAGGCGGAGACCGACCCTTTGAACTTGATGCAGTCCATACTGACGTAAGGAAGCAGAACCATGACCGTATTTCCGCCGCAGGGCGGATTTTTTTGTGGGGCATTTCCCCGCAGGATACAAGGAGGAATTTATGACACAGCTGGAAGCGGCCCGTCAGGGGATCGTCACGGAGGCGATGAAGACCGTCGCCGCCGAGGAGCGGCTCGACGCGGAGACCGTGCGGGCGCGCGTCGCGGAGGGGACGGTGGTCATCCCCGCGAATATCGGCCACCACGCGCTGCACCCGTGGGGCATCGGGAAAGGGCTCCGCACGAAGATGAACGTGAATCTGGGCATCTCGAAGGACGTGTGCGATTATGAGACGGAGAAGGAGAAGGCGCAGCTCGCGGCGGACCTGAAGGCGGAGGCCATCATGGACCTGTCCTGCTACGGCACGACCGCGCCCTTCCGGGAGTGGCTCATCGCCCACAGCCCGGCGGCGATCGGCACGGTGCCCATGTACGACGCGGTGGGACTCCTCGGCAAGGGGCTGAAAGACATGACGGCGGACGATCTCTTTTCCGTGGTGGAGAAGCACGCGAAGGACGGCGTGGACTTCATGACCATCCATGCGGGCATCACGCAGGAGGTGGCGGGACACGTGTGGAAGAATCCCCGTCTCACGAATCTGGTCTCCCGCGGCGGCTCCATCCTCTTCGCGTGGATGTACATGAAGGGGAAGGAAAATCCTTTCTATGAGCAGTACGACCGACTGCTCGACATCTGCCGCACCTACGACGTGACGCTCTCGCTGGGCGACGCCTGCCGGAGCGGTAGCTGCCACGACTCGACGGACGCGGTGCAGGTGTCCGAGCTCATCACGCTGGGCGAGCTCGTGGTCCGCGCGCGGGCCGCAGGCGTGCAGGTCATGGTGGAGGGGCCCGGCCACATGCCGCTCAGCGACATCCGCATGAATGTGGAGCTCGCGAAGAAGCTCTGCCATGGCGCGCCGCTCTATGTGCTGGGGCCGATCGTGACGGACGTGGCGCCCGGCTACGACCACATCACCGCGGCCATCGGCGGGACGCTCTCCGCGGCGTGCGGCGCGGATTTCCTGTGCTACGTCACGCCGGCGGAGCACCTGCGCCTGCCCGATCTGGACGACGTGCGGGAAGGCATTATCGCCTCGAAGATCGCCTGCCACGCGGCGGACCTGGCGAAGGGTGTGCCCCACGCGGCGGACTGGGACGAAGCGATGAGCCGGGCGCGGCAGAAGGTGGACTTCGGCGCCATGATCCCGCTCGCCCTCGATCCGGAAAAAGCGCGCCGCTATCGCGAGAGCAGCCGGCCGGAAGACGAGAATACGTGCACCATGTGCGGCCCCATGTGCCCCATGAAGACCATGTCCGCCATCCTCGAGCGGCGCAGCCGGACGAAATGATTTGGGAGAAGAGCCCCGGCAGGGGCTTTTTTTCATGCCCGCGCGCCGCGCGGTCCGGCGTCCCTTTTCGGCGGGGGAAAATGATATAATAAAAGAAAATGGAAATCGACAGCAGGCGCGCTGCGCCGGTCAGGAGGAAGCATGTACCTCGCCAGAATCGAAATCGAAAATTACCGCACGTTCCGCCGGCTGGAAATGGTTTTCCACGAGCGGGTGAACTATCTCGTGGGAGACAACAACATCGGGAAGAGCAATTTCCTTGACCTGCTGGAGACGACGCTTTCCGGCTGCGGCTTCCGGGAGGGGGATTTCCAGGACCCGGACCGGCCCATCCGGGTGGTGTACACGCTGTCGGCCGGGGACAACGGCGCGGAGGAGACGGCCCATATCGAGCTCACCCAGCAGATCCACGAGGTGATGCCCCATCTGACGAATCTCGACACGGGAGAGGCGCTGCCGCTGGAATACATCCGCCGCATGTACTACATCCCGCAGTCGCTTCCGGAGGCGATGCAGCGGGAGAACGCCGCGCGCACAGCCGGCGAGATCCGGGAACTCTTCGAGGCGTGCCTTCATTTCAGCGATGCAGAGCTGGCCCATATCCGGGAGCTCTTCGCGCGGGACGGCCTCGCGGTGGACATTTCGGGTCCGGCGGAGACTGCGGCGCTCCGGCTGATGGAGGCCATCTTCGGCCGCCGGGCGGGCGGCCGGGGACGGAGCACCATGCAGGTGCTCTTCGCTGCGGGGGCGTACATCCTGGCCAAGCTCTACCAGAAGAAGCGGAGCCGCGCCGTGCCCTTCGAGGAGATCGTCATGACCAGCCCGAAGGGGAAGCGCTATCTGCCCGTCATGGTGAGCATCGACGAGCCGGAGCACCATCTCCATCCGTACATGCAGCGGGCGGTGCTGTCTTTCCTGCAGCGCATCCTGAACAATCAGGAGCCGTTCTTCGTGCATCTCCTGCAGGAAGTGCTCGGCATCGACGGGCTGGACGGGCAGATCTTCGTGGTCACCCATTCGGCGGACGCGCTCATCAATGATTACCGCACCATCATCCGCCTCTACTGGGGCGAGAACGACGAGGTCCGCGCGGCGTGCGGCGCGTCGTTCCATTTCGACCGGGAGATCGAGAAGCACCTCATCATGCATTTTCCGGAAGTGAAAGAAGCCCTCTACGCGCGGTGTGCCGTGCTGGTGGAGGGGGAGACGGAGTACGGATCGTTCGAATATTTCGCCCGCACACTGAAAGCGGATTTCAATTATTACGGCATCTGCCTCATCAATGCCCGCGGGGAAAGCTCCATCGGGAAGATTGCCCAGCTCATCCGGCGGTTCCACGTGCCGGCGGTGTGCTTCTACGACCGGGATGTGATGGACGGGAAGAAGCCGTCGCCCTACGTGTTCTATACGGACTGCATCTGCTACGAGATGGACGTGGTGGAGGCGTGCCTCGCGCGGAACCGGCGGAAGCTCCTGGACGAGGTCATCCGGGACACCGGAGAGGGGAGCACCTACGTGTCGTCCGCGCTGGTGAAGAAGGCCAGCCAGAAGCTGGCGCTCACGCGGTTCACGAACCGCCCGCGGAAGCTGGAAAACATCTCTGGCAGGGACGAGCGGGCGTTGCGATTCTACTATTTCGCCTGGCTCTACGGGAACAAGGGCGTCATCATCGGCCGCGCGCTGGGGCTGCATCTCACGGCGGACGATATCCCGCCGTCCTTCCGGAACGTCATCGAGGCGGCGGTCGCCTTCTCGGGAAAGGCGCTGTGAATGGCGAAAGAGATAAAATAAGCTCTTGAATTTTAGTCCCTTCTCCTATATCATTTATGGGAATGCATTTTTTACAGTATGTCAGAAGAGAAACTCATGGCGCGGGGCGGCTCCCGCCTGCGGGTTTCTGCTGCGCAGGCTGCGCGGCGTGTGCGAAAGGAGGCCGACATGGGGAAGAATACGCTCACCGGGCGTTCCATTCTGGGGCTGGAAGAACTGACGGCGGAGGAAATCCGCCGCGTGTTCGAGATGGCGGACCAGATGAAGCGCATCGTGCTTTCAGAAAATAAGAAGAAGGATTACCTGAAAGGGAAATCCATCGTGACCGTTTTTTCGGAAGCGTCGACGCGTACGAGAAGTTCCTTTGAACTGGCGGGGAAATATCTCGGCGCGGATGTGATCAATATTACAAAGAGCGGCAGCTCGATGACGAAAGGAGAAAGCATGAGAGACACCCTCCTGACAGTTTCTGCCATGGGGGTCGATGCAGTGATTATTCGTGATTCGTCGGAGGGCGCCGCTGTTTTTGCATCCAAGGCATGGAGCCCCATGGTGCAGGCGCCGATCATCTTCAATGCCGGAGACGGCGCGCACGAGCATCCGAGCCAGGCGCTCCTCGACCTGTACACGGTGCGGCAGGCGGGCATTCCCTTCGAAGGGATGAAATACGTCATCCTCGGGGACATCCTGCACTCCCGGGTGGCGCGGAGCGACATCTACGGCTTCCTCAAGATGGGCGCGGAGGTCCATCTCTACGGCCCGCGGACGCTGGTGCCGAGAGAGCTCGCGGATATGGGCGCCATCATCGACGACTCCATCGAGGACGCGCTCCGCGGCGCCGACGCGATCAACGTGCTCCGCATCCAGCTGGAGCGCGCGGCGGCGGGCTTCTTCCCGACGCTCCGCGAATATTCCCGCATCTTCGGCCTCAATGCGGCGCGGCTCAAACTCGCCAAGCCCCATGCGGTGGTGCTCCATCCGGGCCCGATGAACCGCGGCGTGGAGATCGCCTACGACATCGCCTATGACGAACAGTCCATGATCCAGGAAGAAGTGCGCAACGGCGTGGCCATCCGCATGGCGCTTCTCTATTTGACACTGACGGAGGGGAAAGACCTTGAAGCTGATCATTAAAAACGGCACGATTATCAATCCCGCCATGCATCAGCATGAAACGGGCGATGTAGTCATCAAGAACGGACGGATCCTTTCCGTCGGCGGCCGCGCCGAAGCCGATCCCGCGGCGGAAGTCTACGACGCCACCGGCTGCTTCGTCCTGCCGGGGCTCATCGACATGCACGTCCACCTCCGCGAACCGGGGCAGGAGGCGAAGGAAGACATCCACACCGGCACGCAGGCAGCGGCTTCCGGCGGCGTGACCCGCGTGGCCACCATGGCGAATACGGCTCCGGTCATCGACAATGCGGCGGTCCTCCGCGACGTGCAGGAGCGGGCCGAGCGGCAGGGCGTCGTGAAAGTGAGCATCATCGGCTCCGTGTCGAAGAACCTCGAGGGGAAGCAGCTCTCCGAGATGGGCGACATGGCGGCGGCCGGCGCGGTGGCCTTCTCCGATGACGGCCACTACGTGGAGAGCGCCAATTTCATGCGCCGCGCCATGGAGTACGCGCACATGTTCGGCAAGATGGTCATCGACCATGCGGAAGACATGACCATGTGCGGCAGCGGCTACATGAATGAGGGGACCGTCTCCTACCGCATCGGCGTGACGGGCCGCCCGGCGGCGGGTGAGGACATCGCCGTCGCGCGGGACATCATCCTGTCGAAGCTCACCGGCTGCCACATCCACATCGCGCACGTGAGCTCGAAAGGGGCGCTGGAGATCATCCGCCGGGCCAAGGCGGACGGCCTCGACGTCACCACCGAAGTGACGGCCCAGCACCTGTTCTTCACGGACGACTGCCTGAAACATTACGACACGGCCTTCAAGATGGCGCCGCCCATCCGCACGGAAGAAGACCGGGAGGCGCTCATCGAAGGCGTCGTCGACGGCACCATCGACGCCATCATCACGGACCATGCGCCCCATACGAACGAAGAGAAGGACGTGCCTTTCTGCTGCGCGCCGAACGGCATCGCCGGGCTCGAGACTTCGCTCTCCGCCGTCCTGACGGAGCTGTATCATAAAGACCGCCTGTCCATCGACCGCATCGCCGAGCTCATGTCCGTGAATCCCGCGCGCATCCTCGGCGTGGAAGGGGGCGTCCTCGCAGAAGGCGCGCCGGCGGACGTGACGGTGGTCGATCCGGAGAAGGAATGGACGGTCCACGGAAAGGATCTCTATACGAAAGCGCTCTTCACCCCGTTTGAAGGCATCACCCTGAAAGGGCGGGCCGTGCTCACGGTAGTGGACGGAGAAATTGTTATGAAGGAAGGGAAAGTGCTGAAATGAAAGGTTACCTCATCCTGGAAAACGGAGCCCGCTTCGAAGGGGAACTCCTCGGCACCGCCGAAGGGCTCGGAGAAGTGGTGTTCAATACCGGCATGACCGGCTATCAGGAATGCTTTACGGACCCGTCCTATGAGGGGCAGATCCTGACGCTGACCTATCCGCTCATCGGCAACTACGGGGCGAACAACGAATTCATGCAGAATGCGAAGCCCGCCGCCGCCGGCTACGTGGTGGACCAGCTCTGCTTCCATCCGAGCAACTGGGAATGCAAAGAGCCCATCTCCGACTTCATCGAGCGGTACCGCGTGCCCTGCCTCTACCATGTGGACACCCGCGCCGTGACGCGGATTCTCCGCACGCAGGGCGTCATGAAGGGAATCATCGTGAGCGCCGACCGCACGGAAAGCGAGATCCGGGAGCTGCTCTCCCAGCCGCTGCACCACGATCAGGTGGAGCGCGTCACCACGGCCGTTCCCTATACGTACGGGAACGGGAAATACCACGTGTCCCTCCTCGACTGCGGCCTGAAGAAAAACATCCTTGTGAGCCTGGCGGCGAACGACTGCACGGTGCACGTCTTCCCGGCGCACACTTCCGCGGAAGAGCTTCTCGCGATCCATCCGGACGGCATCTTCCTTTCGCCCGGACCGGGGGACCCGCAGGATCTCGGCTACGTGGTGGAGACCGTGAAGCAGCTTATCGGGAAGAAGCCGATTTTCGGCATCTGCATGGGCATCCAGGTGCTGTCGCTCGCCTTCGGCGCGCACACCTTCAAGCTGCCCTTCGGCCACCGCGGAGCGAACCATCCGGTGAAAGACCTCCGCACGGGCCGCGTGTACATCACCAGCCAGAACCACGGCTACGCCGTGTCTGACGACGGCTTCCCGGACTGCCTGGAAGTGACCTACCGCAGCGTGAACGACGGCACCATCGAAGGGTTCCGCCACAAGACGCTGCCCATCCAGGCCGTGCAGTACCATCCGGAAGCCGCGCCCGGACCGACGGACAATTTCTACCTCTTCACCCAGTTCAAAGAAGCAATGGAGGCCTTTGCCAATGATTAATCCAGATGTGAAAAAAGTCCTGGTCATCGGCTCCGGTCCGATCGTCATCGGCCAGGCAGCAGAATTCGACTATGCGGGGACGCAGGCCTGCCGTTCGCTCCGCGAAGAGGGCATCGAAGTCGTCCTAGTGAACAGCAACCCGTCCACGATCATGACGGACAACGACATCGCAGACCGCGTCTACATCGAACCGATCACGCTGCCCTTCGTGACGGAAGTCATCAAGAAAGAGCGCCCGGACGCGCTCCTGGCGACGCTGGGCGGCCAGGTGGGCCTGAATATGGCGGTGCAGCTCGCTAAAGCGGGCGTGCTCGACGAATACCATGTGAAGCTCCTCGGCTCCTCGCTCCACGCCATCCAGCACGCGGAAGACCGGGAGCTTTTCAAGGAAGCCATGCAGGAGATCCATCAGCCCGTGCCGGAATCGGAGATCTTCGAGGAGCTCGAGCCGGCCGTGGCCTTTGCGAACAAGATCGGCTATCCGGTCATCATCCGTCCGGCGTACACGCTGGGCGGCACCGGCGGCGGCATCGCACACGACCGCTACGAGATGGAAGAGATCGCGAACCGCGGCATCAAGCTCTCCCCGATCAATCAGATCCTCGTGGAGCGGAGCGTGGCCGGCTGGAAAGAGATTGAATTCGAAGTCATGCGCGACAGCGCGGACAACTGCATCATCGTCTGCTCCATGGAGAACGTGGATCCCGTGGGCGTCCATACGGGCGATTCCATCGTTGTCGCGCCGACGCAGACGCTCACTGACCAGCAGTTCCAGATGCTGCGCACGGCGTCCATCAACATCATCCGCTATCTGAAGATCGAAGGCGGCTGCAACGTGCAGTACGCTCTCGATTCCCGCACGAACAACTACTACGTCATCGAAGTCAATCCGCGCGTGAGCCGGTCCTCTGCGCTGGCTTCGAAGGCGACGGGCTATCCGATTGCCAAGGTGGCGGCGAAGATCGCCCTCGGCCTGCATCTCGACGAGATCACGAACGCCATCACCGGCAATACGAAAGCCTGCTTCGAACCGTCCATCGACTATGTGGTGCTGAAATTCCCGCGCTGGCCCTTCGAGAAATTCACGCTCGCCGACCGCCAGATCGGCACGCAGATGAAGGCCACCGGCGAAGTCATGGCCATCGACCGTACCTTCGAAGGGGCGCTCATCAAAGCCATGCGCTGCCTCGAAGTGGGCGAGGGGTACATCCATCTGGCCAAGCTGGACAACCAGTCCCTCTACGACATCCGGTGCCTCCTGCACCGCGTGGACGACGAGCGCCTCTTTGTCATCGCGGAAGCGCTGTGGCGCGGCATCGAGCCGGAAGAGATCAACCGCATCACGAAGATCGATCTCTTCTTCCTCTACAAGATCAAGAACATCATCATGGCGGAAGAGCGCCTCCGCAAGGAAGGGCTCAATGAAGACACCCTGCGCAATGCGAAGCGCATCCAGATGCCGGACAGCGCCATCGCGCACTTCATCACGGAAGACGAGAAGGCTGTCACCCGCCTGAAGAAGAAGCTCAATATCCATCCGGACTACAAGATGGTCGACACCTGCGCCGCGGAATTCGAAGCGCACACGCCGTATTATTACTCCACCTACGGCCAGGAAGACGAAGTGAAGCCGCAGGGCAGCAATTCCGTGGTCGTCTTCGGTTCCGGCCCGATCCGCATCGGGCAGGGCATCGAATTTGACTACTGCTCCGTCCATGCGTCCTGGGCGCTCCGCAAGGCGGGCAAGAAGTCCATCGTCATCAACAACAATCCGGAGACCGTCTCCACCGACTTCGATACGTCCGACGCGCTGTACTTCGAGCCGCTTACGGAAGAAGACGTGATGGAGATTATCGAGAAAGAAAAACCGGAAGGCGTCATCTGCCAGTTCGGCGGCCAGACGGCCATCAACCTGGCGACGCCCATGGCCAAGCAGGGCGTGCGCATCATCGGCACGTCCAATGAAGGCATCGACCTGGCGGAAGACCGCGAGCGCTTCGACACCCTCATGGGCCAGCTGGGCATTCCGCGTCCGAAGGGCTGCCTCGTAGAAAGCGTCGCGGAAGCGCTGGAAAAGACGAAAGAGCTGGAATACCCGCTCATCGTCCGTCCGAGCTACGTCCTCGGCGGCCGCGCGATGCAGATCGTCTATGAAGAGGCCGAGCTGATCCAGTACCTGCGCGAAGCCGTGGTGGCGTCCCACGAGCATCCGGTCCTCATCGACCAGTACATGGTGGGCCGCGAAGTGGAAGTCGACGCCATTTCCGACGGCATCGACGTGTGCATCCCCGGCATCATGGAGCAGATCGAACGGGCGGGCGTCCATTCCGGCGACTCCTTTGCGGTCTATCCGCCGCAGCACCTGTCGCAGGAGATCATCGACACCCTCGTGAAATACACGAAGGACATTGCCTGCGCCATGAACGTGAAGGGTCTCGTCAATATCCAGTTCATCGTCGTGGGCGGCAAGGTGTACGTCATCGAAGTGAATCCGCGCGCGTCCCGCACGGTGCCCTTCATGAGCAAGGTCACGGGCATCAACATGGTGGAATGCGCCGTCCGCGTCGCGCTGGGCGAGCCGCTCGCCAGCCTCGGCATCCCGCTGGGCCTCATGCCGCCGAAGCCGTACGTGGCCATCAAGGCGCCGGTTTTCTCCTTCTCCAAGCTGGGCCTCGTGGAGATCAAGCTCGGACCGGAGATGAAATCCACCGGCGAAGTCATGGGCATCGGCCACACCTATCAGGAGGCGCTGTACAAGGCCGTTGTGGCGTCGAACCTGGACGTCCCCGCGAAGGGCAATATCCTCATCACGGTGAGCGACCGCGACAAGGAAGAGGCGGCGGAAGTGGCGAAAGGCTTCGCGGAAGCGGGCTACCACATCATCTGCACCTCCGGCACGGGCGCGTACTTCCACGAGAAGGGCATCCCCGTGGAGATCGTCAAGAAGATGAACGAGAAGGGCGAGAACTGCGAGAAGTATCTCAAGTCCGGCCGTGTGGACGCCGTCATCAATACCATTTCCTACGGCACGGAGATCGAGCAGCAGGGCTATGACCTGCGCCGCATCGCGGTCGAGCTGGCCATTCCCTGTCTGACTTCCCTCGATACGGCCCGGGAAGTGCTGAACGTCATGGCGGGCCACTCCAGCATCACCCATGTGGAAGCCATGCAGGACTATGTGAAGGAGGGGTAACGTTGGCTGGATACATCGAAAAAGGCGCTATCCGCCGGCACGAGCTGGTCGGTCCGGAGATCTGGCGCATGGAGATCGAGCTGCCCCGCACCGCCCGCGACGCGAAGCCGGGCCAGTTCATCGACATCCGCATCCCGGACGGCACGCGCATCCTGCGCCGGCCCATCTCCATCGCGGGGACGGACCCGGGCCGGGGCATCACGGAGATTTTCTACCGCGTCGTGGGCAAGGGCACGGAGATCCTGTCTCATCTGAAGGCGGGAGACGTCGTCGACAGCCTCGGACCGCTCGGGAACGGCTTCACCATCCCCGACGGCCATATCGTGGGCGTCGGCGGCGGCGTGGGCATCGCGCCTATTCTCTTCACCGCGCGGCGCACGCAGCCCGGTCAGATGACCGTGGCCATCGGCGGACGGAACAAAGAGGAAGTGTTCTGGAAAGATTTCTTCCCGCAGACGCTGCGCGAGCTGATCGTCACGACGGACGACGGGTCCTACGGCGTGAAGGGCTTCGCTATCGCCGCGCTGCCGGACATCTTTGCGAAAGGGCCGGTGGCGGAAGTGGTCACCTGCGGCCCGGGCATCATGATGCGGAAGACCGCGGAGCTTGCGGAAGCGGCGGGCATCCCCTGCGAAGCCTCTCTGGAGCGGCGCATGGGCTGCGGCACCGGCGGCTGCCTCGCGTGCGTGTGCGACCGGCGCGACGGGAAGGGCCATTATAAAGTCTGCCTGAACGGGCCGGTGTTCAATACGAAGGAGGTCATCTTATGAATCTGTCCATCGACTTCCTCGGCATGCACATGAAGAATCCGATCATCGCCGCTTCGGGCACGTTCGGATTCGGCCTCGAATACAGCCGCTACCTCGACCTCAACCGGGACGTGGGCGCCATCTCCCTGAAAGGGCTGGCCTGCGAGCCTTGGTCCGGCAACAGCGGCGTCCGCGTGGCGGAGACGCCGGCGGGCATGCTGAACTGCATCGGCCTGGAAAATCCGGGGGCGGCGCACTTCGTAAAATACATCCTGCCGGAACTCCGCCGGTATGACGTGCCGCTCATCGCGAATATCGTAGGCCACACGGAGGAGGAATACGGCTGCGTGGCGGAAATGCTCTCCGTGCCGGGCATCTCCGCGCTGGAAATGAATATTTCCTGCCCGAACGTGAAGAACGGCAGCCTTGCCTTCGGAACCCAGCCGGAGACGGCGGCGGAAGTGACGCGCATCGTGAAAGCGCATACGGATCTTCCTGTGATGGTGAAACTCTCCCCGAACGTGACGGACATCGTCTCCATCGCGAAAGCCGTGGAGAAGGCAGGGGCGGACGCCATCTCTCTCATCAATACGCTCATGGGCATCGCCATCGATCTGCGCACGCGCCGTCCGATCCTCGGCAATATCACCGGCGGCCTGTCCGGCCCGGCGGTGAAGCCGGTGGCGCTCCGCATGGTCTGGCAGGTGGCGAAGGCCGTGAAGATCCCCGTGTGCGGCCTCGGCGGCATCATGACCGGCGAAGACGCGGCGGAATTCCTCGTGGCGGGCGCTTCGGCCGTGCAGGTGGGCACGGCGACCCTGTCCAGTCCGGACGCCATCCCGCGCATCGCGGCGGAGCTCGCCGCCTGGGGCGAGGCGAATCAGATCGCGCAGGTTTCCGATCTCACAGGCACGCTCGTCACGGAATGACGGACAAACGAAAAGCAGACATCTCGGAAAGAGATGTCTGCTTTTTTGATGGGCGCTCATTTCTGCGCCGCGTTCTGCTGCGCCTGCTGATCGGCGAGTTTGTCCTGCAGATTGTCGAGACGGTCCCGCACATTTTCATTCTGGTTCTGCACGCGGTTCTGCGGGTCGCCGGGGCGGCTCTGCTCGCGGAGCCGCTGCTCCCGGACGGTCTGCGCGTGCCGGCGCTGGCCGCGGAGCTGCGTGTCGCGCTGCGCGTTCAGCCGGTCCAGCGTGCGGTTCACCTGGGCGGCGGCGCGGTTGTTGGCCGGCGCGGCCATGACGGGCGCGGCCGTCCCGGCCAGTACGGCGGCCGCGGCGAGTAGGACGAGGATCTTTCTGCTGTTCATCGGGCCCTCCTTATGTGTGTTAAAAATAATTCTTTTCCTGCCTTCACTATATCACAAAACGGGATGGGAGAGAATGCGGCCGGCCATGGATTTTTCTGTACAGGGAAGAAACCGGAATTTGACAGAAGATTTTCTTTACTTTTTCTCTTTACCGTGGTAACGTAATATCATACAAATTATTCCAACCAATCCTGTGAAGGAGGATGTATGTATCAGACACTGGAAGAATTGCAGATGGTCCACGAAGAGGAGATGGTCAATTACGACCGCATCCAGTCGGAGGTCCTGCAGGTGATGCACCGGCACGGCTGCCGGATCATCCAGACGCCGACGTTCGAAGACTACGACACGTACGGCCGGTATTTCCCCGGGCTCCAGAAAGAGATGGTGAAGACCATCGATGCGGATGGCTCCGTGCTCGTCATGCGGCCCGATGTGACGCTGCCTCTGGTGAAGACGGTGGCGCGGGAATATCCGGATACGAAGCAGCTCCTGAAATTCGGCTACGTATCCACGGTGTTCCGCGAATATTACGGCAAGTCCACGCACGGAAAATATTTCCTGCAGAGCGGCGTGGAAGTGCTCGGCGACGACTCGCCGGAATGCGACGGGGAAGTGATCGTCACCGCAGCGGAATTTCTGGAGGCGCTGGGCATCTCGGACATGCGCATCGATCTCGGCACGGTGGCGTACATGGACGCGCTCTTTGCCGATCTGCGCCTGCCGCCGGAGGCGCTCGCCCGCGTGCGGAAGGAGCTGGAGGAACGGAACCTCGTGTCGCTCCGGCAGACGGCGGACGAGCTGGCGGTGACGAAGCTCCAGCGGGACGTGCTGACGGAGCTGCCGAGGCTCTTCGGCGACTACGGCCCGACGATGCGCCGGGCGGAGGAGCTCTCGCTCAATGCGGGCATGGCGGCCGCGCTGGAGCGGACGAAGAAAGTGTACGGCTATCTCGCCTGCGCCGGCTACGAAGACCGGGTGCAGCTCGATCTGGGATTCACATCCCACATGGGGTACTATACCGATTCAGTCTTCAAGATCTATGCGGACGGCGCGCTGTATTCGCTCATCAGCGGGGGCCGGTACGACCGGCTGTCGGCGCAGTTCCACGCGGAGCGGCCGGCGTGCGGCTTCGGCCTGAACATGAACCTGCTCTACGAATACATGGCGGACGCGGGGATGCTGGAGGCGGTGCAGCCTTCGGCCGATCTGGCGGTCGTGTACGATGCGCCGTCGGCGGAGCTCATCCGCGACATCAACGGCTGGAGGAAGGACGGCTTCGCCGTGCTGGGCGTGAGCGGGAAGAATACCGTGTCGCCCGGCGACTACCGTCTGATGGTCCGCTGGAAGGACGGCGCGTATGAAATGGACGGCCGGAAAGCGGACCGGGCGGAGATCGACGCGCGGATAAGGAGGCTCTGACATGCTGCATATCGCTTTGGCAAAAGGACGCATCGCGAAGACCGTGATGCACCGGCTCGCGGACGGGGGCTGGGAGTTCCCCGAATACAGCGGCGACAGCCGGAAGCTCATCTTCACGGACGCTTCGGGCCGGCTCAAGGTGACGCTGGTGAAGTCGCCGGACGTGGCGGTGTATGTGCGCCGCGGCGCGGCCGACGCGGGCATCGTGGGGAAGGATATCCTCATCGAGGACGGCGCGGACGACGTGTACGAGATCCTCGACCTGGGCATCGGGAAATGCCGCATGGCCGTGTCGGGCATCCGGGGGCAGCGGGACGTGATGAAGAAGCGCATCCTCACCGTGGCGTCCAAGTATCCCCGCATCGCGCGGCGGTACTTCGCCCGGCGCTTCCAGCCGGTGGATATCATCCGGCTGAACGGCTCGGTAGAGCTGGCGCCGCTGGTGGGGCTGGCGGATGTGATCGTGGATATCGTGGAGACCGGGACGACGCTCCGGGAAAACGGACTCGAGGCGTACGACGAATTCATGGAGCTCTCGGCGCGCCTCATCTGCAATAAGGTCTCCTACAAAATGAAACAGAGTGAGCTGCAGGATTTCATTCGGTCCTGCCGGTTTGAAGAATAGAAAGAAGGCAATCCTATGGAATGGATCACAGTCCCGGAAGAAGGGCTGACGCTGCGGGAGGTGCGGCGCATGACGAACCGCGCGGTGAACCTCTCCGCCGATGTGGAGCGGGCCGCCGCGGCTATCCTCGAGGACGTGCGGCAGAACGGCGACGAAGCGGTGCGCCGCCTGACGAAACAGTTCGACGGCGCGGACCTTGCGGATTTCCGCGTGAGCGAAGAAGAAATCGAAGAGGCGGTGGCCGGCGTGGGAGAGGATTTCCTCGCCGTGCTCCGCGAAGCAAAAGATAATATCGAAACCTATCACCGGGAGCAGGTGCGGGAGAGCTGGATCAAGGAGTTCCGCCCCGGGGTGCGCCTCGGCGAGCAGTATGAACCCATCCAGCGCGTGGGGGTCTACGTGCCGGGCGGCCGGGCGGCGTATCCGTCCACGGTGCTCATGGACACGGTGCCGGCGGTGGTGGCGGGCTGCCCGTCCATCGCGATGACCACGCCCCCCGGAAAAGACGGAAAAGTGAATCCGAACATCCTCGCCGCGGCGTACGTGGCGGGCGTGAAGGAGATCTACAAGGTGGGCGGCGCGCAGGGCATCGCCATGCTGGCCTACGGTACGGAGACGGTGGAGCCGGTCTTCAAGATCGCCGGACCGGGGAACGCGTTCGTCGCCATGGCGAAGCGCCTCGTCTATGGCACGGTAGGCATCGACATGATCGCCGGCCCGTCGGAGGTGTGCTGCGTCGCCGACGGCAGCGCGAATCCAAAATGGATCGCGGCGGACCTGCTCTCTCAGGCGGAGCACGACCCGCGGGCGGCAGTCTTCCTCATCACCACGGACGCGGCGTTCGGCAAAGAGGTCCAGGCAGAGATGGAAGCGCAGATGCAGGCGCTGCCCCGGTACGAGATCATGAAGCAGTCCGTGGGGGACTATGCAAAGGCCTTCCTCTGCCGGGACGCGGCGCAGTGCTTCGACGTGGTTAATAAGATCGCGCCGGAGCATCTGGAGATCGAGCTGCCCGATCCGGAGCAGTACCTGCAGCTCGTGAAGAATGCGGGGGCCATCTTCCTCGGGAAATACACGTCGGAGCCCATCGGCGACTACATGGCCGGGCCGAACCACACGCTCCCCACGTCCGGTACGGCGGCTTTCTCCTCGCCGCTCGGCGTCTACGATTTCGTGAAGCACAGCAGCGTGGAGATCTACACGGAAGAGGCGTTCCGCCGCATTTCGAAGAAGGTGCAGCGCTTCGCCCTCGCGGAGGGGCTCGGCGCGCATGCCCACGCCATGGAGGTGCGCGATGAAGACTGAATGGCTCCGCCGGGAAGTTCGGGAATTTGCGCCGTACGTGGTCGTCCCCATCCATGAGACGCATGTGATCAACGCCAATGAAAATTATGCGAACATGCTGGATATCCCGTCCCTGCGGGCGGATGTGGAGGCGATCCTCCGGTCGTATCAGCCGCAGATCTATCCGAAGCCGCTGGCAGACGGCCTGCGGGAGGCGCTGGCGGAGTATCTCTCCGTCCGGCCGGAGCAGCTCCTCGCGGGGAACGGCGGCGACGAGATGATCTCCTACACGCTCCACACTTTTCTTAATGAAGGTGACCTCGTGCTCGTCCATGCGCCGACCTTCGACATGTACGAAGTAGGGGCGAGCCTCCTCGGAGCGAAGGTGGAGAAAGTGCCGGACCTTCCGGGGTACCGGCGGGACCGGGAGGGAATCCTCGCAGCGATCCGGGAGCGGCAGCCGAAGATGACTTTCCTGTGCAATCCGAACAATCCCACGGGCGAACTGCTTCCTGCGTCCTTCATCGAAGACTGCCTCCGGGCGGCGGAAGGACTCGTCTTCGTGGACGAAGCGTACATGGAATTTGCCGGCGCGGAAAGCGTCGTGCCGCTCATCGGCACGTATCCGAATCTGATCGTCCTGCGCACCCTGTCGAAGGCGTTCGGACTGGCGGGGCTCCGGTGCGGGTACATCGCGGCGGACGAAGCCATCATCGCGGAAGTGGCGAAGGTGAAGAATCCGTATAATCTCAATTCGCTCACTCAGGCCATCGCCGCGGCGGCCGTGCGCCGCAGGGACGAGATCCTGCCCGTGCGGGACCGCATCGTGGCAGAGCGGGACCGGATGGCGGGCGGGCTCGCTGCGGTGCCCGGCGTCACGGTATGGCCGTCGCGGACGAATTTCCTGCTCATCCAGGTGGAGCCGGCCCGGGCGGACGCGCTCTTTGAGGCGTGGCGCGCGGCGGATATCCTCGTGAAGCGCTATCAGGGAAATCCGCTCCTTCCCGGCGCGTTCCGCATCACCATCACCACGCCGGACGTGGATGAGGCCGTGCTGCGGGTCCTGCGGGAGGTGATGGGCCGTGCGTGAAGCAGAGATCCGGAGAAATACGGCAGAGACGCAGATCCGGGTGCGGCTCTGCCTCGACGGGGACGGAACATTTCGGGGCTCGAGCGGCATCGGCTTCTTCGACCATATGCTGACACTCCTCGCCGTGCACGGCGGATTCACCCTCGAGCTTGACGCGAAAGGCGATCTGGACGTGGACAATCATCACACGGTGGAGGATATCGGCATCGCGCTGGGCGAGGCGCTGAAACAGGCGCTGGGGGACAAGCGGGGAATCCGCCGCTACGGCTGCTTCTTCTGTCCCATGGACGACGCGCTGTCCCGCATCGTGCTCGACCTCTCCGGCCGGCCGTACTTCGTGTACGACGTGCAGATCCCGGTGGAGCGCATCGGGAGCTTCGAGACGGAAATGACCCGGGAATTCTTCCTCGCGCTCGCCATGCACGGGGCGATGAATCTCCACATGGCCTGCCTGTACGGCGTGAACGGCCACCATATCGTGGAGTCGCTGTTCAAGGGACTGGGCCACGCGCTCGCCGAAGCGGTGTCGCTTCGCGGCGAGGGGACCGTTCTGTCTTCCAAGGGGGTGCTCTGATGAAAACAGCCATCATTGACTATGAAGCGGGCAATCTGGCGAATGCTCTCCGCGCAGCGCAGCGGGCGGGCCTTGACTGCTTCGTCACGCGGGACCCGGAGGCGCTCCGGCAGGCGGATGCGCTCGTCCTTCCCGGCGTAGGCGCCATGAAAGACGCCATGGACCATCTGAAAGCGTTCGGCCTCGCGGACGCACTGAAAGAAGAAGTCCGGAAGGGCAAGAAGCTCGTGGGCATCTGTGTGGGGCTGCAGGTCTTCTGCGACTATTCCGAAGAAGGGGGGCATGTGGAAGGGCTGGGGCTCATCCCCGGCGCGGTGGTGCGGTTTCCTGAAGGGAAGCTGAAGGTGCCGCACATGGGCTGGAACGAGCTGGTCTTCCGCCGGCCGCACTGGATCGCGGAAGGGCTGCCGCCGCATCCCTACGTGTACTTCGTCCATTCCTACTACAAATCGCCCGCGGATACGCCGGACGTGGTCGCCTGCGCGGACTACGGCGTACAGGTGCCCGCAATCATCGAAAAGGGCCATGTGCTCGGGCTCCAGTTCCACCCGGAGAAATCCGGGGCTGTGGGCGCGCAGATCTGGAAGAATATCGCAGCGTGGATGAACGGGGGAGACCAATGATCATATTTCCTGCAATCGACATACAGAACGGGCAGTGCGTGCGCCTCCGCCAGGGCGATGCGGCGGACGCTACGGTCTACGGCCGCAGTCCGGCGGCGATGGCGCTCAAATGGGAGATGGAGGGCGCAAAATATCTCCACGTGGTGGATCTGGACGGCGCATTCCGCGGCAGCGGCGTGAACCGGGACGCGGTGGAAGCCATCTGCCACGCCGCGGCGATCCCCGTCGAGATGGGCGGCGGCATCCGCACGGCAGACGACGCGGCGGCCTGCTTCGGACTCGGCGTGGCGCGGGTCATCCTCGGCTCGGCGGCAATCGACGATCCCGCCTTTGCGGCGGACATGGCCGCCCGGTACGGCGCGGACCGCGTGGCCGTCTCCATCGACGCGAAGGGGGACCGGGCGGCCGCTCACGGCTGGACGGACAGCAGCGAAAAGAAAGTGCTGCCCTTCGCAGAAGAGCTCGTGCGGAGCGGCGTGTCGATCATCATCTACACGGACATTTCCCGGGACGGCATGCTCACCGGGCCGAATTTCGACATGCTCGGACAGCTCAACGCCATCCCCGGCATCCGGCTCATCGCATCGGGCGGCATGTCGTCTCCGGAAGACCTGCGGAAGCTGGCCGCCATGGGCGTCTACGGCGCGATCTGCGGCAAGGCGCTCTACGAGAAGAAAATCACCATGGAAGACATTCGGAACATACAGGAGGCATGATGCTCGCAAAACGGATCATCCCCTGCCTGGACGTGAACCACGGCCGGGTGGTCAAGGGGAAACAGTTTCAGAATCTGCGCGATGTGGACGACCCGGTGAAGCTGGGGAAATGGTATTCCGACAGCGGCGCGGACGAACTCGTCTTTTATGACATCACGGCAACGCACGAGAAACGCGCCCTCTTCATCGATGTGGTGAAGGCGGTGGCGGAGGAGCTCACCATCCCCTTTACCGTGGGCGGCGGCATCCGGAGCGCGGACGATTTCCGGGAGATGCTCCTAGCGGGCGCAGACAAGGTGTCCGTCAATTCCGCGGCGGTGGCGCATCCGGAGCTCATCGGAGAGGCGGCGGCCCGCTTCGGCAGCCAGTGCGTGGTGCTCTCCATCGACGCGAAGCGGAACGGCCGCGGCGGCTGGGACGTATACGTCGAAGGCGGCCGGAAGAATACGGGCCTCGACGCCATCGAATGGGCCCGCCGGGGCGAAGCGCTCGGCGCGGGCGAGATCTGCATGAATTCCATGGACGCCGACGGCGAGACCTCCGGCTACGATCTGGAGCTGAACCGCATCCTCGCGGAGACGCTCTCCATCCCGGTCATCGCGTCGGGCGGCGCGGGGAAGAAGGAAGATTTCCTCGACGTCTTCCGCGCCGGGGCGGATGCGGCGCTCGCCGCGTCGGTCTTCCATTTCGGGACCATCCCCATCGGGGAACTCAAGCAGTATCTTGCCGCGGAAGGCGTGCCCATGCGGCTGTAAGAAAAGGAGACGGATATGGAATCTGTGAAACTGGAAGAAGTGGCATTCGACGAAAAAGGGCTCGTCCCGGCGGTCGTGCAGGATGCGCGCACCGGGGAGGTGCTCATGGTGGCGTATATGAACGTCGAATCCCTCGCGAAGACCGTCTCGACCGGGGAGACCTGGTTCTACAGCCGGTCCCGGCAGAAGCTCTGGCACAAAGGCGAGGAGTCCGGTCATTTCCAGCACGTGCGCCGCATCTATGCGGACTGCGATGCGGATACGCTCGTGGTGGAGGCGGTGCCGGACGGTCCGGCGTGCCACACGGGCCATCGGTCGTGCTTCTACCGCGGGCTGGCGGAATGGGAAAACCGCCGCGGGCCGGGGAGCCTCCGCATCCTCTGGGATCTGTATGAGGAGATCCGGGACCGGCGCGCCCATCCGCAGGCGAAGTCGTACACGAATTATCTCCAGCAGGAGGGGAAGAACAAGATCGACAAGAAGATCGGCGAGGAAGCGGCGGAGGTCATCATCGCGGATCAGCATGAGGACCGGCAGGAGATCGTGAGCGAATCCTGCGACCTGCTGTACCATCTGTTCGTCCTCTGGGAAAACGCGGGCGTTTCTTTCACGGATGTGCTTGCAGAAATGGAAGCGCGGGACGAAAAAAAAGGCAATAAAAAAGACGCGGGCCATCAGGATCGGATCTTCTGACGGCCGGAGCCCTTCGGGGCTTTTTCTTTTGCCAAAGAAATTTTCTATGGCAGTATAGAAATTTGGAAAGAAATGGCACATATGGTAGAATATAGATAAAGATACAAGATATGCCGTTTTAAACCGGAGCTTCCACAGCGGAGCCGGCAGGAAGGGAGAAGGGCCATCAAATCGATCGCAGTATCAGGACAAGGACGCAAAGAAACAGAGACAGGGTATGACAGATTTGATGGAGGCTTATCATGCAGACTTTTTCTCAGCAGCGGGAGCAGAGGCTCCTCGCCTGTTCGGCCGCGGTCATGGCGGCCGTAGGCGGCGCCGGTATTTTCATGGGGCTCTGGAGCGGATCACAGGCGATTCTGACGGACGGGATCTTTTCTGCCATCGCCGTGGTCATCAAGCTGCTCATGCTGGGTACGTCCCGGCTCATCGCCCGGGAGACGAGCGTGCGGTTCCAGTTCGGCTACTGGCAGATGGAGCCGCTGGTGCTCGTGGCGGAGGGCGCGTTCACGCTCCTCGTGGTCATTGCCGCCGCGGCGTCCGGCATCCGGGGACTCCTCGGCGGCGGGCACGCGGTGGACTTCGGGCTGGCCGTGTATTTCGCGCTGTTCTTCGAAGCGCTGTCCGCTTCGTTCTTTGTCTATCTGAAGCGGGAGAACCGGACGCTCCGGTCGAATCTGGTCCGCTTCGATAATGTGAGCTGGTACGTGGACATGATGCTTGCCGGCGGGCTCCTCGTCTCCTTCGCCGCGGCGTGGGCGCTGGAGCAGACGCCCTGGGCGGCGTGGAGCCGCTATGCGGACCCGCTCGTAATGCTGGCGCTGTCGCTCCACATGATCCGGCCGGCGCTGCGCATCCTGTCGCCGTCGTTCCGGCAGGTGCTGGGCGTCGCGCCGCGGGATGTGCACGAACGGGTACAGCGCGTCATGGACGAGCTCATGGAGTCCTGCGGTTTCCGGGACTACGTGTCCAGCGTGCAGCAGTACGGGCATACGAAGATCATCGAGATCGATATCCTCGTCGACCGGGACTATCCCGCCCGGTCCGCGGCGGACTTCGACACCATCCGGGACCGCATCGACCGGGCGCTGGGCTATCCGCCGCATCAGCAGTGGCTCACCATCAATTTCACCGCCGCGCGGCGCTGGATGGCGCGGGACTATCTGCTGGACGGGAAATCATGAAAACGGGCGCCCTGTGCGCCTGTTTTTTGATGGCGCGCGCCCTGTGGTACAATACATCCATCAGCATGTGAGACAGCGGAGGAAGACAGGCATGAAGAAAGTCATATTTGATGTGGACGGCGTCCTCCTGAGCGAGGAGCGCTATTACGATGTGTCGGCCCTCACCGTGTGGGAGATCCTGTACGGGAGGACGTATATGGGGCTGCCGTCGGAACGGGACGATTTCGATGCGTCGGCCGTATCGGACGGGCAGATCGCGGCCATCCGTTCCGCCGTGTGGGGGCGGGACGCGCTCCTGTCGTGGCTGAAGAGCCGGGGCATCAATTCGAACTGGGACATGGTGCACGCCTGGCTCATTACCTGCTTCTGGCTGCTGGGGGAGGAATACCGGCGGCGCACCGGCGGGGATATCCTGCCGCTCCGGTTTGAAACGGAGGCGGATTTCCGCGAAGCGGGCCGCGCGGTGATGGGACTTCCCCTGCCGAAGGCGGAGGCGCTTCTCGCGAAATGGGAGCAGGCCGTGCCGGAAGGGACGAAGGGCAGCGACGTCTTCACTGCGCTCGCCGGAGCCATGGCGGAGACCTTCGGCGGCGTGCCTGCCTGGGCGGCGCTCCAGTCCGGCCTGTGGCGCATGCATACGGAAGCCTTTCAGGCGTGGTATCTGGGGGACGATCTCTTCATCGAGCAGAACCGGCGCGAGCCCTGGGCGGGCGGGAAGCGGGGCTTCCTGTGGGACGAGATCCCTCTCGCGCCGGCGGCGGCCATCGGCGCGCTCTTCCGGCGGCTGAAGGAGAGCGGCTGGGAGATCGCCGTGGCGACGGGACGGTCCCGCCAGGAGATGGCCGTGCCGTTCCGCACGCTCGGCTGGTACGGCCTCTTCGACCCGCTCTACCTCGCCACGGCGACCGATGCGGTTGAAGCGGAAAAGGAGACGGGCGTCTCCCATCTGGACAAGCCGCATCCCTTCCTCTACGAATGCGCCATGTACGGCCGGAAAAAAGAACACTACGGGGACTACGCCCGGGGCGAAAAACAGGCCGATCCGGACGACGCGGTCTACGTCGTCGGCGATTCGTACTCGGATATTCTCGGCGCGCGGGCGGCGGGCGCGCGGTGCATCGGCGTCCTCACCGGCCTTGAAGGGAAGCGGGCCGCCGCCATGTTCGAAGCGGCGGGCGTGCCCTGCGCGGAGCGCGTGACGGAGATCGAGCCGCTGCTGAAAGAATAAAAAGAGGGAGAGGACACGGACCGCGCGCCGTGTCTTTTCGTCTGCCCGGAGGACGGCGTCTGTCATTCTGCGGCGCGTCATGTTAAAATATAAATAATGTGCGGCCCATGGCCGCCGATCATCTGACGGGAGGAGGGGCGCGCGTGGACTGCTTTCCCCATGTGTACGGACAGCCGCGGCTGAAAAGCGAACTGGGGCGACTCTTTGCGGAAGGGCGCGTCCCCCATACGATGATTTTTTATGGGGATGAAGGACTGGGCAAGACCACCGCGGCGCTGGACCTGGCGGGGGCGCTTGCCGGGCGGGACGTGTCCGGCGAGGCGGCCGCCTGGGCCGCAGACCCGCAGCTGGCGAAGGAGCCGGTGCTCACCGCCGCGGAAGAGCGGGTATGGTACCTCCGCCCGGTGGGAACGGAGCTCCGCATCGATCAGTTCCGCCTGTTCCTCGACGCCATGGCGGCGTTCGACGGGGCGGCGCATGTGTGCATCATCGACGAAGCGCAGACCATGATGCCCGCCGCGGCGAACGTCATGCTGAAGACGCTGGAGGAACCGCCGGCGCAGGTTTATTTCATCCTCATCACGCACGATCTGGACGCGCTCCTGCCGACCATCGTCTCCCGGGGCGAGCGGTTTCCCTTTTTCCCGCTGTCCTGGGAAGACTACGAGGCGCTTCTCGCGGCGAAGCGGGAGCAGTTTCCGTTCCGCACGCCGGAAGAGACGGACGAAGCGTTTTTCCTCTCCGGAGGCAATCCTGGACTGACGAAGGAAATGTTCGGCGCGGACGGCGCGCCGCAGCCGGAGACGGCCATGCAGTTCTGGGAGCGGATCACGGACAGCCCCGTCCCCTTCTCGGAAGGAACGGCGGCCGCCGTGCAGGACCGAAAAGAATTCCGCCGCATGCTCCGGTGGATGCTCCTCATCGGACGGGATCTCCTCGTCGAGGCGGAAGCTCCCGGGGCGGATCTCGTGCGGTGCCGCCAGATGGCGCAGCGGGAAGCGTGCATCGCGCCCGCGTGGGACGGCGGCCGGGCGGAGGCGGCGATCGAAACGCTTTCCTCGGCAGATACGGCGTGCCGCCGCTATATTTCTGTGAAAAATATCTGGGATATGATCCTGATCTCTCTGGTTCGTATCCGGAAGGGACAATAAATACAATGGAAGTGGCAGCAGGTATCCGGTTCAAGCGGGCCGGAAAAATCTATGATTTCGCTCCGAACGGCCTCGATCTGCATCTGGATGACGGCGTCATCGTGGAGACGGCGCGGGGCATGGAGTATGGATATGTGGCGATCCTGCCGCGGGAAGTGGAGCGGAAGGAAGGAGACGGCGAGCTGAAGCCGATCCTCCGCCGGGCGACGGACAAAGACCGGGTGCAGCTGGAGCGCAACCGGAAACGGGAGGAGTACGCGTTCGACGTATGCCTGAAAAAAATCGAGAAATTCCACTGCCCGATGAAGCTCCTCCGCGTAGAGTACACTTTCGACCGCAGCAAGATCGTCTTCTTCTTTACCGCGGAGAACCGGGTGGATTTCCGCGAGCTCGTAAAAGATCTGGCGTCGGTCTTCCATACGCGCATCGAGCTCCGGCAGGTAGGCGTGCGCGACGAAGCGAAGCAGGTCTCCGGCATCGGGCCCTGCGGGCATGCGCTGTGCTGCGCCACCTTCCTCGGCGATTTCGCACCGGTGTCCATCAAAATGGCCAAGACGCAAGGACTCTCGCTCAATCCGACGAAGATTTCCGGAGCCTGCGGCCGCCTCATGTGCTGCCTGCGTTACGAGAACGAACTGTACACCTCGGGCGAGCTGAAATGCCCGAAGATGACGGCGGCGGCCCGGAAACACAGCGAGACGCCCGCGCCGCGGGTGGGCATGAAGGTGGTCACCGACGGCGGGAACGGCGTCATCGTCTATGTGAACAGCCAGCGGCGCACGGTGAAAGTCCAGATGGAAGGACAGAAGTCGCGCATCATGTCGTGGGACGACATCGCGGCGGAAGAAAACAGCTGAGAGGCGGGCAGCGGTCACGGGCCGCTGCTTTTTTTGAAGGAAAGGACAGACTTTGGATTTCACACTTCGGGAAGGGGAGCGGCTGGACGACCTCGTCCGGGACGGCATGCGCATCATCCAGCGGCCGGATCAGTTCTGCTTCTCCATCGATTCGGTGCTGCTCGCGCATTTCGTGAGGATCCGGAAGAAAGACCGCATCGCGGACCTCGGCACGGGAACGGGCGTCATCCCGCTCCTGCTCTCGGCGTTCGGCGCGGAGGACGTGGCGGGCATCGAGAAGAATCCCGTCATGGCGGACATCGCCGCGCGGAATGTGGCAGGCAATTACAGGGAGCGGCAGATCCGCATCGTGGAAGGCGACTACTGTCATCCTGCGGAATTTTCTCCCCCCGGGGCCTTCACCTCCGTGGTGGTGAATCCGCCGTACCGGGAAGTGGGCCGGGGCGCGCTCAATGACAAGGCCGGCGTGGCCGCCGCATGCCATGAGCTGACCGCGTCGCTGGAGGACGTCTTCCGCGCGGCGGAGTACCTGCTGGCCTACGGAGGGCGTCTCACCATGGTGCACCGCGCGGACCGGCTGTGCGACCTCATCGCGGCGGGCCGGGCGTGCCGCATGGAAGCCAAGCGGCTCCGCTTCATCCACAGCCATGAAGGAGAGCCGGCCGTGCGCGTGCTGGGCGAATGGAAATACGGCGGCCATCCGGGCGTTGCGGTGGAGCCGCCGCTCATCGTCCACGAGAAAGACGGGAGCTATACCCGGGAAGTGCTGGAAATTTACGGGAAGTAAGGAAAGGAACATCATGAGCGAAGTGACCGGAGGCACCCTGTACCTCGTGCCTACCCCCATCGGGAACCTGTCGGACATGACGGCCCGCGCGGCGGAGATCCTGCGGGATGCGGACATCGTCGCCTGCGAAGATACGCGGCATACGCGCATCCTGCTGACCCATCTGGGCATCGAACGCCCGGTGGTGTCCTATCATGAACACAATAAAAAAGAAGCGGGGCCGAAACTCATCGACGCCCTGCGGGAAGGAAAATCCGTGGCGCAGGTGAGCGACGCCGGCATGCCGGTCGTCTCCGATCCCGGCGCCGATCTGGTGCGGCTCGCGCTGGCGGAGGATATCCCCGTGGTGCCGCTTCCCGGCCCGAACGCGGCCCTCACGGCGCTCATCGCTTCCGGGCTCGACGCGCGGCAGTTCGTCTTCGTGGGATTCCTGCCGCGCACCACGGCGAACCGGAAGGAACTCCTGGACGCAGTGAAGCGCATCCCCTTCACGCTGATCTTCTACGAAGCGCCGCACCGGCTGAAAGAGACGCTGAAACTCCTGCTGGCCGCGCTGGGCGACCGCCAGGCCGTCACGGCCCGGGAGCTGACGAAGAAATTCGAGACCTTCCGCAGGTCCCGCCTGTCCGCGCTGCTCGAAGGCCTCTCCGACGAAGCGCCCCGCGGGGAATACGTGGTGCTCGTAGAAGGATGGCAGGGAGAAGCGGAAGACGCCGGCCCAGACGGAAGCTGGGAAAATGAGGCCCTCGCCCTGGCGCAGGACCTCCCCATCAAAGAAGCCGCCCGCCGCATCTCCGCCAAATGGAACCGCTCCCGCCGGGAGGTCTATCAATTTTTGCTGAATAATACCTGAACAATAAAAGAGATCCTTATCTTGCGATGAGCAGAAGGATCTCTTTTGTATTTACAGAAGAAATTCAATGAGTATAGAATAAAATCAGATAAAGAAAAGAAAGGATGGGATATGCCGTGAGTGACAGGCCGTATATTGCGCATCTTTCTGAAGATGGGAGCCGGGTGCAGCTGCTTTCGGAGCATCTGGAAAATACCGCTCATCTGGCTGGGCAGTTTGGAGAACGGCTGGGTTTGAAAGCCGCAGCGTCTGCATTGGGCGCTGTCCATGATGCAGGAAAGTTTCAGGAAGAATTTCAGAAATATATCCGGGGAGAATATAAAGGGCGTGTCGACCATTCCACCGCCGGAGCGCTGATTTTGCAGATGAGGAATTATTCGCCGGCTATGAATCTGATGGGGCCTTTTTGTATCGCCGGTCATCATGCGGGCCTTCCAGACTTGGGATCCCGGGCGGATTCGTCGCATGATGCGACGATGTGCGGGCGGCTGAAAAAAGGAATGGAGCATAAGGAGTCCTATGTGGCTTGCGGCAAACAGGCGGCGCTGCCGCAAGAGGCTGACGTGCCGGTATTTTCACAGCTCCAGAGAGATCGGATGGATGTGATGCTTCTGACGCGGATGCTGTTTTCCTGTCTGGTCGATGCCGATTTTCTGGATACGGAATCTTTCATGTCCGAAGGCGCAGCAAACCGGGGCGGCTTTTTGTCTCTCGAAGTGCTGCATGACCGATTTTTTTCCAAACTGGAAGAAGAAGGATATTTCCGGCCCCAAAACCGGATTAATGAAAAGCGCTGTGATATTTTGAAGCGCTGTATGGCCATGGGAACGGGCCAGCCGGGATTGTATTCCCTGACAGTGCCAACAGGCGGCGGGAAGACCGTTTCCTCCCTTGCCTTTGCCATGAAACAGGCTGTCGCGAATCATAAGAGACGAATCATTTATGTGATTCCTTATCTTTCGATTATCGAACAGACAGCGGAAGTGTTCCGTTCCTTTCTTGGAAAAGAAAATGTGCTGGAAAGTCACAGCAATGTCAGCTATGACGATGAAACCGAGAATGTAGCAGAGAGGAAAAAACTGGCAGCAGAAAATTGGGATGCACCGGTCATCATTACGACCAGCGAGCAGTTCTGGGAATCACTGTATGCGAATCGAACGTCGAAATGCAGGAAATTGCACAATATCGCAGACAGCGTCATTATTTTTGATGAATCCCAGATGCTGCCGAGAGAATTTCTTCTGCCCTGCCTGAAAGCACTGGAAGGACTAATTCGTTATTTCAGGTGCACGGCCGTTTTGTGCAGCGCCACGCAGCCGCATCTGGATGACGTCATGAAAGCGCACCATATGGCGCTGCATCCGACAGAAATCATGGAAGATATCCCGGATCTGTACGAGTTTTTCCGAAGAGTGCGGTTTCAGGATGATGGGGAAAAGACCTACGATGAGATTGCGGACGCCATGCAGCAGGTGCCGCAGGCGCTCTGCATCGCCTTGACAAAGTCGGAGGCGAAGAAACTGGCGGATCGGATCACCGGTGACGGCGCGTTTTATCTCTCTACCAATCTGTGTCCGGCTCACCGGAAATCGGTCATCCGGGAGATGAAACAGAGGCTGCGGGAGGGACTGCCCTGCCGCGTTGTATCGACCAGTGTCATCTCCGTCGGTGTGGACATCGATTTCCCGGAAGTATATCTGGAAAAGACAGGGGCAGACAGCCTGATTCAGGGAGCGGGCCGCTGCAATCGCGAAGGGAAACGGCCATTAGAAGACAGTATTGTTCATATTTTTGAAACAGAAAAAAGTGCGTCGAGCCGTTTTATGCGGACAGAACGGGAGCTGATGCGAAAAACGATGGAAACCGTGCCCGACGGGGATATTTCCTCTCCGGAAGCGGTCAGATATTATTTCTCGCAGCTGTACAGCCTTCATGACTACGGGGAAGAGAGCGGGCTGGATCAGGCGGAAATCCGGAAGTTGGCGCAGGTCTATGCCTATCGGGAAATCGGGAAGCGTTTTCATCTCATTGACGGAAAGACAAAGTCGGTGCTGATTCCCTACGATGAAGCGGCAAGGGAAATCATCGCTCAATTGCGTCTGGGGATCCGCACGCGAGATCTGCTGCGCCGCGCGGCACAGTACATGGTCAGCGTATCGGATGTGTCGCCGCGGACATCTTTGTTTGCGGCGATGAGGAATAACGGGCAGATCGAATATCTTCCCAATGATACGGAAATCGCAGTACTGCTGGATGAGGATCGTTATGATAAAGAAAAATTCGGCTTGTTGACGGATCAGGAACAGGGACTGGGAATCGAATGGTGAGCAGCAAAAAAGGAGCGAAACGTGGTCGCCCCTTTTTCGCGGTGTCTGACAATGACACCAAAAACGGAAATGTTTCAATCCACATCCTGCGGATGACCCGTTCATCATATCAGACTTCAGAATGAGGTGCAATTGCCTATAGACTTTTATCTTCGTTGTGATATAATTGGAATAACAGATACAATTACACCTTAAAACAGAAATGAAAGGAGAAAATATGAGCTACGGAATACGTATCGAATGCTGGGGAAAATATGCCTGTTTTACTCGTTTGGAAATGAAGGTGGAGCGGGTGTCCTACGATGTGATGACCCCTTCGGCGGCCCGAGGCCTGGTGGAAAGCATCTTCTGGCATCCAGGGCTGCGTTATGTCATTGATGAGATTGACGTGATGAGCCCTATCCGGTTTACCAATGTGCGGCGCAATGAGGTGAAGTCCAAATTGTCTGCCAATATAGCCGCCAGCAGGGCCAAAAGCGGACAGGCCATGTATCTGTTGACCCGGGAGGATATCCAGCAGCGGGCAGCAGAAATTTTGAAAGATGTACGTTACTGTATTACTGTTCATTTTAATATGACGGATCGGGCCAATGCAAGCGACAATCCGGGAAAATTCCGGGAAATGCTGTGCCGGCGGGCACGGAAGGGACAATGCTATCATCAGCCGTATCTGGGATGCCGGGAGTTTCCGGCCGGTTTCCGTTTGGTCGAAGAAGATGAGGTGGTTGTGCCTTATCCGGTGACCCGTGATCTGGGATATATGCTGTATGATATGGATTACAGCAGACCGGATGAGATCACGCCGCAGTTTTTCCGGGCCAGGCTTGTAGATGGCGTGCTGGATCTTCGGAATTGTGAGGTGCGCAGATGATTTTGCAGTCATTGGCCGAGCTGTATGAAGAGCTCGGGAAAAGGGGGAAAGCAGCCGAGGAAGGCTGGAGCCCGGCTAAAGTCACCCATCGGATCGAAATTGATCGGAATGGACGGCTGCTTCGGATTGTATCGCTCATGGAGACTGTACAGCGCGGCAAGAAAATGATCGAGATTCCGAAGATTGTGCTGGTGCCGGAGCAGGCCAAGCGCTCTTCCGGCGTCAAAGCCAATTTCCTCTGCGATGGGATCGGATATTTTCTGGGCGTCGATCAGGATAAACCGGGCCGGGCAGAAGAATGCTTCCGGGCGGCAAAAGCTTTGCATCATGCGGTGCTCGATGGGTGCCCTTCCGATACGGCCAAAGCGATCTTGGCGTTCTTTGACTCCTGGGAGCCTGCGAAAGCTTTGGAGCAGCCGGTGATTGCCCGGTATCTCCCTGGGCTCTGGGATGTGGGCAACTGCCTGTTCTTTGTGGAAGAAGCCGATGCGCTTCAGGATGAAGCCATCCGGGAGGCCTGGGACAGCTACCGCGAGGCCCCCGGACAATCGGGAGGAGACGCCGGAGTTTGTCTGGTCACGGGAAAGACCCATCAGAAAATCGCACGGCTGCACCCCGTAATCAAGGGGGTTATGGGGGCGCAGTCTTCCGGGGCAACGCTCGTCGGCTTTAACGGAGACTCGTTTTGTTCCTACGGTCATGATGGAGAGCAGGGGAGAAATGCGCCGATCAGTGAAAAGGCGGCATTTGCCTATACGACCGCATTAAATGCGCTGCTGGCGGATCGGGAACATGTCAAAATATTTGGGGACACTACAGTCGTATACTGGGCACAGCATGCAGAAACGGAAGTGCAGGATATATTTGCAGCCATCCTCGGAGGAGATGAGAATCTCATCGATGACCGGACGCTGGACTCGGTCCTGCAGCATATGAAAGAGGGGGTGACGGCGGACCTGAATGGAGTCAGGATTGATCCGGAAGAGCCGTTCTATATTCTGGGGCTGGCTCCCAATGCCGCCAGAGTATCCGTGCGTTTTTTCCTGAGGAATACCTTTGGCCGGACCGTGCAGAACCTGGCGGCCCATCAGGAGAGGATGCGCATTGTCGGTCCTTCCTGGAAAAAAGCGGCGATCCCGCTGTGGCAGACCTTGAAAGCCACAGTGAATCCGCATTCCAAAGATTCGGCCGCCTCCCCCCTGCTGGCAGGCAGCCTTCTGCGGGCAGTGCTCACCGATGGACTCTATCCGGAATCCATGTTTCAGGGGATCATGCTCCGTGTGTTTTCCGATCAGGACTCCGATGGAACGGCCGGTAAAAAAACAGAAAAAGTCAGTTATACAAAAGCGGCTTTCATTAAAGCTTATCTTTTGCAAAATAAAAAACAGAGATGGGAGAGTGAGATCACTATGGCAGTCAATGAAAACTGCAAAGAAATTTCCTATGTGCTGGGGCGTCTGTTTTCCGTGCTGGAAAATATTCAGATGCAGGCCAATCCGGGAATCAATTCGACAATCAAAGACAGGTATTTCAATTCCGCCTGTGCGACGCCGGCCTCCGTATTTCCTACACTTTTGAAGCTGGCCAATGCACATCTGGACAAATTGAAGGACAATAAGGGAGCTTCCATTTTTCTTCGGAAAAAAGTCGGGGCACTGATGGATCAGATCCTTATGCCGGACGAGGGGACGCCGCTCCCGAAAAGACTGTCCCTGGAAGAACAGGGGGCTTTCGTTCTGGGCTATTACCAGGAAACACAGGCACGCTATGCAGGGAAAAAGGAGGAACAGTGACATGGCAGACGCAATTCAGAATCGGTATGACTTTGTAATTCTTTTTGATGTGGAGAACGGTAATCCGAATGGGGATCCGGATGCCGGCAATATGCCCCGTGTGGATCCCGAAACGGGACTGGGGCTTGTGACTGATGTATGCCTGAAGAGAAAGATCCGCAATTATGTGGAAGCAGAAAAAGAAGGCAAGGCAGGTTATCGGATTTATATTCAGGAAAGTACGCCGCTGGAGCAGAGCGATAAAGAAGCGCTGACCTATATCGGAGCAGAGGATATCAAGACGATCAAGAAAAAAGATCCGGAGGCAGATCGGAAAATACGCGATTTCATGTGCGCCAACTTTTATGATATCCGCACGTTCGGCGCAGTCATGACGACATTTGTAAAAGGAGCGCTGAACTGCGGACAGGTGAGAGGGCCGGTGCAGATCGGATTTGCCCGCAGCATAGATCCCATTGCGCCGCAGGAAATCACGATCACCCGAATTGCTATTACAACAGAGAAAGACGCACAGAATAAGAATACGGAAATGGGGAGAAAATATATCGTTCCCTATGCGCTGTATCGGGCGGAAGGCTATGTTTCTGCCAATCTGGCCCGGAAAGTCACTGGATTTTCCGAGGAGGATCTGGCACTTTTGTGGAGGGCGATTATCAATATGTTTGAGAATGATCACTCGGCAGCACGAGGAAATATGGCGGTCCGTGAATTGATCGTATTCCGCCATGAAAGCGAACTGGGCAATGCGCCGGCTTACAAGCTGTTTGAGCGGATCACTGTCCGGAAAAAAGACGGCGTCATAGCGCCCCGGAGCTACAGCGATTATGAAGTCCTTGTGGACACAGCGAATCTGCCTGCGGGAGTGACCTGCGAAAGAAAGATATGAGCTGGCGGGAAGACGAGTACCTGATGATCTCCGGCATCCAGCATTTTCTCTTTTGCCGGAGACAGTGGACGCTCATCCATATCGAACAGCAATGGGCCGAAAACCGGCTGACCGCTGAGGGCGAAGTGATCCATAAAAATGCCCATCGGGATGATTTCGTGGAAAAACGGCGGGGATTGCTTGTGACAAGAGGCCTGCGTGTTTCTTCTGCAGAACTGGGCATGACCGGCCAGTGTGATGTCGTGGAATTTCAGCAGTCGGAAGATGGGGCGATTCTCCATGGACATCGGGGAAGGTGGCAGGTCAGGCCGGTGGAGTATAAAAGGGGAAAAGATAAGGACGACCATTCTGATATGCTCCAGCTGTGCTGTGAAGCCATGTGTCTGGAGAGCATGCTGGCCTGTCGGATTTCGGCAGGAGACCTGTTTTATCATGAGATTCGGCGGAGAAGGGAGATCCTCTTTTCAGAAGAACTGCGGAAAGAAGTGAGTGCCATCGCTGAAGAGATGCATGAATACTTCCGGCGGGGCAAGACGCCTAAAGCCAAGCCCTCCAAAAAGTGCCAGTCTTGCTCGCTCCGGGAAACCTGCCTTCCGAAGCTTGGGCGTATGCCGTCCGTGTCGTCCTATCTGAACAGGATGATGGAGGAAACGCTTTCATGAGAAAACTTCTGAATACGCTTTTTGTGACCTCAGAAGATATCTATCTGGCACTGGATCATGAAAATGTCGCTGCCTGGAAAGACGGAAAAATCATCCAGAAACTGCCGCTCCTGAATCTGGAAAATATCCTTTATTTTGGATATCGGGGTGCCAGCCCGGCTCTCCTGGGAGCTTGCGTAAGAAATCATATCGGGTTCTGCTTCCTAGACCAGAACGGAAGATTTCTGGCGAGGACATGTGGGCTGCTTCGGGGGAATATCCTGCTGCACAAAGCCCAGTATCGGGTCTCCGAAGATGAAGAGAAGAGCTGTGCGGCAGCAAGGCCGATGATTGCGGCAAAAATTTTCAATGCCCGGACAGTCATCATGCGGGGCGCGAGGGATCATTCTTTGTCGGTTGACACAGAACTGTTTCAGGCGTATGCCAGAGATCTGAAGCAGGCGGCCCGGGATGCCCTGAACGCCGAATCTCTCGATGAACTGCGGGGGATTGAAGGCAATGCCGCGCAGATGTATTTTTCCCTGTTTGATCAGCTGATCCTGACGGACAAAACACATTTTTTCTTTCATGAACGGACGAAACGTCCGCCGTTGGACCGGGTAAATGCCATGCTGTCTTTCGCATACACGCTGCTTGCGCATGACTGCGCCGCGGCGCTGGAAGCAGCCGGGTTAGATTCCTACACAGGATTTCTGCACCGGGATAGGCCGGGCCGGAATTCGCTGGCACTGGATCTCATGGAAGAACTGCGCAGCCTGTACGTGGATCGGTTCGTTCTGACACTCATCAACAACCGTGTCATACAGGCAGCACAATTCCGGCAGATGGAAGACGGAGCCGTCTGGCTGAACGAAAACGGAAGGAAAGTCCTTCTGGCCAAGTGGCAGGAAAGGAAACGGGAAATCATTACCCATCCCTTTCTGGGGGAGAAAATCGCGTGGGGACTGATTCCCTATGTGCAGGCTCTGCTGCTGGCGAGATATCTTCGAGGCGACCTGGATGGGTATCCGCCCTTTTTATGGAAGTGAGATAATGCTGATTCTGGTAACTTATGATGTCAACACGACCACAGCAGGAGGTAGGAAACGCCTGCGTCAGGTAGCGAAATGCTGTATAGCCCATGGGCAGCGGGTACAAAATTCCGTATTCGAATGTTCACTGGACGAAGCACAGTATGTCCAGCTGCGAAACCGGCTAAGCGAAATCATCGATAAGACGACAGATAGCTTGCGCTTTTATAATCTGGGAAATCGCTATGCTGGGAAAGTGATCCATATCGGAGCGAAAGAGGCCTATGCCCCTGATGACATCATGATTTTGTAGCGCGAAGGGGAAGCGCACATCTCCTTTATTGGATGAATTCCCCGATGATTTGGCAGTGCATTTCGCGGTTCGCGGAAAAGAGCCTGCCAATGGCGGTAAAATCAAGTGACTTTTACCACCCTGTCGCACTCCTCGCGGAGTGCGTGGATTGAAATACCCATACGTGCTGGCACCCGCAAAATGGGCACGGGTCGCACTCCTCGCGGAGTGCGTGGATTGAAATACGGCGCAGCAGGAACGCGAGGCGATCCACCGGCGTCGCACTCCTCGCGGAGTGCGTGGATTGAAATATCGCTTCATTGTATTTTATGTAGATTTTTTTCGTCGCACTCCTCGCGGAGTGCGTGGATTGAAATATGATGTTTTCCTCGCTTTCCTTTTATCAAGAATTTGTCGCACTCCTCGCGGAGTGCGTGGATTGAAATAATAAATTCGCGTTTTTCTTCGTCTAAAAAATCGAGGTCGCACTCCTCGCGGAGTGCGTGGATTGAAATTGCTATAAGCCCATCCATGATCTCATTGAGGATCGCGTCGCACTCCTCGCGGAGTGCGTGGATTGAAATAATAAAGGATCGCGCGATTCGGAACATGGCGTGCTGTCGCACTCCTCGCGGAGTGCGTGGATTGAAATCGGTGCGGATACGACCGGTGGAGCGCCGCCTATCGTCGCACTCCTCGCGGAGTGCGTGGATTGAAATATCATGCGAAGCATCAAAGACGGCTACCTTGTGGGTCGCACTCCTCGCGGAGTGCGTGGATTGAAATATCGCTTCATTGTATTTTATGTAGATTTTTTTCGTCGCACTCCTCGCGGAGTGCGTGGATTGAAATACCATTCCTTCTTCACCGCTTCGTGAAAGGTCTCGTCGCACTCCTCGCGGAGTGCGTGGATTGAAATAACAGAATTAACATCGGAGTTTTGTCTTGCGAGAGTCGCACTCCTCACGGAGTGCGTGGATTGAAATTATTTCTGGGAAGGCTGCATGTCGCAGTATCAAAAGTCGCACTCCTCACGGAGTGCGTGGATTGAAATCTCGAGTGGGCACTGGGTCGCGTCATACGATAATACTGTCGCACTCCTCACGGAGTGCGTGGATTGAAATATTATGGGGGCCGGAAATGAAGAGGGAAACTAAAGCGTCGCACTCCTCGCGGAGTGCGTGGATTGAAATACCTACAAAATGTATCACGTAACCCCTGTTCTATGTCGCACTCCTCACGGAGTACGTGGATTGAAATACGGTGTTTTTCATCACTTCGAACTGTTTCTCACTGGTCGCACTCCTCACGGAGTGCGTGGATTGAAATTCTAATGCCGTGTATGTGGAACGCGACGCCAATCCGGCAAGAAATTCGAAACATGGCGGGGCGTATTTCGTTGATCTGTATATTCCTGTAAAAAACGGGGACAAGATGTATACCCTCCGCATTGTTGCGGAAGATACAAACCTTGCCCCCGATGAATATGAAATCCGTATTGTTGCGGAAGATACAAACCTTGCCCCCGATGAATATGAAATCCGTAATGTGGATTTGTACGATATGTACAAAATAAGAGAGATTTCCCGAATGCCAGCAAATGCTGACAACACCCGTAATGGGTGGCGTCGGGAAACCTCTCCTGATACCATTACGGTAGCAGAAATGCTGGCTTCTGTCAAGGGTCGTGACGGAGTCGCACTCCTCGCGGAGTGCGTGGATTGAAATAATGCCATCATCCGGTAATGTTGCTCGAACACTGTCGCACTCCTCGCGGAGTGCATGGATTGAAATTGGGCAGTCGCAGGGCCAATGACCGCTCTGCTTAGTCGCACTCCTTACGGAGTGCGTGGATTGAAATTTCTATCTACATGGAGCCATAAATGTCAACGGAGAAAAGAAGTATGTCATTGTTAATGTGATACAGAATCCAGTTGGAGAACTTACATACTACAATCACATTGTGTATGAGCCGGATGAATATGATGCAAAAAAGACGACATCAACAATCACATCATCAGTATTTCGAGTACCGATGATGGATTGAAGACACCGTCTTCTTCTATAAATAATATAGCAAATCGTGGAAGAACATACAAGACAGGGCATACGTCGCACTCCTCGCGGAGTGCGTGGATTGAAATTACAGCACGGAAGACAGGCCCGCCGAGACGGACCGTCGCACTCCTCGTGGAGTGCGTGGATTGAAATCAAAACTGGAGTTCATATCATACCGGCCCATCCGAAAGGAGATGAATGAAATGGAGTCACTTTATAGTTTTCTGAGTAAACGAGTGAGGGTTGTCGATGACGATGGAAAAGAGTGGCACGGCTATGTAGAAAATGTGGAAAGCGCCTGGGACAATGAGCCTGATGGGCTTGCGGAGGACAGCATCGTTATAAAGGCTGACAGTGGTTATAAATTTTCATCTTATGTGGAGTTCATGCAGCACGAAGTAAAATTCATCGAGGTAGAAAAATAAAAGCCGTCCGCTCAGGCAGGCGGCTTTTATATTGTGGGTAAGCACATGGATAATTTCAATGTGATTTATCTCATCCTCCGCATTCTGGAGCGGGCGCTTGACGGGCAGGTGGATACGGATGCGCTTGGGCCGGAGCGGACCGCACTCCTCGTGGAGTGCATGGATTGAAGTTGGTACTGTTTTTCTGTGGATGGTTGTTGTATCGTCGCACTTTTGGTGGGGTGCGTAGATTAAAATGAAATCCATACTATCCTCAAAAGGAATAGAACGAATTGCACGTTCCATAAAGTGCATAGAAAATCTGTCAATGATCTTGTACCATAGCCGACAGACAGAATTCCGCTCTCCGCCGCTCCTTCATGCCGGAAAAATACTGGCGCTATCTCCCGGAGATAGACCGCCGGCTGTGAAATGAAATGCTGCATAAGGGAAAGTTTATTATTCGTATAAAGAAATTTTGTAAAAATCCTGTCTTCTTTCCGTATAATGAAATCAAAAAGGAGGGAAGACCATGAAAAAAATCTGGATGATGGCCTGTCTGCTGGCTCTGGGCGTGACGACGGGATGCATGGGCAGCGGAAGCGCCTCGTATCAGTCGATTTCTCCGGAGGAAGCGAAAGCGCGCATGGGAGATGCGGGGGCCGTGGTGATCGACGTGCGGGAACCGGCAGAATACAAGGAGGGGCATATTCCCGGCGCCCGGCTGCTGCCGCTCGGGACGATCGACGGAAAGACCGCGGCGGCGGTGATTCCGGACAAGGGGACTGAAGTGCTGGTGTACTGCCGGAGCGGCGTGCGGAGCCGGAAAGGCGCGGAAAAACTGGCGGCGCTCGGCTATGAGAACGTCTCGGAATTCGGCGGGATCCTCCAGTGGCCTTATGAGGTCGTCCGCTGAGAGGCTTCGGAAAACTCATGACGGAAAAGGAGGAGCGGGCGTTCCGCCGGGCGGCGGAAACCGCGGCGTCGATGCATCCGGAGCAGCGCGTGCTCTCTTTTCAGTGGGAAGGAGAGACGTTCTGGATCAAGAAGAAACAGGGCAACCACCGCATGCAGGCGGTCAAGTATTCCGTGGAGCAGGAATTTTATTACGAAGCGGCGCGCATCGCCATCGCGGCCCGGCTCTCGGACTGCGCGCCGGACCTGGTCTTCCTCACGGATACGTATATGGTGCTCCGCGATGGAGGCCGGACTGTGCATGACTGGCTGCTGGCCGATGGCACGGAAACGGAGAAGCTCCGCATCCTCGGGGAAGCGGGGCAGGCGCTCTGCCGGCTTCATCGGGCAGGACTCTACCATGGACGGCCGGCGTTGCGGGACATGACGTGGAACGGCGCGCGCATCACCCTGCTCGACTGGGAGAACCGGACTTATTTCCATGATCTGCCGCACCGGCAGATGACCGATGCAGTACTGTTCCTGCAGGGATTGTTCCGCGAGCCGTGGATGAGGGAGGCGTATGTGCAGGCGGCATGGGACGGCTACCGCCGGGCGGGAGGGACAGCGCTGCTCCGGGCGGCGGCCCAGTTCCTCCGGCGGCATCGGGCGATTGCCCGCGTGACAGGTGCGCTCCATCCGTTCCATTTCAAGGACGTGGAGTCCGTCCGGATCACATACCGGTGGTTCGAAGCCCATGAGAAAACATTGCAAGCCTAACCGACAGCAGAAATCAGAGAGGCCGGGAAATTTCCTGCGGTCTCTTTTTTCATGCCGGGCATGGCGGCGGAGCGGTGCAGAATGTTATGGAAAAAAACGGTGCGGGCATATATAATAAAAAAGTTAAGGCATTGATTTCATAGAGAATTTTAATAAATGAAGTTTCCATGACTGGGAGGAACAGAGATGGCGAAAGATTATTCGTTCGACGTGGTGTGCCGTACGGATCTGGCGGAAGCGGCCAATGCGGTGAATCAGGCGGCGAAGGAAATTCGCACGCGCTATGATTTCAAGGGCAGCAAGAGTTCCGTCACGCTCAGCGAAGGCACGCTCACTCTGCTCGGCGACGACGATTTCAAGCTCCGTCTCGTGCGGGAGATCGTCAATGCGAAGCTGGTGAAGCGCGGCATTTCCCTGAAAAACCTGACGGAAGGGAAAAAGGAGCCGGCGGCGGGCGGCATGGTGCGGCAGGTGCTGACGTTCAAGAACGGCATCGAAGCGGAGCTGGCGAAGGACATCGTGAAGCGCATCAAGGGTTCCGGCATCAAAGTGCAGGCGAAGATCAACGGTGATGAGCTCCGCGTGAGCGGCAAGGATAAGGACGCGCTCCAGGAGACGATTGCCTTCCTGAAGAATCAGGACCTGCCGGCGGACCTCCAGTTCGTGAATTACCGCTGATGGAGACGATGGATATCGGCCGGCCCATGCGGGAGGGGTACACCACCGGCGCATCGGCTGCGGCGGCCATGAAGGCGGCGCTGCTCGCCCTGCGCGGGGAGTACCCGAAGATGGTGACCGTGCTTTCGCCGCAGCATGCGGAAATCACCGTCCCGGTAGAATCTGCGTCGGCAGAGGACGGGACGGGCACGGCGACGGTGCTGAAAGACGGCGGCGACGACTTGGACTGCACGCACGGCACGCCGGTGGTCGTGACGGTGCGGTATACAGACGGGCAGGGGCTCAAGCTCCGGGCCGGGAAAGGCGTGGGCATCGTGACGAAGCCGGGCCTGCAGGTGCCGGTGGGGAAGCCGGCCATCAATCCGGGGCCGCAGCTCATGATGCGGCAGGTCTATGAAGAGCTGGCCGGCCGGGACAGGGGCCTGGAAGTAACAGTATCGATCCCTCACGGCGAGGAGCTGGCGAAGCAGACGCTGAATCCGGCCATGGGCGTCGTGGGCGGCATTTCCGTGCTGGGTACGACGGGCATCGTGAAGCCCATGAGCGAGGATGCGTACAAGCGGTCGCTGGCGCCGCAGCTTTCCGTGGTGAAGGCCTGCGGCTGGCGCACGGTGGTGCTCGCGCCGGGACGGATCGGCGAGACCGCGGCGGCGCGCATGGGCATCCCGCGGGATGTCATCGCGGAGACGAGCAACTTCATCGGCTACATGATGGAGCAGGCCGTGGCCGTAGGCTTTGAGCGGATGCTCCTCATCGGTCATATGGGCAAGCTGGTGAAAGTGGCGTCGGGAAGCTTCCATACGTACAACCGGAACAGTGACGGCCGCATGGAGACCATGGCTGCCTACGCCGCGCTGAACGGCGCCGGGCCGGCGGTTGTGCGGGAGATCCTGGACTGCACGACCACAGACGCGGCGGCGGCGGTCCTCGCGCGGGAGCATCTGGAGGCGGCCTACCCCCAGATGGCGGAGCGCGCGCAGGAGCGGTGCGAGCGGTATATTTTCGGCAAGGCGCAGGTGGGAGTCATCTTTGCCGCCATGGACGGCACGGTGATCGCCGCGTCGAGCCGGGCGAAGGAAATCACGGAGGACGAACAATGGCACATCGGCTGATCGTAGCGGGCATCGGGCCCGGCGGAAAGGACTACGTCCTGCCGAAGGCGCTCCGGGCCATCCGGGAGGCGAAGTACCTCGCCGGCGGCCGGCGGGCGCTCGCGGATTTCGCATCGGACGGGCAGGAGACATATCCTGTCACGGGGAAGCTCTCCCTGCTGGCGGACTGGATTCGCACTTCGCTCGAGGCGGACGACGTGGTGGTCATGGTGAGCGGCGACCCGGGATTTTACAGTCTGCTCCCGTGGCTGAAAAAGCAGTTCTCCGGCGTGGAGATTGAAGTGATTCCCGGCATTTCTTCGGTGCAGGCGGCGTACTGCTGTCTCGGCGAGTCCTGGCAGGGAGCGGATTGGCTCTCGTTCCACGGCCGCGTGCCGCCGGAGGAGAAGCTCGCCTACGCGCCGGGCAGGAAGCTGGCGTTTCTCACCGACCATGAGCACAATCCCGCCTACATCGCGGCGGAGCTCATGAAGCGGGGATGGCCGGCCGGAACGCCGGCCGCGGCGGCGGAGCATATTTCCTATGAAAATCAGCAGATCGCCCGGGGGACGCTCGAGGAGACGGCGCGCCTTGCGGGCTTTGGCGAATCGGTATTGGTGGTGATGGGATAATGCATACATTCGGGATTGCCGACGAAGAATTCATCCGGGGAAAGGTGCCGATGACGAAGGCGGAGATCCGGGCGATGGTCATGGTGAAAGCGGCCATCGCGCCGGGCGGCGCGGTCGCGGACATCGGCGCAGGGACGGGTTCACTGTCGGTGGAAGCGGCGCTCGCCGCCGGTTCGGGGAAGGTCTATGCCATCGAGAAGAATCCTGAGGGCATCGGCCTCATCCGGCAGAATGCGGAGAAATTCGGCTGCGGAAACATCGAGGTGATCGAGGGCACTGCGCCGGAGGCGATGGACTCGCTCCCGGTCTGTCAGGTCATCCTCATCGGAGGGACGGGCGGTCATCTGCCCGCCATCCTCGATGCGGCGGACGCGCATCTCGCGCCGGGCGGCCGGGTCGTGCTCACTGCGGTCACCGCGGAGACGACCGGGGACATCGTCCGCGCCTTTGCGGACAGGCCCTACGCGCTGGAAGGATTCCAGATGCAGGTGAACCGGCTGCGGAAGCTGGGGCGGTACCATCTGTACAGCCCGCTCAGCCCGGTCTTCATTTTTACGGCGGTCAAAGAGACCGCGGACAGATCATAAACAGAGATAAGATTTGAGGAGGCATAGTATGGGGAAAGTGTATTTTATCGGCGCCGGTCCGGGAGATCCGGAGCTGATCACTGTGAAGGGACAGCGTCTCATCGCTGAGGCGGACGTCATCATTTACGCCGGGTCTCTGGTGAATCCGGAGATCCTGAAATACGGCAGGGAGGATGCGGAAATCTACAACAGCGCCACCATGAATCTGGATGAGGTGCTGGATGTGGAGATTCGTGCTGTGCATGCCGGGAAGACCGTGGCCCGCGTCCACACGGGCGATCCCGCCATCTACGGCGCGATCCAGGAGCAGATGGACGGCCTTCGTGCGGCGGGCATCGAAGATTTCGAAGTCATCCCGGGCGTGAGCTCGTTCCTCGCTTCGGCGGCGGCGCTGAAGCAGGAATACACCCTGCCGAACGTGTCGCAGACCATCATCATCACCCGCATGGAAGGGCGCACGCCCATGCCGCCGAAAGAAAAGCTGGTGTCGCTCGCCCAGCACCAGGCGACCATGTGCATCTTCCTGTCCGTGCAGGCCATCGATGAAGTGATGAAGCAGCTCACCGACGGCGGCTATGCGCCGGATACGCCGGTGGCCATCGTCGTGCGCGCCACCTGGCCGGATCAGAAGATCCTCCGCGGCACCATCGCGACCATCGCGGATATCATCCACGACGCGGGTGTCACCCGGCAGGCCATGATCATCGTGGGCCGCGTGCTGGACAGCGAGTACGACCTGTCGAAGCTGTACGACAGCAAATTCACCACCATGTTCCGCAAGGGAACGGACGAAAAATGAAAGCGGCGGTGATTTCCGTATCCCGGGAGGGCGCGGAACTGGGCCAGCGCGTGCGCGAAGCGTGCGGGGGCATCACCTGCTATGAGCGGCGGGGCGCGGAGAGCGGCGGGGAAGCGCAGCTTTTCCAGCGCACGCTGGCGCTGACGGACGAGATTTTCGGCCGGTACGACGGCCTCCTCTATATCATGGCGGCGGGCATCGCCGTGCGGGCCGTCGCGCCGCATGTGGCGAGCAAGGCGTCCGACCCGGCGGTGCTCGTCATGGACGAATGCGGGAAGCACTGCATCTCTCTCCTGTCGGGCCATCTGGGCGGCGCGAACGCCTGGGCCCGGGAGGTGGCGGCCGCTGTGGGCGCGGATCCGGTCATCACGACGGCAACGGATGTGCACGGCCGGCCCGCGCCGGACGACATCGCCCGCGTGCTCCATATGCGCGTGGAGCCGCTCGAAGCGCTCAAGCCGGTGAACAGCGCTATCGCGGAGGGGAAGCCTTTCCTCTGGCTCGTCGATCCGGCCCTGCCCTGTGCGGAGGAAATCCGGCAGAAACTTGCCGCGCTCGGCATCGAGGCCGCGCCGTACCGGGGCGGAGAATCCTGCGCCGCAGCGGCGGTCATTTCCGAAGACGACCTGCCCGTATTGGCGCCGCATGTCTATCTCCGGCCAAAAAATCTTTTTGTCGGCATGGGGTGCAAACGGGGCGCGCCGGAAGCGCGCATCCGGGACGCTTTCTTCGGGGCGCTCGGCCAGATCGGCGCCGCGCCGTGGCAGGTGAAGGCCCTCGCTTCGGTGGATGTGAAGGCTGATGAGAAAGGACTTCTGGACTTTGCAGAGCACATGGGGCTGCCCATCCATTTCTACCCTCCGGCGGAGCTGAAGAAATGGGCGGACGCGCACCATGTGGAACTGTCTGACTTTGTAGAAAAAACGATTGGAGTGGGAAACGTATGCGAATCAGCAGCGCTGAGGGAAGCGTGGAAAGGGAAAACACTGCTTCCGAAAACAAAATTTGCGGAGGCGACCGCAGCGGTGGCCGCGGGCTTATCCGTGTCGTCGGCATCGGACCGGGCCATGAGGAGGAAATGACGCCCAAAGCGGCGGCGGCCATCGACGAAGCGGAAGTCATCGTCGGCTACAATACGTACATCGCGCTCATCCGGGACCGTATCGCCGGCAAACCCGTCGTGGGGAACGGCATGCGCCAGGAAGTGGAGCGCTGCCAGAAAGCGGTGAACCTTGCGGCGGAAGGGAAGAGCGTGGCGGTCATCTCCTCCGGCGATCCCGGCGTGTACGGCATGGCCGGCCTCGTGCTGGAGCTGGTGCAGAAGCTGCCCGAAGAGAAGCGCCCCGCCTGCGAGATCATCCCCGGTCTCACCGCGGCGAATACGTCCGCGGCGGCGCTCGGGGCTCCGCTCATGCACGATTATGCGGTCATCTCCCTGTCCGATCTCATGACGCCGTGGGAGCAGATCAAGAAACGCGCGCGCCTCGCGGCGGAAGGCGATTTCGTCATCGCCATCTATAATCCGAAGAGCCGCGGCCGCGCGGATTACCTGAACCAGATCCGGGACATCGTGCTGGAATTCCGCAGCCCGGAGACGCCGGTAGGCATCGTGCGCAAGGCGGGCCGCCCCGGCATGAACTGGACGGTGAGCACGCTCGAGAAGCTGCCGGAAAAGGATGTGGACATGCAGTCCACCGTCATCATCGGCAACAGCAATACGTACGTGTCCGGCGGCTTCATGATCACGCCCCGGGGGTACAAGCTGTGATCTGGATCATTTCCGGGACGCAGGACGGCCGGGAGATCGGCGCGCGCCTCGCGGACTGGATGCAGGCGCAGCCGGCGGACCGCCGGGCGGAGCTCCTCATGACGGTGGTCAGCCAGTACGGGAAGCGCCTTGCAGAGCACGAAGGCATCATCATCGAGGTGGGGCGCTTCACGAAGGAAGACATGATCCGCGAGATCGGCGAAAAAGGCGTCACCTGCATCCTCGACTGCAGTCATCCCTATGCGGCGGCCGTCTCGGAGACGGCGCGGGCCGCCTGCCGGGAAGCGGGCATCGCCTATGTGCGCTACGAGCGGCCGGGCATCGCGCTGCCGGATTACGACCGCCTTCACGTGGCGGCCAATGAGGAAGAAGCGGCGGAGCTTGCGGGCCGACTCGGGGAGAACATCCTCCTCACCACCGGTTCGAAGACGCTCCCCGTCTTCGTCCATGCGCCGGCGCTCGCGGGGAAGACGATCTGGGCGCGGGTGCTCCCGCTGTCCTCCGTCATCCGCCAGTGCGAGGAGCTGGGCCTGCGGGCGCGGCAGATCATCGCCGTGCAGGGTCCCTTCTCTTATGAGATGAACCGCGCCATGATCCGGGATTATCACGCGGACGTGATGGTCACGAAGAACAGCGGCCTCGTCGGCGGCAGCGATACGAAACTGAAAGCGGCCATGGATGAAGGCATCCATGTGATTGTCATCGACAGACCGAAAGCCCCTGCGGAAGGCGCTCCTGTCTTTTCTTCGCAGGAACAGGTATTGAAATACATGGAGGAACATCATGAATTTTATTAAGAATCCCAAGGCGATCGAAGAGAACAGCATGGAGATGATCTATCCCTTCATCAAGGATCTGGATCTCACCGCAGAAGAGATCACCGTGTATTCCCGCATGATCCATGCCTCCGGCGACGTGGATTACGGCCATCTCATCCAGACGAGCAAAGGCGCGGTGGCGGCCGGCATCGAGGCGCTCCGCCGCGGCTGCAACATCTACTGCGACGTCACCATGGTGCAGACGGGCATCAATAAGCGCGCCCTCTCCGTGCTGGGCGGCGAAGTCTTCTGCCGCATCGCGGACCCGGACGTGGCGAAGCGCGCCAAGGAGAAGAACGTGTCCCGCTCCATGGAGGCGATGCATTCCTTCGGCTCCGACCTGAACGGCTCCATCATCGCCGTGGGCAACGCGCCCACCGCGCTCTTCGAAGCCATCCGCATGACGAAGGAAGAGGGCATCACGCCGGCGCTCATCGTGGGCATCCCCGTAGGCTTCGTCGGCGCGGCGGAATCGAAGGAAGTGCTCATCAAGGAAAGCACCGTCCCGTACATCACCGTGCGCGGCACGAAAGGCGGCAGCCCCATCGTGGCGTCCGTCATCAACGCGCTGCTGTACAATCTCGTCCGCCGGGACAACATGCTCTACGTGCAGGGCCTGAAGGACTGACCGTTTCATCGGCAGGCAGCAAAAAAGCTCCGGTCATTTTGACCGGAGCTTTTCGTGTGCTCATTTTTCTGCGGTTCCCAGCGTGCGCAGCGCGGCGACGGCCTCGTCCGCCCGCTTCACATAGAGCGCGCGGACGGCGGGGTTCTCGCCGAGGCCGTGGAGCCAGGCGCTGACGGCGAAGCCTTCCGCCTCGAGGCGGCTCTTGTGGCTGTCCGGGTCCGGGCCGGCCATATCATTCACCGCATGATCGCCGGCCACCAGCATGATGGGCATGAGCGTCACGCGGCGGATGCCCGTTTCCTTCAGCCGGGGGATCACGTCGTCCAGATCCGGCCGGCCTTCCACCGAGTAGACGAAGAGATGGTTCAGGCCGAGCTCGCGGATGCGGTCCTGGATGACGGCGTAGTAGGCGTTGGCCGGATGGGGCGTGCCGTGCGCCATGAGGAGCACCGCTTCTTCCGGGCCGGCGGGCGGGAGCTGGCCGGACAGCGCGCGGAGGAATTCCACCACCTGATCCGGCCGGCCCTCCGTGCCCTGATAGTACATGAGCGGCGTGGAGAGGGAGAGCGCCTGGAAGCGGTCCGCGTACCGCCGGACGGCGAGCCGGTTGTAATCGTATTCCAGTCCGGGGATGATATCGAGAGACACCACCGCTGCGCGGGTGTATCCCTCCGCCGCGAGCCGTTCGAGTGCCTCCTCCGGCGTGAGTTTCCGGATGCCTTCTTTCTTCCAGACCCGGTCGATGATGATGTGGCTCGTGTACGCCTCGAAGACGGGGAAGTCCGGGTGGGCCCGGCGGATGGCGTCCTCCACCGCTTCGATGGTCTTCGCGCGGGTCTCCCGGTATGTCGTGCCGAACGCGAGGACGAGGACGGCGGTCCGGTTCTCCCAGCCGGCGAGCGCGGGATTGCCGCCGGTCCACACGCCGATGGAAGCCGCTTCCCGCAGGGCGGGCGTTGCGGTCTTCACGTCTTCGCTGAGAGCGTACGCGCTGGCCGCGAGGCCCTCGGAGGCGCGGCAGAGGCGGTCCGCCGCGGCGTTCAATTGTATTTTCAGGTCCTGATCCATGAGGGGGTCTCCTTTTTTGAAACGGGCGGCTCGTAGAGGCCGCCGGATGCGATATCTGTATGGTAGAGGCTGAAAGGGAATGTGTCAATGCGCCGGCCGGCAGAAACGATACGCCGGAAGCATACAGCCGTATATGGGATAAGTATTGGAAGCATGGATGTAGATTCTTCTATAATACAGACATGAAGGATAGCGGAAAAGCTATCATTAGAAAGGAGAAACCATCATGAAAAAGTACAGTGCATTGGCAGCCGCCGCGGCGCTGACGCTGGCGCTCACGGCCTGCGCTTCCGGCGGTGCGGAGCCCTCCGCCTCCTCTTCCGCGGCCCCGGCCGCTTCCGCGCAGCAGACTGCGCAGGTGCCGCAGGGCGCGCACAAGATCCTCATCGCGTACTTCGCCTACGGCGAAAATGCGGAGCTCCCCGCAGGGGCAGACGCTTCCGCCTCGGCGAGCGTGCAGCCCACCGCGGACGGCATGACGGGCAATACGGGGCTTGTCGCGCGGGACATCCAGAAAGCGGCCGGCGGCGACCTCTTCTCCATCCGCACGGAAAAGCCCTATCCGCCGACCTATCAGGCCACGGTCGATCTGGGGCGGGAAGAACAGCAGCAGGGCGCCCGCCCGGCCCTCGCCACGCACATCCAGAATCTGGCGGACTATGACGTGATCTTCCTCGGCTATCCGAACTGGTGGGGCGACATGCCCATGCCGCTCTATACTTTCCTCGATGAGTACGATCTCTCCGGGAAGACCATCATCCCCTTCTGCACCTCCGGCGGCAGCGCGCTCTCCGATACGGTGGAGGCCATCCGCAAGGCAGAGCCGAACGCCGTGGTGATGGACGGATTCCATGTGGGGGCGTCTTCGGCAGCGAACGCGGAGAATGCCGTGACGAACTGGGTGAAGTCCCTACACCTGGCGCAGTAAGCTATGAACGGCGCGCGCGTGCGCCGGCTCACGGATGCCGGCATGACGGTCTGCCTGTTCTTCCTCATGGGCTTTCCCTTCTTCGGGATGACGGCGCATATGGCGGCGGGTCTGGCGTTTTTCCTGCTGCTCGCCTTCCACCACTGGCTGAACCGGCAGTGGGCGCCCTCGCTCCGGCGGGGCCGCTGGAACGCGGTGCGCCGCCTGCAGGCGGGGTCCAATCTCTGCCTCCTCGCGGTGATCCTGGCTCTTCTCTGGAGCAGCCTCATCCTCGCGCGGCCCACGCTGGATTTCCTGCCTAGGCTCGGCAGCATGACCCTCGGGCGGGAAATGCACATGGCGGCGGCGTACTGGGGGTTCCTCGTGATGAGCTTCCACGTGGGGCTCCACGGCGACATGTTCGCCTCCATGACGCGGAAGGCGGGGCCCCGGCTGAAAAAGGCGCTCTCCCTCGGGGCGGCGCTCCTGGCTCTCTACGGGGCGTGGGCCTTCTGGAGCCGCGGATGGATCGGCTACCTGTTCCTGCAGAGCGAATTTGTCTTCTTTGATTTCAAGGAATCGAGATTCCTGTTTTATTTCGACCACGCCGCGATCATGGCGCTCGGTATCTGGCTGGGCTGGCAGGCCATGGCGCGGGCGCGGCAGATGCAGAGGAGGAAACGATGAAACGATGGGCAGCGGCGGCTGCGGCCGCCCTTCTGGCATTGCAGCTGACGGCGTGCGGAGGAAATCCCGCGCCGGCAGAAAACGGGACGGCGGCCCCGGCGGCGCAGAGCGAGGCACAGGCGGCCCGCGGCAAAGTCCTCATCGCGTATTTCACCTGGGCGGAGAACGCGCCGGAAGCAGATCCGGCAAAGCTCGACATGGACATGCCCGCTTCGGCGAGCGTCCTCCTGCCGGGCAATATGGCGAAGATCTCCGGCTGGATCCAGCAGGAGACCGGCGGCGATCTCTTCTCCATCCGCACGGCGGAGCCGTACTCCAATGTGCATGAGGAAGTCCTCGACCGGGCGGCGGAAGAAGAAGCGGACCGCGCGCGTCCCGCCATCACGGGGACGGTGGACCATATGGCGGATTACGACGTGATCTTCCTCGCCTATCCGAACTGGTGGAACGATATGCCCATGGCGGTGTACACGTTCCTCGATGCGTATGACCTCACCGGAAAAACCATCATCCCGGTATGCACGTCCGGCGTGAATGGACTGGCGGAAACAGTGGAGGCGATCCGGCAGGCAGAGCCGGGCGCGTCCGTCATGGAAGGGTATCACCTGAAGTCCACGGACATCCCCTCTTCGGAACAGGCCGTGAAGGACTGGGTGCATACCGTCTATGTGAAGGGCTGAGCCCCGGAAAGGAGGACCTATGAAACAGTGGATGGCCGCGGCATTGACCGCCTGGCTCATGGCGGCGCTCACCGGATGCGGCGCACAGCCGTCGGCTTCGGGACCGGCGGCGCCCGTGCAGACCGCCGAGGCGGCGGAGCCGGCTGGGACGGGCGGCGCGCAGAAGCAGGAAGGACACAAAGTCCTCATCGCCTATTTCACCTGGGCGGAAAACACCCATGTGGACGACCCGTCGTCGGTCGATCCGGACGCGTCCACGTCGGCGAGCGTGCTCCCGCCGGGCAATACGGCGAAGCTGGCTGGCTGGATCCAGGAGCGGACCGGCGGCGATCTTTTCTCCATCCGCGTGAAGGAGCCCTATTCCAGCAATTATGACGAATGCCTCGACCGGGCGGCGGAGGAGAAGCAGAGCGGCGCGCGGCCGGAACTCACGGACCACGTAGCCCATATGGACGACTACGATGTGATCTTCCTCGGCTACCCGAACTGGTGGTACACGCTTCCCATGCCGGTGATGACCTTCCTCGAGAGCTATGACTTCTCCGGGAAGACGGTTATTCCTTTCTGCGCCCACGGTACGGGCGGCCTCGCGGAGAGCGTGGACGACCTGCGGGCAGCGCTGCCGGCCTCGGCGACCGTGGGGCGGCCCATCGGCGTATACCGTCCTGATGTGGACAGCGCCGAGCCGCGCATCGACGAGTGGCTCGAAAGCGCAGGCTGGTGATGCGCCGGCTCTGGCTCCTCCTCTGCGCGCTGTGCTTCGTCCTCGCGGGGTGCGGCGGGGAGGCGGCGGAAAAACACAGCCGCGATTTCTTCGCCATGGACACCTACATGACGATGATCGCTTACGGCCCGCGGGCGGAGGAAGCCATGCAGGCGGCGGAAGCGCGCATCCGCACGCTGGAGGACGAGCTCTCCGTCACCCGTGAGGGCAGCGACATCTGGCGCGTGAACCACCGCACGGACGACGCGGTGCCGCTCGGCAGAGACGCTGCCGAAGCGGTGGGCTTCGCGCTTGCCGCGGCAAAAGAGACCGGCGGCGCGCTGGACCCGACCATTTATCCCGTCGTGGAAGCGTGGGGCTTCACAAAAGACCATCAGCAGGTGCCGGAAGAAACGGCGCTCCGGGCGGCGCTGGCCCGCACGGGCTGGACGCGGGTCCGGCTGGACGACGGAAGCCTCACCCTCGAGCCGGGGATGGAGATCGACCTCGGCGCCGTGGGGAAAGGCTACGCCGGCCGGGAAGCGGGCCAGGTCCTGCGGGACCGCGGCGTGACCTCGGCCATCCTGAGTCTTGGGGGCAACATCGAGGCGGTGGGCAGCCGGCCGGACGGCACGCCCTGGCGGGTGGGCCTCCGTGCGCCTGATGCGGAAGGCTACGCGGGCATGCTCTCCGTACAGGATGCGGCGGTTGTCACCTCCGGCAGCTACGAGCGGTATTTCACGGATGAATCCGGCCGCCGCTGGCACCATATCATCGACCCCGCTACAGGGTATCCCGCGGAGAACGGACTCGTTTCCGTGACCATCGTGGGGCAGGACGGGCTCGTGTGCGATGCGCTCTCTACGGCGCTCTTCGTGATGGGCAAGGAAAAGGCCGCGGCGTTCTGGCGGGCGCACGGTGGATTTGATATGATCCTCATAGAAGAAGGCCGGCATATCACGGTGACCGAAGGGCTGGCCGGCCGGTTTTCCATCCTTCCTGACTATACGGAAGAAGAGGCGGAGGTGCTGCGGCGATGAACGGACGGCGGACGATCGGACTGGCGCTTCTCATGAGCGCGGCGCTCCTCACGGGGGCGTGCGGCTCGGAGCCGGCGGGGCAGCGGGCGGAAATCGTGCAGGACGGCCGGGTGCTCCGCACGGTGGACCTGTCATCCGTCCGGTCGGAAGAGCGCATGACCGTCTCCTGGGAAGGCCATACGAATACCATTTTGATCGCGCCGGGGGAGATCCGCATGCTCTCGGCGGACTGCCCCGACCAGATCTGCGTGAGATCGGGGAAACTCATCGAAGGCGGACTGCCCATCGTGTGCCTGCCGCATCGGCTGGTCATCCAGTGGGCGGACTGAACGGAAGAAAGGAGGGAACGCCATGTCCATACGGCGGATGAATGCAATGGCCCTGCTCACGGGGCTCTCCCTCATCCTGTTCGTCATCGAGATGCAGGTGCCCCCGCCGCTGCCGCTTCCCGGAGTGAAGATCGGCTTGGCGAACGTGGTCACCGTCTACGCGGCGTACCGCTTCCGGCCGGGCGAGGTCCTCATGATTCTCCTCGCGCGCATCTTTCTCGCCGCGATTTTCGCCGGGCAGGCGGCGGCCCTTCTCTACAGCCTCGCCGGCGGGCTCTGCTGCCTCGCGGGCATGCTTCTCCTGAAGCATGTGCTTCCGCTCCGGCGGCTCTGGCTGACCAGCATCATGGGAGCCGTGCTCCACAATGCAGGCCAGATCGCCGCGGCCATTCTCATTCTCGGCACCAGCTCTGTCGCCGCCTATTTTCCCATCCTCGCCCTGACCGGCGCCATCGCCGGCGCTTTCACCGGCCTCATCGCCCAGCATATCCTCCTTCGCTGGCCGATGCTCGACCGGTGGGTCAGTGAGACCGTCTGAATTTCCAGAGACCGCAAGCGCGGTCTTTTTTTATGCAGAAAAATCGGGATTCCGATTTATCGGCTTGACAGGCAAAATTTTAGCGGCGCATAATAAAGGTGCTTATAACATTTTTTGAGAGGCGTTTATGGACGAGAAAAAAGAACAGACCTATAACGGCCGAGGCAATGTGCTCCAGTCAGCCAAATATCGGAACCGCAAAACGAAAGAAGAGACCGACGATGTGTTCGGGCTGATTCCGGAAGAAACGGCAGAATTTGGTGCAGAGGGGGCAGTCAGGAATCTGCGCCGGCTGTTTCCGAAGAAATAGCGGCAAAAGATATGGCACTGTCCTCCGGGGCAGCGCAGGAAGCGGGGCGGCAGACCGTGGCGCTGAACCGCCTCAATGCGGAGCAGGGCGCGGGCTACGCCGCGGAAATGGCAAACGATTTACTCGACCGGATGCACGGCGTAGATTCCCACATTGTGGGTAATGACAATGCAGAAAACGGCGCGGACCGCTGGGTCAATGGTCAGCTTGTGCAGTGTAAATATTGCCAGAGCGCGGCAGATTCTCTGCGGAATGCATTCAATCCAGGCGGAGGAAAATATCGTTATATTGATAAAGACACAGGGCAGCTTATGCAGGTGGAAGTGCCCAGTGATCAATATGAGGAAGCTGTCGAGCTCATGCGGAAATATATTCAGGACAATCGTGTGCCCGGTGTAACGAATCCCGATGACGCCGTCAAATTGGTACGAAAAGGGCGTATTGATTATAAGACGGCTTGCAATATTGCTAAAGCGGGCAATATTGATTCCATCCTGTTTGATTCGGCAAAAGGGGCAATCGTCGGATTGAGTGCGCTGGGAATTTCCGGAGCCATCGTCTTTGCCAAGGCCATCTGGGACGGCGAAGATGTGCAGCAGGCCATGGACGAAGCGCTCGTGTCCGGTTTGCAGGCGGGCGGCGTGGGATTCGCTTCCTATGTGCTGTCGGCGCAGCTTTTCCGGACCAATGCAGCCAAGTTGCTGCAGGTGCCGGCGCGGGCTATGGTAGATCTCCTGCCGAAGGGTTCGGCAAAAAAAATGCTGCCTGCACTTCGCAGCGGGAATGCAGCGCAGACGGTCAATAAAGACATGCTGGCGACAGCCATCCGTTCTCAGGTCATCGCCGCAGCGGCTACGGTGCTCGTCATGTCGTCGGGGGATATTATAAATTGCTTTAGGGGACGTATTTCCGGGAAGCAGTTATTCAAAAACATGACCATACTTTCAGGGAGCGTCGGGAGCGGTCTACTCGGTGGAGCCGGTGGTGCGTATGCAGGGGCTGCTTTAGGTATGGCTATAGCAGGACCGGCGGGGATGGCCATCGGAGCAAAAGTGGGAGCTGTAGTGGGTGGTATGACCGGCGGCGCGGCGGGCGGAAGCGCCACGAAAGCCGCCATGGATGCGCTTATCGAAGACGATGCGGTACAGATGGTGGGCATCCTCGAGAGCCGCATCGTGCCTCTTACGCAGCAGTACCTTCTGAGTGAAGAAGAATTGTCCATCGTGCTGGACGATTTGCAGAGGGAGCTTATTCAGGACAAATTGAGGGATATGTACGCGTCGGACAACCGGGAGGCTTTTGCAGACGATTTGTTGACAACGCTCATCCGCCGGGTGGTTGGCTTCCGCGTGCGGGTGAGAGTACCCCGCGGTCGGGCGGCTGCGCAAAGCCTCGAACGTATCCTTGCGCGGACTGCCGCTGGAAAAAGCGCGCTGCTTCCGCGGAAAAAAGCGGACCCGCAGGCGGTGGCGCGGGCCGTGCTTGGCCGGGAAGTGTCTAAACCGGCCGCGAAAAAAGCGTGGTACGCCACAAAGCAGATGCATATCGTCACGAAACAGCAGGAGGGCGACCTTCTGGAAATCAAAAATGCCGAAGCGAAGCATGAGGAAACCATGCGCGTGCTCCGGGAAAAACAGGCAGAAGCCATGGAACAGATGAAACACTGGACAGAGGGGGAAAAAGAGAATGGCAAATAAGAAGGAACTGTCGCTGGTGGATGCGGAAGTGCTCACGCCGGACGAAAAGACGGAACTCAATACGGAGATCGACCGCATCATCGAAGCGCATAAGGCGAATCGGAAAGAAATCAACCGGCTCGTTTTCGAGAGCGTATCCGCCATGACTGAAGCGGACGAAGCAGGCGCAAAGCTTGCCGGCAAAGGATTCTTTAGTCGGTTTATCGGCAACATCACCGGCAGCAACCAGAAACTGCAGAATAAGATTAACAGCAGCCGCGCCGCGGCGCAGTACGCCTCGCAGCAGACCTTGCAGAAGCTGGCCGAACAGAATCTCATGAGCTTCGACCTCATCACGGCGGTGAATAACAAGTTGAATGCATCTATGCAATCCGTGGGCGAGGGCTTCCAGATGATTTTCACAGGGCTGGAAAAATTCTTCAAGCATAACCGGAACGAAATGGTTCGTCTGGAAATGCGCATGGACAAGGTAGAGCGGAACGTGAAGCTCCTTACGTGGCAGAACTCCATCGAATATCTGGACTTCAACGGCGAAGAATACACGGATATGGACGACGCGAAGAAAATCGTCTGCCTTGTGCGCGATTTCTATGACATTACCGGCGGCGATTATTCCACATCTGACCTGCTTCTCCTGAAGGCAGCCATGGCAACTATCGACATTGAGCCGAAGTCGCAGGTGAATTACGGAGCGATTCTGGAAGAAATTGCGGAAAGTGATGTACTGAAAGATAAACTCCTCGGCGGGAAACGCATCCGTCCCGTGTCCGACCCGGGCTATCTTATCGCCATGAGCGGCCTCCAGAAAATGGACGCATTGCAGAACGAAGAAAAATACACGGTAGACACCGTGGCAGATTATGTGTCGAAATACGACAGCACCATCACGGCGGAAACCATCAGCCGCGACCTCACGGCTAGTTACCTTCGCGACGCGGCGGGCGTGGATGTGAATCTGGAGCTGGACAGCTTCGATATGGTATTGGACCTCCTGTACAATTTGAAACAGGCTGATGAAGAGCATCTTCTCATTTCGTTGGAAGACGCAGATACCGTTTTGCTTGAAAGTGAAACTAATGTAAAAGAGAAAGAATTACAAATTTCATCTAAAGCGGAATCGCATGAGGAAGAAGAGAGTAATAAAGAAGACGTTTTACAATTAAAATCCGCGGAAGAATTCTTTTTTAGTTATCAACTAGAAGAAGCTTATAAAATTTTTACGAAGCTGGCGGATAGAGGGAATGGTCGTGCTATGTATTTTCTTGGCGAATACTGTGCTTTTGGATATGTGCCAGAAAAGAAAGATCCTGTACAAGCAGATGAATGGTGGCGAAAAGGCGCAGACGCTGATGATCCACTTGCAATGATTCATTATGCGGTATCACTTCCTAAAACTTCTAATAAAAGGGAAAAACTGTTAGAGGAATGTGTCGTAGAGATCATAACTTTGGCAGAGAAGGGGGATTTGATGGCCCAGAATGAAGCAGCACAAATGTATAAGCAAGGGTACGGTGTGGAGAAGAATGAAAAGAAGGTAAAGGAGTGGTTAACGAAATCCGCTGATGAAGGGTTTTGGCTTTCGGAAAATCAGCTTGGAAGTTACTATTATCAAAAAGAAATTTATGACGAAGCGGTTTCGTGGTTTAAGCAGGCTGCAATGAAAGGTTTTTCTGTAGCGCAAAATAATTTGGGGAAATGTTATTACGAAGGAAATGGCGTAAAGAAAAGCCTAAAAGAGGCTAGAAAATGGTTTGAAAAAGCAGCAGCGCAGGGAAATAAACGAGCGGCTGATGCCTTAAAACATATGGATAAAGACAAAGTTGTAGTGGTTGGCGGGTTTTTGTCAGGGATGTTTTGATCAGAACATTCGCGAAAGAATCATTTGACAAAATTTCTCTGTTCCTGTAGTATGAGAACAACTTCATACAACAATACCTATTTCTTCTGAGAAATCGGAAGAGAAACCGCAGAGGCGGAGATAACGGCGGATCGTGCACTTACAGGGAGCTGGGAGAATGAGAATCCAGCAGAACGCAGACTGTCAAATGGACCGCTGAGGGCGCAGGGGAAAGGGAACGAGTATCCTGCGACGTGAGGCTTACGTCAGTAGCCGGGGATATGATGGTATCCCGACAAAGTGCAGGAGTCAAATCCTGAAGCAAGGTGGCACCGCGGAGATACTGTATCCGTCCTTGACAAGATTGTCAGGGACGGATTTTTTGTTGGCCGTCCCGGAAGGGAGAGCAGCATGGATGCGATGAGACGATGGCCGGGCTTCTTTTATGAAAGGCGGAACGATTTTGTAAAAGAAAGGACGGCATATCATGATTACCGAAGCAATCAGATTACTGGCAGAGAAACGGGACCTTGACTTCCGGCAGGCGGAGGCGAGCGTCTATGAGATGATGGATGGCACGGTGAGCGCGGCGCGGACGGCGGCGTTCCTCACGGCGATGAAGCTCAAGGGGGAGACGCCGGAAGAGATCGCCGGCGCGGCATCAGGCATGCGGGCCCACGCGCTCCCCATGTCGTACCCCGGGCGGCTCCTCGAGATCGTCGGCACCGGCGGGGACGGGTCGAATTCGTTCAATATTTCCACCACGGCGGCGTTCGTCACCGCGGCGGGCGGCGTAAAGGTGTCGAAGCACGGGAACCGCGCGGCGTCGTCGAAGTGCGGTGCGGCGGACGTGCTGGAGGCACTGGGCGCGAATATCCGGCAGGAGCCGGATGCGGCGGCGCACCTGCTGGACACGGTGGGCATGTGTTTCTTCTTCGCCCCGCTGTACCACCGGGCGATGAAATATGTGGGGCCGGTGCGGAAGGAGCTGGGCATCCGGACGATCTTCAATATTCTCGGGCCGCTCACGAATCCGGCCCGCGCGGCGTATGACTGCATCGGCGTGTACGATGCGGCGCTGGTGGAGCCCATGGCGGAGGTGCTGGACCGGCTGGGGACGGAGCGGGCGCTCGTCTTCTACGGGCTGGACGGCATGGACGAGATCTCGCCGTCGGCGGAGACGAAGGTGTGCGAGCTGAATCACGGCGCGCGCCGGACGTACAGGCTCCGGCCGGAGGATTTCGGCCTCGCCCGCGGGCGGAAGGAAGACCTCGTCGGCGGGGACGCGGCGGAGAATGCGGCCATCACGGAAGCAGTGCTCTCCGGCCGGCGGGACGGGGTGTACGAGACACGGCGGAACGCGGTGCTTCTCAATGCGGGGGCGGCGTTCTACGTGAGCGGACGCACGGCGTCCATCGCGCGGGGCGTGTCGCTGGCGGCGGCACTCATCGACAGCGGCCGGGCGCGGGAGACGATGCACGCCTTTGTCCGGGCGTCGCAGGAGGCGGCCGTATGATCCTAGAACGGCTGGCGGCAGCGTCCCGGCGGCGCGCCGCAGAGATGAAAAGAGACGGGCGGGCCGCGCGCCTCCATGAAGCGGCGGAAGGATTCCGCACGGACGGCGGGCGGCGCTTCCGGGAGCGGATCGCCGCGCCGGGGCTGTCCCTCCTGTGCGAGCTGAAGAAGGCGTCCCCCTCGAAGGGCGTCATCGCGGAGGATTTTCCATATCTGGCCATCGCGAAAGAGTATGAGGCGGCGGGAGCGGCAGCAGTATCATGCCTCACGGAGCCGGACCATTTCCTCGGCTCTCTGACGTATCTGCGGGAAACGGCCGCCGCAGTGGCTATCCCGGTGCTGCGGAAGGATTTCCTCACGGACGAATGCCAGATCGAGGAGGCGGCGCTCGCCGGGGCGTCGGCGGTGCTCCTCATCGCGGCGATGCTTACGGACGGAGAGCTGGTCCGCCTGCTCCGCCGGGCGGAAACGCTGGGCCTCGCGGCGCTCACGGAGGTGCACAGCGAAGGAGAGCTTTACCGGGTGCTCGCCGCCGGGGCGGATATCGTGGGCATCAATCACAGGGACCTGCGGGATTTCTCGCTGGACCTGTCGCTCACGGAGCGGCTGCGGCCGCAGGTCCCGCAGGGCGTCCTCGTCGTCGCCGAGAGCGGGCTCATGAGCCGGGACGACGTGCGGCGCATGAGGGAGGCCGGAGCGGACGCAGTGCTCATGGGCGAGGTGCTCATGCGGGCGGCGGACCGGGGTACGCTGCTCCGGCAGCTGATCGAAGAGAATCGGGAAGAACGGAGGGAAAACAGATGAAGGGGAGATTCGGACTATTCGGCGGGCAGTATGTGCCGGAGACGCTCATGAGCGAGGTGCTCCGCGTCGAAGAGGCGTATGAAACGTATAAAAACGATCCGCAGTTCCTGGCGGAGCTCGCGGACCTGAACCGGAATTACACGGGGCGGCCGTCCCTCCTGTACGAGGCGAAACGCCTGTCCGCCGACCTCGGCGTGAAGGTGTACCTGAAGCGGGAGGACCTGAACCACACGGGAGCGCACAAGATCAACAACTGCATCGGGCAGGCGCTGCTCGCGCGGCGCATGGGAAAGACGCGGCTCATCGCGGAGACCGGCGCGGGCCAGCACGGTGTGGCGGCGGCGACGGTGGCGGCGCTCTTCGGCATGGAGTGCGAGGTCTACATGGGCGAGATCGACACGGAACGGCAGGCGCTCAACGTGTACCGCATGCGGCTCCTCGGCGCGAAGGTCCACGCGGTGAAGACCGGCTCCCGCGTGCTGAAGGATGCGGTGAACGCGGCGATGCAGGACTGGAGCGCCCGTTGCGGGGACACGCATTATCTCATCGGCTCGGCGGTGGGGCCGGCGCCGTTCCCGGAGATGGTGCGGGATTTCCAGAGTTGCATCGGCCGGGAGATGCGGGAAGAGCTCCTCCGCCGGGAAGGGCGGCTCCCCGACGCGGTGGTGGCCTGCGTAGGCGGCGGGAGCAACGCCATCGGCACGTTCTATCCCTTCGTGCAGGATGAAGGCGTGCGGCTCGTGGGCTGCGAGGCCGGCGGGAAGGGCGTGGACACGCCGTACCATGCGGCGACCATGGCGCGGGGCCGCACGGGCGTCTTCCACGGCATGAAATCGCTCTTCTGCCAGGATGAGGACGGAAATATCACGGAAGTATATTCCATCTCCGCAGGGCTGGACTACCCGGGCGTCAGCCCGGAGCACGCCGAGCTCCATAGGGCGGGCCGGGCGGAGTACATCGCCGTCACGGACGAAGAAGCGGTCGCGGCCTTCGAATACCTGGCGCGCACGGAGGGCATCATCTGCGCCATCGAGAGCGCGCACGCCGTGGCGGGAGCCGTCCGCACCGCGAAGACGCTGCCGCCGGGGAGCGTCATGGCCGTTACGATTTCCGGCCGCGGGGACAAAGATGTGGCGGCCATCGCCCGCTACCGCGGGGAAGCATTGCGGGACTGAGGAGGGCATCATGAACGAACTGAAACAGGCTTTTGAAAACGGGAAAGCGCTCATCGCCTTCCTGACGGCGGGCGATCCGTCCATCGAGGACAGCGTGCGCTATGTGAAGGTCATGGAGGAGGCCGGCGCGGACATCATCGAGATCGGCGTGCCGTTTTCTGACCCCGTCGCGGACGGGCCGGTCATCATGGAGGCGGACGTGCGGGCGCTCGCGCACCACATCCACCTGCCGCAGGCGCTGGATGAGGCGCGGGCCATCCGGAAGGCGTCGTCCATCCCGCTGGTCTTCCTCACGTATTATAATCCGGTCTTCTCCTACGGCGCGGAGCGCTTCTTCCGGGAGTGCGCGGCCATCGGCGTCTCCGGTGTCATCATCCCGGACCTGCCGCTGGAGGAGCAGGGCGAGGTGCGGCCCCATGCGGACCGCTTCGGCGTCTCCCTCATCCAGCTCATCGCTCCCACGTCCCGGGAGCGGGTCCAGGCGATCGCCCGGGCGGCGTCGGGCTTCGTGTACCTCGTGTCGTCCATGGGCGTCACGGGCATGCGGGACGGATTTTCCGGCGGCGTGGAGGAAATGGCGGCGGCCGTGCGCGAGGTGACGGACGTGCCCTGCGCGGTGGGCTTCGGCATCCACACGCCGGCGCAGGCCAGGCAGATGGCGGCCCTCGCGGACGGCGTCATCACCGGGAGCGGCGTGGTGGACCTCATCGGGAAGCACGGCGCGTCGGCGGACGAGGCGCTCAGCGCGTATATCCGGGGCCTGAAAGACGCGGTGCGGGACCTTCCGCCGCGCTTGTAATTTCCGCAGAGAGCGTGTATAATCTGCTTGTATGTGAACTGTGTCCCGGTTTTTCGAGTACTCCGACGAATTACAGAGATACAGCAATTTCCCGACAGGAGGAGAAACTTATGCTGACTGCAGAACAGAAAAAAGAAGTCATCGAACAGTACGCCACCCATGAAGGCGACACCGGATCCCCGGAAGTACAGATCGCGATCCTCACGAAGCGGATCGTCATCCTCACCGAACATCTGAAAGAACACAAGAAAGACCATCATTCCCGCCGCGGCCTGCTGAAAATGGTCGGCCAGCGCAGAAACATGCTCGACTACTTGCGCCGTACGGACATCGAACGCTACAGAACGCTCGGCGCGAAGCTCGGTCTCCGTCTGAAATAAGACGCGCGAACAGCATCCTTTCCGGGTGCTGTTTTTGATTGCGCCCGTTCGGGTTTACGGTCAGTTTTTATTATGCTATGATAATTACATTCTATATGTTTTTTGATGAGAGCCGCCGGACGGCGTGAAGGAGGAAATGAAATGGCAGAGAAAAAAGTAACGATCGGCGTACTGGGCGCGGGCCACGTAGGCGCGCATGTGGCGTTCGTACTGGGGACGCTCGGCATCGCGGACGTGGTGAAGATCTGCGACCCGAAGGAAGCGAAGGTCGTGAGCGAACGGCAGGACCTGATGGATGCGGTGTATTTCATGCCGCACCGCGTGGATTACCAGATTTCGGACTATGCGGGCCTGGCGGACTGCGACATCATCATCAACGCGATGGGCGATGTGTCTCTCTGCGCGACGGGCAGCCGCGACGACGAGATGCACTTCACCGTGCGCCAGGTGGCGGACTCCATCCCGAAGGTCATGGCCGGCGGTTTTAACGGCATCTTCATCAACGTGACGAACCCCTGCGACGTGGTGACGCACCTCATTTCCAAATTGAGCGGCTTCCCGAAAGGCCGCGTCTTCGGCACGGGGACGCTCCTCGACTCGTCCCGCCTCATCAGCGCCATCGCGCAGCAGACGGGCATCGAGCATCATTCGTTCAACGCGTTCATGATGGGCGAGCACGGCGACCGCCAGATGGTGCCGTGGTCCCTCGTGAATTTCCGCGGCAAGCCGCTGGTTCAGATGGAAGCGGACCCGCGCTTCCAGTTCGACAAGGAAGACATCCGCACGAAGACCATCCGTGCGGGCTGGGTGACGTACAGCGGCAAGTTCTGCACGGAATACGGCATCTGCCTCGCCGCGGCGACGCTGGCGAGAGCAGTGCTCCACGATGAACGGAAGATCTATCCGTGCAGCTGCCCGCTGGACGGCGAATACGGCGAGAAGGACATCTTCTGCGGCGTGCCGGCGCTCATCGGCAAAAACGGCGTGGAGGAAGTCATGGAATACGAACTGCCCGACGACGAAAAAGCGGAATTCAAGGCATGCTGCGACACGGTCCGCGCGAACATCGCCCGGGCGAAAGCCTTCCTTGAAAGCGGAGAGAACGCCTGAGGCCGCGATGGACGAAAAGGACGAAGCGAGGATCGAGGAGGCCATGCGCCGGCTTCTGCAGGACCCGGTGATGGTGCGGGAAGTGGCGAAGCTCCGCGACCGCGGCCTGTCGGAAACCTATGTGCAGAACTGGCTCCGCCAGATCGCGCTGCTCAACATGAAAAAGTAAATACGAAAAGGCAAAAGCCGGACGGTGCAGGACGTCCGGCTTTTGCGCGTCCGCATTCAGTCAGGGCATGCGCCGCGATTCTGTATAAGCATTATGCATGGAGGCCGTTCTGCGGTATAACGAAGACAGGAAAAGCGCCGGCCGGCGCGGAAAGGACGGGAGACCATCATGGATACAGTGACATTGAACAGCGGCGCCGTGATGCCCATGCTGGGGCTGGGCGTCTTTCAGGTGACGGAGGAGGCGGTCTGCCGGGAGGCGGTACTGCACGCGCTGCGGACCGGCTACCGCATGATCGACACGGCGGCCTGCTACGGCAACGAACGCGCCGTGGGCGAAGCGGTGCGGGAGAGCGGCATCCCGAGAGAGGAGCTCTTCCTCGTCTCGAAGGTGTGGATCCAGGACGCGGGCTACGAGCGGACGATGGCGTCTTTCCGGAAGACGCTCGCCAATCTGGGGACGGAGTATCTCGACCTGTACCTCATCCACATGCCATACGGCGACTACCACGGGAGCTGGCGCGCCATGGAGGATCTCCTCTCAGACGGGAAGGTCCGCGCCATCGGTGTGTGCAATTTCCTCGAGGACCGGCTGGCGGATCTCATCCTGAGCCACCGCACCGCGCCGGCGGTGGACCAGATGGAGATTCATCCGTTCTGCCAGCGAAAGGAGCTGCGCCGCCTCATGGCGGAGTACGGCGTGCAGCCCATGGCGTGGGCGCCCTTTGCGGAAGGGCAGCGGGGGATCTTCACGGACCCGGTGCTTGCGGCCATCGGCGCGAAATACGGAAAGACGCCTGCGCAGGTGGTGCTCCGCTGGCTCCGGCAGAGCGGGATCATCGCCATCCCGAAGTCGGTGCATCCGGAGCGCATCGAAGAGAATTTCGCCGTGGAGGACTTCTCGCTCAGCGGGGAGGACATGGCGCGCATCGAAGCGATGGATGCGGGGAAATGGCTCATCCTCGATATCCCGAGCCTGTCGGAAGTGTACCGGCTCCACGGCATCCGCTTCGAACAGTGAAGGGAGGAAGACCAGATGAAACGATGGACAGCCGCGCTGTGCGCGCTCTTCGCCGCGGCGGCGCTCACGGGATGCAGTGCTGAAGAAGCGCAGAAACCGGCCGCAGCAGCGCAGCCGGCAGCGCAGCAGACAGAGACGGCGCAGGAGGCGGCGCCTGTACACGAAGCAGCCGAAGCGCGGGTCATCCGCGTCGCCGACAGCGCGGGGAACATGGTGCTCTTCACGCTGAACGGGACGCCGGCGGCGGATTCGCTGTACCGCCAGCTCCCGCTCACGGTGCCGGTGGATGATTTCAGCACCAATGAAAAGATCTTTTATCCGGAGGCGCTGGATCTTCGGGATACGCCCCATCCGAAGATGGAGATCGGCACGCTCGCTTATTACGCGCCGTGGGGCAATGTGGTGATGTTCTTCGACCGGTACAACGCGAACAGCGACCTGTACGAGCTGGGGCATGCCTCGGCGGGGCTGGATCAGATTTCTCAGCTCACGGGGACGATCACGATCGAAGCGGTGAAAGAATAAGGAAGGAGAATGCAGCATGAGCAGAAAACTGGTGGCTTATTTTTCCGCGACGGGCACGACGCGCCGCGCGGCGGCCGCTCTGGCGGAAGCAGCCGGAGCCGACCTGTACGAGATCCGGCCGGCGGCGCCGTATACCGCGGCCGATCTGAAATGGACGGACAAGAATGCCCGGAGCACGGCGGAATCGAGAGACGACGCCGCGCGTCCGGCGCTGGCGGACACGAAGGCGGACATCGCGGGGCACGACGTGATTTTCCTCGGATTCCCCATCTGGTGGTACACCGCGCCGAAGATCATCCGCACGTTCCTTGAAAGCTATGATTTCTCCGGGAAGAAAGTGGTGCTCTTCGCTACGTCCGGCGGCAGCAGCCTCGGGAATACGCGCCGCGATCTCGCGCCGTACTGCCCGGGCGCCGTCCTGACAGACGGGAAAATGTTCCGCGGCCGGGAAGCGGCCGATTCGCTCCGCCGGTGGGCGGACAGCTTCTGAGGAGGCGGCCATGAATATCCTCGTACTGGAAGGCAGCCCGAACCGGAACGGCTCGTCCAACCTGCTGGCCGGAGAATTCATCCGCGGCGCGGAAGAAGCGGGCCACACCGTGCGCGTGGTGGACGCGGCGCACGCCCGCATCCATCCCTGCACGGGCTGCGTCCGCTGCGGCTATGAAGGGCCGTGCGTGCAAAAAGACGACATGGAGACCATCCGTCCGCAGATCCTCGCGGCGGACATGCTCGTCTTCGTGACGCCGCTCTACTACTACGGCATGTCGGCCCAGCTGAAGACGCTCATCGACCGGTTCTGCGCGTTCAACAGCAGCATCCAGGGCCGCCGCATGCAGGCCGCGCTCATCGCCGCCGCATGGAACAGCGACAGCTGGACGTTCGACGCGCTTTCCGCGCATTACCGGACGCTCGTGCGGTACCTGCGCCTCCGCAACCGGGGCATGGTGCTCGGCGAAGGCTGCGGCACGCCGGGCATGACGCGCCGGTCCGATGCCATGCGCCAGGCCTACGAACTGGGCCGGAGCCTCTGAGGGAGGCGGGACCGTGCAGGAAAAGATCGATTTTCACAGCCATTATTTTCCGCCGGCGTACAGAGCGCTCCTCGCGCGGCATCACATCGATGCGCCGGACGGCGTGAAAGCGCCGGAGTGGTCGGCCGAACGGCAGCAGGCCTGCATGGAGCGGCTTTCGGTTTCCTTTGCCCTGCTGTCCGTCTCGTCGCCGCATCTCCACATGGGGGACCGGGAGGAAGCGCGGGATACGGCCCGGGCCTGCAATGAGTACGGCGCGGCGCTGGCGGCGGCCTGCCCGGATCGGTACGGCATTCTGGCGAGCCTGCCGCTTCCGGAGACGGAAGACAGCATCCGGGAGATCCGGTACTGCCGGGAGCATCTCGGCATCCGCGGATTCGCGCTGCTCACTTCCTGCCGGGGCGTCTATCTCGGCGATCCGCGGCTCGATCCGGTGATGGAGGAGCTGGACCGGGAGCCGGCGGTGGTGACGATCCATCCCACCGCACCGCCTGCGCCGGCTCCCGGAGCGGAAGCAGTCCCCGCGCCGATCATGGACTATTTCTTCGAGACCACCCGGGCGGTGACGAATCTGCTCATTACGGGGGCCGTGCGGAAATACGGAAACATCCGGTTCGTCGTGCCGCACGGGGGCGCGTTCCTCACGCTCCTGTCCGACCGGCTGGCCGCGCTCGGTGCCGTGCTTCTCCGGGACCGGCCCCTCGACGTGGCGGGGGATCTCTCGAAGCTCTATTACGATCTGGCCGGCTTTTCCATGCCGAAGCAGTACGGCCTGCTGCGGCAGGTGACAGACGAGGCGCACCTGCTCTATGGGAGCGACAGCCCGTTCACAGCGCTGCCCGCCGCGGTGCGGCTGGCGGAAAGCATGGAGGCGCAGCTGCCGGCAGCCATGGCGGAGAAGGTGTTCCGGGACAATCCGATGGCGCTTCTCCGGGGAACGGGAATCAGATAAAGGAGGAAGACTTATGCCTGTGATCACGCTGGAAGCGGCGCATCTCACGAAGGAGCAGAAGCGGCAGCTCGTCCGCGAATTTACGGAGAGCGCATCCCGCATCATGCAGATGCCCGCGCCGCTGTTCTACGTTTTCCTGAAGGAAAGCGAACTGGACAATATCGGCGTCGGGGGAGAGCTCCTGAGCGACACAAAAAAAGAAGAAAAATAATAAAGAGGGCCGCGGCCCTCTTTTTAATTGCGCCCTTTGCAGGGCGCTGTTTTTTTACAAGAATGTGATACAATAAAAAACGGACAAAAAACTGACAGAATTTTGATATACAGAGCGAATTGTCAAATTCATTTTACCTATCGGAGACGAAAAAATGCTGAGATATGTGAAACGGATGCGCCTCCTGTGGTGTGCGGCGACGCTGATCCCCTTTGCCGTGGCGTTCCTGCTGAGCTGGCTGTTCGGCTCGCCCGGGGGATGGCAGATCTCTTCCCAGCTGAAGATGTTCTTCCTTTTCCTGCAGATCGGATTCATCACGGCCTTTTTCTGCAGCCGGCACCTGTACAAGGCGGCGGCCAGCCTGTGGGCGACGATCATCTTTCTGTGGATGCTGTCGCTCGTCGTGCCGTACCTGGCGTCGCAGACGAATCATATCCTCGATATGGCGGACACCACGTTCGAGATGTCGACGCCGCTCTATCTCTTCCTGTCGTGCCTCACGGCGGCATGGCTCCTGCCCGGGCGCGGCCGCATGCCGGCGCGCGTGATCTGCCTCTGCCTGATCTTCCTGTATATTTTCATACAATTTACATACATCGGGTACTATATGGTTGCCCATTCGCTGCTCTCCATCAATATGATGCTGGCGCTGGCGCAGACCAATGTGTCCGAAGCGATGGAATATATCCGGGTGAACATCCCCTATGCGGGCCTGGCAGCGGCAGTCGTCGCGCTCATCTGCCTGGGCTGGATGCTCTTCCGCATGAGCCGCCTCTCCTTCATCCGCATGCGGCGCATGTCGCTGGCGGAGCGCATCATCGTGCTGGGGCTCTTCCTCACGAACTGCGGCATCGCCGCGCTGTCCGCCGCGGGGACGCAGCTGGCCCACGTGGTGTATGAGACGAAAGAGACGCTGGACAGTTTCCGGGATTATCAGAAGATCCTGGAGAACCGGAAGCACATGCGCGTCACGGACCCGGCGGTGCTGGAGGAGCTGCGGTCGGTGCCGGACGGGGTGTACATCCTCGTCATCGGCGAATCGCTGAACCGGGATCATATGAATGTGTACGGCTATCCGCGGAAGACGACGCCTTTCCAGACGGAAGCGTCGCAGGACTGGCACTACACGTTCTTCGACAACGCCTACGCCTGCTACACCCAGACGGTGCAGGTGCTGACCTACGCGCTCACGGAGAAGAACCAGTACAACGACATCGCGCTGGCGGACGCGTATTCCATCATCGATATGGCGCGGGCCGCCGGATTCAAGACGACCTGGATCTCGAACCAGTCGCGGTACGGCGTGTGGGATACGCCCATCGGGGCCATCGGCTCCACGTGCGATACGCAGTACTGGGTGAATGAGTACATCGGCACGAACGTCATCACGAAGGACTACGACGAAGTGCTCATCCCGTACCTGCAGAAAGTCGATCCGGAGAACCGCCGCCAGCTCATCGTGATCCATCTCATGGGGAGCCACGTGAGCTACTGGGACCGGTACCCGAGCTCGTTCTATCATTATCCCATCGACATGAACAAAGAGCGCTCTGGCGCGCAGATCATGACGGACGAGTACGACAACTCCGTCCTGTACAATGACTACGTGATGCAGGGCATCATGACGACGGCGGTGAATCAGCTCCGCGCGGACGGCGTGCTCTATTTCTCCGACCACGGGGAACAGGTGACGGAGCGTCCCGGCCACAATGCGGACATGTTCGATTTCACCATGGTGCATGTGCCGCTCTGGGTCTATACGTCGGACGCGTATCAGGAAAATCATCCGGAGACGATGGAGTGGATCAAGCATCGCGTCCATACGCCCTTCACGAACGATATGCTGTACGACACCTTCCTCGGCTTCATGGGGCTCCGCGCCGTCCATTACGACAGCCATGCGGACCTCTTCAGCGAGGGGTACAACAAGATGCCGGAGCAGCTCATGACCATGTACGGCAATATCTGGGTTTCGGATGACGAGGAAGGCCTGAAATTCGGGAACCGGGCCATCCGGGCGCTCACGTTCCCGGAGGACGAGGTCACCGAGCCGGAGCCGGTCTACCCGGAGCCTTCCGGAGCCTGAACGCAGGACAGCCTGTCCCGCCGGGTCTAACGAATCAGTAAGCAGTCAATCAAAGGAGAACAACGTGCGTCTTCGCAGAAAACCATGGATCGATGAAGCCATCAAGGCTTATGGAGATTTTCTTTTCCTCGCGCCGCCGGAAGGCATCGCCGGCCGCTGGCGCAGCCTTTTCCCGCATCCGGAAAATCCGCTCCACGTGGAGATCGGCACGGGGAAGGGTCAGTTCATCGCCCGCATGGCGGCCATGCATCCCGATGTGAATTATATCGGCATCGAGAGGGAAGCGGGCGTCCTCTACTACGCGGGCAAAAAAGTCGCCGAATCGGACCCGCATCTGGACAATGTGCGGCTCCTCCTCATCGACGCGGAGGAGCTGTCCGCGCTCTTCGCGCCGGGAGAGGTGGACTGCTTCTACCTGAATTTCAGCGATCCCTGGCCGAAGAAGCGCCATTACAAGCGCCGCCTCACATACCGCGGGTACCTCGCGCAGTATGCGAAGCTCCTGAAGAAGGACGGCGAGCTCCGGTTCAAGACAGACAACACGGGGCTCTTCGCGTTCTCCATCGACGAATTCGCCGCGATGCGCTGGCGCTTCCTGAGCGTCACGTTCGATCTGCATGCCCATCCCGTGGAAGGGGATGCGCAGACGGAGTATGAAGAGAAGTTCAGCAGAAAGGGGAACCGCATATGCCGTCTCGCAGCCATGATACCGGAGACGGAGAACGGATAAGCAATCCGGTCCTGATCCGCTGGTTTTACCTGGCCGCCGCCATGCTGTGCGTCATCGGCCTGCTCAATGTGTACAGCTCCACGTTCTACATGAATCTGGAGAATCACGTGAGCCCGTACAATCACGTGCTGCGCCATCTGGCGTATTTTGCGGCGGGCGCCGCCGGCTGGTGGACCTGCCGGTATATCCTGTCGCTGGAGCAGCTGCGCCGGTGGAAACGGATGCTGACGCTCCCCATCTTCGCGCTGTTCATCCTCGTCATGGCCGCGGGGCCCGTGGTGAACGGGGCGCAGCGCTGGTTTTATTTCGGCTCGGTGGGGATCCAGCCTTCCGAGTTCGCCAAGGTGGTGGCCATCATCTGGGCGGCGGCCTGCCTGAGCGACCGGGTGAAGGAAGGCCGGCCCGTGTCGTTCCTGAGCGGGTTCGTCCATTACGCGTTCCAGCAGCCGTTCCACGGGAAGCGGCAGCAGTGGACGGATGTGGCGGACGGCTACGTGCCGCTCGCGGTGCCGGTCCTCTTCGCGGGATTCGTCATCCTCCAGCCGGATATGGGGACGGCGGCGCTCATCCTCGGATTCCCCGTCTTCCTGTACGTCCTGTGCGGCGCGCCGTGGAAGGACGTGCTGTGGTCGGGGGCGCTGGCGTTTTGCGGCCTGTTCCTCCTCGCCTATATCGAGCCGTACCGCTGGGAACGGGTGAAGGTGCTCTTCGATCCCTTCGCCTATGCGAGCGATCAGGGCTATCAGGTGGTGCAGAGCCTCATCGCCGTGGGGTCCGGCGGCCTGACCGGGCAGGGGGCCGGCGAAGGGCTGTCGAAATTCCTGTACCTGCCGGAGCAGTACACGGATTTTGCCTTCGCTGTGTGGAGCCAGGAATGGGGCTTTGCCGGAGCGGCCGTCGTGCTCGGCCTCTTCTGCGTCCTGCTGTGCCTGGGCTTCTCCATGGCGCGGCAGATCCCCCGCCTGTATCCGGCGCTCCTCGTGTACGGCCTGTCCATGCTCATCGCGGTGGAAGGGTTCCTGAATATGGCCATGGTCATCGGCATCTTCCCCGTGACGGGGGTGCCGCTGCCTTTCATCAGCTACGGCGGAACGTCGCTGTTCACGAATCTCTGTGCGGTGGGGCTCATCGGCAACGCGGTGAACTTCGGGGAGAAGGCCCGGGCGCAGGACGAGCGGAAGCGGAAGCTGGCGGAGCTGGTGGGCGAGCCCGTGTCCCTGCGGAAACTGTCCGGCGCAGTATTCGAGCCGCCGCAGGCTCCGTGGGAGCGGAGGTGACCGCTATGGCGGCAGGAAACGGCAGAAATCACACGGGGCAGTCCGGACAGACGGAAGGATGGACGATCCCCGCGCTGGCGGCTGAGCTCCGCCGGGCGTGCGGAACGCAGCCTGTGATGGACGGCCTCAGCCTCGCCGGTACGTTTGCAGAGGAGGAACGGACCGTGCTGGACGGGCTCCTCACGGCGTGCGGCGCAGGGCCCGTCTTCTGGCATCCCGCGCGCGGCGGCTGGGACACTCTCGTGCAGGCGCCGTTCGCGGCACCCTGCCGGGGCGCGGCTGTCCTGTACCGGGCGGCGTTGCCGGAAGAGGCGGGCTGTGCGGCGCTCACAGCGGAGGAAGCCGGTCTGCGGGGCGCGGCGGTGTGCTTCCTGCCCGGCGGGGCGGCGCTCCTGACTTCGTTCGGCGGCGGGACCGCATCGGCGGTGGTCCGCCCGGAAGACGCGGCCTTTCCGCCGGGAGCCGCGCAGTCCTTTGCTTTCGAAGCGGCGCTTTTCCTGTACGGCGCAGAGCAGGAGGCGGCTCTTCTCGCCGCGGCGGACCGGGTGCGGCGCGCGCTGCGGGAGAGGGCAGGAGCAGACGGGAAAGAAAGGAAGCGTCCATGACCAAGATCAAATTATGCGGGCTGACCCGGGTGGAAGACGCGGAGTCCGCCAATCTGGCAGGGCCGGACTGGGTGGGCTTCGTCTTCGACGCGGGCCGCCATTTCCTGACGGACGAGGCGGCCGCGGCCATCCGGAAGGCGCTGCGGCCGGACATCCCGGCTGTGGGGGTCTTCGTGAACGACGATCCGGCGCACATCGAGGCGCTCGCCGCGCGCGGCGTCATTCAGGCGGTGCAGCTCCACGGGAACGAGCCGGAAGACTATCTGCGCGCGCTCCGGCGGAAGCTCCGCTGCCCCTTCATCCGGGTGGTGTCGGTGAAGTCCACGGAAGACGTGCTGCGCTGGCAGGACACGGCGGCTGACTATCTGCTCCTCGACCACGGGAAAGGCGGCACGGGGCGCTCCTTCGACTGGGCGCTCATCCCGCCCATGAAGAAGCCCTGGTTCATGGCGGGCGGCATCGGCCTGGACAATCTGGAAGCGGCGCTCGCGTATCACCCGTGGGGCGTGGACATTTCCAGCGGCGCGGAGACGGACGGACTGAAAGACCGGAAGAAAATGATCCGCCTCGTAGAGACCGTGCGCCGCTTCCCGGAGGGCATATAACCATTAAAAAAGACCATATCGCAGGGTATGGTCTTTTATCGTTTCAGCAAGCGGCACAGGAGGCGCCATGTGAGCGCCGCCGACCGGAAGCACAGGTACGCCTGGAAGGCGCGCTTCGGATGCCGCAGGAGAGAGAGCCAGGAGAAGGGCGGGAGGAACCACACGAGCTCCGGCGCATTCCGCCGCGCGGCGCGGACGGCGCGGGAGGCCGCCTCTTTCCGGAGCGCGGTCCACAGGAGGGAAATGAGAAATCGCATGGCAGGCTCCTTTCTTCAGCACATCGTTTTCTTCATTGTAGCACGGGACGCGGGCCCGGCGCAGCGGGGAATGTTTCCATCTTGTGAGATGTGATATAATTTGGAAGGATAATGCATCGATGCGGCCTCCGGGCCGATCAAATACAGAAGGAGAGGATCATATGGAGGCATCTGTAGTGGCTTTGCTGCTGCCGTCCTGTTTTTTTGCGCTGTATCTCGTGCTGGAGGCGGCGGACTGGGGGCTCTGCCTCGCCGCGCCGCTGGTGGCGCGCGACCGGGAGGAGAACCGGGCGGTGCTGTCGCTGCTGCGGCCCTGCCTGGACGGGAATGAACTGTGGTTCTTCATGGGCTTTTTCATGCTGAGCATCTGCCTGCCGGACGTGCAGGGCACCGGGCTCCACGCGTGGTATATCACGATGATCGTGCTGGTGGGCGGCGGAGCGCTGCTCCGCATGGCCGCGGTCTTCCTGACGAAGCAGTGCTCTTCGCCGGCCATGATGAAGGGGCTCAGCGTCTTCGCGCTGGTGGCGCTTTTCCTGACGGGCCTGCTCGGCACGGCCATCCTCATGACAGACGGCAGCCTCTTCACGCTGGCGGGCGTCTTCTGCGCTGTATGGACGGTGCTGGCGTGCTTCCAGATCGGCAGCCTCTACGGCGCGGTGAAAGTGGTGAATCCGCTCGGCGAGCGGTTCCGGGCGGCGTTCCTCGTCTCGAGCTGCCTCTCCGTGGTGGCGTATATCATTTTCGCCATATCGCTCCGCGTCACGCTGGGCGAGAGCTGGGACGCAGGCGGCTATTTCTGGATGAGCCTCATCGCGACGGCGATCCTGTTCGCGGCGGCCTTCGTCCTCACCCGGAGCCGCCATCCCGCGTCCGGTCTGGCCGCGGCCTACGCGTCGTCGTTCTTTGCGATGGCCATCTATTTCTCGGCGTACGTCATGGTGATTCCGAAGATCCACCCGCTGGATCTGGCCGCGCTGAAAGCGGGCATGGACGCCGTGCCGGCCACGATCTATCTGGGCGTGGCCGCCGTGTGGACGCTTTCCGTCTTCGTGTGGCGGCTGTTCCGCAAAAAAGTGGTGTATCAGTGGAAGGATCATATCTGAGGAGGCTGCTATGGGAGAATTGTTCAAGAGCACCTATACCATCGACGACATGCTCGACCGCATGGGCGTGAAGATCGTGCTGGACGGCACGCAGATGTCGGAAGAAGATAAAAAGGAAGCCGAGAAGAACGGCGATATCGTGGAAGCCGGTCCGGAGAAAAAAGAAAAGGAATGACAGATGGCAGGCTCTCGGGCCTGCCTTTTCTGATGGGAGTCGGAGGAAATCATGGATCCATTTGTTCATCTGCACGTCCACACGGAGTACAGCCTGTTCGACGGCATCAGCCGCATCCCCGATCTGGTGTCGTACGTGAAGAGCCTCGGCCAGACGGCGCTGGCCATCACGGACCACGGGGTCATGTACGGCGCGGTGTACCTGTACAAGGAGTGCCTGAAGCAGGGCATCCATCCAGTCATCGGGTGCGAAGTGTACGTCACCCGGGGAAGCCGTTTCGAGAAGACCGGCCGGGAGAAGCTGGGGCACCTCATCCTGCTGGCGGAGACCAATGAGGGCTACCGGAATCTCATCAAGATCTGCTCGAAGGGATGGACCGAGGGCTATTACCATCGGCCCCGCGTGGACCACGAGGTGATTTCCCGCTATCACGAGGGCATCATCGCTCTGTCCGCCTGCGTGGCGGGCGAGCTGCCGGCGGCCATCCTGGACGGCGACATGGAGGAGGCGCGGAAGGTCATCGAATACTACATCGACACCTTCGGCAGGGACTCTTATTTCATCGAGCTCCAGAACCACGGCCTGCCGGAAGAGGCGGCGGTGCGGCCCGTGCTGGCGAAGCTGGCGGAAGAATACGGCCTCGGCCTCGTGGCGACGAACGATTTCCACTATGTGCGGAAGGAGGACGCCCGCAGCCAGGAGATCAAGCTGTGCATCTCCACAGGGAAAACGCTGGACGATCCCGACCATTTCCATTTTGCAAACGACGAATTTTACTGCAAGAGCGGCGAGGAGATGGAAGCCATCCTCGGGCAGTTCCCCGGCGCGATCGAGAACACGAAGAAGATCGCCGACCGCTGCCAGGTGACGTTCGCCTTCGGCGAGCACAAGCTGCCCTCTTTCGCCGTGCCGGAAGGGGAGACGGCCCGCTCGTACCTGCGGAAGCTCTGCGAGGCCGCGCTGCCCGAGCGGTATCACCCCGTGACGGACCGGGAGCGGGAGCGGCTCGACTACGAGCTCGGCGTCATCGACCGCATGGGCTTCTCCGACTATTTCCTCATCGTCATGGATTTCATCCACTATGCGAAATCCCACGGCATCCCCATCGGGCCGGGCCGCGGAAGCGCGGCGGGGAGCATCGTGTCGTACCTGCTGCACATCACGGAGCTGGACCCGCTGCGGTTCGATCTCCTGTTTGAACGTTTCCTGAATCCGGAGCGCGTGTCCATGCCGGATATCGACACGGACCTGTGCTACCGCCGCCGGGGAGAGGTCATCGAGTATCTGGCGCGGAAGTACGGGCAGGACCATGTGGCGCAGATCATCACCTTCGGGACGCTCGCCGCCAAGGCGGTCATCCGGGACGTCGGGCGCGTCATGGGGCGGCCCCTCGGCGAGGTGGATCAGATCGCGAAGATGGTGCCTTCCGGCCCCGGCGTGACGCTCCGGAAAACGCTCGACGGGTCGCACGAGTTCCGCGCGCTCTACGAGCAGGACAGCACCGTCCACGCCATGATCGATCACTGCCTCCGGCTGGAGGGGCTGTCCCGCCAGTCCGGCACGCATGCGGCGGGCGTGGTGATCTGCTCGTCGCCGGTGGACGACTATGTGCCCATCCAGCTCACGCAGGACGGTTTCCTCCAGACGCAGTATGAAAAAGATCTGGACGAGGAGCTGGGCCTCCTCAAGATGGACCTTCTCGGCCTCAGGAACCTCACGGTCATCCACGACGCGCTGGAGATGATCCGGGAGAACCGGGGAATCGACCTCGACATCGACGCGCTTCCCAGCCGGGACGAGGCCACCTGCCGGATGCTCTGCGCGGGCGATACGGTGGGGGTCTTCCAGTCGGAGTCGCCGGGATTCACGAGCCTTCTCATGCAGCTCGAGCCGGAGTGCTTCGAAGACCTCATCCCGATGGTGGCGCTGTACCGCCCGGGGCCGCTCGGCAGCGGCATGGCGGAAGATTTCATCAACCGGAAGCACGGGAAGATCCCTGTGGAATATCCGCATCCGCTGGTGGAGCCCATTCTGAAGGAGACTTACGGCGTCATCCTGTATCAGGAACAGGTCATGCGCATCGCCTCCGTCATGGGCGGATTCAGCCTCGGACAGGCAGATCTGCTCCGCCGCGCCATGGGGCACAAGGAGCCGGAAGTGCTGCAGAAGCAGCGCGACCTCTTCGTGGACGGCTCGCTGAAAAACGGCGTGGACCGGGACACGGCGAACCATATCTTCGACCTGATGGTGCATTTCGCAGGGTACGGCTTCAACAAGTCGCACAGCGTGTGCTACGGCTGGATCGCCTGGCAGACCGCCTATCTCAAGGCGCACTTCCGGCCGGAATTCATGGCGGCCATGATGACCTGCTACAACGGGGACAAGAACAAGGTGAGCCGCTACATCGAGGACTGCCGCCGCCACCAGGTGGAGATCGCCGCGCCGGACATCAATCGAAGCGAGGCGACCTTCACCGCCGAAGGGCAGCGCATCCTCTTCGGGCTGGCCGGTGTGCAGAACGTGGGGGACAGCGCGGTGGACGCCATCATCGCCGCCCGGAAAGAGGGCGGGCCGTTCCTGTCGCTGTCGGATTTCCTCGAGCGCATCGACGAGCGCACCCTGAACAGCCGGGCCTGCGAGAGCCTCATCCGCTGCGGGGCGATGGATTCCCTCGGGCAGAACCGGCAGCAGCTCCTCGCCGTGCTGCCCGAGGCGATGGCCGGCGCGTCCGCCGCCCGGAAGGACCGCGAGTCCGGCCAGCTCAGCCTCTTCGGGGAGGAGACGCAGGCGAAGGCCCTCGTCTATCCGGATGTGCCGGACATGGACGCGTCCGAGAAGATCCACTGGGAAAAGAGTCTCCTCGGCTTCTACGTGAGCGGCCACCCGCTCGACGATTATAAAAAGGTGCTCGAGCGGTGCACGCCCATCAGCGAGATCAACGGGCACGCCATGAAGTACGACGGAAAGCTGGTCTCCATCGGCGGGACGGTGGCCCGGGTGAAAGGGAAGATCACGAAGAAAGGGCAGCCCATGGGGTACGCCACCATCGAGGACTACGACGACGCCGTGGAAGTGGTGCTCTTCCCCTCGGTCTGGGCGAAGGCGAAGCCGGTCCTCGACAAGATGGACGCCATCGTCTACGTGCGGGGCCGCGTGCAGGCCAATGAAAAGGACGTGCGCCTCCTCGCAGAAGAGCTCCTGCCTCTGGGACAGGCGGGGCAGACCGTGCGGTATCCCGTGTCGGAAGTGCACCTCTATGTGGACCCGCGCCATGAGACGCAGGCGGTGAGCGACGGCCTCGCGCGCCTCCTCGCGGCGCATCACGGGGGCACGCCGGTTTTCCTCCATATCGAGAGCACCCGGCAGGAGATCGCCATGGACCCGCAGTTCTATCTGGACTACACGGACGAGGCGGAGCGGGAGCTGAAGCTCCTCCTCGGGAGCCGCGCGGTGGACGGCCGCCGGTAAGGCGGAGAGCGCCCGGCAGGGCGCTTTTTGCATGCCCTGCCGCCGCGGAGAGAACGTCTTATGATATAATGATTTCTGATATACAGTTTACGGAAAGGCGGGCGGCGGCCCGCTCAGGATTCGCACAGGAGACACCGATGAATACAGAACTCATTCGCAATTTTTCCATCATCGCCCACATCGACCACGGGAAATCCACGCTGGCAGACCGGCTCATCGAGCTCACCGGCACCGTGCAGAAGCGCGATATGGAAGCGCAGATCCTGGACACGATGGACCTCGAGCGCGAGCGGGGCATCACCATCAAAGAGCAGTCTGCGCGTCTCTACTACCAGTACAAGGACGGGAAGACCTACACGCTGAACCTCATCGACACGCCCGGGCATGTGGACTTCAATTACGAAGTGTCCCGCAGCCTCTCCGCCTGCGAAGGGGCCATCCTCATCATCGACGCCACGCAGGGCGTGCAGGCGCAGACGCTGGCGAATGTATACCTCGCCCTCGACCACGATCTGGAAATCATCCCGGTCATTAATAAAATTGACCTGCCTTCCGCCGACCCGGAGCGCGTGAAGAAAGAAGTGGAGAACGTCATCGGCCTCGACATGTCCGACGCCATCGAGATCAGCGCGAAGACCGGCCTCAATGTGGAAAAGGTGCTGGAAGCCATCGTGGAGCGCATCCCCGCGCCGGAGGACCATTCGAAGGAGCCGCTCCGCTGCCTCATCTTCGACTCCATTTTCGATTCCTACAAAGGGGCCATCGCCTATGTACGAGTGAAGGACGGCTCCATCCGGCCCGGCATGAATATCCGCATGATGGCGTCCGGCAAAGTCTACACCGTGACTGAGGTGGGCTATTTCACGCCCTTCCCGAAGCAGGACAAAGAGCTCCCCTGCGGCGCCGTGGGCTATGTGGCGGCGAGCATCAAGAACGTCCATGACTGCGAAGTGGGCGATACCATCACCACCGCGGAGGGCGGCGCGGCAGAGGCCCTGCCGGGCTACCGCAAGGCGCTCCCCATGGTCTTCTGCGGGCTCTACCCGGTGGAGAGCAAGGACTACGACCAGCTGAAAGAGTCGCTCGAGAAGCTCAGCCTGAACGACGCGGCGCTGGAATTCGTGCCGGAGACGTCGCTCGCCCTCGGCTTCGGCTTCCGGTGCGGCTTCCTCGGCCTACTTCACATGGACGTGGTGCAGGAGCGCCTCGAACGGGAATACAACCTGAAACTCATCATCACCGCGCCGTCCGTCATCTACCACGTGTACAAGACCGACGGCGAGATGATCGAAGTGGACAACCCGGCGGAACTGCCGCCGGCGGGCAAGATCGACCACATCGAAGAGCCCATCGTAAAAGTGGACATCCTCGTGCCGTCGGACATGGTGGGGCCGGTCATGGAGCTCGCCCAGAACCGGCGGGGCACATTCATCACCATGACCTATCTCGACGAGACCCGCGTGGACCTGCAGTATAAGATCCCGCTCTGCGAGATCATCTTCGATTTCTTCGACAAACTGAAATCCAGCACGAAAGGCTACGCGTCCCTCGACTACCAGCTCGCCGGATACGAGCGGAGCGACGCGGTGCGCCTCGACATCCTTCTCAACGGGGAGCTCATCGACGCGCTCTCCGTCATTGTCCACCGCTCCAGCGCCGTCTCCCGCGGCCGGGCGCTCGCCCAGAAACTGAAAGAGATCATCCCGCGGCAGCTCTTCGAAGTGCCGATCCAGGCGGCAGTGGGGAGCAAGGTCATCGCCCGCGAGACCATCAAAGCCCTCCGCAAGGACGTGCTCGCCAAGTGCTACGGCGGCGACATCACCCGCAAGAAGAAACTGCTGGAAAAGCAGAAGGAAGGGAAGAAGCGCATGAAGCAGGTGGGCAGCGTGGAGCTGCCACAGGAAGCCTTCATGGCCGTGCTGAAAAATGACTGATACGCTGGGACTGTACCTGCATATCCCCTTCTGCCGGAGCCGGTGCCGGTACTGCGGCTTCTATTCGAACGCCGCCCTGCCGCCGGACGCCTATGTGGAGGCCATGCTCCGGGAGATGGAGGGATACCGCAGGTCTTTTTCCATGGAGGTGGACACGGTGTACCTCGGCGGCGGCACGCCGTCCGCGCTTTCCGCCGCGCAGCTCGCGCGCCTCATGGATGGCGTGCGCCGCTCTTTCGCCGTGCGGGACGATGCGGAGATCACCATGGAGATGAATCCCTGCGACATGACGGAGGGCTATCTCTCGTGCGCCCGCGCGCTCGGCATCAACCGCCTCTCCGTGGGGGTCCAGTCGAAAGACGACCGGCTCCTCCGCATCATCGGGCGGCGGCACACCGCGGCGGAAGCGGAGCAGGCGGTGAAGCGGGCCTTCCTGGCGGGATTCAGAAATATCAGCATCGACCTCATGTACGAGCTGCCCGGCCAGAGCCCCGCGGATTTCGAGCGGTCGCTCCTCTGGGCGATGCACCTGCCCGTGACGCACCTCTCCGTATACAGCCTCATCCTCGAAGAGGGGACGCGCTTCGCCCAGCTCGCGGACGAAGGGAAGCTGCCCCGGCCCTCGGAAAGCGGGAGCTGGGCCATGTACCAGGCCATGTGCCGCATCCCGCCCCATTACGGGTTCCGGCGCTACGAGATCTCCAGCTTCGCCCGGCCCGGCTTCGAGTCCCGGCACAACCGGAAATACTGGCGGCTCGACCCGTACCTCGGCCTCGGCCCGTCGGCGTGCTCCCGCATCGGCCGCGAACGGTGGCAGGTGCTGCCCGGTACGCGGCGCTATATGAAGGAGCTCCTCGCCGGCCGCGGCGCGCCCATGGAGAAAGACCGGCTCTCGGAAGCGGAGGAGATGGAAGAGTACTGCTTCCTGCACCTGCGCATGCGGGAAGGCATCGGCCGCGCGGATTTCGAGGCGCGGTACGGCGCGCCCATCGAGCGCTGGTACGGGCGGGAGCTGGCTCTGCTGAAAAAAGAAAAGCTCCTCGCGGAGAAGGACGGGCAGATCTTCCTCACGTACCGCGGCGCGGCGCTGGGGAATACGGTCTTCGAAGCGTTCCTCCGGAGCGATGAAGAGGATGGGAATATTTGAAACAGGCAGCGTCTGCGGGCGCTGTTTTTTTGTGCGCGTTTCCGCCGGCACATGCATTTCCGGTATCGCAGATATAAAAAATGGACATAGCCGCTTTTCTTTTTGCCTCGTTCGGGCTATGATGGGCATATACTTTTTATAACTATTTCTGCCGGGCCGGAAGGCCGGGGCAGTAAGGAGGTCTTTGTATGCCGGTTTCTGAAATCCGAATCAATCTGTCCGCGCTCCGTCACAATATGCGGGTCATCCGCGAACATCTGCCGAAAGAAGTGAACGTGCTGGCCGTAGTGAAGGCGAACGCCTATGGACACGGCGCGGTGCAGGCGCTCCGCATCGCCCTCGAGGAAGGGTACTGCGCCGCGGCCGTCGCCCGCGTGGAAGAAGGGCAGGAGCTCCGGGAAGCGGGCTTCACCTGCCCGATCTACGTGCTCGGCCTGCCGCTGGCGGAAGACATGCCCACTGCGGTCAATAACGATCTCATCGTCCCCGTGGACGACACGGTCGACCTCGACGCCTACGAAGCCGTCGCGGCCGCGGCGGGGAAGGTCATGGACGTGTGGATTGCCGTCGACACCGGCATGAACCGCATCGGCGTCCATCCGGCGGACGTGCCCGCCCTCTGGGACAAGCTGGAGAGCCTGCCCCATCTCCACATCCGCGGCACGTTCACCCACATGGCGACCGCCGACCACAAGGAAAAGGATGCAGCTCTCGCGCAGCTCGACCGGTTCGACGAAGCGCTGTCCCACATGAAGATCACGGAAGACTTCGTCGTCTCCTCCGCGAACAGCGCCGGCGTCATCGACATCCCGCGGAGCTGGCACAATCTGGCGCGCCCGGGCATCATCCTCTACGGCCCGCAGCCGTCGGACGTGATGACGAATACGCTCCCGCTCCGGTACGTCATGTCCCTCGTCTCCCACGTGACCCACGTGCAGACCCTCCGCAAGGGCGAAGCCATCGGCTACGGCGGCACCTATGTGGCCGACCACGACATGAAGACCGCCACCATCCCGATCGGCTATGCCGACGGCTACCACCGCGCGCTCTCCAATAAGGGCGAAGTCCTCATCGGCGGCAAACGCTGCCCCATCGTGGGCCGCATCTGCATGGACCAGTTCATGGTGGCCTGCGGCGACGACGTCCAGCCCGGCGACGAAGCGGTCCTCATCGGCCGGCAGGGCGATGAAGAGATCACCATCGACGAAGTCACCGCCAAAGCCGGCACCATCCCGCACGAGATCCTCTGCGACTTGAAGCGCGTGCCGAAAGTCTGGGTGGAAGACTGAATTTTCGGATACATAAATAGACAGCCCGTCCTCACGGCCGTGGGGGCTGGCTGTTTTTTTCGTTTTCCGCTACAATGGATGCAAAATAAAAATCAGGAAATCAGGAAATCAGGAAATCAGGAGACTTTGCGATGATGACAGATACCGAACAGCGCGCCGCCGCGAAAAAATTTGCCGCCTACTGGAAAGGGAAGGGCTATGAGAAAGGACAGAGCCAGCCCTTCTGGCTGTCTCTCCTTCGGGACGTGTACGGCGTAGCGGAACCCGAAGCGTACATCGAATTTGAAGACAAGGTCATGCTCGACCACACGAGCTTCATCGACGGCATGATCCCCGCCACGCACGTCCTCATCGAGCAGAAAGAGCTCGGCAAGAATCTGCGCAAGGCCATCCCGCAGTCCGACGGCTCGCTCCTGTCGCCGTACCAGCAGGCCCTGCGCTACTCGGCGAACCTGCCCTACTCGAAGCGGCCCCGGTACATCGTGACGTGCAACTTCTCCTCCTTCCTCGTGTACGACATGGAGCATCCTCAGTCCGAGCCGGAAGAGATCCTGCTGGAAAATCTGCCGAAGGAATATTACCGGCTGAATTTCCTCGTGGATAGCGGGGACGACCACCTGAAAAAAGAGCTGGAAGTGTCCGTCGCCGCTGGCGACCTCGTGGGCCGCCTCTACGACGCACTCCTCAAAAAATATATCGACCCCGAAAAGGAAGAGACGCTGAAAAGCCTGAACGTGCTCTGCGTGCGCCTCGTCTTCTGCCTCTACGCGGAGGACGCGGGCATCTTCGGCGGGCGCGCCATGTTCCACGACTACCTCGAAGGCTTCCGCCCGGAAAACATGCGCACCGCCCTCATCGACCTCTTCCAGATGCTCGACACGAAAGAAGAAGACCGCGACCCCTACGAGAAAGAAGAGCTCCTCGCCTTTCCCTACGTGAACGGCGGCCTCTTCTCCGATGAGCACATCACCATCCCGCGTCTCGACGACGACATCCGCACCCTCCTCCTGGACGAATGCAGCGAAGGCTTCGACTGGAGCGAGATCAGCCCCACCATCTTCGGGGCCGTCTTCGAGAGCACCCTGAACCCGGAGACGCGCCGCCACGGCGGGATGCATTACACCTCCATCGAGAACATCCACAAAGTCATCGACCCGCTCTTCCTGACAGATCTGAAAAAGGAACTGGACCGCATCCTCCGGGAGCCGGCGAAGCGCACCCGCCACGCGCATCTCCGGGCGTATCAGGAAAAGCTGGCGGGCCTCCGCTTCCTCGACCCGGCGTGCGGCTCCGGGAATTTCCTCACCGAGACCTATCTTTCCCTCCGGCGGCTCGAGAACCGCGTCATCGATGAGCTCACCGGCGGGCAGATGGTGCTGGGCGAGCTGGCCAATCCCATCCGCGTCTCCATCAGCCAGTTTTACGGCATCGAGATCAACGACTTCGCCGTCACCGTCGCGAAGACCGCCCTCTGGATCGCCGAGAGCCAGATGATGAAAGAGACGGAAGCCATCGTTCACATGGAGCTCGACTTCCTGCCCCTCAAGACGAATGCCTACATCCACGAAGGGAACGCTCTCCGCATAGACTGGGAGACCGTTGTCCCGACAGGGGAGCTTTCCTACATCATGGGTAATCCGCCATTCGTTGGCGGCATGTACATGAGTACTGAACAGAAAAAAGAAATTCGTGAATTATTTCCAAAAGTAAAAGGAGCAGGGGAATTTGATTATGTTACGGGGTGGTATAAAAAGGCTGTGGAATTTGCAGCGCCATTACAGGTAAAATGTGCTTTTGTATCAACAAACAGTATTTGTCAGGGAAGTCATGTAATTACTTTCTGGAAATATTTAATGACAACTTTTCCCATTCATATTGATTTTGCTTATGATACTTTTATCTGGGAAAGTGAATCAAAAAGCAAAGCAAGTGTCTATTGTGTGATTGTGGGATTTTCAGGACCTTTTAGTAAGGAAAATGAAAAACTTTTATTTGCAGATAATGGGAAGTACAAAAAATGCATTCATATTAGTCCGTATTTGATGGATACACCGACAGTTTTTATTGATTCAAGAAGCACTCCATTATGTGATGTTCCTAAAATGCGATTTGGTAGCATGCCAAGAGATGGAGGGGGATTTATTCTTTCGGAGTCAGAAAAAGCTGAATTGATAGAAAAGGAACCGATAGCGGAGAAATGGATTCATTTATATCTTGGCGGGAATGAATTTATTAAAGGGAAAAAACGTTATTGTTTATGGTTAGTGAATGCGAATCCAGCAGAAATTAATAAATGTCCAAGTGTAAAAAAACGGATTGAACAGGTAAGGGATATGCGTTTGGCATCTAAAGCGGCGGCCACTCGCAAATTTGCGGAAACACCGACGTTATTTTGCCAGATTGCTCAGCCGGATTGTGATTATTTAATGGTACCGGAAACATCTTCGGAACGAAGACGGTATATCCCTATGGGATTTATGAGTAAGGATGTAATCGCAAGCAATGCGGCATATTTGATTCCTGGGGTAAATAAATTTCATTTTGGTGTTTTAACATCCAATGTGCATATGGCATGGATGCGCGTTGTCGCGGGACGGCTGAAAAGCGATTACCGGTATTCGAAGGATATCGTGTACAACAATTTCCCCTGGCCGGAGCCGGACGAGGCGCACCGCGCCGCCATCGAGCGGACCGCGCAGGGCATACTCGACGCGCGGGCGCGCTATCCCGACGCGAGCCTTGCTGACCTCTACGACGAGCTCACCATGCCGCCGGACCTGCGCCGCGCCCATCAGGAAAACGACAAGGCCGTCATGACCGCCTACGGGTGGAACTGGCGGGGCATGACCGAATCCGACTGCGTGGCCGAGCTCATGAAACTCTATCAGAAGCTCGCCGCCGCGGCGGACCGGTGAGTTTTCCACAGCGTGGAAGGAAAGGAGGGGATGACCATGGACAGGAAAGCCGTTCATGACTTTGCGGGACAGTTTCTGAGCGTCTATCGCGGGTCTTCGCCCGCGCTGCCGATTTCTTTTTATCTCAATGAAGCCTTCGGGGAGAGCTGCGAGCGGCTGGGCTTTGTCATGGATTGCGGCGAAGCGTTCATCCGGGCGTATTCGTCCCGCGCATTTTTCAAGGCGAAGGAGCTGGCGCTAAGAATCAACAGCATACACGATGCGGCGCTGCTCGGCTCGGCGATTTTTTCGAAATGGCGGTATCTCACCCGCTGGTGCACCGATCCTTCCATGCAGGAGGAAGAAGAGGAGCGGTGGTTCATCCTCGCTTTTCTGCGTCTCGAGCAGCTCACGGCGGGACCGGAGGCACGTCCCTGTTTCCGCGGGCGGGTAAGAAAATTCTGCCTGACTTCGTCGGCGGGCGGCTTCCGGGCACGGACAGCCGGATACAAGGTCAGGGAACGGCTCACGGTGCACGAAGACGGCCGGGTGCGCCGCACGGAAATTTTCGAAGCGGAAGAACGCGGCGCGTATCGGAAAAAAAGAACAGAGTGGACGGTCTCGACACGGCACAAATGGAAGCTGCTCTTCGCTGTGCTCACGCTCTTTGCACGGATTGACGCAGAGGAGAGGGGCTGGGGCGTGCTTGGGTTCGACTGCGGCAGATGGAAAATCAAGCTCTGGAATCAGAATAGAGAGACGGTGGAGCACATCGGCTGCCTGTGGGCAGGGCTCGGCGCGGTGGATTTGTCCGAACTGGTGAGAGAGGCGCTCGGCCGTTCCGATTTGTGGGCCTTTGAGGAAAGAGGCAGGGAATGGGACCTGCGCCGTGTGGAGATGGTCTATTGCCCCGCGCAGGGCGAAGTGCCGGCGCCGTTCCGCAGGAACGCGCGGGACGGCATGGAACGGCTCACCGTAGACGGAGAGACCGATGCGATGACCTATGTCCGCTGTGCGGCCGGCGATAAACGGACCGTTACGCTGCGCGGAGGCGTGAAGGAGTGGCTGCGTCAGTGGGATGTGTACGCGCCGTTCCGGAAAAAGAACGGGACGCCGCCGGACACCGCGCCGGATGCCGTCCAGCCCGTGATCCTCGGAAACGCTTCACGGGCGGGCAGGCAGGGAACGTATCGGCTCACGGCGTATTACCGGGGCGCGCCGCAATCCGTATGGGAGGGACATTTCCAGGCAGACGAACTTCCGGAGGACTGGGAATCCTTTGCGGAAATGCTGTGCGAGGTCTTCGGCCGGGCTGTCTGCGGGCGTCTGCTCGACCCTGTGTGGTATACCTGGCGGCCGCGCCGGCCGGGGGAGTCCATCTACTGCCATGTGTCGTTCGAAGAGGGCGGGAAGCTGTACTGCTACCGCACGGAGGACGAGTCCATCCGGCCGGGTGACCGGGTCCTCGTGCCGGCGGGACCGGAGAACGAGACGAAGGCGGTCACGGTAGTCCGCGTGGAGTATGTGCGCCCGGAGGACGCGCCCTATCCGCCGGCGAAGACGAAGATCATCCTAGGGAAGGTCTGATGAACGGGACGCCGGCCGGCGGGTGTTGCCAAACCGCAGGGAAATGGCTATAATGAATGCAACGCAGAGAAGGAGAAAATCTTCTGTCAGAACCTGTCAGAGAGCAGGCGGCCGGTGCGAGCCTGCAGGGAAGGGAGAAGTTTCCGCTCCGGAGCGGCCGGCGATGAGCCGGACGGGGTATCCGATATCGTACACAGAGCTGGCAGAAATGCAATTTGGGTGGCACCGCGAAGTCTTTCGTCCCTTGGGAAGAAAGACTTTTTTTGCGGCCGCCGGACAATTTTGAAACAGAGGGGCGAATACGATGCTGGACATGAAATTCATCAGAGAACATGCGGACGAGGTCAAAGAGAACCTGAAGAACCGACACAACCCGTTCGATCTGGACGAAGTGCTGAAGCTGGACGAGGCGCGCCGCGCGCTGCTGCAGCAGACGGAGGCGCTGAAGAGCCAGCGCAACGCGGAGACGAAGAAGATCGCCATGGCGAAGAAGAACGGCGAAGACGCGTCGGCCGCCATCGCGGAAATGAAGGAAGTGGGGGATAAGATCGCCGCCATCGATGCGGAGCTGAAGGAGACGGAAGACCGGCTTCACGCGCTGCTCCTCCGCATCCCGAACATGACGGACAAGACGGTGCCGGTCGGCAAGGACGACAGCGAGAATCCGGAAGTCCGCCGCTGGGGCGAGATCCCGACGTTCGATTTCCCCATCAAGGCGCATTATGAACTGGGCGAAGAGCTGGGCATCCTCGATTCCGAACGGGCGGGAAAGGTCTCCGGCGCGCGGTTCTATTTCTATCTCGGCGCGGCGGCCCGTCTGGAACGCGCCATCTACAACCTGATGCTCGACATGCACACGCAGGAGAACGACTACACGGAAGTCATCCCGCCGTACATCATCAACGGCACGTCCATGACCGGCACGGGCCAGCTCCCGAAGTTCGCCGAAGACATGTACAAGGTGGAAGGGGAAGACATGTACATGACCCCGACGGCGGAAGTGCCGCTCACGAACTATTTCGCCGGGGAGATCCTCGATGGGAAAGACCTGCCGGTCCATGTGACGGCCTTCACCCCGTGCTTCCGCAAGGAGGCGGGCTCCGCGGGCAAGGATACGCGCGGCCTCATCCGCCAGCATCAGTTCCACAAGGTGGAAATGGTGAAGTACTGCAAGCCGGAAGACAGCTGGGATGAGCTGGAAAGCCTCACCGCCGAAGCGGAGCGGGTGCTCCAGCGCCTTGGCCTGCCGTACCATGTGGTGTGCCTCTGCACGGGCGACATCGGCTTCTCCTCCGCGAAGACCTACGATCTGGAAGTGTGGATGCCGGCGCAGAACAAGTACCGCGAGATCTCTTCCTGCTCGAACTGCCTCGACTTCCAGGCGCGCCGCGCGAACATCCGCTTCCGCCGCCATCCGGGCGACAAGCCGGAATTCGTGCACACGCTGAACGGCTCCGGCCTCGCCGTGGGCCGCACGGTAGCCGCCATCATGGAAAACTACCAGCAGGCAGACGGCTCCATCGTGATCCCGGAAGCGCTCCGTCCGTACATGGGCGGCCAGACGGTCATCACGAAGCGCGAAGGCTTCAAGAGCTCTAAAGGCGAATAAGACGCAGTGAAAAAAGGGCAGTGCATGGGACACTGTCCTTTTTCCTGAGCGGCGGAGGCCCGGGAAATTAACGGGAATTTTACAGACAGCCCGCGGGGGCTGTGGTAGAATAAAAAATATATGTTTTGGCAGGAGGTGAATCTGTTTGAACGAGCTTGTCGGTTTTGTGGAGATGTTCTGGCCTTTCCTGGTGCTCATCGCGGTCTTCTATGTCTTTATGTACCGGCCGCAGAAGAAGCAGGAAAAGGAGCGGAACGCGTTCCTCAGCTCGCTGAAAAAAGGAGATCACGTGATCACTGCCGGCGGCATCTACGGCACCATCCGGTCCATCCGGGACAATACGGCGATGCTGGAGATCGCGCCGAAGGTGGTCATCACCATCGATAAGGCATCCGTCATGAGAAGCGCGGACGCGGCCGCAGAGGAAAAGCCTGCGGAGAAGCCGGAGAAGAAGTCCGGCGAAGAAAACGCGGAAGAAGCGGAAAAGGCGGATGAATCCGGAGAGGAAAAGGCATGAGCCCGGCCTCCGGAGAGAAAAAAGCGCTGCGGCAGAAGATACTCGCCCTCCGGCGGGCTCTTTCTGCTGAGGAGACGGCGGTGATGGCCCGCGGCCTGACGGAGCGGGTGCTGGCGCTTCCCGCGTACCGGGCGGCGCGGCGCCTCCTGGCGTACCTGGCCCTCCCCGGCGAAGCGGACCTGGACGGCGTGATCCGGCAGGCCCTCGCCGACGGGAAGGAAGTGTACGTGCCGGTGTGCCTGCCGGAACGGGCCATGACGGCGGGACGGCTCCTCGACATGGAGCATTTCACGGAAGGCCCGTACGGGCTCCGGGATCTGCCGCCGGGCTATGAGACGGCGGAGCCGGAGGCGATGGATCTGGTGCTGGTGCCGGCGGTCGCCTGCGACGGCGAAGGGCACCGGCTCGGCCACGGCGCCGGCTACTATGACCGGTATCTCCCCCGCGTGGCGGAGGAGCGGCGGATCGCGGCGCTCTGGGATTTCCAGATCGTCCCGTTGGTGCCGGCGGATGAATTTGACCAGCGCATGGGTGGCTTCGTCACGGAAAAGCGGACGGTGTCCATACGCGCTGAAAGGGTGTGAAGTTTTGAAAGACAATGGAAAGAAGGCGAGTGTCCGCACAGGGGCGCTCGTCCGGTTCTGGGTGGTGATCGGCGCGATCATCGCCGTATTCTGCGCGACCATCGGCGGACTGGCGGGCAGTATCCGCCAGGGGCTCGACCTGCAGGGCGGCACGCACATCGTCATGCAGGCGGAGGACACCGAGCAGAACGCGGTGACGCAGGAGGCCATAACGCAGGTCATCGCCATCATGCAGCAGCGCATCAATGAGATGGGCCTCACGGAACCGCTGATCCAGCAGGAAGGGGCGAACCGCATCATCATCGAGCTGCCGGGCGAGAAGGACCCGCAGCGCGCCATCGATACGATCGGCAAGACGGCCGTGCTGGAATTCAAGGATGAAGAAGGCAATACAGCGCTCACTGGGGAAGACCTGCGGGACGCGCGAGAACAGATGGATCAGGGCAAGAACCCGGTGGTCGCGCTGGAATTCACCGAAGAGGGCGGCGACAAATTCGCGGCGCTCACGGAAGCGAACATCGGCCGGCACATCGGCATCTATCTGGACGGCGAGCTCCTCACGGACCCGGTGGTGAATGAAGCCATCACGGGCGGGCGCGCGGTCATCACGGGCCAGCGCACGCTGGATGAGGCGAAGGATCTGGCCATCCTCCTCCGGAGCGGCGCGCTCCCGGTGAAGATGTCCGTCATGGAAGTGCGGACGGTCGGCCCGACGCTCGGGCAGGACTCGAAAGATAAATCAGTCACGGCCTTCACCATCGGTCTCTCGCTGGTGGTGCTCTTCATGCTCGCCATGTACCGCATGGCCGGTTTCGTGGCGGACGTGGCGCTCCTCGTATACGTGCTGATCCTGCTGGGCATCCTGTACGGGCTCTCGGCGACGCTCACGCTCCCGAGCATCGCCGGCATCATCCTGTCCATAGGCATGGCGGTCGATGCGAATATCCTGATCTTCGAACGGTTCAAGGAAGAGATCGCCTCCGGCAAGATCCTCCGGCTGGCCATCCAGGCGGGCTTCAAGCGCGCCTTCACGACGATCTTCGACGCGAATATGACGGTCATCATCACGTCGGCGATCCTCTTCTTCCTGGGCAGCGGCACGGTGAAGGGCTTTGCCTTCACGCTGGGCCTCGGCGTCGCGGTGAGCATGTTCACCGCCATCACCGTGAGCCGGACGCTCCTCATGTTCCTCATCGACGCATCGTGGATCCATAACCCCTGGTGGTTCGGCGGCAAAAGGGGGTATGACAGATGAAACATTTCAACGTAGTGCGCCATTTCAAATACTGGTTCGCGCTGTCAGGATTCCTCGTCATCATTTCTCTGGCGTCCATCCTCATGAACGGATTCAATTTCGGGATCGACTTCACGGGGGGCACCATCCTCGACGTGTCGTACCAGCAGCCGGTGACGGTGGCGGACGTGCGCGACGGGCTGGCGAAGCGCGGCCTCGAGACGAGCGTCATCCAGCTCTCCGGCGACGCGCAGGAGGAGTCGGGACGGAACGTCATCATCCGCACGCGGAACCTCTCTGCGGAGGAATCGCAGCAGGTCGTGGCGGATATCAGCCTGCCGGATAATCCGGCGGAAATGAACCGCATCGAGACGGTGGGCGCGGTCATCGGCTCGGAAGTGACGAAGAACACACTCCTCAATGTGGTGCTGTCCTTCGGCTTCCTCATCGCGTACATGTCGTTCCGGTTCGAACACCGCATCGCCATCTCGGCGATCACCGCCATCTGCCATGATATCCTCATGGTGCTCGGCATCTTCGCGTTTTTCCAGCTGGAGATCGACGGGTCGTTCCTCGCGGCCATCCTGACGGTCCTGGGCTACTCCATGAATGAGTCGGTGGTCATCTTCGACCGCATCCGCGAGAATCTCCACACGCACCGGAAGACGGACAGCTACGAGGTGCTGGCGAACGACTCCATCCGGCAGACCATCCGCCGGAGCTGCTACACCCTGACGACGACCATGTTCGCCGTGGCGTCACTCTATTTCTTCGGCGGCGACACCACGAAGAATTTCGCTCTCGTCATGATGATCGGCTTCATCAGCGGCGCGTATTCTTCCATCTGCGTGGCCACGTCCATCTGGGTGAAGTGGCACGAGCACGGCCACAGCGCGCGGAACGCGAACCTCCACAAGGCGGACGCGGAAAACGCATAAGGAATATTTTCATGAGCTCTGATGCTTCGCATCGGGGCTCTTTTTTTCATGTGGACAGCGGGCCGCGGCCGTGCAATTTCCGGCGGGGCAGGTTACAATACAGGCAGGCAGAGGCGTCCGGGGCAGTCCGGAGCCGTGCCGGTGGGCCGGAGGCGGCCCGGAAAAGAGGAACCATGAAAAAAATCGCATTTTACGGGAAGGGCGGCATCGGGAAATCGACCACCGCTTCCAATGTATCGGCGGCGCTCAGCCTGATGGGGAAGCGGGTGTGCCAGATCGGGTGCGACCCGAAGAACGATTCCACGCGGCTCCTTCTGGGGCATATCTGTCGGGAGACGGTGCTCGACAAGGTGCGCACGTCGGAGCCGGAAGACATCCGGCCGGAGGATATCGTCCACACCGGATGGAACGGCATCACCTGCGTGGAGGCCGGCGGGCCGGAGCCGGGCGTGGGCTGCGCGGGCCGGGGCATCATCGTGGCGCTGCAGCTGCTGGACCGGATGAAGGCGCTCCCCGAGGCGGATCTCACGCTGTACGACGTGCTGGGCGATGTGGTGTGCGGCGGCTTCGCCATGCCGATCCGCGAGGGCTACGCCACGGACATCTACATCGTGTCGTCCGGCGAGCTCATGTCGCTCTACGCGGCGAACAACATCGCCAAAGGGGTGCGGCGTTTCGCCGCGCGGGGCAAAGTGCGCCTCGCCGGCCTCATCGGGAACAGCCGGAATACGCCCGGCGAGAAGGAGCTGCTCCTCGAATTTGCGGAGATGCTCCACACGCAGCTCATCGCCTTCATCCCGCGGGACCGGATCGTGAATCTGGCGGAAAACAACCGGCAGACGGTGCTGCAGTATGCGCCGGAGTCCCCGCAGGCAGACGTGTACCGGCGCCTGGCGGAGGCCATCTGGGAGAATACGTCTCTCACGGTGCCCACGCCGGTCACGTTCGATGAACTGGAAGCGCTGGTGATGAAGTATGGCACTGAAAACTAAGTGGCTCCTCACGAAGAACCAGTCCGTGAGCTGCGTCATGCCCGGCGTGTACCGGGCGCTCGCCTTCTGCGAGGGCTGCGCGGTGGTTTTCCACAGCCCGAAAGGGTGCGCGCAGATCGCGTCCACCATGGACGCGGGGAGCCAGTTCCGCATGGTCGGCGAAGGGCGGAAAGAATGGCTGGACGGCGTGCCGCTGCTGTCGTCCCATCTGCGGGAGAAGGACTGCATCTTCGGCGGGACGGACCGGCTGCGGGACGTGCTCCGCTACACGGCGGAGACGTATCATCCGGAATGCATCGCGGTGGCCGTTTCCTGTATGGCGGGCGTCATCGGGGACGATGTGGAAGCGGTGTGCGAAGACGCGGAAGCGGAGCTGGGCATCCCGATCCTGCTCTCGCCGGCGGCAGGCTTCCTCGGCGGAGGCTATGAGGACGGCTACCGCGCCATGATCGATCAGATCATCCGGCGCTTCTTCCGGCCGCAGGCGCACGTGCCGGGCCGGGTGCTCCTCCTCGGCGACCAGATGGGGCCGTGGGGGCAGTACGCGATGGAAGTGAAGGACATGCTCGGCTGGTTCGGGCTGGACGCGAAGTGGCAGTTCCCGGGCTATGTGCCGTTCCGGGAGTGGCCGGAGATCCCGTCGGCCTCGCTGGGGATCATCCTCGGCAGCGCGGGTCAGACGAACGGCGTGCTGGAAGACACCGCGGCAAAACTGGAAAAGGACTTCGGCATTTCTTTTCTGCCGCCGGTCTATCCCATCGGCTGGGAAAATACGAGGCGCTTCATCCATGCGCTGGCCGCGCATCTGGGGCGCGAAGCGGACGGGGAGGCGCTCCTCCGGAAGAAAGAAGAGGAGCTGGGCGCTTTCGTGCAGTCCGTGCTTCCCGTGACGGAGGGAAAGACGGCGGTCATCGGCATCGGCCGCGGGCCGCAGCATTACGACCCGGCGGACACGCTCCATTCCGTGGAGCGGCTCCATATGAACGTGAGCGCGGTCGTGCTGTATGACAATCTGTCCGGCGAAGACCGGCAGAAAATGACAGAACTTGTCCGGAAGAGCTGCGCCGCGCCGGTGCTCTCCGCCGACGATGGGCGGGAGGCCGTCCGGAGTGCGGACATCCTGCTCACGACGGACGAGCTGCTCGACCCGGGGACGAAGCAGCTCTTCATCCCTATGGTGGCGCTCATCGGAACGTCCGGGGAGATCGCCATGCTCCGCGGCATCTACCGGCTGCTCTGCCGGTACGGGAACAAAGGAGGGATCGCCTATGTCTGACAGGGAATGGGAAGCGGCGTGCCATCACACGGACACGTGCGCGCTGACCGGCTCGGCGGCCTTTTTCATGGGCATCCCGAAGAGCCACGTCCTCGTGAACGGGCCGCTGTGGTGCTATTATTATGCGCTGCGCTATCTGGAAAACGCGGCGGGGTATCTCTCGTCGCACATGACCTGCACGCAGCCTTCGGGGAAAGCGGTCGTATACGGCACGGAGGAGGATTTGCTCCGCGGGTTCGACAACATCCGCCGCATGGACGCGCCGGAGCGGGTCTTCGTGGAGAACAACTGCAGCATCAGCATGATCGGCGACGACATCGCGGGCATCGCGGAAGCGGCAGATCTGCCGTGGCCGGTGTACGCCATGGACAGCGGCGGCGTGCGCGGCGGCTTCGCCGGCGGCTACGCCCGGGGCCTGCTCCGCGTGGAAGCGGAGATGAAGCCGCAGGAGCGGATGCCCGGCACGGTGAATGTGCTCGGCCTCACGCCGTTCCTGCTGAAAGGGCGGCAGGACGCGGACGAGATCCGGCGGCTCCTCGCGGCCTGCGGCATCCGGGTGCTCTCCATGCCCGGCGCCGGCAGTCCGTGGGAGGAGATCCTCCGCGCACCGGCGGCGTCGCTCAATCTGGTGGTGCGGGACGAGCTGGCGCTCGACGCGGCGCGGCAGATGGAGAAGGATTTCGGCGTGCCGTACCTCTCTGCGGGCCTGCCGTACGGCATGCAGGGCACGGAGCGGTGGCTGCGCCGCATCGCGGATGCCCTCGGCGGCGCAGACCTCGCGGCGGTCTCCGGAGAGATCCGTGAACGGAACACGCACATGCGCCACATCGCCATGGATCTGGAATCGCTGTGGGGACCGCTGTGGTTCGACCGCATCCTCGTGGCGGCGCTCCCGTCGGAGGCGGCGGGCCTCGCGGAAGCGGTGCGCGGCGAATGGGCGGACACGGAGCAGCTCACGGTGCACCTGCAGCACCCGTCCGGGACGCCCATTCCCGCGGCGGATGCGGTGATGACCTGCGGGCAGGACGACGCGGCGATCGGCGCGTATTACCATTCGTGGGCGGGCGGGCTCCTCCTCGGGAGCGCGCACGAAGAGTCGCGCCTCCTGCGGCTGGGAAAGCCGTTCACGCCGTGCCTCATCGCCTATCCCACAACGGACCGGCTCTTCCTGACGGACCTGCCGTTCTGCGGCATCCGCGGCGCGGAGTACCTGTACGAGCGGCTGTGGAATGCGAAACTGTCCGAACAGGTGCGGGCGTACAAACATCAATGAAGCATGCGGAGCGCGTCCTGCGGGGCGCGCTTTTTGCGTGCCGGCTGCCGCGGAGTTGGCTTTTGCGGAAAATCCGCATACAATGAAAAAATAAGCGCGGCGGTGCGGAAAGGAGGGAAGGCATGAGACGGTGGCTGCATTATTATAAAAATTACCGGAGCATCCTGGCGGGCGTCATCTTCGGCACCTTCGCCTCCTCGGCGCTGGACCTGCTCTTCCCGGCGGTGGTGAGAGACCTCATCGCCCGCGTGCTCCCCGCCGGGGACAGGGACGCGCTGCTCGCCGGCTCGGCGGTCCTCCTCGCGCTCTACGCGGCCAGCTTCGCCGTGCAGTACGCTGTGTCCTACTGGGGACACGTGATGAGCGCAGGCATCGAGCACGACATGCGGCGGGACCTGTTCGCGCACATCGAAGGGCTGTCTTTCCGGTATTTCGACCGCGAGAAGGTGGGGCAGCTCCTGTCGCGCATCACCGGGGACATCACGGAGATGAGCGAGCTGTCCTTCCGCGGGCCGAACGATTTCCTCATCTGTTTCGTCACCATGGCGGGAACGCTCGTCATCCTGTTCGCGATGAATGGGAAGCTGGCCCTCCTCATCGGGGCGCTCCTTCTCGTCAAGACAGCGCAGGCGGTGCACACGAACCGGAAGATGAAGGCGGCCTTCCGGCAGAACCGCGCGAAGATGGGCGAGGTGAGCGCCCGCATCGAGGAGAGCCTGTCTGGCGTGCGGCTCACGAAGGCTTTCGCGCGGGAGCCTTACGAGCTGGCCCGGTTCAGCGGGAAAAGCGACGAGCTGCGGCGGACGCGGTGCGCGTCGTACCGGCTCGTGGCGGCTTTCACGGCGGGCATCAATTTCTTCACGAATCTCGTGAATGTGGCGGTGCTCCTGGCGGGCGGCCTCATGATCGCCGCGGGAGAGCTGGCCTTTTCGGATTTCGTGGCGTTCCTCCTGTACGTGCACATTTTCATGAAGCCCATCTTCCGGCTCACCATCCTGATGGAGATCTACCAGCGGGGCATGGCGGGCTGCCGGCGCTTCGAGGAGATCATGGAGACGCAGCCGGACATCCGGGACCCGGCGCGGCCCGTGCCCGTGCCGCCGCTCCGGCAGGGCATCCGCTTCGAGCACGTGACCTTCGGCTACGATCCGGCGCGCCCGGTCCTCTCCGATCTGGACTTCACCATCGAGGCGGGAAAGACCACGGCCTTCGTAGGAGAGACCGGCGCGGGGAAGAGCACGCTCGTGAACCTGCTGCTCCGCTTCTACGATCCGCAGGCGGGGCGCATCACGTTCGACGGGACGGACATCCGGGACATGGCCCAGCGCGCGCTCCGGCAGGCCGTGGGCATCGTCCAGCAGGACGTGTTCCTCTTCTCGGACTCCGCGGCGGAGAACATCGCCTACGGGAGGGAAGGGGCGTCCCGGGAGGAGATCGAGGCGGCGGCGAAGCAGGCGGCGGCCGACGGATTTCTCCGCGCGCTGCCGGACGGCTACGATACGGAAGTGGGCGAGCGGGGCGTGAAGCTCTCCGGCGGGCAGAAGCAGCGCATCGCCATCGCGCGGGTCTTCCTGAAGGACCCGCCGGTGGTCATCTGGGACGAGGCCACGTCCGCGCTGGACACGCAGACCGAGGAGCAGATCACGCGCGCATTCCGCACGCTCGCCGCGGGCCGCACGACGATCCTCATCGCGCACCGCCTCTCCACCGTGCGGAAGGCGGACCGGATCATCGTGCTCGACCGGGGACGCATCCTCGAGGAGGGCACCCACGAGGCGCTCCTCGCGCGGCGGGGCAAATATTTCCGGCTCTGGGAGGCACAGCGCCGAAGCGGGCCCGCGGAGGAAATTTTTTCTTGACAAGGCCGCGCATTTCTTCTATAGTAGTCTCAATAAATGCAGTGACAGAGACATGACGGCAGGAGACAGACCGGCAGAGAGTCCATGGCTGGTGAAAATGGACGGGATGCCCTGTGCGCTACCCCTCTGGAGCAGGAGCGCGGAAAGTCAGTATGCGCTTCCGGTTGGCCGCGTTACCGGCTGAAGAGTGATCCTGCGGGATCAATTTGGGTGGAACCACGGAAGACAGCTTTCGTCCCTTGCGGACGGGAGCTTTTTTATTGGTCAGGAAAGAGGGCGCCCCAGGTCCGATTTCCCCAGAAAGGAAGACACAGATGATCAAAATTTTTCTGAAAGACGGAAAAGAAAAAGACTTTGAAAGCGCCGTGCCGCTGTTCGAAGCCGCGAAAGCCATTTCCAACAGCCTCGGCCGGGATGCGGTCGCCGCCGGCGTGGACGGAGAGCTGACCGATCTCCGCGAACCGATCAGGGACGGCTCGCATGTGGAATTCTACACGAAGGAAGACAAGGAAGGCCTCTTCACGCTGCGCCATACCTGCTCCCACATCCTGGCGCAGGCGCTCCAGCACCTCTATCCGGGCATCAAATTCGCCATCGGCCCGGCCATTGACACCGGCTTCTACTATGACGTGGACTGCGACCACGTATTCAGCCAGGACGACTTCGCCGCCATCGAAGCGGAAATGGCGAAGATCATCAAGGAAAATCTCCCGCTGGAAAAAAAGATCCTCTCCCGGGAAGAAGCCATCGCTTATTTCAAGGCGCAGAACCAGGACTACAAGGTCATGCTCATCGAAGACCTGCCGGAGGACGCGGTGATCTCCCTCTATACGCAGGGCGACTTCACCGATCTCTGCGCGGGCCCGCACGTCCGCTCCACCGGCAAGGTGAAAGCCTTCAAGCTGATGACCGTGGCCGGCGCATACTGGAGAGGCGACGAGCACAACAAGATGCTCCAGCGCATCTACGGCACCGCGTTCTACACGAAGGAAGATCTGGATCATTTCCTCTTCGTCCGCGCGGAAGCGGAGAAGCGCGACCACCGCAAGCTGGGCCGGCAGCTCGACCTCTTCAGCTTCCATGAAGAAGGCCCGGGCTTCCCGTTCTTCCACCCGAAGGGCATGGTCCTCCGGAACCTCCTCATGGACTATGAACGGGAACTCTTCAAGAAATACGATTATGAAGAGATCATGACCCCGATCATCCTGTCGAAGAAGCTCTGGATCCAGTCCGGCCACTGGGACCACTACCGTGAAAACATGTACTTCACCCAGATCGACGGCGAAGATTACGCGGTGAAGCCGATGAACTGCCCCGGCGGCATCCTCTACTTCAAGACGAAGCAGAGAAGCTACAAGGAACTGCCGAAGCGCGTGGGCGAATTCGGCCTCGTACACCGCCACGAGCTGCACGGCGCGCTGCACGGCCTCTTCCGCGTGCGCTGCTTCACGCAGGACGACGCGCACATCTTCATGACGCCGGACCAGATGGAGAAGGAAGTCATCGGCACGCTCCATATGTATCAGGACCTGTACAGCGTCTTCGGCCTCCAGTACCATGTGGAACTCTCCACTCGTCCGGAAAACTCCATGGGCTCCGATGAGCTGTGGGAAATCTCCACGAACGCGCTCCGCCACGCCATCGAACAGGCGGGCGTGCCCTACGTCATCAATGAAGGGGACGGCGCGTTCTACGGGCCGAAGCTGGACTTCCACATCGAAGACTCCCTCGGACGCACCTGGCAGTGCGGCACCATCCAGATGGATATGCAGCTGCCGGAACGGTTCGACGTGAACTACATTGGCGAGGACGGCGAGAAGCACCGCGCCGTCATGATCCACCGCGCGGGCTACGGCAGCCTGGAACGCTTCCTGGGCATCCTCATCGAACACTTCGCCGGCGCATTCCCCACCTGGTTCGCTCCGGTGCAGGTGAAGGTCATCCCCGTGGCGCAGTCCCACATGGAATACGCGAAGGATGTGGCCGACATGCTGGCGGAATCCAATATCCGCGTGGAGCTGGAAGAAGCGAACGAGACGCTGGGCTACAAGATCCGCAAGGCGCAGACGGAAAAGGTGCCGTACATGCTCATCATCGGCGACAAGGAAATCAAGAGCCGCACCGTCTCCGTCCGCACGAGAAGCGGCGGCGACGAAGGCAGCCAGATGCTGCCGGTCTTCATCGCACAGCTCATTCGTGAAATCAAAGAACGGAGCCTGTGATGGAACGGGAACTGCAGAGCGCCGACGTGGGGCGCGCCGCGCTCCGCATGGCGCTCTCCGAGACGCGGGCCGATGAGAACGTGCTCCGCGGGCAGCTCGCGCAGAACGGCATCCGCGCGGTGGCCGTGAATTTCGGCGGCCGCTTCCCGGATATCCTGCCGAAGATCTTCGAGTCGGCCATCGTGGCGGCGCAGCGGCAGCACGTGGTCTCCGACACCCACGTGGGCGACGGAGCCGTGCTCGGCGCGGTGGAATCGGCCATCGAGCAGATCAAGCTGAAGGCGCTCGGCATGAACGTGGGCGGCAAGATCGGCATCGCCCGGTGGAACGAGCATCTCTGCGTGGCGGTGTACGTCGGCGTGGGCGTGCTCCGCTTCAACGAGGTGGCGGTGGGCATGGCGCACCGTGCCCTGCGGAACGATCTCACCGACTGAAATGAAAACTCTCCCTGTCCGGAAAGGATGGGGAGAGTTTTTGCGTGCGGGGAAAAGGCAGGCGGCAGTAATGTAGTTAATAAAAAGGATTGTATTCAAAGATAAAATCATTTATAATGAAATTAACTGAAAGACACGGGACGGAACGAAAGGGCAGAGACGATGCGGACGCATCGTTTTTTCGGGGAAGGAGGACATCATGGAAAAAGAGGAACTGGAAACGGCTGTGCCGGAATACAAGGACGAGATAGACGAGCTGGCCCGCCGGCGCCAGTGGAAGCGCCTCCTCACGGCGACGTTTGTGCTGGATATCCTCACGCAGGAAAGCAACTACGGCAACCGCATCGAGCGGGAGATCTACGAGCGCACGAACAATGTGTACCGCCCGAACCCGAACGAGCTGTATCCCGTGCTCCGGTACATGGAGAGCAAGCATTTCGTGGAGAGCCGGTGGGATTCGCCGGACAAGCGGAGCAAGCGCATCTACAGCATCACCGACAAAGGACGCGCCGCCGTGCCGTACATGAAGGAGCAGGTGCTGGACTGGCTGGTGACGCTCCGCGCCTTCATCAGCACGATCCAGGAGCAGTTCGGCGAACCGGAAGAAAAATGAGACGAGACCGCAGGGACGGAAAGCCCTGCGGTTTTCTGCGCTTGTCCTGCCGGAGGGACGGCGGCGGAGCCTCGCCTTTACGAACCGGAAGAGACATGCTATCATAAGCGCAGGTGCCGCCGGGTACAAAACGTTCGCGCGCATATCGTCAGGCCTCAGAAGATATGCGCGCGGGCGCTTTTCTTTTTTTTACGGAATATGATACGATGGCGGCAGGGAAGGGGGAATAGGGCCGATGGAAAAACTGGCGCTGATTTTCTGCATGACCGCCGGCGTGATGTGGGCGGGGAGCGGCGTGGCGGCGCAGCATTTCTTCGCGCACAGCGAGCTCGACGCCATGGATCTCACCACGTTCCGCATGTTCTGCACGAGCTTCATCATGGCGGCGGTGACGCTGTCCCGGGGCCACTGGCGGAGGAACTGGGCGGTGATGAAGCGGGAGCCGAAGCTCTGGGGCGAGATCCTGTTCTACGGGCTGGTAGGGCTCATGGCCATGCACTTCGCCTATTTCGAGGCGATCGATCTGGGGAACGCCGCGGTGGTGACCGTGCTCCAGTACACCTGCCCGGCCATGGTCATCTGCTGGCTGGCCTTCCGGCAGCGCCGCCTCCCGGAGCCCGGTTCGGCCGTGGCGGTGGTCATGGCGATCCTCGGGACGTTCTTCCTCGTCACGGGCGGGCGGCTGGATGCGCTCTCCGTATCGCGGGAGTGCCTGGCCTGGTCCATGGCGTCCGCCGTCTTCTATGCGGTGGCCGCGGTGTATCCGAAACACCTCGTGGGCCGGCTGGACAATTCCTTCCTCCTCACGTGGGGGATGCTGTTCGGTGCCATCGCTTCGTGGCTCATGACGGACCACCTGAATTTCCTCGATTTCTTCCATGCGGACATCCTGTTCGACCTGTTCGTCATCGTCGTGTGCGGCACGGCGGTGGCCTTCATCTGCTACAATGCGGGGCTGTCCTACCTCTCCGCCGATCAGGCGAGCCTGACGACGACCGTGGAGCCGGTCGCTTCCGTGGTCATGTCCTACATCCTTTTCGGGACGACCTTCGGCTTCGTCCAGGCCGGCGGCATCGTTCTCATCGTCGCGGCAATCGCCGTGCCGGTCCTGTGGAAGCGGCACATTGCTTCCCGTCCGAAATGATACAGGCGCAGAGGCCTCCCTCATGGGAGGCTTTTTTCATGCGGCGGACGGGAAAGCAGAGGGGGATTTTTCCAGGTCTCTGCATATTGCTTATTCTTATTTCTTATGGTATGATACCCACAGAGGAATAACAATATCTTATCCAATCATAAGGAATGCGGTACAGACAGAGCGATTCCTGCGGATGAGAATTGGATTCCGGATCATTCAACGGGAACAGGTCTTGGATGGATCCATGAAACACCCCCTCTTATTTTCTTTCTCCTGTATTTCCGTAAACAGAAAAGCCTCTTTTCAGGTAGGGGCTTTTTTGTTTTGCCCGGATATTTTGGGAGGACCGGCCGGGATGCATAAATTTGCAGCGGAGACCGGACGGCATGCCGGCCCTTCCGGGGAGAGAGAACGGCCGGAAAGAATGCCGGAAATATCGGCAGGGAGCCTGCCGGACGGCACGGCGGCGCGGCGCTTCCGTTGACATGGGTGAATAAATATGCTAATATGCGGTATACAATTATAGGGAGAGGGACAGAATGAGCGAGAACGAAAATATCATCTACGACATTCGACATATCAAAAAGAACTTCGGCAAGCTGGAAGTGCTGAAGGATATCAGCATGCAGATCCGGAACGGCGAGGTGGTGACCATCATCGGCCCGTCCGGCTCCGGGAAGAGCACCTTTCTGCGGTGCCTGAACCTGCTGGAGACGCCGACCGCGGGCGAGCTGTGGTTCGAGGGGAAGAAGATCGATTCCTCCACGGACGTGAAGATGCTCCGCCGCGACGTGGGCATGGTGTTCCAGCAGTTCAATCTGTTTCCCATGTTTTCCGTGCTGAAGAACGTCATGTACGCGCCGATGCATATCCGCAAGACGCCGGAGAACGAAGCGCGGGAGCAGGCCATGGAGCTGCTGTCGCAGGTCGGCATGGAGGACCACGCCGATTTCTATCCGGAACAGCTCTCCGGCGGCCAGCAGCAGCGCGTGGCGATCGCCCGTGCCCTGGCGATGAAGCCGAAGATGCTTCTCTTCGATGAACCGACATCGGCGCTCGATCCGGAGCTGGTAGGCGACGTGCTGGAAGTCATGAAGGAAGTGGCCCAGCGCGGGATGACCATGGCGGTGGTGACGCACGAGATGCAGTTCGCCCGGTCGGTGGCCGACCGCGTGGTCTTCATGGACAAGGGGTACATCGTCGAGGAAGGCGACCCGAAGGACATTTTCACGCATCCGAAGGAAGAACGGACGCAGACATTCCTGAAGCGCCTGCTTCATGCGGATATTTAAGGAGGATGCGGCAAAATGGATATGGTCATCGATACAGCAATCAAATATAACGATATATTCATGTCCGGGATCAAGGTGACGATCGTCATTTCGATCATGTCCTGCTTCTTCGGACTTCTGCTGGGCATCATCCTGGCATTCATGAAGATCTCCGGCGTGAAGGTCCTCCAGTTCATCGCGACCGCCTATGTGGAAATCATCCGCGGCACGCCGATCCTGGTGCAGATCTCGCTGGTCTTCTTCGGGCTGCCGTTCCTCGGCATCCATTTCCCGAGCTTCCAGATCATGGGCGTGGACTTTGAACGGCTGTCCGCCGGCATCCTGGCGCTGATCATCAATTCCGGCGCGTACGAATGCGAGATCGTCCGCTCGGGCATCCAGTCCATCGGGAAGGGCCAGCTGGAAGGGGCGATGTCTCTCGGCTTCTCCAAGTGGGAATCCATGGTGCGCATCATCATCCCGCAGGCCATCAAAAATATCCTGCCGGTCATCGGCAATGAATTCGTCACGCTGATCAAGGAGTCCTCGCAGGTCTCCGTTATCGGCATGGCCGACCTGATGTACACGGCGACCACCATTCAGGGGATCAGCTTCCAGCCGTTCCCGCCGCTGGTCATCGTTGCCGTCTATTACTTCATCCTCACATTCGCCGTGTCCAACGTGCTGCGCGCGCTGGAATGGAAATTCAAGATCAAGGCGGTGCGGTAAGGCCGCCGGTTCAAAAAGAAAGACAGGAGACAGCATGAAATACGCACGTAAAGCCGCCTTGGCGGCTCTCATGGCAGCCGGCGCCTTCGGACTCGCCGGATGCGGCGGAGACAAAGCCGCCGACAGCCAGCCCGCTGCGCAGAGCGCCTCTCAGGGGAATCTGATGCAGCGCATCAAAGAGAAAGGCACCCTCGTGGTGGGGACCGCTTCCGGCTTCCCGCCCTATGAATTCCTCGATACGTCCAAGAGCGACAAGACCGTCGTGGGCATCGACATCGCGCTGGCGCAGAAGATCGCCGATAAGCTCGGCGTGAAGCTCGTCGTGCAGGATATGAATTTCTCCGCCCTGCTCTCGTCCATCGCCGCGGACAAGATCGACATCGCCATTTCCGCGATCAACGCGACGGAAGAGCGCAAAAAAGCGGTGGATTTCTCTGAATCGTACATGCACAGCCCGCACATCCTGCTCATCCGCAAGGAAGACGCCGGCAAGTACAAGACGCTGGAAGACTTCCGGGGCAAGACCATCGGCGCGCAGAAAGCCACGCTGCAGGAAGATCTGGCCCGCACCCAGATCCCCGAGGCCAAGGTGGTCGCGCTGGACCGCATCCCGGACATCCTGATCGAGCTGGATCACGGCAAGCTGGACGCGGTGGCGTCGCAGGGCGTCGTGGCGAAGCAGTACCTCATCATGAATCCGGAGCTGGCCGACTCGGGCGTCAAGTTTGAAAACGTGAGAAGCTCGTCCTGCGTAGCTATCCCGAAGGGCAACGAAGATCTGGTGAAGCTTGTGAATGAGGTCATCGAGGAGAACAAGGACAACATTCCGAACTGGATCGAGGAATACAGCGAGCTCGCCGTGGCGAACGCAAAGAAATAATTTCATACCTTGGGGAAGGACCGCCGTTCAGTATCCGGCGGTTTCTTTTTCTCATTTACTTTGAAAAAAATCAATGTTATACTGAATCAACTGTTTCCATTCAGAGGGGGAGAAATCGATATGTCTGTGAAAACCTTACCGTGCAGCGATGAAAAACTTCGTGAAATTGCCGCCGTCTACGGCACGCCGTTCCATCTGTATGATGAGAAGGGCATCGTGAACTGTGTGAAATCCTTCCAGAAAGCCTTCGCGTGGAATCCGAACTTCCACGAATATTTCGCCGTGAAAGCGACGCCGAATCCGTGGCTGATGAAGCTCCTGAAGGAACAGAACGTGGGCGCGGACTGCAGCTCCATGGCGGAGCTGGTCCTCTCCGAGACGGTGGGGCTCCGCGGCGACGACATCGTCCTGTCTTCCAACGATACGGCGGATGGAGAGTTCCTGAAAGCAAAGGAACTGGGGGCGATCATCAATCTGGACGACATCTCCAATCTGGACGACATGGAGCGCCTCGGCATCGTGCCGGAGAAGATCTGCTTCCGCTACAACCCGGGGCCGGAGCTGACCCGCGGCAACGCCATCATCGGCAAGCCGGAGGAAGCGAAGTACGGCATGACCCACGACCAGCTCATGCAGTGCGTGGAATGGGCGAAAGAAAAGGGCATTACCTGGATCGGCATCCACACCATGGTCATCTCCTGCGAACTGGCGCTCGAAGGTCTGCTCGGGACGATCAATATGATGTTCGACCTGGCCAACGAGATCCGCGAGAAGCACGGCGTGACGGTGAGCTTCATCGACTTCGGCGGCGGCGTGGGCATCCCCTACCGTCCGGAAGAAGAACCGGTGGACATCGCTGCGTTGGGCGAAGGGGCGCGGAAGCTCTATGAAGAAAAAATGCAGGGCTTCGACCATACCCGCATCTCCTTCGAATGCGGCCGCGTCATCACCGGCCCTTACGGCTACCTCGTGGCCAAAGCCATCCATTACAAGAACATTTACCGCAAGTACATCGGCCTCGACGCCTGCATGGCCGACCTGATGCGCCCGGCGATCTACGGCTCCTACCATCACATCACCGTGGTGGGCAAGGAGAACGAACCGGCCACCGAAGTCTACGACGTGACCGGCTCCCTCTGCGAGAACAACGACAAGTTCGCCATCCAGAGACCGCTCCCGAAGATCGAGACGGGCGACCTCATCGTCATCCACGACGCGGGCGCGCACGGCCACAGCATGGGCTTCAACTACAACGGCAAGCTCCGCCATCAGGAGCTCCTGCTCCACGAGGACGGCACGGTGACGCAGATCCGCCGGAACGAGACGCTGTCCGATCTCTTTGCAACGCTCGACTTCCCCGGCCTCAAGGAGAATGCGGAGAAAGCAGACAGGAAATAAGGGCGCTGTCCCGCCATACGAAAAAGCAGACCGCACAGGCAGTCTGCTTTTTGCGTAGGGAGGCACCATAAAAACGATCAGAAGGGCAGGACATCCCTTCGCGTCCGGATGATGGAGAGCGCGATCTGTTTCGCGGCGGCGCTGGTGGAAGCGGGATTGTCCGGATCGTCCAGCCGGACCGCGAAATAGACAGGATGGCCGTTGCGGGTATAGAAGCCGACGAACCAGGCGTCAACAGGTTTTCCGTCAGTTACTCCGAAGCCGGTTTTTCCGTACACCGCGAGGCTGTTCTTTTCATCGGATTCCACAAGCATGATGGATTTCATCACTGCCTGTGCCGCTTGCTTCCGGGGATCCGGTGATTCTGCGAAAATCCGGCTCAGGACTTCGGTCTGTTCTCTCGGGGAAATTTTCAGAGACGATTCGATCCAGAAGCCTTTCAGGTCATACAGCGGCTCGTTCGTATTGAGAGCGCCGCTCCAGTCGGAGCAGTCCCGGTTGCCATAGGACAGGCGGTCCAGATACGACTGCACGGCATCCGGCCCCATATCGTCGATGACTTGACGGAAATACCAGATGCAGGAACAGCCGAAAGCCTCTTTCAGGGAAATATCTTTGTTCCACTGCTCCAGCCAGTATGTAGTGCCGTTCCAGCGGCGAAGCGAGTGAGCAGGATCGATAACGCCGGTCATCAGGCCGGCATATGCGGAAACAATCTTGAACGTGGAGCAGGGAGAGGACTGCTTCTCGCTGAGCGCCGGCTGATAGACGGCGTATCGGGTGCGAGCCGGGTCGTAAAAAACGGCCGTGCCGTTCAGTGCACCGAACTCGTCGGAAAAATCGACGGTTTCCATCTGGCTGGCAGAGACCGGCACGACAGCGGACTGCGCCTGGCAGAAAGAAGCGGGGACTGGGGCAATCGACACGGCGAGGCCGAGCAGAAGGGCTATGGATTTCATCATGGAATTCTCCTTTCCAGAAAACAACAGCTTTATTTTGCAGGAATGGCCGGGAACTGTCAATGCAGGACAGGAGCCATTGAAAAATTCATCTGCTATAATGAACATAAGAGTAACGGGAAAGAGGAGATCATATGAAAGGATATGCATGCCTGCTGGCGGCGGGACTGGCGCTCGGCCTGTGGACCGGCGCGGCGGCCTATCCCGGGGAGCCGGACGGATTCGGCGATATGCGCTGGGGCGATTCGGTCAAAAAGGTGAGCGAACGCTACGCGTCACAGTATCTGGAGGATACGCTCGGCGGCGGCGCGCTCTACGCGGTCCATTTCACCGACTTCACGGAGCAGATGGGCATCCGGGGGCCGCTCGTGGTGACCGCCGCTTTCGACCGGGGAAAGCTCGTGCAGATCAATGTGCCGCTGGCGCTGGAGAGCGCGGAAGAGACGGAAAAAGCGTTTGCGGCGTATACGGCCCGTCTGGAAGCCCAGTGCGGCGCGCCGGACGAGCATACGGACGACACGGCGCTCTGGGTCGGCAGGAAGACGAGCCTGTATGTGCAGAAAACAGAGGAAGGGCTTCTGGTGTGCTTCATGGACGCAGACCGGATGAAAAAGGCCTTGTCCGGGAAATAAAAGGAGGAACGTATGGAAAAACGTAAAATAGCGGCGGCGCTCTGTCTGGCCGCGGCGCTGCTGGCAGTATCGCCGGCGCTGGCAAGAGGCGGACGGGCGGGCGGCCGCATGGGCGGCGCATCCATCACGCGCACCGCGCCGCGCGCCGTGCCGTCTCCGGCGAGACCGGCGCAGCAGGCCCGGCCGCAGCAGCCGGCGGGGAACGACGGACAGGCGGGGCAGCGGACGGCGGACCGCCCCATCGATCAGGGCATCGATCCGAAGGATTACGGAAAGCGTAATACGTCCGGGAACGCGGGCAGCGCAGGCGGCAGTGCCCAGCGGCCCGGACAGACCGCGCCCGCGCAGAACAACTTCACCGGCGGGGGCGGCGGATTCTTCAGCGGCTTCTCCCTCTGGCCGTGGCTGTGGTTCGCGGGGCACGGCTCTTCGGGCGCCAGCGACGGCACGGACAATGCAGAGGCAGAAGAGCAGGAGCCGGAGAGCCTGAGCGCCATGCTCGGCCGCTGGTGGGACAGCGTGATCGCCTTCTTCCAGTCGCTCTTCTCGTTCTGACGGAGGACGCGGAGCGGCGGCCGGAGGACCGCGGGATTCGGAAAGGAGCGGAGTATGGAACTACGGGTATTGGAATATTTTCTGGCCATCGCGCAGACGGAGACCATCAGCCGGGCGGCGGAAGTGCTCCACGTGACGCAGCCCACCCTGAGCCGGCAGATGGCGCAGATGGAGCGGGAGCTGGGCGTGAAGCTTTTCCTGCGGGGCCGGAAGAAGATCACTCTCACCGCGGAAGGCATGCTGCTCCGGAGCCGGGCAGAAGAAATCCTGGAACTGGTGGACAAGACGGAGACGGATCTGATCCAGTCGGAAACATCGCTCGCCGGCACGGTGGCCATCGGCTGTGGCGATCTGGCGGCGGTGCAGCAGCTCCCTGCGCTGTGCCGGTCCTTTCATGAAAAATATCCGCAGGTGAGGTTCGATCTGCACACGGGGACGGCGGACCAGATCCAGGAGCGGCTGGACCGGGGGCTGGCTGACGTGGGGCTTCTGCTGGAGCCGGTCAACGTGGCGAAGTACGCTTTCATCCGCCTGAAGCAGAAGGAGCAGTGGGTCGCGGCGATGCGTCCGGATTCGCCGCTGGCCCGTCTGGAAGCGGTATCGCCAGCGGACCTGAAAGACGTGCCGCTCATCCTGCCGCAGCGCCTGAATGTGCAGAGCGAGCTGGCGCACTGGTTCGGGGATCTGTATCCGAAGCTTCACGTGCTCTTTACGGCCAATCTGCCGTCGAGCAGTTCGGTGATGGTCCGGGAGGGGTTGGCCTGTTCGCTCATCATCCGGGGGTCGATCGCATTCTGGGATGAGAAAGCGGTCGTCTGCCGGCCGCTCCGTCCGGCGCTGAACGCGTCCTGTCTGCTCGCCTGGCGCCGACTGCAGCCGATGAGCCGCGCGGCGGAAGCTTTCGTGGCGCACGCTCAGTCGTATTTCGCAGAAGAAGAGAGGAAAGAACCATAGCCTGCGGGCATGGTAGTTCCATAAAATACAAGTATTTGTCATAGAAGTCGGAAATTTTTATCATGTAAGTGTCAACATGCGGTATCGCAGGATGACGCTTGCATGATTTTTTTATGCCGGCCGCGGGGTGAGAGGCCGGGTGGAGACGAAGGGAAGGAGGATTTCCATGAAACGAATCGCTGTATGCATGGCGGCGCTGGCCGCCGGGCTACTGCTGACGGCCTGTCAGGGACAGGAACCGACGGCCGGGGCGGCCGCCGTGCAGGAGGCGGCTCCGGGGACGAAACAGGCGGCGCACAGCCGCGTGCTGATTGCTTATTTCTCACTGGAGCAGAACGCGCCGTGGCCTGAAGATATGGACGCCAGCACATCGGCCAGCGTGATGCGGGACGGCGGCGAACGGATCGGCACGACGGAGTCCATGGCGCGCCTCATCGGACGGATGACCGGCGGGGACCTGTACGCCATCCGGACGGAGGCGCCGTATCCGGCGGATGTGCGGGCGGTAATCGATCAGAACCATCAGGAGATGGCGGACGGCACGCTGCCGGCGCTCACGGGGAGTTTGCCCGACCTGACCGGCTACGATACGGTCTTCATCGGCTATCCGGTGTGGGCGACGAAAGCGCCGCAGGCCATCCTGACTTTCCTTTCCCAGGCGGACTTCTCGGGAAAGACGGTGATCCCTTTCTGCACGCATGACGGCTACGGCCCCGGGATCAGTTACGATCAGATCGCGGCGGCGTCCGGCGCGGAAGTGAAGGAAGGGCTGGACCTGGACGCGGGAGACGTGTCCGGCGGAGAAGCTGCGGTGCGGCAGTGGCTGGAGCGCATCGGAGAGGCTGCGCCGGCAGGGGCGCGGGAAGCGGAAGGGCAGCTCACGTTTGAAGAGGGAGACATCACCTACTGCCGGACGAACAATACGATCGCGATTTTCTATTCGAAAGAGGAGATGCCGGACCTGACGATGGAAGTGGTGCCCATCGGCCGGCTGACCTCGGACCCGTCTGCGCTGCGGGCATGGCCCGGACAGGTGGACGCGACATTTTCACTGTAAGGGGGGAAAGGCCGGACGGGCCGGCCGCCTCCCGATAAGAAAGGAGAACACAAAATGGAACAGGAAATGATGAAGGCCGCCGTGCTCACAGGACCGCGGCAGATCACGATGAAGGACGTGCCGGTCCCGGCGATGGGGCCGGGGCTGCTGAAAATCAAAGTGAACGCCTGCGGCGTATGCGGCAGCGACATCCACATGTGGAAAGCGGGGAAAGGATGGGCGCCCGGCACGGAAGGTTCGTTCATCATGGGCCACGAATTCTGCGGCACCGTGACGGACCCGGGCGACAGCCATTTCAAAAAAGGCGACCGGGTGGTCTTCTGGGCGAACCTGTACTGCGGCCAGTGCGATATGTGCCGCGCGGGACAGGAACAGCTCTGCCGGGAAGTGAACGGCACGAAGTATATCGGCTTCGTCTGCAGCGGCGCGTATGCCGAACAGTTTGTGGGCAAGGCATCCAACGCGTACCTCCTGCCGGATGCGGTGTCCGACGTGGCGGCCGGGCTGATCGATCCGCTCATGGTGGCCTACCATGCGGTGAAGCACTCCAGCCTGCGCCTCCACGGGAAAGTCCTCGTCGTGGGGAGCGGCATCATCGGACAGCTCATCGGCACGCTGACGAAACGGGCGGGCGCGTCTTATGTGGCCATGTCCAAGGTGAATGACCGGAAGATCGCCAAGGCGAAGGAAATCGGCGACTTCGACGAATACTTCGACGGGAATGCGCCCGATCGGGCGGCGGTGATGCGCGCCGCGTCGGACGGCGGCTTCGACGTGGTCTTCGAAGCGGTCGGCTCGGGCGAGACGCTGGAGACGGCGCTGGACGCGGTGCGCCCCGGCGGCGAGATCGTCATGATCGGCAATTCCATGGAGCCGCAGGTTCCTTTCTCCATGAACCGCGCGGTCCTGCAGGAAATCCGTCTCACGGGCAGCGTCTCCTGCACGCGCGTGGAATTCGAAGAGACGATCGACCTCATTGCCCGCGGCATGATCAATCCGGAACGCTACGTGACGGACGTCATGCCCCTCTCCGAACTGCAGCACGCCTTCGAGCGGCTCACTTCGAAGACGGACCCGGTGGTGAAAATCGTCGTGAAGCCCTGAGCGGGGCGCGCCTTTCAAAGGGCACAAAAAAACACGGAGGCATGAAAAGCCGTCCGTGTTTTTTTCGTTCAGATGAGCCGGCGGAAATAGGGGATCTTTTTGACGGCCCAGGTCATGAGCGCGCCCAGCGTGAAAGCGATGGAGATCCACAGGACCGCATCGAGGAAAGGGATGCCCGGCAGATGGACCAGCAGGACCCGCGTGAGGAACCAGTGGGTGAGCGCCCGCGTGATTTCTTCAAAAAGCATGACGCCGAAGGAGAGGCTGCCCAGCAGGACGAGGAGGCGGGCCGTGCCGGCGGAGACGGAATGCCGGCGGAACCAGTAGCGGCAGAGGCAGTAGAGGAAAGCCGTATTGAGGAAGAGGAAAGAATCGTAGAACCGCTGCGAGATCTGCTCGGTGAGGCCGCCCGCGGTATAGCCGTAGAACCATGTCATGAAGGCCGCGATGACCGTGCCTGCGGCGGCCGCCGCGCCGAAGCGGAAGAGATTCCGCTTCGTGATCCAGCTTTCGGGGAGCACGTTCTCGATCCAGTAGCCGATGATGAAATAGAAGCTCGGCTCGCTGATGGCGAGGAGCGGATTGAGGAAGCCGTTCATTTCCGCATGGCCGTGGTAGAGGAGGAAGGAAAAGACCGGCACGCATCCCACGAAGAAGAGATTCAAGCCGATGAGGTACAGGTAATGGGCGTTCGTGAGGTTTCGCACCATGGCGCGCCAGAGCGGAAGCATGAGCAGGAAGGAAATATAAATGTAAAGGAAATAATAAGCGGTGGCCATGTTGGACGTGTAAGTGAGCGTCAGGAAGCGGAGCACGCTGAAATTCCGCTCCGGCACCGCGTAGAAGTAGATGTAATTGATGAGGGAAAAGACGAGGATGACCTGCGCGAAGCGCCAGATCCGTTTCCGGAAGATGACGGAAACCGGCTCGTCTCTGCCGAGAAGGAGCGCGCCGGAGATCATGAAGAAGATCGGCACGGCGGTCTTCACCCAGAAGGGGACCAGCAGGTACAGCGGGAACCAGGGCGAGTCCTGCTGGGTGAGATACAGCGAGAAGCCGGACGTGGACGAGTGAGTGAACATGACCAGCCAGATGCACAGGATGCGCAGGAATTCGATGTGAAGTTTTTTCTTTTTCGGCGCGCCGCCGGTCTGCGGAGTCACAGGAGATCAGCCCTTTCCTTTGGTATGGAGCGCGGGCCGCTTTCGGGAGCCGCCCGCAGTCTGCCTTATGATAGCACGGCTCGCGGGCGGCCTCAAGAAAGGGGAATTTTTCCGGATTCCCGGCTTGCGTTCCCGTACTTCCTTTGATACAATGGGAAAGCATGAATACACATGCCATGTGGATTCCGCATCTGTGCCGGCGGCAAAATTCATTTCCTGCTCCGGTGGCTGCGGAAGAGGAAGCAGGCAGAAGTAAGTAACAGGAGGTTATCGTTATGGCAATTGTATCCATGAAACAGTTACTCGAAGCAGGCGTTCATTTCGGTCATCAGACCCGCCGCTGGAATCCGAAAATGGCACGGTTCATTTTCACGGAACGCAACGGCATCTACATCATCGACCTGCAGAAGACGGTGAAGAAAGTCGAAGAAGCGTACGCTTTCCTGCGCGAAGTCGCAGCGAACGGCCAGCCGATCCTCTTCGTCGGCACGAAGAAGCAGGCGCAGAATTCCATCCGTGAAGAAGCGCTCCGCTGCAACATGTTCTACGTGAACGAACGCTGGCTCGGCGGCATGCTCACCAACTTCCGCACGATCCAGACCCGCATCGCCCGCCTGAAAGAACTGGAAACCATGTTCGCAGAAGGCACCACGTCCCAGTACACGAAGAAGGAAGTCATCCTCATGAAGCGTGAACTGGAAAAACTGGAAAAGAACCTCGGCGGCATCAAAGACATGAAGAAACTCCCGGGCGCGATCTTCATCATCGACTCCAAGAAAGAAGAAATCGCGGTCTCCGAAGCGCGCAAGCTGCACATCCCGGTCGTCGCGACGGTCGACACCAACTGCGATCCGGACCTGATCGACTATCCGATCCCGGCCAACGACGACGCGATCCGCGCAGTGAAGCTCCTCACCAGCAAGATGGCTGACGCCGTCCTCGAAGGCCGTCAGGGCCAGCAGGAAGGCGAAGCGGCTGATGCGGAAGCTCCGGCAGAAGCAGAAGAAGCTCCGGCAGAAGAAAAAGAATAATTTCAGGCCCGCACAGGGTCTGCCCCGCTGAATTGGAAATTCTGGTGCCGCCGCATCCTACGGCAGCGGCAGGATTTCTAATTTTATGTGGAGCATCGATTCGACAGATACAACCGTTATTTGACAGGAGGTCACAGAATGGCAGCTATTACGGCAAGTATGGTAAAAGATCTGCGCGCTTCGACCGGCGCAGGCATGATGGATTGCAAGAAGGCGCTCACCGAAGCTGACGGCGATATGGCGAAAGCGGTGGACATCCTCCGTGAAAAGGGACTGTCCCAGGCGGCGAAGAAAGCCGGCCGCATCGCGGCGGAAGGCGCTGTCGTTTCCTACGTTTCCGAAGACGGCAAAGTCGGCGTCATCACCGAAGTGAACTGCGAAACGGACTTCGTGGGCCACAACGAAAGCTTCCAGACGCTGGCGAAATCCATCGCCAAGCAGGTCGCTGACGCAGCTCCGGCGGATCTGGACGCGCTGCTCGCTTCCGAAATGGACGGCAAGACGGTGAAGGATCTCGTCACCGAAGCAGTCGCCAAGATCGGCGAAAACATCTCCGTCCGCCGCTTCGAACGCTTCGAAAGCGCGGAAGGCCATGTGTACAGCTATATCCACGGCGGCGGCAAGATCGGCGTCCTCGTCGACATGAAGGGCGGCGACGCGGAACTCGGCAAAGACGTGGCCATGCAGGTCGCAGCGGCGAATCCGTCCTATCTCGACCGCACGCAGGTTCCGGCGGCAGAACTGGAACATGAAAAAGAAGTGCTTTCCGAACAGGCCCGCAACGAAGGCAAGCCGGAAAACATCATCGAAAAGATGGTCATCGGCCGCATCAACAAATACTACAAGGAAGTGTGCCTCCTCGATCAGGAATTCATCAAGGACGGCGATCTGACGATTTCCAAGCTGCTCAAATCCAAAGGCGCGGAAGTGGTCCGCTTCGCCCGTTTCCAGCTCGGCGAAGGCATCGAGAAGAAGCAGGAAAACTTTGCGGAAGAGATCCAGAAGCAGATCGGCAAATAATTCCGCATCGCAATAAGGAACTCCAATATCGGTCCGGAAGGTCCGGCGAGGCAGCTATGTCCCGCCCCGCCGGGGCCATGGCCGATACGGTATTTCCAGAGATAAGAGGACACAGCATTGTGTTCTCTTATTTTTTGGCGCGGGGAAGGCCGCCGGGACGCTTGAATCTCCGGAATGAGTCAGTTATGATGAAATCGGGAGAAACGGCGGCGTTGTGTTGAGAATGGGGGACCCGGTATGGAAAACAGAAAATACAAGAGAGTCATGCTGAAGCTGAGCGGGGAAGCGCTCGCCAATGACAAGGGATTCGGCATCGATCCGGAAGTGGTGAACCGCCTGTGCGGCGAGATCAAGACGGTCTGCGAAGCAGGCGTCGAAGTGGCGGTCGTCGTGGGCGGCGGCAACATCTGGAGAGGCCTGAAGGGAAGCGCCGGCGGCATGGACCGCGTCTCCGCGGACTACATGGGCATGCTGGCGACAGTCATCAATTCCGTGGCTATGCAGGACGGCCTGGAAAAACTGGGCATCCCCACACGGGTGCAGACGGCCATCGAAATGCGCCAGGTGGCGGAGCCCTATATCCGCCGCCGCGCCGTGCGCCATCTGGAAAAAGGCCGCGTGGTGATCTTCGCGGCGGGCACGGGCAATCCCTATTTCACGACGGATACCACGGCGGCGCTCCGTTCCGCGGAGATCGAAGCGGACGTGATGCTCATGGCGAAGAAGCAGACGGACGGCGTATATGACGCCGACCCGAAGTTCCATCCGGAAGCGAAGATGTTCACCCATCTGACTTATGGGGAAGTGCTCGCCCGCGGGCTGGCGGTCATGGACAATACGGCCATCACGCTCTGCATGAACAACGCCATCCCGATTGTCGTATTCAATATCGACGTGCCCGGCAATATCGTAAAAGCGTGCCTCGGAGAGACTCTGGGCACATTGATTGAGGGGAAATGAACCATGTACGAGGAAGAACTGAAAAAACTGACGGAAAAAATGGATAAGTCCATCCAGTCCCTGAAAGCGGAATATTCTTCGATCCGCACGGGGCAGGCGACGGCCAGCCTCCTGGACCGGGTGCGCGTGGATTATTACGGCACGCCCACGCCGGTGACGCAGGTCGCGACCGTATCCGTGCCGGAGGCGCGCATGCTCACCGTGGCGCCGTGGGACCGCACGCTGCTGAAGGACATCGAAAAAGCGATCCTCCAGTCGGATCTGGGACTCGTCCCGATGAATGACGGCAACATCATCCGCATGGCGATCCCGCAGCTCACGGAAGAACGCCGCAAGGACCTGTGCAAGGTGGTCAACAAGAAAGCGGAAGAAGGCAAGGTCGCCATCCGCAATATCCGCCGGGACGGCAATGATTTCCTGAAAAAGGAAGGCAAAAAGAGCGAAGTTTCCAAAGACGTCATCAAGGAAATGGAAGACAAGATTCAGAAGCTGACCGACCAGAAGATCAAGGAAGTGGAAGCGGTCACGGACAAGAAGATCAAAGAGATCATGTCTGTATGAGGCAGGCGGCACTCTTTGAAGGCATGCCTTTCGATGAGAATGTACGGCTCATGCTGAAGGAGGCGTTCCCGGACGGGACGGTCTCCTTCACACGGGGCCGTCATTATGCATTGGAAGAGGAATTCCTGTATCTGGTGCGGAGCGGGCGCTGCGCGGTGGTCATGCCGCGCATGGCTTACGGCCGGGAAATCGCGGCCGCTCTGGCCGAAGTCTATGGCAAGGAGAATCAGATTGTCGGAAACACGGAATTGTCCCAGACATGTGGCGATCATTCTTGACGGCAACGGCCGCTGGGCGGAGCACCGGGGCCGGGAGCGCACTTTCGGACATCAGGCGGGCGCGGAGAATGTGAAGACCATCGTCCGCGAAGCCGGGCACATGGGGATCGAGCGCCTCACGCTGTATGCGTTTTCCACGGAAAACTGGAAACGCCCGCAGCCCGAGGTGAATTTCCTGATGGCGCTTTTCAAGGACTACCTCCTGCAGCAGCTGCGCGATCTCATGGCGGACGGCGTGCAGCTCCACGTGGTAGGGGACCGGCGGCGCCTGTCTGAAGGTCTGCGGAAAGAGATCGAATCCTGCGAGGCCGATACGCGGGACAACCGGGGGCTCATCCTGAACGTGGCCATCAACTACGGCGGCCGGGATGAGATTGTTCATGCGGCCCGCCAGTTGGCGGCGGATGTGCAGGCGGGGAAACTGGCTCCGGAAGACATTACGGAAGAAACCCTGCAGAGCCGGCTGTATCCGAGCGATGCGGCCGATGTGGATCTGCTCATCCGCACGGGCGGGGAATCGCGCATCTCCAATTTCCTGCTCTGGCAGATCTCCTACAGCGAACTCTATTTCACGCCGGTCCTCTGGCCGGACTTCACCGTGGAGGAACTGCATCGGGCAGTGGACTGGTTCTGCCGCAGGGACCGCCGGTTCGGCGGCCTCAATGAAGGAGAGGCGCAATGACGGCGCGGCTCCTGACGGCCGTGGTGGGCATCGCCGCGGTCATCGCGCTGGTGACGGCCGGCGGCATCCCGCTCACGGCGGCGATTTTCATCGTGGCGGTCATCGCGTGGATGGAATACGCGCGGATGATGAAGAAATGGACCCACGTCTATACCGGTCCGGCGCTGACGGCGGTCTTCCTGATGATCGGCGCGGCGGCTTCGTCGTCCCTGCCGCTCTTTGCGGCGGCTGTGCTGTGCAGCTTTGTATTTCTGCTTTTCCTGATCCTGGTCATTCCGAGGGAGGATATGGGAGCGCTGTTTTCCACGGTGGTGGGAGCGCTTTATTTCGGCATCGGCTTCGGGTCCTTCCTGTATCTCCGCGGCGGAGACGATCTCCTGCCGGCGGGGGCGGCGTCGATCCACAGCGGGATTTTCCTGCTCTGGTTCGCGCTCATCGGGACCTGGTCGAGCGATACGTTCGCCTATATCGTGGGCAAAAATCTGGGACGGCACAAGATGGCGCCCCATATCAGCCCGAACAAGACGATGGAAGGACTGGCCGGGGGCATCGTCGGCTGCGTGGCCATGTGTCTCGCCTATGCGTCGTATTTTGAATTTTCGCTGCTGCAGGCCTTTTTCCTGAGCGTCATGACCGCCGTCGCCGCGCCGATGGGCGATCTGTTCGAATCGTATGTGAAGCGCGTGTGCGGCATCAAGGATTCCGGCCATATCCTGCCGGGACACGGCGGCATGATGGACCGCTTCGACAGCCTTCTCTTCGTGGCGCCTCTCATGCTGGCCTGCCTCACGGCGATGAGGAGTTTCCTATGAAAGAGATTGCAGTACTCGGCAGCACCGGCTCCATCGGGACGCAGACGCTCGATGTGATCCGCCTGCACAGAGACCGGTTTCACGCTTCGGTCCTCGCGGCCCGGAGCCATGTGGACCAGCTGCTGGCACAGGCGGAAGAATTTCAGCCGCACTGCATCGCGGTGACCGATCCGGAGGCGGGGCGCGCCTTCCGGGCGGCGTATGCGGGGCCGGCAAAGGTGCTGACGGGAGAAAACGCGCTCCTCGAAGCGGTGAAGCGTACGGATGTGGATCTGGCCGTCGTCGCCGTGGTGGGCATCGCCGGACTGGAACCGACGCTGGAAGCCATCCGGCAGGGGAAAGAACTGGCGCTGGCCAATAAAGAGACGCTCGTCACGGGCGGCGCGCTCGTCACTGCGGCGGCCGACCGGGCAGGCTGCCTAATCCGTCCGGTGGACAGCGAGCACAGCGCCATCTTCCAGTGCCTGCTCGGTCAGGACCAGAAAGCGGTGCATCGGCTTATCCTGACGGCTTCCGGCGGACCTTTCCGAGGGAAAACGCGGGGAGAACTGGCGCAGGTGACGCTGGCGGACTGCCTGAAGCATCCCACCTGGCATATGGGACAGAAAGTGACCATCGACTCGGCGACGATGTTCAACAAAGGACTGGAGATCATCGAGGCGCACTGGCTCTTCCGCGTGCCCTATGACCGGATCCGCGTGGTGGTGCAGCCCCAGAGCCTCATTCATTCCATGGTGGAATATGAGGACGGCTCTATCCTGGCGCAGATCGGAAATCCGGACATGCGCCTGCCCATCCAGTTTGCGCTCACCTATCCGGAGCGGCTGCCGTCTCCCTCTCATGAATTCGTGGACTGGAGCGCCATCTCGTCCATCCTCGTGAGCGAACCGGACGAAAAAGTCTTCCGGTCCCTGCGGATGGCGTATGAGGCCGGGCAGGCCGGCGGCGACGCGGCGGCGGCGTTCAATGCGGCCGATGAGGAAGCGGTGGCGGCGTTCGTGCAGGGACGGCTGCCTTTCCTGGGCATCTACGATGTGGTGGAGCACGTGCTGGACGGCTGGCAGACGCGGCCGGTGGAGTCCGTCGACGCCGTGTGGGACGCGGACCGCCGCGCCCGGGAAGCGGCGCGGGCTTATATCCGGGGGCAGGGATCATGCTGATGTCGATCCTTGCGCCGATCATCGTATTCGGCCTCATCGTACTCATCCATGAAGGCGGTCATTTCATCACGGCCAAGCTCACCGGGATGAAAGTCGAGGAATTTGCCGTGGGTTTCGGCCCGAAGCTCTGGTCGCGGCGCCGGGGAGAAACCGTCTACTCTCTCCGGCTTTTTCCGCTGGGCGGATTCAACAAGATCATGGGGATGGCGCCGGGCGAATCGACGGATCCGCGGGCGTTCACAGAGCGGCCGGTCTGGCAGCGCCTGCTGGTGATTTCCGCGGGATCGCTCATGAATATCTTCTCCGCATTCCTGATTTTCACAGGCATCTTTCTGGCCGTGGGCGTCCAGTCGTTTCCCAATACGCCGATCATCGGCACGGTGATGCCGGATTCTCCGGCCGCTTCCGCCGGGCTCCGGCCGGGCGACCGCATCACGGCGGTGGACGGCGCGCCGGTCCGGCAGTGGACCGACCTTTCCGCGCAGCTCAGCCGGAAGGGGAACCGGGTGGTCTCCCTATCCCTGGAGCGGGACGGGACGGCCCGGACCATGTCCGTGATCCCTGAGGACATGGGAGAAGGCCGCGCTATGGTAGGCGTCACGCCGGCGCTGGAAAGCCGCCCGGTGGGACTGGGCGAAGCGCTGGCGCTGGGGGCCGACCGCTGCGTCTTCGTGCTTAAGGCAGTCTTCTACGGCCTCGGCGCGCTCGTGACAGGCGAGTCGGCGGATGTGGCGGGCCCCATCGGGGTCGCGCGCATGGCGGGCGCCGTGGCGGAAGTGGGCGCCATGCAGTTCTTCCTGTTCATCGCCATCCTCAGCCTGAATCTGGGCATCCTGAACCTGTTCCCCATCCCTCTGCTGGACGGGGGGCTGTTTTTCCTGACGGTGGGAGAGGCGCTGTGCCGGCGGAAACTGCCGGAGCGGGCGCTGTATTACATCCAGACCGTGGGCATCACCATCCTGGTGGGGCTGTTCCTTTTTGCAACATTCAACGATTTGTCCGCGCTGGCCCGGTGAGGCAGGCCCGGCAGAGGAGAATACCATGAATCACACAAGACAGGTCAATGTGGGCGGCGTGCTCATCGGCGGCGGCGCTCCGATCGCCATCCAGTCCATGAGCACATACAGCCCGACCGATACGGCGCGGGCCGCGGTGCAGATCAACGCGCTGGGCGCGGCCGGCGCGGACATCGTGCGAGTGGCGGTCCCGGATAAGAAAGCGGCGGAAGCGCTGCGGGATCTGCGGCAGATGACGGACGTCCCGCTCGTGGCGGACATCCACTTCGATTATCGGCTGGCGCTGACGGCGATGGAGGCGGGGGTCGACGGGCTCCGCATCAATCCGGGCAACATCGGGAAACGGGAAAACGTGGTCAAAGTCGTGGACATGGCGCGGAAGGTGGGCATCCCCATCCGCATCGGCATCAATGCGGGCTCGCTCCCGCAGGACATCCTGGACGAATACGGCGGCCATCCTACGGCGGAGGGCATGGTGGAAGGCGCCATGCGCCACGTGCGGATCCTGGAAGAGGAACATTTTGAAGACATCGTCATTTCCGTCAAATCGTCGGATGTGCCCATGATGGTGAAAGCGAACCGCCTGCTCGCGGAACAGGTGGACTATCCGCTCCATCTGGGCGTGACGGAAGCGGGGACGGAGTACCGCGGGACGGTCAAGTCGGCCATCGGCATCGGGGCGCTCCTCCTGGACGGCATCGGAGACACGATCCGCGTGTCGCTCACGGATGATCCCCGGAAGGAAGTCCGGGCGGCGAAAGAGATCCTGTCGTCGCTGGGCATCCAGCAGTACGGTCCGGTGCTGATTTCCTGCCCCACCTGCGGGCGGACGCAGGTCGATCTGATCCACATCGCACAGACGGTGGAGGAGAAGCTGAAAGCTTTCAAGTCGCCGCTCCGCATCGCGGTCATGGGCTGCGCGGTGAACGGGCCGGGCGAAGCGCGGGAAGCGGATTTCGGCATCGCCTGCGGAAAGGGCAGCGGCCTCATCTTCAGCCGGGGCGAGGTGCTGCGGAGCGTGCCCGAAGCGGAGCTGATCGACGCGCTGCTGGATGAGATCCGGAAATATGAGGAGGAACATCAGGACCGGTGACGGTAGAGGCCCGGAGATTGTCTGTTTCCAGAACCGGGCAAAGGATTTATAATAAAAGGAAATTCCGTTTCATTTCAGATACAGGGGCCCCGCAGGGGCCGGCATAGGAGGAGATTTCGTTGTTAGCATCCAGATTATACAGTCCGACGCTGAGAGAGATTCCCGCGGAAGCCGTGGTCATCAGCCACAAGTACATGCTGAAAGCGGGGATGATCCGCAAAATCGTGGGCGGCATTTATGTGTACCTGCCGCTCGCTTGGAGGACGCTCCAGAAGATCGAAGCCATCATCCGCGAGGAGATCAATAAGACCGGCGCGCAGGAAATCCAGATGCCGATCATCCACCCGGCGGAAATCTGGCAGCAGACCGGACGCTGGGCGGTCTACGGCGATGAAATGTTCCGCCTGCAGGACCGCCACGGCCGGCAGTACTGCCTGGCGCCGACCCATGAGGAAATGATCACCACGCTGGTGCACATGGATACCAGCTCGTACAAGCAGCTGCCGGTGAGCCTGTATCAGATCCAGAATAAATACCGCGATGAGCTGCGTCCCCGCTTCGGTCTGATGCGCGGCCGCGAATTCATCATGAAGGACGGCTATACCTTCGATAAAGACTGGGAAGGCCTCGACCATCAGTATCAGCTCATGTACGACGCCTATACCCGCATCTTCACCCGCTGCGGTCTCCATTTTCGCCCGGTGCTGGCGGATTCCGGCGCGATCGGCGGCAGCACGACTCACGAATTCGAAGCGCTGGCGGATTCCGGCGAGGCGGATGTGGCGTACTGCAGCCACTGCAGCTTCGCGGCCAATACGGAAGCCGTCGTTCCGAATACCCTGCCGTGCAGCATCCATAATGAGAAAGAAAAAGAACTGGTGGCAACGCCGGGCCAGCACACGATCGAAATGGTGTGCGAATATCTCCACGCGCCGGTCGCACAGTCCGTGAAGGCCGTAGTCTACAAACTGGATGACACCGTAGTGCTGGCCATGGTGCGCGGCGACCATGAAGTGAACGAAGTGCGCCTCCAGAATCTGTACGGCGCGGCCACCGTGGGCATGGCGTCCGACGAAGATCTGGCGCGCTGCGGCCTCACGGCCGGCTATATCAGCCCGATCGGCCTGAAGCGGACCAAAGATTTCGACATTGTCGTCGACGCGTCGGTCATGGAAATGCAGGATGCCTGCTGCGGCGGCAACCAGAAGGACATGCACTACATCCATGTGAATCCGGCCCGGGACTTCGGCGACGTGCGCGTGGAGACGATCCGCATGATCACGGCGGACGACGTCTGCCCGGAATGCGGCGCGCCCATCGTCATCAAGAAGGGTATCGAAGTGGGGCAGGTCTTTAAGCTGGGAACGAAATACAGTGAAGCGCTGGGCTGCACCTATCTCGACCAGAACGGGAAATCTCAGCCGATGGTCATGGGGTGCTACGGCATCGGTGTGTCCCGCACCATGGCGGCGGCCATCGAACAGAGCCACGACGACGACGGCATCATCTGGCCGGCGGCCATCGCGCCGTATGAAGCGGTCATCGTGCCGGCCAATAATAAAGATGAGGCGGTCATGGCGGCGGCGCGCTCGCTCTATGATTCCTTCGAGGAAAAGAGCGACGAAGTGGTGCTGGACGACCGGAACGAACGGGCGGGCATCAAGTTCAAGGATGCCGACCTCATCGGCTATCCGGTGCGCGTGACCATCGGGAAGAAGTGGCAGGAATCCGGCAATGTGGAGATCCGCATCCGCCGCACCGGCGAAACGATTGAAGTGCCGCTGGGCGAATGCAAAGACAAAGTGATGGAGATCCTTGCGGATCTGCACGCAAAGAATCTGTAATCGCAGTTCTGCTTTCAGAAGGGAGGCTGTCCGATGGACGAGCTGGATGCCGTGAGGGAAGAGATACGGAAGGTCGACAGGGATATGACAGCGCTTTTCGAGAAGCGCATGGCCCTGTCCCGGGAAGTGGCGCTCTGCAAGATGAAGAGCGGCGCGCCCATCTATGACGCCGCCCGGGAGGAAAAGAACATCCGCGAGCTGTCTGCGCTGCTGGAGGATGCGGCCGATGCGCCGTATTTCCGCCGCTGGTATCAGCTCCTGATGGATCTGTCCAAAGAAAAGCAGCGCGCGGAAAAGGAAATGCAGGCATGACGGAAGAACTGCAGGGGAAAGTGGCGGCCGTCATTTTCCACAGTTCGGATGGCGTGTTCAGCGTATTTCGGCTGAAAGACAAACAGAGCGGGACGGTTGTCACCGCGGCAGGGCAGGTCGGCGTGCCCGCTGTGGGACAGACGGTCGCGTTGCGGGGATGCTGGGTGAAGCATCCCCGTTTTGGCATGCAGTTCCGGGCGGACTCCATGGCGGAGGTGCGGCCCGAGCGGGCGGAGGACATCGAGCAGTATCTGGCCTCCGGAGAAATCGACGGTATCGGCCCGGCACTGGCCCGGCGCATCATCAACCGGTTCGGGAGCCGCACGCTGGAAGTGATGGACAGCCGGATCGACGCGCTTCTCGATGTGCCGGGCATCGGGGAGAAAACGCTGGCGCGCATCCGGGCCTCCTACCAGTCCGGAGCCGAGCTCCGGGATCTGGTGCTCCTCCTGCAGTCGGCCGGCGTGCCGTCCCGGTTTGCCGCCGCGCTGCAGAAGCTGTACGGCGACGGGCTGGAACAGGTGCTGAAGAAGGAGCCGTACCGCATGGTTCGGGAGGTCTCCGGCATGACGTTCCGCATGGCCGATCAGATCGCCATGGCGGAAGGCGTCAGCCCGCAGGATGAGTCGCGCATCCTGTGCGGGATCTTTCAGGTGCTGACCGATTTCTCCATGGAAGGGCACTGCTGCGTGCCCGCGCCGGCGGTATGGCAGCAGGCGGCGGTCCTTCTCCGGCTGGACAGCGAAGTCGCGGCGGCCGCCGGAAGGGACGCGGTGGAAACGGGAGAGCTGCCGTCCCTCATCTGGCGGGACCGGCTTTTCCTGTATCTGCCGTCCCTGTATGAAGCGGAAACCGAGTCGTGCCACCGTGTGAAGCTGCTGCTCCGGGGCGCGTATCTGGGCAGCGCAAAGCTGGCCGTGCAGAAATTTGAACGGGAGCGCCGGATCGAACTGGCGGAAGAGCAGCGGGCGGCCGTAGATCAGGCCATGGAGTCGGGACTCCTCATCATTACCGGCGGGCCGGGCACCGGGAAGACGACGCTGATCCAGGCCATCATGACGGCGGCGGAGCAGCACGGGAAAAAGGTGCGGCTCATGGCGCCGACGGGCCGTGCGGCCAAGCGGATGTCGATCGCCTGCGGTCGCAGCGCCGATACGATCCACAAGGCGCTGGAAGCGGAACGCCGCGGGGACAAGACATTCTTCGGGCGCAATGAATCGGAGCCGCTGAAAGAAGATCTGATCATCGTAGACGAGGCGTCCATGATGGATATGCTCCTGTTTTACCGGCTGCTGTGCGCGCTGAAAGAGGGCGCGCGCCTCATCCTGGTGGGGGATATCGATCAGCTCCCGCCGGTAGGACCGGGGGCGCCGCTGAAGGACCTCATCGCATGGGGCGACGTGCCGGTCGTGCGCCTGCACCGGATCTTCCGGCAGAAAGACGGGAGCGGCATCATCGAAAATGCCGCGCGGATCCGGGAGGGGCAGATGCCGCAGCCGGATCTGTCCGGGGAATTCCAGATCTGTTTCGTGGACAGCGACGAAGAGGCGTTCCGGCTGGTGATGCAGCTGTGCCGGGCGGCGCATTACGAAGAGGATGAGCAGAAGTGGGACATGCAGGTGCTGTCTCCCATGTACCGGGGGACGGCCGGCGTGGATCATCTGAACCGGGCGATCCAGTCCTACGTGCAGAGCGGCGGCGAACCGGCATCCGGCTTCCATCGCGGCGACAAGGTCATGCAGGTCCGCAACAATTATGAGAAGGGCGTCTACAATGGAGATATCGGCATCGTCTGGGCGGTGACGGAGCAGAAGGTCTTCGTCCATTTCCCGGAGAAGGAAACGGTCTATGAAGGGGAGGAAAAGCGGGAGCTCCAGCTGGCCTACGCCGTGACGGTGCACAAGAGCCAGGGCAGCGAATACGATCAGGTCATCCTCGTCCTGCTCCCGTCGCAGCGGATGATGCTGCAGCGGAACCTGCTGTATACGGGCGTGACGCGGGCGAGCCGGAAGACAGTCCTCATCACGACGGGTGAGGCGCTGACCGCCGCCGTGCGGAATCACAGGACCGCGGGGCGGTGCAGCCTGTTCCTGCCGCTTCTGGCCGGGGAGGCCGTGCCGTGAAGTGGGGACAGGCGCTGTTGGATCTTCTGTTCCCCTGCTGCTGTCCGGGCTGCGGAAAGGTGACCGGGGCAGAACGGCCCTGGTGCGAAGACTGCCTTCGGACCTTCTGGGATCCCCGGCTCCTCAGCCGGTCGCACAGCCGGGAGCTGGAAGGGTGCTATGCCTGCTGCCGGTATGCAGGGGCTCTGCGGTCGTGCATCATCCAGCTGAAATATAACGGCAGAAAGAACCGGGGGCGCGTCTTTCCCATGCTGCTCGCCCGTTTCCCCTGGTGGGACCGGCTGGCGTCATATGACCTGGCCGTGCCGATTCCGCTGTCCGCGGCGAGAAAGGAAAGCCGCGGCTACAACCAGTGCGACCTGATATTTCAGCCGTACATGGAATCGATCGGGAAATTCTACGACCCGGACTTTCTCGTGCGGCTCCGGGACACGAAGACACAGTCGGAATTGGACCGGGAAGCGCGCCTTCGGAATGTGAAGGGGGCCTTCCATATCAACCGGGGACGGTCGGTGAAAGGGCGGCGGATCCTGCTGCTGGACGACGTCTACACGACGGGGGCGACCATGCGGGAAGCCGCGCAGGAACTGCGGCGCGCCGGGGCCGCTTCTGTGATGGGGCTCGCTGTAGCGAGCGGCGCCATATAAAAAAGCCTGATGAAAATTTGGAGAGTCAAATTTTCATCAGGCTTTTTGTATGAAAATGTTTATCGATACAGCATGTTGAGGAACGAGATCGTCACTTCCGGGTCGAAGAGCGTACCGGAGCCGCTGAATAGGGCCTGCGTGACTTCACTCTTGGTTTTCTGCGGAAAATCCGGAGCGGAATAGATGGTGCTGTCATAGTAGGCGGCGACGGCGAGGATCCGCGCGCCCAGCGGGATATTAACCGAGCGCAGGTGCTTGGGATAGCCGGCTCCGTCCCAGCGTTCATGATGAAAGCGGATGTACGGGATGAGATCCTGACAGGCGGGATTGGTTTCCAGCATGTTCGCGCCCAGATCGGGGTGCTTCTTGTACAGCTGGTGCTCCCGCATGCTGAGATTGGGGACGCGGTCAAGAAGCCGGTTTGGCATGGTCAGGAGGCCGATGTCATGGAGAAGCCCCGCATAATGGATGAGAGACACCTCATTGGCCGGAAGATGCATATGGAGTGCCGCCGCGCCGGCGAAATTGGCCACGCGCACGGAATGCTCATAGAGCGCCTGCGATTTCAGGCGCATGAGGTAGGTGAAGTGGAGCGTGATGTCTTCCAGCGTGTCCCGGACACTGCTGAATGTCTCCGGCGATTGAAAAAGCGATGAGGTATACATAGGGCATCCATCCAAAAAAGCATCCGGCAGCGGCGGGCGTTCCGGCGCAGGAACAAAAGAAAAAGCAGCCGGGGCTGCTTCTGAGAAATGAGAGGGCGAAAGGGGTCACGCTTGTCCGTGCCGTTTCAGCCAGGCGGTCATGTAGGAGCATTCCGAAAGGATTTCTTTGTGCCGGTCCTGCGTGTAGCGATAAGCCGCGTCGGCCAGCTGACCTGCGAGCCCGCGCCCGGACAGCGCGGACGGGACGACGGTGTGAAGCACCGTGACGGAATGATCGTCTTCCCGGTATTCCAGCCAGGATACGCCTTCTGGATTTTCGATCGTGAATTTATGAGCTGTCGTATCGTGATTGACCATGGCAGACGCCTCCTTTGCTGCCCTTATTCTATAAAATTTCCGCGCATTCGTCAAAAGGGGCAGCCCCTGTATGCAAAATCCATATACCGGCATGCCGGGCTCCGCATGGCAGAAAAAACAGCAGCAAAAAAGGAATCCCGCTTCCGGGATCCCTCTTCCAGGCAGGCCGATCAGAAGACGGCCGAGCCGTCGAACCGTTCGCCGCCGATGTTCGGATTGGCGCCGTACTCGATGGCCCATTCGCATTTGTATTTCAGCGCCTGCTCATGCAGCTTCTGCACGACGTCCTGCGTGCGGACGATCTTGCCGGGGACGCCGACCACGAGGGAATTCGGCGGGATCACCTGATTGGCGAGCACGAGCGCGCCGGCGGCGATGATGGAGCCGCGGCCGATCTTGGCGCCGGTGAGGATGGTGGCATGCATGCCGACGAGGACATGGTCTTCGATCTCACAGGCGTGGACGCAGGCGCAGTGGCCGATGGTCACATAGTCGCCGATGATGCACGGATGGTCGTCAGCGACGTGGAGGCAGCACAGGTCCTGCACATTGGTGCATTTGCCGATGGAGATGTAGTTCACATCGCCGCGGGCCACGACGCCCGGCCAGAGGCTGGACTCCGGTCCGATCCGCACATCGCCGTAGAGATGCACGCCGGGGGCGACGAACGCATTTTCATCGATCTGGGGCGTTTTGCCGTGGAATTCCTGGGAATGCAGTGTATACATGGAAAGTCCTCCTTTCGAAGAGTGGGGCCGCGGGGCGGCCGGATATTTTATTTCAGCAGTCCGCCGGCCAGTGCCAGGCGTTCTTCCGTTTCCGTGACCAGTTCGTCGATGATCTCCTGTACGGGCTGGATGCGGTTCAGGCGGTTCAGCGACATGCCCACGAGGACGAAGCCGTTTTCCGTGTCGCCTTCGATGGCGCCCTTCCAGTTGGTGCCGCGGGCCATGGCCATCAGTTCTTCTTCCGGAGCGCCGCTGTACTCTTTCGCGAGATAGGCTTCGCTCCATTTGTTTTTCAGGCCGCGCACGCTGTCGTTCCGCGAGAAGCCGGTGACGGTGGAATCCGTGTCGACCGCCTGGATGATAGCCTGCTTGGCGTTCGGATGCAGGATGCATTCCTCCGCCAGCAGGAAGCGGGAGCCCATCTGGACGCCGGATGCGCCCATCACGAGGGCGGCGGCGATGCCCCGGCCGTCCACGATGCCGCCGGCGGCGACCACAGGGATTTCAATCTCCGGCAGGACGTTTTCCATCAGGGCCATGGTGGTGAGCTTGCCGTCATGGCCGCCGGCTTCCATGCCTTCAATGACGAGCGCATCCGCGCCCTTGTCCTGTACGCGGCGGGCGAGCTTGACGCTCGGCACGACCGGGATGCATTTGATGCCGTGCGCCTGCAGCGGTTCGAAATAGGGGACGGGGTTGCCCGCGCCGATGGTGACGAACGCGACTTTTTCATCGCACACGAGCTGAGCGATATCGTCTTTATTCGGGGACTGGAGCATGAGATTGACGCCGAAGGGCTTATCGATCATGTCTTTTGCCTTGCGGATCTGTTCCCGCACGGCGTCGACCTGGAGTCCGCCGGTGGCGATGACGCCGGTTGCGCCGGCATGGCACATGGCGGACACCAGATTGGCTTCGGACAAATAGGCCATCGCGCCCTGGATGATCGGATACTCAATGCCGAGCAGTTTGGTCAGCTTTGTGTTCCACATAATGTTTCCTCCTGATTCTTCAGATTTGTGCATGATTTTTTTGCACATAATACATATATTATTCTGTGTATGCATTATAGAAGCTTTGCCCCGGATTGTAAAGGGAACGCGGTGTGACGGGAAAAGGCAGGCCGATAAGCGGTTTTATAAAAAGTATAATATATATGATCGAATGCGGGGGCCTAGGCAGGGGAGGCAGAGCGGCATGAGAATTTCAACTGAAAAACGGCGGCCTGCATTGTAAGAGATGGGGGAATATGCTATACTAAATTTATTAATAAGAGTGTTCTTTATCACGAATGGGACAAAAAATGTCCGGCGGGATGGGAGGCGGGAGATTGGAAGAAGATTCCCTGATGGCGCTCTTGGTGCCGGAGATGATGGAGCAGGCGGCGGAGCGGTATGAGTTGCTCCGGCAGATCGCGCTGAATCAGCCGGTGGGCCGGCGGCTCCTCGCCGTGCAGACCAAGCTGACCGAGCGGGTCGTGCGGGGGCATGTGGAGGCCATGGAGCGCTCCGGGCTGGTGACTATCCAGGCGGTGGGCATCCGGCTCACCGCGAGGGGCGAACAGGTGCTGGCTCCGCTGTCCCGCTATTTCCTGAAGCGGCCGTCTTTTGCCGAGCAGGAGCGGCAGCTCACCGAAGTGCTCGCCATGAAGCAGGTCATCCTCGTCCGGGGCGATATGGATCAGAATCCCGCGGTGAAGCAGAGCGTGGGGCAGGAAGCGGCGCTGGCGCTGTCCCGGCTGCTGAAGAACGGGCAGATCATCGCCGTCTCCGGGGGAACGACGATGGCGGCGCTGGCTTCGGCGCTTCCGAAACTGTCGCTCGACGTGACGGTCGTCCCCGCGCGGGGCGGCTTCGGGGAGAAGATCGAATACCAGGCCAATACGGTCGCCGCCGTGACGGCGGAAAAGATCGGCGGCACCTACCGCATGCTCCACATCCCCGACGGGTTCAGCCCGGAGCTGATCGAACGGCTGCGGCAGGAATCACCGGACCTGACCGAGATCGAGTCGCTCATCCACCGGGCAGACATCCTGGCCATCGGCGTGGGCGAGGCCAACCGGATGGCGCAGCGCCACCAGATCGAGTCCGGCCGGAAGAACCGGCTGATGACGGAAGGCGCCTGCGGCGAGGCGCTCGGCCTCTACGCCGATATCCGCGGACAGGTCCTGTACCGCATGAATAATGTGGGAATCGCACTGGAAGAACTCCGGACCATCCCTCACGTCATCATCGCCGCGGGGGGCGCGTCGAAAGGTGCGGCCATCCTCGCCATGGCGAGAGCGGGCGTGCGGGGCACGCTCGTGACCGATGAGGGCGCGGGCAAGGAGATCCTCCGGATCGCGGCGGAAGAACCGCTGCGCTGAAAGCGCATTCCCTGTTATATATCCGTATTTCAAAGAGTCAGAAGGATGCAGGCATCCTTGCAGGAGGTAATGGAAATGGCAACAAAAATCGGCATCAACGGATTCGGCAGGATCGGACGTCTGGTCTTCCGCGTCATGCTGGACCGCGACGATTTCGAAGTCGTGGCGATCAACAATCCGAGCGGCGCGGAAACGGCGGCTTATCTGGCGAAATATGACTCGGTGCACGGCCGGCTGGATAAAGACGTCCAGGTGGACGGAGACGACATCCTTGTCGACGGCCGCCGCATCCATGTATTCCACGACCGGGATCCGGAAAATCTGACGTGGGAAGATTACGGCGTGCAGATCGTCATCGAATCGACGGGCAAGCTGAAGGATCACGAAAGCGCGGGCAAGCACATCCACGGGACCGTGAAGAAAGTCATCATCACCGCGCCCGGCAAAGACGACGACGCGACCATCGTCATGGGCGTCAATGAATCCGACTACAATCCGGCCAAAGATCATGTGCTGTCCAACGCGTCCTGCACGACGAACTGCCTCGCGCCGGTGGTGAAGGTGCTGAATGAAAAATTCCACATCCGCCGCGGCATGATGACCACAGTGCATTCCTACACCAACGACCAGGCCATCCTGGAAAAAGCGCACAAGAAAGATCCCAGAAGAGGCAGAGCGGCGGCGGAGAACATCATCCCCACGTCGACCGGCGCGGCCAAGGCCATTGGCATCGTGATTCCGGAACTCAAGGGCAAGCTGAACGGGCTGGCTATCCGCGTGCCCACGCCGGATGTGTCCCTGGTCGATCTGTCCTGCGAAGTGGAAGGCAGGGTCACGAAAGAAGAAATCAACGCGGCGCTCAAAGCGGCGGCGGAAGGCGAACTGAAAGGCATCCTTGCCTATACGGATGAGCCGCTGGTCTCCTCCGATTTCCGCGGCACCAGCGTGAGCAGCACGGTGGACGGCCAGCTTACCATGGTCGTCGACGACAACCTCGTGAAAGTCATCGCCTGGTATGACAACGAATGGGGCTATTCCTGCCGGATCGCCGATCTGGCGGCGTATGTGGCATCGAAAGGATTATGAGCATGAAAAAGACTGTCTATGACATCTCTGTGGAGGGAAAGACCGTATACGTCCGTGTGGACTACAACGTGCCTCATGAAGCGGACGGGACGATCAAGGACGACCGCCGCATCCGCTCCACGGTTCCGACCATCGAATATCTGCTGGATCATGGCGCGGCCGTGGTGCTGGCGAGCCATATGGGGCGGCCGAAAGGCGAAGTGAAGCCGGAGCTGTCCCTGCGGAAGGCGGGCATCCGCCTGTCGGAGCTGCTGGGGAAGCCGGTCCAGTTTGCGGAGGACTGCATCGGGGAAGAAACAGACCGCATGAAAGCGGCGCTGAAGCCGGGCGAAGTCCTGCTCCTGGAAAATCTCCGCTTCCACAAGGAAGAAGAAAAGAATGATCCGAAGTTCGCGGAAGCGCTCATCCGCGGCTGCGATGCGGCAGTGAACGATGCGTTCGGCGTATCGCACCGGGCGCATGCGTCCGTGGTCGGCGTCGGCAAGCTGCTGCCCATGGCGGCGGGCCTCCTCCTGAAAAAGGAAATTGATTTTCTGGGCGGCGTCATCGATCAGCCGGAGCGCCCCTTCGCGGCGATCATCGGCGGCGCGAAAATTGCCGATAAAATTCACGTCATCGCCAATCTCATGGAAAAGGCGGACGTCATCCTGATCGGCGGCGGCATGGCCAACACGTTCGTCGCGGCGGAAGGCTACAACATGGGGAAATCGCTGAAAGACTGCGACCGCTACGATCAGGCGCGCGGCCTCATGGAGCGGGCGGAGAAGCTGGGCGCCAGGATGCTCCTGCCGGTGGATTTCACCGCGGGCGATGCGTTCTCGGAAGACGCGAACGTGAAAGTGCTCACGGCCAAAGAATTTTCTGACCCGTGGATGGCGCTCGACATCGGGCCGAAGACCATCGATCTCTATGTGGACACGCTGAAAAAGATGAAGACCGTCGTATGGAACGGCCCCATGGGCGTCTTCGAGATGAAGCCGTTCTCCAAAGGGACCTTCACCATCGCGGAGACGCTGGCCGAGCTGGACGCGACCACCGTCGTGGGCGGCGGCGAGTCGGCGGAGGTCGTGGATAAGCTGGGCATCGCGGATAAACTGTCCCACGTCTCGACCGGCGGCGGCGCGTCGCTGGAAATGCTGGAAGGTATGGTCCTTCCCGGCATCGCCGTACTGGCGGACAAGGAGCAGGAATGAGACGCCCGCTGATCGCGGGGAACTGGAAGATGAACGGGACGGCGGCCGAGGCGGAGGCCCTGCTGACGGCAGTGGCTTCTGCGGAAGCGGGACGCGCGGAGCTCGTGGTATGTCCTCCTTTTACCTCCATCGGTCAGGCGGCGCATCATCTGTCAGGCACCTGCGTCCAGTGGGGCGCGCAGAACGTCTATCCGGCCCCGTCCGGCGCCTACACCGGGGAGATTTCCCCGCGCATGCTGAAAGTGCTGGGGTGCCGCTGGTGCATTTGCGGCCATTCCGAGCGGCGGCAGCTTTTCGGCGAGACGGATGATTTCGTCAGCCGGAAAGTGCGCGCCCTGCTCGATGAGGACATCACGCCCATCCTCTGTGTGGGCGAGACGGCGGAAGAACGCCGGGACGGCCGCACGGCAGAAGTGGTGCAGCGCGAAGTGGAAGCCGGGCTCGGCGCGGCAGACGCGGCGGAAGCGGCGCAGATGGTCATCGCTTATGAGCCGGTCTGGGCCATCGGAGCGGGGCAGGCGGCGACCGCCGCCGAAGCGGAAGAGGTCGCCGCCTGGATCCGGGAGTGCGTCTTCCGCCGGTTCGGCGCGGCGGCGTCGGAAGGCGTGCGCATCCTCTACGGCGGCAGCGTGGGCAGCGGCAACATCGCTTCGTTCCTCGCGGAGCCGGACATCGACGGCGCGCTCATCGGCGGCGCGAGCCTCCGCGCTGAGGAATTCATTTCCATTTACAATACGGCAAATGCCTGAGAAAGGACAGAACAATGGCAGCAATTTCTGATATTCATGCAAGAGAGATCCTTGATTCCAGAGGCAATCCGACCGTCGAAGTCGATATGGAACTGGAAGACAGCACGTTTGCCAGAGCGGCGGTGCCCTCCGGCGCATCCACCGGCCTGTACGAAGCGACGGAACTCCGCGACGGCGATGAAAACCGCTACAACGGCAAGGGCGTCCTTCAGGCGGTGGAAAACGTCAATACGGAGATCGCCGATGCGGTCATCGGACTGGAAGCCTCCGACCAGAGAGGTGTCGATCATCTGCTGATCGATCTGGATGGCACGGAAAACAAGAGCCGCCTCGGGGCGAACGCTATCCTGGCGGTCTCGCTCGCCGCGGCTCATGCGTCTGCAGAATCGGCGGGCCTCCCGCTGTACCAGTACTTGGGAGGCACCAACGCGCATGTCCTGCCGATCCCGATGATGAACATCATGAACGGCGGCGCGCATGCGGACAACAATGTGGACATCCAGGAATGCATGATCATGCCGGTGGGTGCGGCTTCCTTCAGCGAAGGGCTCCGCATGGGCGCGGAAGTCTATCATGCGCTGAAAGGCGTGCTGAAGGCGAAGGGCCTGTCCAATGCGGTGGGCGATGAAGGCGGCTTTGCGCCGGATCTCCCGTCCAATGAAGCGGCCATCGAAGTGATCTGCGAAGCCATCGAAAAAGCGGGCTACCGCTGCGGGGACGAAGTGGCGCTGGCGCTCGACGTGGCGGCCTCCGAGATCCTGCAGGACGACGGCCTTTACCATCTGACCGGCGACCACACGGCGAAAGATGCGGAAGGCATGATTGCCTACTATGAAGGCCTCCTCAGAAATTATCCGATCATTTCCATCGAGGACGGACTCGGGGAAGAAGACTGGGAAGGCTGGAAGCTCCTCACCAGCGCGCTGGGCAAATCCATCCAGCTCGTCGGCGACGACCTGTTCGTCACCAATACGAAGCGCCTGTCCCGCGGCATCCATGAGGGCGTGGGCAACTCCATCCTCGTGAAGGTCAATCAGATCGGCACGCTCACCGAAGCGTTCGAGGCGGTGGAAATGGCCAAGCGCGCAGGCTACTCTGCGGTCATCTCCCACCGGTCCGGCGAGACGGAAGACACCACCATCGCGGACATCGCCGTGGCGCTGAACGCGGGCCAGATCAAGACCGGCGCGCCGGGCCGCACAGAACGCGTGGCGAAATACAACCAGCTCCTCCGGATCGAGGAAGATCTGGACATCAATGCGGAATACGGCGACAGCCGCATCCGCCATCTGCTCCGCCGTCTGTAAGCCGGCACGGCAGAGAGAGCACCTGCTTCCCCGAAGGGGCGGGTGCTTTTTGTGTGCCTCCCTCCGGCGGTCAGCGGGCACGGCTTGGGCATGTCGCCGGGCAGCCGGGATTTTTCTGTCGGATTCGGTGCGATGTGGTACAATAAATTGATAAACAGGGAGGAAGGACGCAGGGCATGAAATCTTTTTCTGGAGTGATGAGCCGAATCGGCATCGATCTGGGATCGTCTCAGGTCCGCATGTATGCGGGCGGGCGGATCGTTTTGGCGGAAAACAGCGTGGCGGTGCTCGACAACAGCACCGGGCAGGCTGCGGGGTTCGGCGTGAATGCCCTGGTCCGCTACCACGGCGCGCCGGAAAACTATCATCTGGAGTGGCCGGTGCAGCACGGCGTCATCGCGGACTATGCGCTGACGAAAGGGATGCTCCAGTATTTTCTGGAAAAAGTCATGCACCGCGCGGTGACGCGCCCCTCGGTGGCGCTGTCCGTGCCCAGCGGAACCAGCTCTGTCGTCCGTCATGCGCTGATCGACGCGGCCATCCATGCGGGGGCGCAGCACGGGTACCTCATCTCTGCGCCGGCGGCCGCCGTGCTGGGGGTGAATCATTCCCTGTCTCTTCCCGAGGCCACGCTGGCAGCGGTAGTGGGCCGCGACGTGACGGACTGCGGGCTCTTCTCCTGCGGGGGCATCGTCGCGGAAGAATCCATTCCGTTCGGCGGACACAACATCGACAGCGGCATCCGTGCGTACATGATGGAAAAATACCGCGTGATGATCGGCAGCGAGATGGCGGAGACCATCAAGCAGGAAATGGCCAGCGTGGTCAAGCCGAAGGAGGAGCGCACCATCAATGTGCGCGGCCGCCGCGCGGAAGACGGCGTGGAAGTGGTGCTGATGCTCACATCCCGGGAGCTGTATCCGATCCTGCAGCTCCTGCTGCTCCCGGTGACGCGCCTCATCCGGCGGGTGATCCGCCATGCGCAGCCGGAGATGGCGGCGGATCTGCTGAAGAACGGCATGCTCCTCGCCGGCGGCTCGGCACTTCTCACGGGCATCAGCGACTGGATCGCCTCGGAGATCGGCCTGCCGGTCTTCGTGCCGGACGAACCGGATCAGATTGTCGCGGCAGGCTGCTTCGCTGCGCTGAATGAATACAGGAAACTGCCGGACATCATCGAAGACGGCGAGATGTACTACGGAAGGGAGTAAATTTTGTTCTTTTTCGGAAAACGGAAAATCTTTCTCACGATCGTGATTTTCGCGTTCATGGGATTGTGCGGCTGGTTCTGGCGGCACAGGGAGTCCATTCCCTTCGTCTCGCAGCCGCTGTCCATCGCCGCGGCGCCGTTTGAATACGGAGTGAGCCGGGCGGCCTTCTGGGGGCGGACCGGCATCGAGATGGCGGATCAGATCCTGTCGAACTGGGAAGAGCTGGATGCGCTCCGCCGGGAAAACGGCGCGCTCCGCGCGGAACAGGCGGCTTACAGCGAGATCCTGGCGGAGAATGTGCGCCTCCGCGCGCTGGCGGGCTTCCGGCAGGGCTACACCCAGTATGCGCTCCTCGGGGCGACGGTGATCGCCCGGGAGTACGGCACGTGGACGGAGACGGTCGTCATCGACCGGGGCAGCGACAGCGGCCTTGAAAAATACATGCCGGTCATTGTCCCGGAAGGACTGGTGGGATTTGTCAGCGAGGTGTACGGCACGTCGGCGCGGGTACAGCTCATTACGGATCCGCGCACGTCGGTGGGGGCCGTGGTGCAGCGGCCGTCTTCCCGTGTGGTGTCCATTGTGCAGGGGAACGGGAATCAGTCGGACAGCCTGTCCTTCGTGAATCTGTCCCGGGAAGCAGACGTCCTGAAAGACGATACTCTCGTGACCTCCGGGTACGGCGGCGTCTATCCGCGAGGCCTGCTGATCGGCCGGGTGAGCGAAGTCACGGACGACCCGGCAACGCCGGCGCGGGAGGCGCTGGTTTCTCCGGCGGCGGATTTCAGCCATCTGGAGGAAGTGTTTGTGATCACCAGCTCTTTCGAACGCACCGCTCCGGCGGATATCGACGCGACAGCGCCCGTGAAAGAGCCGCCCATGAATCCGAATGAAAAACAGGCGGGGGTGCCGTGATGACGCGGCTGGAAGGACTCTGCCTGTCGGCCGTGCTGTTCCTCCTGCAGAGCTCGGTGTTGCCGTTCCTCCTGAACGGACTGTGGGAGCCGGATCTGTGGCTGACCGCCGTGGTCATTTCCGTGCTGGTCTTCGGCCGGAAGACGGCGCTGGCGCTGGCGGTCGCCGGCGGGCTTCTGCAGGATATCGTCACGGGGAATTTCTTCGGGCTGCATCTGTTTCCCTATCTGGTAGTGACGCTGCTCACGGCGTTTTTCATGCGGGAAAGGTACAACCGGAAGTGGCTCGTCTCCGTGCTGACGGTCGCGGCGGGCTCAGCGGCATGCATCCTCTGCGTGTGGCTCGTGATCCTGCTGAGCGGCGGGCGGGTGCAGCCGGCGGCTTACCTGATGCACTACGGCCTGCCGCAGATCCTGATGAACTGCGCCGCCGCCGTAGTGCTGCACCATGTGCTTTGGAATATGAAACATGAATGGGAGCCGAGATGGTGAGGAAGAAATCGATACCCGGCATGCTGGAGAAGCTCATCAAGAACCGGGAGGAATCGCGGTATGCGAAGATGATGTACGCTGCGGTCTTCCTTCTGGCGATTTTGAGCGTGCGTCTCTTTTACATGCAGATCGTGGAGGGCTCTTATTATAAAGCGGAAGCGGACGGAAACCGGATCCGCACGCTGCCTGTGCAGGCGGCGCGGGGCGTCATGTACGACCGGAACGGCATCATGATGGCCGGCTCGCGCCCGACTTACACTGTGGCGATCCCCGTGGACCGCAAGCAGGAAAAGCTGCCGCCTGAAGAGCTCGCGGCGCTCTCGAATCTGCTGCACATGCCGCAGGAAGCCATCCTGAAGCGGATGGAAGAATACAAAGTGGCCTTCGGCTCGGTGCCGCTTGCCTATGATGTGGGACTGGACGTGGTGAGCTATATCGCTGAGAGAAAGGCGGATTTCCCCGATGTGGAAATCGAAAGCCAGCCGCTCCGCATCTACCCGCTGAAAAGCGCGGGGGCGCAGGTCATCGGCTACGTGGGAGAAGCCGGACCTGACGACCGCAATGCGGAGGGGCAGCCCTATACGTCCAGCGCGCTGATCGGCCGGGCCGGGCTGGAATATCAGTACAATTCCTATCTGGAAGGGAAGAACGGCTCCCGCCACGTGGAAGTGGATGCGACCGGGCAGCCGGTGCGGTATTTCAGCGGCGATCCGGTGGTATCCGGGTACAATGTGCGCCTCACGCTGGATGCGCGCCTGCAGGAAGTGGCGGAGCGTGCCGTGGAGGAGCAGGTTGCCATCCTGAAGCAGGACAAGGTCAATCCGACCGGCGCTTCTGTCGTGGCTGTCGACCCGAATTCCGGGGCAATTCTTGCCATGGTGAGCTGGCCCAGCTTTGATCCGAACCAGTTCAGCCGGGGCATCACCTCGGATGAGTGGAACGCCATCCTGTCCAATCCCAATCATCCTCTGGAAAACCGGCCCATTGCGGCCATGTATCCGCCGGGTTCCACGTTCAAGGTCATCACCAGTGCGGCCGGGCTGGAAGCCATGGTGCTCGATCCGGCAGAAAAAATCTACGACAGCGGCAAGCACTGGCTGATCGACAAGCGGAATGCACTGGGCGAAGCGTTCGGCTGGATCAATTTCGAAGAGGCCATGGAGAAGTCGGATAACGTCTACTTCTACGAGATCGGCCGGCGGCTCGGCATCGACAAGATCGCTGCCATGTCCCGGGCGTTCGGCCTCGGCGCGAAGACGGGCATCGATCTGGCCGGCGAGTCGGAAGGCAATGTGGCCAGCGAGGAATATAAGCGGAAAGTCTTTGAAGAAGACTGGTACCTGGGAGAAACTTTCGATGCGGCCATCGGGCAGAGCTATACGCTGACCACGCCGCTGCAGATGGCGATGGTGTATGCTGCCATTGCCAACGGCGGCTTCCGCTATCAGCCTTATCTGGTCAGCCGGGTGGACAATCTGGACGGCACGCCGTACAAGGTCTTCTCGCCGACCCGGGTGGGCACGCTGCCCCTGTCGCAGGCCAATCTGCAGACAATCCAGCTGGCGCTCCGGAGCGTCATGGGCAAGGACGGCACGGGCGGGTTCCTGTTTGAAAAATATCCGATCCCCGTTGCGGGGAAATCCGGCACGGCAGAGACGAACGGCCTCGATAACGGCTGGTTCGTCGCCTATGCGCCGTTTGAAAAACCGGAAATCGTCGTGCTTGTCATGTTCGAGCACAGCGGCTTCGGGTCCGATTCGGCCGCGCCGGTGACGAAGAAAATCCTGGATGCGTATTTCCATCTGGGCGAATTCAGCCCGGCTGCCGAGCAGGCCCGGGAGAAAGCGGCGCAGGCCGCCGCGGGAAAGGGGGCGCAGTGATATGAAATGCATCGCGCTCGCATCCGGGAAGGGCGGCGTCGGCAAGACGCTCCTTACCGCCGCGTTCGGGCTGGCGCTCGCCGAGGCGGGCCATGCCGTGCTCCTCGTGGACGGCGACATGGGACTGCGCAATCTGGACCTCGTGCTCGGCGTATCGGAAAAGGCGGCGCGGACATCGTGGGATCTGGCGCAGGGCAAATGCTTTGAAGAAGATGCGCTGATCTCCGTGCGCCCCGGCCTCGATTTCCTGCCGGCCTCCGAGAAAGAAGAATGGAAAACGATTTCCCGGCATGCGCTGTGCACGGTGATGGAGGATCTGGCGCCGGCCTATGACTATGTGCTGATCGACTGTCCGGCCGGCCTCGGCAAGGGGCTCCGCTTCGCCGAAGAGGTAGCGGACGAATGGATCCTTGTCATGGGGCCTTCGCAGGCGTCGCTGCGGGATGCGGAGAGGACTGCGGAGTGGCTGAAAGGACGGCGGCCGCTTTCCCTGGTGTGCAATAATTTCCGGGCCGGTCCGGGGGCTGCGGTTTCCTGGGAGGCCATGGCAGATGCGGCGGACGGTCTGCCGCTCCTCGGCGTGGTGCCGCACAGTGCGGAGGCGGACCGCCTGGCGCAGGAAGGTCGGCTGGCGGACTGCCGGCCGGACGGCGCTTTCCGGGAAGCGGTCGGGCTGGTGCTGCGGGCGTTCCTGCATCACGCGGCGTATCCCCGGTCCCGCTGGCAGGCGCTGCTCCGCCGGGCGGAAGAAGAGCAGGTGTTCCGGCAGGAAGCGCGCCCGTCCGGCGCGTCGGCCCTGCTGCGGCGGCAGCGGCGCAGCGCGTTCCGGTGGCGGAGGAGGTAAGCGATGAATTTTCTGTACTACTGGCGGAGAATCGACGGCACGCTGCTCCTGACCATCGTGGCGCTGGCGTCGCTGGGCATCCTCATCATCGGCAGCGCCACTCACGTGAATGATGCGGCGTATGCCGGGCGCTTTGATTTCGTGCTGCGGCAGGGGACGTTTTTCCTGCTGGGATTTGCGGTGTCGGCCTTTTTCATGCGGTATGACTACCGGATCCTGTACCGCTGGGTGCCGGTGCTGTATGCGGTGAACTGTATCATGCTGCTCATCGTGCGGTTTGCCGGAACGAGCGCGCTCGGCGCCCAGCGATGGATCCAGCTGGGCCCGATCACGCTGCAGCCGTCGGAATTTGCGAAGGTGCTCATGATCATCTGCCTGGCGCGGATGCTGGCGGAGCACAAAGGGGGATTCCGCACGTGGAAAAGCCTGCTTCCGGTGGCAGGGCTGATGCTGCCTCCGTTCATTCTGGTCTTCATCCAGCCGGACCTCGGAACCAGTCTTGTCTTCGCGGCGATCTGCTTCGGCATGCTTTTCCTGTCGGGGCTCCGCATGAGGATCGTGAAACAGGCGCTCTGCGCGCTGGTGGCCTTTTTCCCGGTGCTCTGGTTTTTCCTGCTTCACGATTATCAGAAGACGCGCATTCTGGTGCTCTTCGATCCCACGGTGGATCCCTTCGGCTCCGGCTATCACGTCATCCAGTCCAAGATCTCCATCGGCAGCGGGGGATTCATCGGGCAGGGCCTGTTTGAAGGGACGCAGAGCCAGCTCAATTTCCTGCCGGAGAATCATACGGACTTCATCTTTTCCGTCATCGGGGAGGAACTGGGATTTGTGGGAGCGATCTTCCTGCTGTTCCTGTATTTCCTCCTGCTGTACCGGACCATCGTGATTTCCCGTTCGTCCGGCGATGCGTTCGGGAGCCTGCTGGCCTGCGGCATTTTTTCCATGTGGCTTTTCCAGGTCTTCATCAATGTGGGGATGACGCTGGGCATCATGCCGGTCACCGGCATCCCGCTGCCCTTCATCAGCTACGGCGGCAGCGCGCTCATGGTGAACATGATCTGCGCCGGCATCCTGATGAACATCTATCTGCGCCGGAAAAAGCTCATGTTCAATTGACGCTGCGGCGGCAGAGTATACACAGAATACGGGCGCCTTCTGGCAGGCGCCGGAAAACAGGAGAATCTATGAAACAGGTACATATCGATCCCGTATGGCTGATGCATATCGAGAAGCCGGCCCGCTATATCGGCGGCGAGTGGAACAGCGTCGTGAAGGATCACGACAGCACGGATGTCCGCGTGGCGCTGGCGTTTCCCGATGTGTATGAAGTGGCGATGAGCCATCTGGGACTGAAGATCATTTACAGCGTCATCAATAAACGGAACGATGCGCTGGCGGAGCGCGTCTATGCGCCGTGGGTGGATATGGAAGCGCTGATGAAAGAGAAGCAGATTCCGCTGTATACGCTGGAATCCCGCTGCCCCGTGCGGGATTTCGATGTGCTTGGCTTCACGCTCCCCTATGAGATGTGCTATACGAACGTGCTGAATATGCTCCATCTGGCGGGCATCCCGCTGCGTGCGGCAGCGCGCGGCGAGGAGGATCCCATCGTGGCCGCCGGCGGCCCGTGCGTCTATAATGCGGAGCCGGTAGCGGACTTCTTCGATCTCTTCTTCATCGGGGAAGCGGAAGAATCCATGGAAGAATTCATTGAGACGTATAAGATGTGGAAACGGGAAGGCCGTCCCGGCGGCCGGCGGGAATTCCTGCGCCGCGCGGCCCATATCCGGGGCATCTATGTGCCGTCCCTGTATGAAGTGTCTTATGAGGACGACGGCCGGTTCCGCTCCATCCGTCCGCTTGCGGACGACGCGCCGGCGGCGGTCTGCAAACGCATCATCCAGGATATGGACCATGTGGTGATCGACGATCAGCCGATCCTTCCCCATATCGAGATCGTCCATGACCGGGCGGTGCTGGAGATGTTCCGCGGATGCAGCCGCGGGTGCCGTTTCTGCCAGGCGGGGATGATTTACCGCCCGGTGCGGGAAAAGAAAGAGGAGCATCTGCAGGAGATCGCTGACCGGCTCATCCGGAATACCGGCTACAATGAGATTTCCCTGATGTCGCTGTCCTCGGCGGACTATTCCCGCTTGCCGGAACTGGTGGATCACCTGATGGATACGTTCCGGGACCGCCGGGTGAGCGTGAGCCTGCCTTCCCTCCGCGTGGACAGCTTTTCCATCGATATTGCCAAGAAGGTCCAGCAGGTGCGCAAAAGCGGCCTCACGCTGGCTCCGGAGGCGGGGACGCAGCGGCTCCGCGACGTGATCAATAAGAACGTGACGGAGGAGGATATCATGTCCGCCTGCGGGAACGCGTTCCGCAACGGGTGGAGCAAAGTCAAGCTGTACTTCATGATGGGGCTGCCCACGGAGACAGACGAAGACCTAGCCGGCATCGCCGATCTGGCGGAACGGATCTACCAGCTGTACCATACGGTTACGGGGAAATGGGGATGCCGCATCACCGTGAGCGTGGCCAGCTTCGTGCCGAAGCCGTTCACGCCGTTCCAGTGGATGGGGCAGTGTTCGGTGCAGGAGATTGAGAGGAAGCAGCAGTATCTGCGCAGCCTTTTCACGAACCGGAACATCAAATTCGCCTACCATGATGCGAAGACCGGCTATATCGAAGCCGTGCTGGCTCGCGGCGACCGCCGGCTGGCCGATGTGCTGGAAGCCGTATGGCGTCGCGGCGCGGAATACGACAGCTGGACGGAGTTCTTTGATTTCGATCGTTGGATGGATGCGTTCCGGGACTGCGGGCTCGATCCGGATTTCTATGCCGCGCGGGACCGGGATCTGCATGAGGCGCAGCCGTGGGATCATATCCAGTGCGGCGTGACGAACGATTTCCTGCGGAAGGAATGGCGCCTGGCGCAGCGGGGCGTCACGACGGAAGACTGCCGCCGTCATCCCTGCAACGGATGCGCGGTCTGTCCGCTGCTTCCCGCGGAGCTGATTGATTATCATAAGGAGAACGAAGGCCATGAAAAGACTGTTTTTGTCTATCACGAAAGGTGAGGAGATCCGGTTCCTCGGACATCTGGATTTCCTGCGCACGCTGGAGCGGGCCGTCCTGCGCTCCGGCATCCCCGCGGCGTTCTCGGAAGGATTCAATCCGCACATGAAGATCGCGCTGGACGCGGCGCTCGGCGTGGGCGTCGCGGCGGACCCGATGTACATGGAGCTGCGGCTCGAGGGAGACATGACGCCGGAAGAAGTGCAGGCGCGTCTGTCGCCGCAGCTGCTTCGGGGCATCCGCATCCATGCGGTGCGGGAAGCAGCTCCGGAATGGCCGAAGCTCATCAATTTCCTCAATGAAGACTGCTATGAAGCGGAGGGACCGGTGACGGGCCCGGTGGATCCGGCGGAAATCCAGGCACAGACGGAAGCATTCAACGGGCTGGATTCGTTCCTGTATCAGCGGGTGACGCCGAAGAAAGTGCGGGAGATGAATGTCAAGCCCATGCTGACGGAGCCGATCGCCGTGCGCGTCGAGGGAGACCGGGCTTTTGTGCGGTTTTCCTTCCTGCGGACGCGGACGGGCACGGTGCAGCCGAGGGACCTGTGGAAGATTCTGGCGGAATCGTTCCATATGCCGTGGACGCCGGGCGAATTCATCTGCAGCCGCTGCGGCGCATACCATCGGGAAGGCGGCCTTCGCGTGACGCCGTTCGACGAGGGGGCTTTCCCGGCGGCGGAAAAGGCGGAAGCGCAATGAAACAGCTCCTGCTGAGCGTCCGGCCGGAAGAGACCCGGCTGGCTGTGTCGGAAGACGGCGTATTGACCGATTATCTGACGGAGCGGCCGGATCAGGAGGATCTGGTGGGGCGCGTCTATAAGGGCGTCGTAAAAAACGTGGTGCCTGCCGTGAAGGGGATGTTCCTCGATCTGGGCATCGGGCGGAACGCCTTCCTGCGGAACGAAGACTGTCCTGCAGGACAGGGCCGCCTGCCGACGGAAGGGGCGTCTCTTCTCGTCCAGGTGGTGAAGGACAGCACGCCCACCAAGGGACCGCTCGTGACAGGCCGGATCAGTCTGGCGGGGCGCTGCTCCGTACTGCTGACGGACAGTACGTATGTGGGGGTCTCCCGCAAGATCCGGTCGGAAGAGAAACGGGCGGCGCTCCGCCGGGCGGCGAAAGACTGCTGTCCGGAAGGGCTGGGGCTCATTGTGCGCACGGCCGCCAACGCGGCGTCGAAGGAGGAAGCCGTGCAGGACATCCGGCGGCTGGCTTCTCTGTGGGAGGTCATCCAGCGGCGGGCCCGCATCGCGAAAGGACCGGCGCTGCTCTACCGCGGCATCGGGCTGACGGTCCGTACGGTGCGGGATTTCCTGACAGACGATGTGGATGCGGTCATCACGGATGAAGAAGAAACCGCCCGGCAGCTGGTGCGGATCATGGAAGAAGAAGGAATCGCCGGGACGGAGCGGGTGCGCTGGGAGACGGGTCCGATCTTCCGGAATCATCATGTGGACGAGCAGATCCGACAGCTGTTTCAGCGGGAAGTGCCGCTGCCCTCCGGCGGTTCGCTGGTCATCGATTATACGGAAGCGCTGACGGCGGTGGATGTCAATTCAGGGTCCTTTCACAGGAAGGGAATCTCTCACAGCGAGGCCGTCTTTCTGGTCAATCGGGAAGCGGCTTCCGAGATCGCCCGGCAGGTCCGCCTGCGCGGCATCGGCGGCATCATCCTCATCGATTTCATTGACATGGAGGAAAAAGAGCAGCAGCAGGCCGTGCTGGAGGTCCTGCGAAAGGCCGCGGCCCGGGACCGGGTGAAGACCGTCGTGGTCGGCATGACGGCGCTGGGGCTGGTGGAGATGACGAGAAAGCGCACCGCGCACCGGCTGTTCCAGAATTATTATGAGCCGTGCGGCGCCTGCGGCGGCACCGGATATGTGCTGTCCCCGGCTTCGGTGGTGCTGCGCATCCACCATGCGCTGGAGGAAAAGAAGGCGCAGGGTGGCATTCCCTATCCGCTGGTCATCGAATGCCATCCGGATGCGGCGGACATCCTGGAGACGGAAAAAGAGCAGTGGTATCTGAAAAGCATGATGCTCCGGCCGGTGCGCGTCGAACGGCGGCCGGATTTCCGGAGGGAAACATTCAGCATCCTCGCCGATCCGCACGGCGGTCGCTGAAGGAAAGAAGGGATTTTGGAATGATCTGCGATATTCAGTCTGAAAAAGAATTTGATGAGAAAGTGGGCGGCGCCGAAGGCTGGGTGCTCCTTGACTTCTTTGCCTCGTGGTGCCGGCCCTGCAAAATGATGGTGCCGGTGCTGGAAAAAGCGGACGAGGCTATGCAGGGAGAGGTCGCCTTCTGCCGGCTGGATGTGGACGCGCTGGAAGATCTGGCGGAGCCGTTCCATCTGGTGGGCGTGCCCACGTTCATCCTGTTCCGCGGCGGCATGGAGAAGGGGCGCATCGTCGGGTATCATGACAGCCAGACCTTCCTGGAGAAGCTCCGGGGACTGATGGCGGAAGGCTGAGCGGCCGCCGGTTCGGCGGGAGCGGAAACGGCGCAGAAATCCCTGAATTTTTCCGCGCAGTTTCTTGCATTCCCATTTTTGTTTTGGTATAATTGTTTACGAATTATCTTAAGTATGGGAAATGAGGTGCAAGCAGTGAAGAAGGGAATCCATCCGGATTATCATCCTGTCGTGTTCCGCGATACCGGCGCTAACTATTCCTTCCTGACCCGTTCTACGGCTACGTCCAATCAGACCGTAAAGTGGGAAGACGGCAACGAATATCCGCTGATCAATATCGATATCAGCAGCAAGTCCCATCCGTTCTACACGGGACAGCAGCGTTTCGGCAAAGCTCGCGGCCGTATTGAAAAATTCAACAGACGTTACGGCAGAACTTCCGACTGAGGAACAGGGCGTCAGCCCTGTTTTTTTCTGCGCATTTTTCCGGTTATTTCGCTATGTGATATACTGAGATAGATTTGCGGGGAGGCAGACGGAAAGGGCAGCGGCGATGAAGAGACGGTTTCGTTATGGAGGACAGGCGGTCATCGAAGGCGTCATGATGCGCGGGCCGGAAGCAATCGCGACCTGCGTCCGCGCCCGGAATGGGCAGATCGCCGTGCATCGGGAGGCGGTGTCGATCCGGCCGGCGCACGGCCTTGCGGCGGTGTCGGTGCTTCGCGGGATCCGTGCGGTCTGGCAGGCCTTTTTCGGCGGCGTGAAATCGCTGGCAGTCTCTGCGGAACTCTCCGGAGAAGAGGCCGCTCTGAGTGAAAGCGAGATCCGGCTCACGGCCGCGCTGGCGGCGCTGATGGGCGCGGGGCTGTTCTTTCTGGCGCCTGCCGCGGCGGCGCAGTGGCTCCCGGAGGGGCTGGGCAGCATTGAGAAAAATCTGCTAGAAGGGCTGCTTCGGCTGGGATTATTCCTCGGTTATCTGTGGGCGGTTTCGCGGCGAAGGGAAATTGGCCGGGTATTTGCGTATCATGGCGCGGAGCACAAGGCAATCTTCTGCGTAGAGAAAGGCCTTCCGCTCACGGTGGAGCATGTGCGGGCGCAGTCCCGATTCCATCCGCGGTGCGGGACGAACTTCCTGATGGTTGTGATGCTGTTCAGCCTGTTTGCTTTCCTGCCGCTGGGTTGGCCGGATCTCTGGCTGCGGCTGGCTTCCCGGCTGGCACTGCTGCCCCTGATCGCGGGGCTGGCCTACGAGTGGGTGATGTGGGCGGCGGATTCCTCGCTGGGAACCGTTCGGTTTCTGAACTGGCCCGGCCTCATGCTGGAGTGGCTCACCACCAAAGAACCGCAGGACGATCAGATCGAAGTGGCCATTGCCGCGCTGCAGGAAGCGTCCCGAAGCGGGGCATGAAATTGATTTGAAAATATAGAAAGTGAAGGAGGCATGGGCTTATGCGGACTGACCGACTGGAAGGGATGGAATCCCGGTTCCGGAGTCTGGAGATCGAACTGAGCGATCCCTCTGTCATTGCCGATCAGGCCAGATGGCGCGCGCTGTCAAAAGAACATGCGGATCTGGCGGAGACGGTGCATACATATCAGAAATATAAAAAAACCTGTGCCGCGGCGGAGGAGGACCGCGCCATCCTCGGCGATCATTCGCAGGAAGAGCTGCACGAGCTGGCAAAGGAAGACCTGAAAGAAAAGGAAAGCGAAATCGAGGCGCTGGATCGTCAGCTCCACCGGCTGCTCATTCCGAAAGATCCGAATGATGAAAGAAACGTGATCCTTGAGATCCGCGCCGGGACCGGCGGGGAAGAGGCGGCGCTCTTTGCGGGAGATCTGCTTCGGATGTATCTGAAATTTGCGGAACGCAAAGGCTGGACTGCGGAGATCACGGACGCCAATGAGACGGAGCTGGGCGGGTTCAAGGAAGTAACCTGCATGATCCACGGGAAAAATGCCTATTCTCTGCTGAAATTTGAAAGCGGCGTACACCGTGTGCAGCGCGTGCCGGACACGGAGAGCGCCGGGCGCATCCACACGTCGGCCGTGACCGTGGCCATCCTGCCGGAAGCGGAAGATGTGGATGTCGACATCAGCCGGGACGATCTGCGGATCGATGTATACCGGTCCTCCGGCGCGGGCGGACAGCACATCAATAAGACTTCGTCGGCGATCCGCATCACGCATCTGCCGACCGGCATGGTGGTCACCTGCCAGAACGAACGGAGCCAGCGGCAGAACCGGGAGAAAGCGCTCCAGATCCTGAAATCCCGGCTCTATGCGGAGGCCCTGTACGAGTCGCAGGCGAAAACCGCGGCAGACCGCAAGGGGCAGGTGGGCAGCGGCGATCGTTCCGAGCGGATCCGCACCTACAATTTCCCACAGGGGCGCGTCACGGATCACCGGACGAAACAGACCATCTATAAACTGGATCAGTTCATGAACGGCGATATGGACGAGATCCTGAACGGACTGGTGGAGGCCGATATGGCGGCAAGACTGAAAGAGGCGGAGGCAAATGGGCGCATCTGAGATCTGGACGATCAAGCGGCTGATCCTGTGGACGACAGACTATTTCCGGAAGCACGGCATCGAGGAAGCACGGCTGGATGCCGAGCTGCTCCTCGGCCATGTCCTGGGAAAGCCGCGGATCTATCTGTACACCAATTATGACCAGATCATGAATCTGGAAGAGCTGGCCCGGTACCGGGAGCTGATCCGGAAACGGGTGCAGGGCTACTGCACGGCGGTGCTCATCGGGGAGAAGGAGTTCATGGGCATTGATTTTGCCGTGAACGAACACGTGCTGGTGCCGCGGCCGGACACGGAAGCATGGCTGGAAAAAGTGATCCAGTGTTTCCGGAATCTGCCGGACATAACCATGCTGGATCTCGGTACAGGAAGCGGAGCGCTGGCGGTGAGCTTCCTCAGTTTCTGCCGGGACGCCCGCGGCGTGGCGGTAGATATTTCCAGAGAAGCACTGGCGGTCGCGAAGAACAATGCGGAAAAAGCCGGCGTGGCGGGGCGGCTGGAATTCCGGCAGGGAGATTTCCTGCAGGCGCTTCGGGAAGGCGAGACGTTTGACGTCATCCTGAGCAATCCGCCGTACATTTCCACCGCAGATCTGGCCGGGCTGGCCCCGGAGGTGCGGCGCGAACCGGCGCTGGCGCTGGACGGCGGGCCGGACGGGCTGAAATTTTACCGCATCCTCGGTGCACAGGCCGTGCATTTCCTGAAGCCGGGCGGCCTGCTCGCCGCGGAAGTGGGCATCCATCAGGCGGACGCCGTGCAGGCGATGTTCCGCGCGGGCGGACTGGAAGCTGTGAGCTGCCTGAAAGATTACGGCGGCATCGAACGCGCCGTGTGCGGCCGGCGGCCGCAGGCGGTTTGACGGGATTTCAACAGAAGAAGGTATCGGTATGAAGACGGTCATGATTTCCGCGGACGCGGAGGATTTTGAAGAAAAAGTACAGGAGCTGGGCGCGGTCATCCGCCGCGGCGGTCTGGTGGGCTTTCCCACCGAGACGGTCTACGGGCTGGGCGGCAACGCACTGGATGCGGAGGCGGCGAAAAAGATTTACGCGGCCAAGGGACGCCCGTCGGACAATCCGCTTATCGTCCATGTGGCGGACGCAGCGCAGGCGGAAACGCTCGCGGCGGAACTGTCCCCGCTGGAGCGGCAGCTCATGCGGGATTTCTGGCCGGGACCGCTGACTCTCGTCGTGCCGAAAAAGCCGGTCGTGCCGGCAGAGACCTCCGGCGGACTGGATACGGTGGCGCTCCGCTGCCCGGTGCATCCGGCGGTGCAGGCGCTGATCCGCGCGGCGGGCGTGCCCATCGCGGGGCCGAGCGCTAATCTGTCCGGACAGCCGAGTCCCACTTCAGCGGAGGATGTCATGCGGGATCTGGGCGGGCGCATCGATGCCATCATTGACGGCGGGCCCTGCCGCATCGGCGTGGAGTCGACGATCATTTCCTGCGCCGGCGGCCGGATCACCATTTATCGGCCCGGCGGGCTTCCGAAGGAGGCGCTGGAAGCGTATGCGCCCGTGGATATCGACCCGGGCATCCGCTCCGGCAGCGGCCATCCAAAAGCGCCGGGCATGAAGTACCGGCACTATGCACCGTCGGCTCCGCTCACCGTATATACGGGGGATGCGGCCAAAACGGAGGCGGCAATCCTGTCTTTCGGTGAAAAAAAAGATAAGACCTACGGCTTTTTTGTGAGCGCCGAGACGGCGGCCCGGCTCCCGGCGGATGCAATCGTATTCGTCTGGGGACGGCGCGGGGATCAGCAGAGCATGGCGCACCGCCTTTTTGAGGGCCTGCACTATTTCAATGCGCATCCGGTGGATCAGATCATCGGGGAAGGAACGGACGATACGGGAATCGGCCTTGCCATCATGAATCGCTTGACGAAGGCCTCCGGATATCATATTATTGTAGAAAATGCAAAATAGTACACGAATTATAAAACAGGTATACTTTTATTTGAAAACATGAGGAGGACAGCCATGAAAATTGCGATTGCCAGCGATCACGGCGGCTTCGGCCTGAAAGAGCTGTTGAAAAAGCATCTGGAGGAGCGGCAGATGGAGGCCGTAGACTGCGGCACGGACAGTGAAGCATCCTGCGACTACCCGGATTTTGCGGAAAAAGCCTGCCGCCTCGTGCAGCAGGGCGCCGCAGACTGCGCTGTGCTCATCTGCGGGACCGGCATCGGCATGAGCATCACCGCCAATAAAATGACGGGCATCCGCGCGGCGCTCTGCGGGGAACCGTTTTCCGCGCATTTCACGAGGGCGCACAATGACGCGAATGTGCTCTGCATGGGCGCCCGCGTGACAGGACCGGGACTGGCGGAAATGATCCTCGATACATTCCTCGATACGCCGTTCGAAGGCGGGCGTCATCAGCGCCGCATTGATAAGATCGCGGATCTGGAAAGAAGGGAACATCATGTATGAAAACATAGCCGGGGAAGCGGAAGCGGCCTTTCAGGAACTGATCGGTATCGCCGGTTTTCATCCTGGGGATTTGATCGTCATCGGCGGCTCGTCCAGCGAGATCCGCGGAGGACATATCGGCAAAGATAGCTCCTATGAAGTGGGAAGGGCGGTCATGATGGCGCTCATGAAGACGGCGGAGGCTTCCGGCCTGCGTCTGGCCGTCCAGTGCTGCGAGCATCTCAACCGCGCGCTTGTAGTCGAGCGGGAGACGATGGAGCGCTTCCATCTGGAAGAAGTGACGGTCGTGCCGTGGCTCCATGCGGGCGGCGCGTTTGCGACCAATGCGTATGATTTATTTCATGACCCTGTGGTCGTGCAGGAAGTTGAGGCCCATGGAGGGCTGGACATCGGTCTGACGATGATCGGCATGCACCTGCGCCGCGTCGCTGTGCCGGTGCGGCTGGTGCACGATCATGTGGGCAGCGCGCTCGTCACGGCCGCCCGCACGCGTCCGCCGCTCATCGGCGGAGAGCGGGCCCGCTACAGCCGGACGGAGCAACATTGAGGTTGAAACCGCACGTCGCGGGGGGAATGGCGCGGCGGATTCAATATAGGCGTCCATGGACGGGCGCAGGGAAAGACTGAGAGATTCAGTATTTCTGTACAGATTGCTCTTTGGAGGGAGAAAATGATGATGAAACATCTGAAAGATGACAGCGCCGTCTACAGCGCCATTCAGGAAGAACTGGATCGTCAGAGAAACAAGCTGGAAATGATCGCTTCTGAAAATATCGTCAGCTATGCGGTCATGGAAGCGCAGGGGAGCGTCCTCACGAATAAGTATGCGGAGGGCTATCCGGGCAAACGCTACTACGGCGGATGCGAATTTGTGGACAAGGTGGAGCAGCTGGCGATCGACCGCGCGAAAGAACTGTTCGGCGCGGATCACGTCAATGTGCAGCCGCATTCCGGCTCTCAGGCCAATTTCGCCGTGTACTACGCGCTGCTGAAGCCGGGAGACACGGTGATGGGGATGAATCTGACCGACGGCGGCCATCTGTCCCATGGGAGCCCGGTCAATATTTCCGGCAATTATTTCCATGTGGTGCCTTACGGCGTCAGCAGGGAAGATGAGCGCATCGATTACGACGCCATGGAAAAAACGGCGAAAGAAGTACAGCCGAAACTCATCATCGGCGGCACCAGCGCCTATTCCCGCATCATCGACTTTGAACGCATGGCGGCCATCGCGAAGGAAGTGGGCGCGATCTTCATGGTCGACATGGCGCACTTTGCGGGCCTCGTAGCAGGGGGCGAGTACCCGAGCCCGGTGCCGTATGCAGATATCGTGACGACCACCACGCACAAGACGCTGCGCGGGCCGAGAGGCGGCATCATCATGTGCCGCGAACCCTATGCGAAAGCCATCGACAAGGCCGTGTTCCCGGGCATGCAGGGCGGTCCGCTCATGCATGTCATCGCGGCGAAGGCCGTCGCTTTCGGCGAGGATCTGGAAGATTCGTTCAAAGAGTATGCGAAGCAGATCCGCAAAAATGAGAAGGTCCTTTCGGACGAACTGCAGAAAAACGGCATCCGCGTCGTTTCCGGCGGCACGGATACGCACGTCCTGCTGGCGGATCTCACCGGTATCGGCATCACGGGCAAGATCGCCCAGAACGTGCTCGATGAAGTAGGCATCACCTGCAACAAGAACACGATCCCCTTCGAGACGCTGTCTCCCTTTGTGACGAGCGGCATCCGCCTCGGCTCTCCGGCCCTCACGACGAGAGGCCTTGTGGAAGATGATTTCCGCGAGATCGCAGACATCATCTGCGCCGTGCTGAAAGCGCCGGAAGACGAAGCGGTCAAGGCGGACGCCCGCACCCGGGTGAGCGCGCTCTGCCGGAAATATCCGCTTTACGAAGAATACTGATCTGCGGGAAAGCAGAAGCCATCAGGGAAGCCTGGTGGCTTTTCTTTTGCCGGAAAGCGCGGGCAATTTCCGGAAATGACTGGAAAAAAGGGGCCCTTTCCGCTATACTTAAATAGATATAAAAGACTATTTCCTTTCATATTTCGTAAAAGAAGGGGGACAATATGAAGATTCTGGTTTGTGTGAAACAGGTCGTGGACACGTCGAAAATGGAGGTCGATCCGAATACGGGCCGGCTGAACAGAAACGGGGCGAACAGCATCCTCAATCCCTGCGACAGGAATGCACTGGAAGCGGCGCTGCGGCTGAAGAGTCAGACCGGCGGTACGGTGACGGTCATCACGATGGGACCGCCGCAGGCCGGCGCGGTCCTGCTGGAAGCGGTGTCCATGGGCGCCGACGACGTCTATCTCATCACGGACCGCGCGTTCGGCGGCGCGGACACGCTGGCGACGAGCTACACGCTGGCGGCGGCTGTCCGCAAGCTGGGAAATGATTTTGACCTGATCTTCTGCGGCGAGGAATCAATCGACAGCAATACGGCGCAGGTCGGCCCGGAAGTAGCGGCCATGCTGGGGATCGCCGACGTCAGCGCGGCGGTGGATTTCCAGTGGGACGGCGAAAAGGCCGTCGTGACGCGGCAGGTGGGCGAAGGGCGCGAAGTGCTCGAGCTGAAGCTCCCGGCGCTCGTGACCGCATCCCCGGCGCTCAATACGCCGAGATATCCGAGCGTGCAGGGCATCCTCCGGAAATATGAAACGGAAATCCATCAGCTCACGTCCGCCGATCTGGACGTGGAGCCGGACCGGATCGGCCTGAAGGGATCCCCGACGCAGGTGCGCGGCATCCGTCCGGTGGTCCCGCCGAAAAAAGAAAATCTGAAGATCGAAGATCAGTCCCCGGCTGACGCGGCGGCACAGCTCGCTGACGCGCTGGCGAAAGTCCATGTCATTTAAGGAGGTCCGCGATGGATTTTTCTGATTATAAGGGAATTTATGTCGTCGCCGAAGTGCGCGGCGGCAATGTGGAAAAGGTGACGGGAGAACTTCTCGGCGAGGCGCGGAAACTGGCGGCTTCTACGGGAGATCCGGTAGAAGCGGTGCTGATCGGAAGCGGCATCCGTGAGAAGGCTTCCGAGCTCATCGCCTGGGGCGCAGACATCGTCTATGTGATCGACAGCCCGCTTCTGGCGCATTATGACGGCAAGGCTTACGAAAAGGTGCTGGGCGGTCTGCTGAAGGAAAAGAAGCCGAGCGCCATCCTGTTTGCGGCGACGCCGTACGGCCGCGACCTGGCGCCGCGCATCGCATCGGCCGTGGTGTGCGGCGTGACGGCGGATGTGACGGAGCTGTCCGTCGATGAGAAGACCGGTCTCATCGTCTGGTCCCGTCCGGCCATGGGCGGCAACATCATGGCGGATATCATCAGCCCGCTGTATCGTCCGCAGGTCGGCACGGTCCGTCCGGGGACGTTTGACCTGCCGGAAGCGGATGCTTCCCGCGAAGGCCGGATCGTCGATGTGCCGGCCGATCTCACGGAAGTGGATCTGGGCACGATCTTGAAAGAGATCATTCCTGCGCCGAAAGAAGAGAATCCCATCGAAGAGGCCCGCATCATCGTGGCGGGCGGCCGCGGCATCCACAGCGAGGAAGAATGGGCTATGCTCCATGAGCTGGCGGATCTGCTCGGCGGCAGCGTCGGGGCAAGCCGTCCGATCTGCGAGCTGGGCTGGGAACCGCACAGCAGCCAGATCGGCCAGACCGGCAAATCGGTCGCGCCGCATATCTATTTCGGCTTCGGGATCTCCGGTGCCATGCAGCATATGTGCGGCGTGAAGGCGGATATCGTCATCGCAGTGAACCGCGATAAGAAAGCGCCGATCATGGAGATGGCCGATTATGCGGTAGCGGCGGATCTGAAGGAATTCCTGCCGGCGTTCATTGCCAAAGTCAAGGAACTCCGCGACAGATAAGGATGCAAGGAGGAGGAAGTCATGGCGGAAGATAAGGTCACGATTTTTTATAATCACCAGTATTATTATAGTTTTGCCAATGTCATGAATGCCGACGACCGCGGCCTCCAGTTCGGCGACGGGTGCTATGAATGGATCCGGGTGCATAAGGGCCATCCCTTTGCCCTGTCCTATCATGTGGACCGGCTGTACCGCTCCATGCGCCTGCTCGGCATCCGCGCGGTCATCGCGCCGGACGAATTCACGGAAATCCATGAAATCATCGCGGAAGAGAATGAAATCGAGGAAGGGTATCTCATCCTTGTCGTGACCCGCGGGGCCGGCGTACATGATTTCACCGTGCCCGGCCGCATGGCGCTGAAGCCGAATACGCTGGTCTATGCGCGCCCGCTCGATACGGCAGCGGTGGAAAAAGCGCAGCAGGGCGTATCCTGCGTGACGGCGGAAGATACGCGCTGGCCGCACTGCGATATCCTGAGCCTGAATATGCTTCCCAATATCATGGACCGCGCGGCGGCGCAGAAGAAGGGTGCGTATGACGCGATCTATGTGCGGGATGATCTCGTCACCGAAGCGACGCATTCCAATCTTTTCATCGTCAAGGACGGCGTCATCTGGACGACGAAAGCCGACAATCATCTGCTGAAAGGCATCACCCGCCAGCTGATCTTCACCCGGGTCGCACCGACCTGCGGCGTCACCGTCATCGAGCCGGAGCAGGAGAACCAGCTCATCACACGGGAACGGCTGATGAGCGCGGAAGAAGTCTTCCTGACCAATTCGGAAGCAGGGGTCATTCCTGTGCTGTCCATCGACGGCAAGCCGGTGGGGGATGGGAAGATCGGCAAAGTCACGGCCAATCTGCAGGAACATTATCTCCATCTGCTGAACGACGGACTTCCGTAATCGGCTTGGAAATCCATGACACGGTCTGGTCCTGTGGACCGGCCGTGTTTTTCTGTGCCTGCTCCATCGGGAGACCGTGCGCAGAGGAGCATGTGTTCTGTGGTATAATGGGAAAGCAGCGGTCTGTGTACATCGGCAGGACAGACCGAATGGGAACAGCAGTCGGAAGAGCCGGCGGAAAGGAGCGGCATGCGCGCACTGGGCATAGATCCGGGAACCGGACGATGCGGCTTCGGCATCGTTGATAAGGAAGGAAGCCGCGTACGGGCGGTCGATTACGGCATCATCGAGACGTTCCCGGACATGCCGGCCTCGGAGCGGCTGTCCATCGTGCACACCGGCGTATGCCAGCTCATCGATGCGTACCATCCGGAGGTGATGGGCGTGGAGACGCTGTATTTCAACCGGAACATTACCACGGCCATCGCGGTCGCCCAGGCGCGGGGCGTGATTCTGCTCGCAGGATTTGAAAAGAAGGTGCCGCTTTTTGAGTGCACGCCGCTTCAGGTGAAGCAGCAGGTCGCCGGATACGGCCGTGCGGAGAAGCATCAGGTTATTGAAATGGTGATGCGCATCATGGACATCACGGAAAAAATCGATCCGGACGACGCGGCCGACGCGCTGGCCATCGGACTGACGGCCATTTACCGCACGGAGCATGAAGCCATTTACGGGAGACACACATGATAGGATATATTCGGGGAACGATCACGGCGATAGGGGAGGACAGCTGCTTTATCGAAACCGGCGGCATCGGCTATCGGGTCTTCATTTCCGACCGGGACAGGCAGGACCTCCATATGGGGGAGGAAGCCCGTCTGATCACTTATCTCGCGGTGCGGGAAGATGCGCTGACGCTGTACGGTTTCCTGACGCAGGACGCCTATGACCTGTTCCTGCTCCTGATTTCCATATCCAAGATCGGCCCCAGGGTAGCCATGGGCGTACTGTCGGCCATGAAGCCGGAGCAGTTCAGTCTGGCGGTCCTGAATCAGGATCTGAGTGCGCTGACGAAACTGCCTGGGATCGGGAAGAAAACTGCGGAGCGCCTGCTGCTCGAACTGAAAGACAAGATGGGGAGCCTTGCAGGCACCGCGTTTGCCGACGCGGGAAGCGCAGTCCTGCCGGCGGACGGCGCAGCCGCCGAAGCCGTGGCGGCGCTGTGCTCGCTCGGCTATAAGCCGGAGGAAGTCCAGCCCGTGGTGAATGCGCTGGCAGGCACCCTTTCCGATCCGTCCGCGCTCATCGGCGCAGCGCTTCGGGAAATGGGCAGGATGAGGAACTGATATGATCGAACAGATAAAGAGCCTCCGGCCGAAAACGCCGGAAAAGGTTTCGGAGAAAACGCGGATCGTCGCGCGGGAGGAAACGGACAAAGACGCCTGGCAGCAGTCGCTGCGGCCCAAATCGCTGGCGGATTATGTGGGGCAGCCGGATATGCGGCGCAACCTGTCCGTCTATATCCGGGCGGCTCTGTCGAGGGGCGAGGCGCTGGATCATGTGCTGCTCTACGGTCCTCCGGGACTGGGAAAGACCACAATGGCCAATATCATCGCCAATGAACTCGGGGTCAATTTCCGCATCACCAGCGGGCCGGCCATCGAGCGGCCGGCGGATCTCGCGGCGATCCTGAGCAATCTGGAAGCGCACGACGTGCTTTTCATCGACGAGATCCATCGGCTGAACCGGAGCGTGGAAGAGATCCTGTATCCGGCGATGGAGGATTTTTCTCTGGATATCATCATGGGGAAAGGGCCGGGCGCGCGGTCATACCGCATCAATCTGCCACCCTTCACACTCATCGGCGCAACGACGCGGGCCGGCGCGCTGGCGGCGCCGCTGCGGGACCGGTTCGGCATCATTTTCCGGATGCAGTTCTATGAGCCGGAAGAGCTGAAACAGATCGTGTCCCGGGCATCCCGCATTCTGGGGATTCCCATCGAGGACGGCGGCGCTGGCGAGATCGCCCGCCGGTCTCGGGGAACGCCCCGCATCGCCAATCGCCTGCTGAAGCGGGTCCGCGATTTCGCTCAGGTTATGGGCAGTGGAGTCATCACGCATGAGATCGCAGCGGAAGCGCTGGAGGCGCTCCATGTGGATCAGCTGGGGCTGGACGCGACGGACCGGGAGGTACTGGAGACGATCATCCGCAAATTCGGCGGCGGCCCGGTCGGCATCGATACCATCGCGGCCTCGGTCAGCGAAGAGCGGGCGACCATCGAAGACGTATACGAACCGTATCTCATGCAGATCGGCTTCCTGACGCGGACGCCCCGCGGACGGGTTGCCACGAAGGCGGCTTACGATCACCTGGGCATCGCCTGGGAGCCGGAGCGCCATTCGTTATTTGAGGGATGACCATGCAGACCGGAAAGCTTTTGATGATACTGGGAGCCGCACTGCTGGCTGTGGGCGCATTCCTGTACCTGGGAGGGCGCTTTTCCTTCCTGGGGCACCTGCCGGGAGATATTCACATTTCCCGCGGGAATACAGAATTTTATTTTCCCATCGTGACCTGTGCGCTGGTCAGCCTGATCGGGACGATTCTTTTGAATCTGTTTTTCAGAAGGTAATGCATATGAAAAAACTATGGATCCTTACCGCCGCCATCACGGCGTCTCTGGCGCTGGGCGGCCTCACGGCAGACGCAGGCCTGCTCAAAGGGGAAGCGCCGCGCAGCCGGACTGTCCGGCAGGTCAGCACGGAGAAGCAGCCGGAGCAGAAGAACAGCACGGCGGAGTCGGAAATCAGCCGCCTTGATGCGGACGAACGGGGTCCCGTGATCGAAGTGGGGCTCCTGTCCGGGCAGAAAGAAGTCAAGATCCGGTGCCTTTCGGACTGCGAATCCCGCATTGACGGAAAGAAGTGGCAGTCCTATAAAAAGGGGACGACGCTGACCATTTCCCGGAGCGGCGATCAGATTTCCATCAATGGGAAAAAGAGGAAAGGGCCGGTCTATCTGACGGCGGAAGACGCGGAAGGCGCGGCTTTTTCCGTAAAAGGAAATTCGTACCGCGGCAGCGTCAAACTGATCCCTTCGGCTTATGCCGCCGGGGTCACAGTGGTCAATGCGGTGCCCATGGAAGAGTACCTCTGCGGCGTGGTGCCGAGCGAAGTCTCGCCCTCCTGGCATGAGGATGCGCTGAAAGCGCAGGCCGTCGCAGCCCGCACGTATGCCATGTATCACCGGGACGGATTCCGCGACGCGGGATACGATGTGACGGACGACACCCGTTCGCAGGTCTACCGCGGCACGGCGGTCGAGTCGGCGGCGACGAGCAACGCCATCGCCGCAACGGCCGGCGAGATCATCACCAGCGGAGGGAAGCCCATTGACGCGGTGTTCCATTCCAACGGCGGCGGCTATACGGAAAACAGCGAAAATGTCTGGGGCAGCAAGATCTCCTATCTGCGCGGCGTGAAAGAGGAAAGCTCTTCCGTAGTAAACCAGCCGTGGACAAAGACGGTATCCATCAAGGATTTCCAGGATGTGCTCGGCGTGGGAAGCCTGAAAAAAATCGAACTCTCCAAACTGAAAAAAGGTCCGATGAAAACGAAAGACCGCGGCGTCTCCGGCCGGGTGAAATCCTTTACGGTGCAGGGGAGCAAGGGGAAAAAGACCGTCACCGGCGATCAGATGAAGAGCTGGTTCGGACTGAGCAGCACGCTCTTTGACCTGCAGGTGAAAGGAAAGAATATCGTCATCACCGGCTACGGCGCGGGGCACGGCCTCGGGCTGTCCCAGTGGGGAGCCGAGGCCATGGCAGCCAAACACGGTGACGGGAAAGAGTATTATAAGAAGATCCTGACGCATTATTTTACAGGGACCAAAGTGGAAAAAATCTATTGAGGAAGGCCTGAGGAATGAAACTGGAAGAATTCAATTATGATCTGCCGAAAGAATTGATCGCACAGACGCCGGCGGAGCCGCGCGATTCCTGCCGGCTCATGGTGCTGGACAGACAGACCGGCGCGTATGCTCACCATACGTTCCGCCATATCCTGGACGAGATCCGGCCGGGAGATCTGTTCATATTCAATAATACGAAGGTCATTCCGGCCCGTCTTTTCGGAAAGCGGAGCACCGGCGGCCGGGTAGAAGTGCTCCTGCTCACGCCGAAGGGCAATGACGAGTGGGAAGTGCTGGTCAATCCGGGGAAGAAGGCACTGCCCGGAGAGATCATCACCTTTTCAGACCACGTGTCGTGCGAGGTGCTGGAGAAAACCGATTTCGGCGGCCGGCGGGTCCGCTTCACTTACGACGGGGACTGGGACAATCTGCTGGATCAGATCGGCGAGATGCCGACGCCGCCGTACATCCACGAAAAGCTGGAAGACAAGAGCCAGTACCAGACGGTCTATGCCAAATACAAGGGCTCGGCGGCGGCTCCGACCGCAGGGCTCCACTTCACGCCGGAGCTGATGGAAGAGATGAAGCGCCGCGGCGCAAAGCTTCTCTTCGTGACGCTTCATGTGGGCATCGGCACGTTCCGGCCGGTGTCGGAGGAAAATATCGAGGACCATGAGATGCACCGGGAATGGTATACCGTGTCGGAAGAGACCGCGGCAGAGATCAACCGGGCCCGGGAAGAGGGCCGGCGCGTCATCGCGGTAGGCACCACATCGGTCCGCACGCTGGAATCCGCGGGACAGAGCGGCCGCGTGGAGGCGGGCAGCCGCTGGACGCAGCTCTATATTTATCCGGGATATCAGTGGCATATCGTCGATGCGATCGTCACCAATTTCCATCTCCCGGAATCGACGCTGATCATGATGATGGCCTCGTTTGCAGGCCGCGAACATATCCTGGCCGCCTATGAAGAAGCCGTGAAAGAGAAATACCGCTTTTTCAGTTTCGGCGACGCCATGTTTATCCGCTGAGGACAAGGTATGGTCATCCGATACGAACTCATTGCAGAAGATCCGACGACCGGCGCGCGGGCAGGACTCCTGCATACGCCGCACGGCACCTTCAAGACGCCCATGTTCATGCCGGTGGGGACACAGGCGACGGTCAAGACGCTCACGCCGGAAGAACTGCACGAAATGGGCGCGCAGTTCATTCTGAGCAATACCTACCATCTGTTCCTCCGCCCGGGAACGCCGCTCATCCGCGAGGCCGGCGGGCTGCACCGGTTCATGAACTGGGACGGCGGCATCCTCACGGACAGCGGCGGCTTTCAGGTCTTCAGCCTGGGGGCCATGCGGAAAATCAAGGAGGAAGGGGTTTATTTCCGGTCGCATATCGACGGATCGCTCCAGTTCCTGTCCCCCGAGGTGGCGACGAAGGCGCAGGAAGATCTGGGCAGCGATATCGCCATGGCTTTCGATGAATGCATCCCGTATCCGGCGGATCATGCCTATGCGGAACAGTCGACGGAGCGCACCGCGCGCTGGGCGGAGCGGTGCATCCGGGCGCATACCCGGGAAGACCGGGGCATGTTCGGCATCGTACAGGGAGGCATGTACAAAGATCTGCGGAAACGCAGCGCGGAGCAGATCGCGTCCCTGCCCTTCGACGGGCTGGCCATCGGCGGCCTGTCCGTCGGGGAGCCGCACGACCTGATGTACGAGATCCTCGAGTACACCACGCAGTGGCTGCCGAAGGACAAGGCCCGCTACCTCATGGGGGTGGGAACGCCGGACTGCCTGGTGGAAGGCGTGGCGCGCGGCATCGACATGTTCGACTGCGTCTTCCCGACCCGTGTGGCGCGGAACGGCATGGCCATGGTCCATACGGGGCGCATGAATATCAAGAACAAGCAGTATGAGCGGGATTTCCGGCCGCTGGAAGAAGGGTGCGGCTGCTATACGTGCCGCCACTTCACCCGCGCCTATATCCGCCATCTGTACAAGGCGGAAGAGACGCTGGCACTCCGGCTGCTCACGATCCACAACCTGTACTTCCTCCTGCAGTTCATGCGGGACATGCGGCAGGCGATCCTGGACGGCAACTTCACCGAATTCCGGGAAGAATTCCGGGCGCATTACGAAAAAAAGAAGAACTGAAAGAAAAGGCGGATCATCCGCCTTTTTGCATTTGTGCAAAAGATTCGGCGTGCAGGGCAGCGGGACAGAAGGCGATTTTCCCCGTTGTGATTTCTTGATTTTTTTGCGGGACCTGTGGTAGGATAATCACAATATTTCCATTGAGGTGAGGACATATGCCGACAAAAATCAGTGTAGAAATCATGGAAGAACTGGGGGATCTGTCAGTCGCTTCCAATGGCTGGAAAAAACAGCTGACCTATACGAGCTGGAACGGACGGAGTCCGAAATTCGACCTTCGCTCCTGGGATGCGGATCACACGTCGATGACGAAAGGGCTGACGCTGACGAAGGAAGAACTGATGAATCTGCGGGATATCCTGAATCAGCTGGATTTTGACAAATATGAAGGCTGACGCCGGGATGGCATGAAGGGAAAGGGCTCTCTGTACGGAGGGCCTTTTGCGGTTTTTATGCGGCCGGTTCGGCAGAAGTTTCCCGGCGGCTGCACGCCGGCAGGCGAAAAATGATTCAGGGTGGGACAATGTTTTCCATGGCATCAAGACAGCACAGGGCGTACGCATTCTGCGCGGCCGGCATGGCCATCGACGCTTTCCTGGGGCTGACAAAAATTTTCATGGGGTGGCAGAGCGGCTCCGTCGCGGTGGTCGGAGACGGCTTCAATAATGTGACGGACGTGGGATCGACGTTCCTGCTGCTGCTCACGTTTTATTATGCGGCGAAGCCGTCCGACAAGGAGCATCCCTTCGGGCACGGCCGTCTGGAGTACCTGAATTCCACGGTCATGGCGGCGGCGGTGCTGTATGTGGGGATTTCCCTCGTCATCGAGTCCGTGCAGAAGATCCTCACGCCGGAGCCGATCGAATTCAGTCCGCTGCTGGCAGCCGTGCTGTGCGTAGGCATCGTCGGGAAGCTGCTGCTGTCTTTCGTGTACCGGAAAGCGCAGCAGTCGACCGGGTCGGAAGCGTTCAGCGCGTACGGCGCGGATTCCGTATCAGACGTATTGTCGACGGCGGGCGTGCTTGCCGCTGTACTGGCGGAAAAATTTACCGGATTCCACATCGACGGATGGATGGGCATCCTCATGTCGCTGGCCATCATCTATACCGGCTACAGCATCCTGAAGCATGCGGTGAATTCGATCATCGGCGCGCCGCCGGACAGCGAAGTCTATCGCGAGGTGGAGCAGTTCATGCTGGGGATTCCCGGCATTTACGGCGTGCACGATCTCATCATCCACGATTACGGGCCGGAGAATCATTTCCTGTCCGCCCATGTGGAAATGGACAGCCGCATGAATCTGGTGGACAGCCATCATCTGGCTGAGCACGTCATGGAACAGCTCAAGGAGCGGTTCCATATCCAGGCGGTGCTCCATGTCGACCCGAAAGCGGTGAGCAATCCCCGGGAGGGGCAGTACATGCGGGATCTGGAGGCGGCCATTTACCGGTCGCATCTGCCGCTGGCCTATCATGATTTCTTTGTGGAGGAAAAAGGACAGGATGTCCATCTGTCCTTTGAGGTGACATTCACCGGCAAGTGCAGGAAGAGCGATCAGGAGATTTTCGATGCGCTGGATGCGGAGATGAAAGCCATCAATTCGCAGTATCATATCGATATCATGGTGGACCGCAATTTCATCAGCGGGAAGCGCTACGGGCAGGAAGAGGAGTAACGGCAGGGCCTTCCGAAAAGAAGGCTCTTTTCTGTGTACTTCTGTGACAGCCGGTTTGTTTTATGCTAAAATAAAAATTAACAGTGAAAATGAAAAAAGACGAAGACATTCTGGCAGAAAGGGGAAGACCGCGGTTTTCTCCGGGAAGTGGATCGGACGCCGCGGACGGCTGCGGCAGAAGAAGAATCGAGGGCACATGCAGGATTGGAAAAAGCTGGTACTGACGGGATTTCTGGTTTTCACACTGAGCGGAAACTGCGGAGCGGCCATGCAGATGGGGGACTCCGGCGCGCCGATCCGGGAGCTGCAGCGCAGTCTGGCCGCAGCCGGGTATGATGTGACGGCTGACGGGAATTACGGCCCGGCCACAGCGCGGGCGGTGCGGCTGTTTCAGTCGCAGCATCACCTGACTGCGGACGGCGTCGTCGGGCCGGCGACGTACCGGGCGCTTACCGGCAGCGACATGCCGGAATACCGGATCGTCATACAGCGCAGCAGCAGCGGCCGTCAGAGCCTCAGCTGGCATCCCAATCCGCAGAGCCGCTCGTCTGACAGCTGGCAGACCGGCACCTTTGCCGGGCAGACCGCACTGGCCATCACCCGGGAAGCGCAGAAATATATCGGGATCCCGTATCGCTTCGGCGGGACGGACACGCAGGGCTTCGACTGCTCGGGATTCATTCAGTATGTGTTCCGGCAGAAAGGGGTCGCGCTGCCCCGGGCGGCGGATGAGCAGTATCATCTGGGGACCCGGGTAGCCCGGAATTCTCTTCAGCCGGGCGATCTCGTCTTCTTTTCAACCTATGAGGACGGCGTTTCCCATTCCGGGATCTATATGGGCGGCGGCAGCTTCATCAGCGCTACCACCAGCCAGGGCATCGCGGTGGCGGATATGACGAGCGGCTACTGGTCGGACTGCTATATCGGCGCTAAACGAATTTTATAAACAGGCTTCCGCAGAAGGATCGACACAGGAGATTTCCTGTGTTCCTTTTTTATCGGGACATCATGAGGAAAGGAAGAGACGCGTGAAGATCGGTCTGATTCAGATGCAGGTGGAGAGCGGGGAGAAAGAACGAAATATCCGCCATGCATTTTCTCTGCTGGAAGAGGCGGCCCGGGAAGGCTGCCGGCTTCTGGTGCTTCCTGAACTGTGGACGGTGGGCTATGATTTCCGCCGCATCCGGGAGCAGGCTACGCGGCCGGGCGACAGTCTCATGGAGGGACTGGCCTCCTTTGCCCGCTGGCATGAAGTGACGCTCGCCGCCGGCACCCTTCCTCTCGTGAACGAAGGGGCGCTGTACAATACGGGGGTCGTGTTTTCTCCATCCGGCCGGCTGCAGGCGCATTACAGCAAGCGGCATCTGTTCTACGGCTATCTGGAGGCCGAACTGATGCGGCCGGGGAAGCGGGCCATGCAGACGGACATCGGCGGCATCGCAAGCGGCATGGCCATCTGTTATGAGCTGTATTTTCCGGACCTGTTCCGCGCCATGGCTAAAAAAGGGACGACGCTCGTCATCGTGCCGGCATCCTGGCCGCTCATGCATGTGAGCCGGTGGGAAGTGCTCGCCCGCGCCCGGGCCATCGAGAACGGGATGTACATCTGCGCGGTGAACATGGCCGGAGCGTATCACGGGGTCCGGCTGGGAGGGCATTCCCTCCTGGCTGATCCGGAGGGCAATGTCCTTACGGAGGCCGGTGCGGATGAAGAAATCCTTTACGGCGAGTATGATGAAGAAAAATATAAAGATCTTGGAAAGCAGATGGCAGTGATCCGTTCCGTCAGGGACGGACAGTCCGGGGAGGAATGAAACATGGCAGACAAATTCACACAGGAAAGAAACCGCATGGCGGCGGAAAAAGTCATCGCCGCACTGGCGCGCCGCCATATGGACGGCCGGTATGCGGAGACGAAAGAAGAGGCGCTGGCGATCGCGCTGTCCCTTATTCCGGCGCACAGCACAGTCGGATGGGGCGGCAGCATGAGCATCGAGGAGATCGGCCTGAAAGATGCGGTCAGGCAGGGACCATACCATGTAATCGACCGCGATGCGGCCAAAGATGCGGAGGAACGGAAAGCGCTGGAGCGGCAGTGCTTTTCCGCGGATTATTACCTGATGAGCACGAATGCCATCACAGAAGACGGCATCCTCGTGAATCTGGACGGCCGTGGCCCGCGCGTGGCCGCGCTCTGCTACGGCCCGGACCATGTGCTCATCGTCGCGGGAATGAACAAGCTGGCCGCCGATACCGCGTCGGCTGTCGCGCGGGTGCGGCACACGGCGGCCCCCATCAATGCGCTGCGGTTCCCCGGTGATACGCCCTGCCGGAAGGGCGGGCTGTGCCGGGACTGCCTCCAGCCGGGCTGCATCTGCAGCGACCTCGTCATCACGAGGAACAGCATGTTTCCCGGGCGCATCCAGGTGATCCTTGTCGGCGAGGATCTGGGCTACTGAGGGCGGGCGCAGTTCCCAGAGGGCGGAGGCCTTCGCGGGGACTGCGTCTTTTCTTTACCTGCTATCTGCTGTCGTGTATAATTGAAATACTGAATCTGCACCGCACACGGTATAAGGAGGAATAGAATGAAAGGCAATGATATCCGAGAGAATTATCTTTCCTTTTTTGAATCAAAGGGACATCTGCGGCTCCCCAGCTACTCGCTGATCCCGCAGAACGACCCGAGTCTTCTGCTGATCGGGGCGGGCATGGCACCGCTGAAACCCTTCTTTACGGGAAAGGTGGAGCCGCCGCGCCATCGCGTGACGACCAGCCAGAAATGCATCCGCACCGGCGATATCGAAAACGTCGGCCATACGGCGCGCCATCATACATTCTTTGAAATGCTCGGCAATTTCTCCTTCGGAGATTATTTCAAGAAGGAAGCCATCACCTGGGCATGGGAATTCCTGACGGAAGTGCTCTGCCTGGAAAAAGAGCGGCTGTACGTCACGATCTATCCGGACGATCAGGAAGCGCACGATTACTGGCACAAGATGATCGGCATCCCGGAAGATCACATCTATCCTCTGAGCGATAATTTCTGGGAAATCGGGGAAGGCCCCTGCGGCCCGGACTCGGAGATCTTTTACGACCAGGGCGAGGAATTCGGCACGGACCCGGAAAACCAGATGGGCGGAGACGGCGACCGGTTCCTCGAGATCTGGAACCTGGTCTTCAGCCAGTTCGACCGGCAGAAAGACGGCTCCTATCTGCCGCTGGCCAAGAAGAACATCGATACCGGCGCCGGCCTCGAGCGTCTGGCGGCGGTGATGCAGCACAAGAAAAACAATTTCGAGACGGACCTGTTCTTCCCGATCATCGAGCGGGCGGCCAGCCTAGCGCATACGGCGTACGGCGCCGGCGCGGCGTCCGACGTGTCGCTCAAAGTCATCTCCGACCATGCGCGCGCCCTGACGAACATGATCAGCGACGGCGTGCTCCCGTCCAATGAAGGACGAGGCTATGTGCTTCGCCGCATCCTCCGCCGCGCGGTGCGCCACGGCAAGCTTCTCGGCATCGAAGGACCGTTCATCGGGCAGATGGTGGAGGAAGTGGTGCAGATGATGAGCCCGGCCTATCCGGAGCTGGTGGAGAAGCAGGAATTCATCAAGAAGATCGCCGGCACGGAGGAGCAGCGCTTCCAGACGACGCTCAACGCAGGGACGGATCTGCTCTCGGAGATGATCGAGACCCTGAAAAAGAAACAGCAGAAGACGCTGCCCGGCTCCGATGTGTTCAAACTGTACGACACGTACGGCTTCCCCTGGGAACTGACGAAGGAAATCGCCGGCGAACAGGGCATGGACATCGACGAAAAGGGCTTCGAGGCGTCCATGGCGGAACAGAAGGAAAGAGCGCGCAGCGCCCGGGTGAAAGTATCCATGAAGGTGGCTACGCCGGATACGACGAAACTGGACGCGGCGGCGCTCACGGCAGAAGACCGGGACGGCGAAACGAAGATCCTGCTCCTCGGCCGGGAAGGAAAAGAAATTTCGGAAGCGGCTGACGGAGATGCCGTAACCGTCGTACTCCAGAACAATCCTTTCCATGCGGAAGGCGGCGGACAGGTCGGCGATACGGGCCGGCTCACCGCGGCGGAGGGCGTGATCCGCGTGGATGACGCCAGAAAGCTGCCCGACGGTATCGAATACCTCATCGGCGTCGTCGAAGAAGGCACGATCTCCGAAGGCGAGACCGTGAAGGCCGAAGTCGACCGCAGCAGACGGGAAGCGCTGGCCCGGAACCATACCGGCACGCACCTCCTGCAGGCGGCGCTGAAAAAAGTGCTCGGGAATACGGTCAATCAGGCAGGTTCTCTCGTTCTGCCCGACCGTCTCCGCTTCGATTTCACCTGGCCGGAAGCCATGACGGCAAAACAGCTGGCGGAAACGGAAGCGCTGGTCAATGAAGAGATCCGGAAGGGGACGGAACTGTCTTTCCGGGAAATGCCGATCGATGAAGCGAAGAAACTAGGAGCGATGGCGCTCTTCGGCGAGAAGTACGGCGACATCGTGCGCGTCGTCACCATCGGCGATTTCAGCATGGAGCTGTGCGGCGGCTCCCATGTGAAGAATACCGGGGAGATCGGACTCTTCCGCATCGTGAGCGAAGGCGGCATCGGGTCCGGCATCCGCCGCATCGAAGCCGTGACGGGCGAGGCCGCCTATGCATCCACGGTCCATGACCGCGCGCTCATCGAAGCGGCGGCGGCGCTCGTGAAGGGCAAGCCGGAAGAACTCTGCGAAAAGATCGAAAAGACGCTGGCGGCGCTGAAAGCGGCCGAAGCGGAAAATGCAAAACTCAAGCAGCAGATGATGCAGGGAAGCATCGACAGCCTGCTGCAGAGCGGCCGGGAGATCAACGGCATCACCTGCATCAGTGCGGTAGTGAAGGCCGATTCCATGGACGAGCTCCGCAAAGCGGCCGACCTGATCCGGGCAAAAGTCCCGGCATCGGCATGCATCCTCGGTGCCGTCACGGGCGGAAAAGTCAGCCTCGTGGGCATGGCTTCCGAGGACGCGGTGAAAGCCGGCGTCCACATGGGCAAAGTCGTCTCGGCAGCCGCCAGGATCTGCGGCGGGGGCGGCGGCGGAAAGCCCGGCATGGCGCAGGCCGGCGGCAAAGAGCCGGCGAAGCTGGAAGAAGCCGTGCAGGCCGGCGCAGAAGCAATCGCTGCGATGATTCAGTAAGGAGGGACAGCTATGGCAGTCTCAGAAGAAACGATCCTGTTCAATAAAGGGGCCGATGAAGGAGAAAATACGCGGGCGTCGCTGATCCTTCAGGCGGTGTACAGCGCGCTGAAAGAAGCGGGCCACAATCCGACCGCCCAGCTCGTGGGCTATCTTCTCTCGGGAGAGCTGACCTATATCACGAGCCGCCACGACGCGCGCAAACTGGTGTCTTCCATCGAACGGGACGAGCTCATGGAAGAACTGATCCGGTATTATGTGAAGCACAAAGGCCTGTGAGATGCGGATCCTGGGACTGGATGTGGGATCGCAGACCATCGGCGTGGCGGTGAGCGACCCTTTCGGATGGACGGCGCAGGGCGTGGAGACCATCCGCCACACCACGCGGGAAAAGGATTTTGAACGGCTCGGAGAACTGGTGAAGGAATACGGCGCGGAACTGTTCGTCCTCGGCATGCCGCTCAATATGAACGGCACGCGGGGCATGCGGGCGGAGCGGACGGAGGCCTTCGCCGCGGAGCTGAAAGAAGCCTTTCCCCGGATCGGGCAGACCTTCTGGGACGAGCGGCTCACCACCGTGATGGCGCAGAAAGAGCTCATCGCCGCGGACGTCAGCCGAAAGAAACGAAAAAAAGTGATTGATAAGATGGCGGCCGTCGCGATTCTCCAGGGATATCTGGACTGGCGCGCCCATCAGAAATGAGGTATGGACATGGCAGAAACGATGGAAGAACCGATCGTCGTGACGATCACGGCGCCGGACGGCACGGAACAGGATTTCGCACAGGATGTGGTCATCCCGTACGGCGGGAAGGAATTTGCGGTGCTGGTCTCCATTCCGGAATCGGAAGACGACGAACGGGAGCCGGAGATCCTCCTGGCGCGCATCGATACGGATGCGAACGGCGAACCGGAATATGTGCCGCCCACGGATGAAGAATACGACGCGGTGGAAGCCATTTACAGCGCGATGTGAGCGGGAAGCGGGGCCGAAGGCTCCGCTTTTTGCGTGGCGGAAAAAAAGGCGCGGGCGCGGCCGCTTTTTCATGCCGCGCATGCCTGGAAGTCATACCGGGAGGAGGAAGTTCTGCGGGGACGTTTTCAGATATGATACAATAAAAAAGACTATCAAAAACGGACAAGCGATTTCGGGAGGAGTTATGGGAAAGCATTTTTCTTTTGTGCACTGTGCGGATCTGCATCTGGGGGAACCGTTCCACGGGATCCGCTCCGGGGACAAAGGACCGTGGACAGAGGCCATCGGCAAAGCGACGTTTTCCGCGTTTGAGAAAGTGGTGGACATCGCTGTCGACGCGCATGCGGATGCGATCCTCATCACGGGAGACGTGTACAACAGCGATCATCACAGCCTCGCCGCGCAGATGGCGTTTGCCCGGGAATTGTACCGGGCGGCGCAGCAGGGGATCCGGGTCTTCATCGTGCACGGCAATCACGATCCCGATGAGGCGTGGCGGGCGGACATCCCGCTCCCGCCGTCGGTGCATATCTTTTCTTCGGAAAAAGTGGAGGCGGTGCCGCTCATGATCGACGGCGAGCTGGCGGCGACCATTTACGGCATCAGCTACGGGACCCGCCATGTGAGCGACAATCTGGCGCGCCGGTTCGAGCGGAAAGAGAACGACGGCTATGCCATCGCCATGCTGCATACGGACATGGGCGGCGAAAGCAGCCCCTATGCGCCCTGCTCGCTGGACGATCTGAAACAGACGAAGATGGATTACTGGGCGCTGGGGCATGTGCATGCAAGGAAGATCGTGAGCCAGTCTCCGTACGTGGTCTACCCGGGGAATACGCAGGGACTCGACATGGCGGAGACCGGTCCGCGGGGATGCTACCTCGTGGACGTGGGAGCCTACGGCACGGTGACGCTGAAATTCATGGAGACCGACGCGGTGCGCTGGCTGGATATGCCGGTGGACATCGGCGCTTTCCCCGATCAGGAAGCGCTTCTCCGGGAAATCATGCGCCAGCGGGCCGCGCTGAAAGAACTGACCGGGCGGCCGAACATCGCCCGGCTGATCCTGCGCGGCCGCGGGCCGCTCCATCGGGCGGCGTCGTCCGAATCGGGGCAGGAATTTCTTTTGCAGTCCCTCAATGAAAAAGAACAGTTCCGGCATATCTTCACATATTTCAGCCGGATCGAGGATCAGACGAAGCCGTCTCTGGATCTGAAGGAACGGCGGCAGCTGCCCGATGTGATGGGGGATTACCTCCGGGCGTACGATGAGACCGCGGGGCTGCCGAAGCCGGAGCTGACGGCGCGCCTCCGGCAGATCGCGGACGCGCAGCCGGAGATGAAGAAACTGGCGGCCGTGCCGGCCATGGCGGATGAGGACATGTTCCTCCGCGCCTTCCGGCGGTCGGAGCTTTTGGGAGCAGAATTGCTGGCAGAGGAGGATGCGGATGAAGATCACTGATTTGCAGCTGCAGCAGTACGGCATTTATCAGGACGTATCCTGGAAGCCGGCGCAGGATCAGCTGGTCGTGGTCATGGGCGAGAACGAGAGCGGCAAGACGACCCTGCTGAACTTTATCCGGGACATGCTTTTCGGCTTCCGCCGGGGCATGTGGCACGGACGGCGCGGCAATATGGGCTTCCTCCGGGACAATGGGGAAGCCTGGCGCGTATTCCGCGATGAAAAGACGAGCTGGTTCGAAGACGGGCGCGGCGAAACCTATGCCGAAGACCTGACGGCGGTGTGGTGGCACGGCCTGAACCGGACCATGTATGAAAAGATTTTTGCCGTGGGGCTGGAAGATCTGCAGGGGACGGGCTTCCTCTCGCAGGACGACGTGCGGAGCCGCTTCCTCATGATGCAGGGCGGCGGCCGGCTGGCCGAGGCGAAAAAACAGCTCACGGAGCAGATGGAGTCGCTGATCCTGCCGTCCGCGCAGGGCAAGCGGAAAATCAATCAGCTCATGGAGCGGCTGAAGGCGGTGGACGCCGAGCTGGACGCCCTGTCTTCGCAGGAAGAGCATTTTGCGGATCTGCAGAAGAAGCGGGCGGAGATCCGGAAGGACATCGCCGATACCGGCGCGCGTCTGGCCCGTGAAAAAGAGGAAGATAAAGCGCTCGAGAAAAAGCTCGGCGCCTGGAAATACTATACCCGCGCCCGCGAGATCAAGCGGCAGCTCCTGCTGAGCGAGCAGGTCAAAATGTTCCCGAAAAACGGCAAGGAGCAGTGGAATCAGCTCATGAGCCGCATGGAGGTCATCCACGATCAGCGGGAGCAGCTCCAGAAGAAGCTCGACGAGTATACACCCCGCGCAAAGGAGGACATCATCCCCTGGGCCGATGCTTCCGATGCGCTGGAAAAACTCTACACCGATCTGGGACAATGGAGCCAGACCATCGAGGATCTGGCCGATCTCCGGGCGGAAAAAGAGCGGTGGCGGGCGGAGTTTTCCCATATGGGATACAGCCTGCCGCTGTGGGACCGCATGATCTCTCCGGAGGAAAATTTCTCCATGGTGAACTGGGAAGAAGGGCGCAAGCTCGCCCAGAGCGTCACCGTGCGGGACAATGAACTCCATTTCTGGGAGCAGCGGGAGCCGGAGGTGGAAGAGGCCGACGTCAGCGAAGCGGAATCGCCGAAGCAGACCGAGGAGGAATGGCACGCCTTTGAAGAAAAAGCGAATCAGGCGGAAGCGCTCCTGCACAGCGAAATGGATCTGCAGGAGGAATGGGACCGGCTCGCTCAGAAAAAAGAGAGCGGGCATACTTTCTGGTTCTGGCTGGGGCTGGCCGGCGTGTTGGCGGCCGCAGGCGGCGCAGCGGCCTTTTATACGGCGGCCGCGGGCTATGCGGCGCTGTACGGTGCGGGGATCGGCGCAGCGGCGGCGGTGTTGGGCTTCTTCCTGAACAGCCGCGCGGCGCATAAAAAAGAAGAGCATGTCCGGAAGCTGGAGGAAGAACGGCGGACGCTCACAGCCCAGCGGGAGACGCTGGGGGCGGAATTTCCGATCGCCCTGCCGAAGACGGAAGACGATCTGCAGGTCTTCCACAATGCCCTCCAGCAGAAGCGGGCGGAATTTTACAAAGAACAGGCCCGCCTGCAGGCGCTGTCCTGGAAACTGGAATCCCTGCAGCGGCAGAAAAACGAACATAAGAAATGGGAAGCCGAAGGAGAAACGCTTCGGGAAGAAAAGGCGCGGGTGGACAAGGCCTGGGAGACCTGGCTGGAGGAGCATCATCTGCCGAAGACCGGCGCGGACAATCTGAGCGCGCTTCAGGAGGAATGGCAGAAGCTCTACGCGGCGCAGGGCGCGGGCAAGATCCTCGATGTGCGGATCGAAAAGGCACAGGAAAAACTGGATGATTTCGTCCGCCGGGCGCTGGCGATCATCCGCACCACCGGCACGGCCATGGAGGCAACGCCGGATACGATCGCGGACATCTACGAGGAAAACCGGAAGCGTCTTCTGGAATGGCAGGCGGTCTCGGAAAAGAACCGCCAGCATGAAGTGTATCAGAAAGAAATGGACCAGCTCACGGCGCAGTGGGAGTCGTGCCAGAAGAGCGTGAACACTCTGTTTTCGCTGGTGAACGCCAAGAATGCAGAGGAATTTGCCGAACGCGTGACCGCTCACGAACAGCACGATCAGCTCACAAAGGAATGGGAGTCAGTCCGCAAGGATATCCGGCTCTATGCGGGCAGCGAGGAAGAATTCAACCGGCTGTGGAGCTCGCTGGAGAGCGGAGAATACGACGAATGGATGGAAGCGCACAAGGCGCTGCAGGACCGGATCGATGCCGATCAGCTCCATCTGGGCGAACTGCAGAAGCAGCAGGGCGCGGCGGAGAATGAGATCTACCGTCTGGCCGGCGACGAGCGGATCACCCATGCGCTGCAGGAAAAAGAAGAAGTCGAGGCGGAGCTCCGGCATTCCGTGGAGGAGTGGCTGTCCCGGATGTACGCCGTCCATTTCCTGAAGCAGGCGCAGCAGCAGTATGAGACGGGCCGTCAGCCGCAGATCGTGGAGAAGGCGAACCATTTCCTGCAGGCCATGACGGCCGGGCGGTACGAGCTCGCGGTCAGCGAAGACGGCAAGAGCGTCTACACCACAGACAGGATGCACAATAAAAAAGATGCCCGGCTCTGGTCTTCCGGGACGGGGGATCAGGTCTATCTGGCGCTGCGGCTGGCCATGGCGCTCGCATTCGGCCGGCAGCTCGAGCCGCTGCCCATCGTGCTGGACGATATCTTCGTCCGGTTCGACGAAGGCCGGCAGCGGGAGACGCTGCGGTTCCTCATGGATCTGGGAAAAGAACAGCAGATTTTCCTTTTCACCTGCCATGCGCAGACCATGCGGCTGGCGGAAGAAGTGGGACGGGAAAAACAGACCGGCTCCTTCGTGCGGCTGCAGAACGGGAAAATGATCTCGGAAACGAGCGCTGCGACAATGGGATAAAGAATGGAAGCGGACCTGCGCGGTCCGCTTTTCTGCTGCCCGGACGGCATATGATATAATATCTCTGATATGCGCCGGCAGCGGGCCGGCCGGAATCAGAACAAATCCGGAGGATCGTATGACTTCGTTCCACATCATTTTTCTGGGGCACAGCGGGTTCCTGATGGAGCTGTCTGACTGTGTGCTGATTTTTGATTATTACCGGGACCCGGCGGGGGCGGCGGAGCCGTTTTTCCGCGGGGACAAGCCGGTCTACCTGTTTGTGAGCCATGCCCATGAAGATCACTGCAATCCGGCCATCTTCCGCCGGGCCGGGCAGGCGGCGGGCTTCTTCATCCATACCGGCTGCCTGCCGGCGGCACGCGGCGCGGCCGTTCATGCCATGGAGCCGGGGGAGGAGGCGGAAACGCGGGAATTTTCCGTCCGCATGTACGGTTCTACCGACGCCGGCGGATCGTTCCTCGTGACCCATGGGGACCGGACCATTTTTCATGCGGGCGACCTCAACTGGTGGCACTGGGCCGGCGAGAGCGACGAGGCCAATGAAGAGGCGCGCGATGCGTATTTCCGGGAACTGGAAGCGCTGAAAGGGCAGACAGCGGACGTGGCGTTCTTCCCTGTGGATGCGCGGCAGGAAGTGGCGCGGGAATGGGGCGTTCGCGAATTCCTGGCCCGGGTGCCCGTGCGGGAGCTGCTGGTGCCGATGCATGCCTTCGGCAGCCGCTGGTGCCCGTCTTATGCATTCCGCTGGCGCTGGGGCAGCGTGCCCCTCTGGATCCCCGCATCGGAAGGAGAGGAACTGGTGAAATGATGTATACGTGGCTGTATATTTTTTTCCTGCTCATGGCTGGCAATATCGCGCTTCAGCTGGTGCCGTTCTCGATGTATTTCGAGGCGGTCATTCTCATCAATCTGGCGATCCTCGGGGGATCCTATCTGATCTTCCGCAGGGATTATTTTTCGGATCTGCGGGCGAACATGCTGTTCATGACGGGCCTTACGGTCATCAACATCCTGACGGATCTGGGCATCATGTCGTATATCATGTCCTGGATCGCGTTCGGCGCACTGTTCGTATGGTCCATGGCAGGAGGGGGCAGAAGCCGTTGAAAAACAGAAGAGAACGGACTGCGGATGCCATCCTGGCGGCTTCAGCCGCGCTGGCGGCGGGGGCCGCCTTTTTGCCGCCTTCGGCGGGAAGCGGACTGCTGTTTCACACCGCGCTGGCGGCGGCGGTGGGCGGCGCGGCGGACTGGTTCGCCGTGAACTCGCTGTTCCGCCGGCCGCTGGGCATTCCGTTCCGCACGGAGCTGGTGCCGCGGAGCCGGGATAAGATCATCCGCATGGCGCGCGCCATGATCGCCGAGGAAATCCTCACTGTGCCGCGCATTTACCGCGTGCTGAAGACACATTCCCTGTCCGGAGCCATTCAGCCGTGGCTGGCGCAGCACCGGGACATGGTCCGGGAGCTGCTCCGCCGCCTGCTCCTCGAAGGGATGGAACAGCTGGATAAGGAGCGGCTGTCGCAGAAGGCGGCCGATGCGGCCGGGCGTACGGCAGAATCCATCGACTGGGCGGCTCTGCTTCACCGGGCGCTGCTGGAGGCGGAGACGGAAGAGCGGCGTCCCCGCCTGCTCCGGGGCATCCGGAACGCGGCGCAGGCCTTTCTAAAAGACGGCCTGACCGATACGGAGATCCTCGACCTGTATCACCGCGCATGGGAAACATATGAAAGGGGCGGCATGGGACGCGGCATGCTCCGCAGCCTTCTGCAGGGACAGCTGGGGCTGACCGATGAAAAGGCGGCCGCGCTGATTCAGGAAAGGATCATGGACTGGGCGCATACACTCGGGGATCCGGACAGCGAAGCAGGACGGCGGCTGCTGGAAAAATACCGTGCGTTCCTGGAGCGGCTCGGAAGCGACGCGCCGTACAGGAAGCGGTTCAATGAAGCGGCAGGCGCGTTCCTGCTCCCGCTTCTTCGGGAAAAAGGGGCGGACTGGATTCTCGGACTGCTGGAGAGCCGGCAGGAGACCGCCGCAGGGGAGGCGGCTGACCGGCTGCTCCGCCTGGCAGAGCGCAGTCTGGCGGACGCATCGTCCCGGAAGCAGATCGACCGGTTCCTGCTGGGGCAGATCGTGCAGTACCTGCCGGCGATCCAGCAGGCGATCGGAGACTCGGCGGAGCGGGCGTTGTCCGCTTATTCCGGCCGGGAAATGGCGGAGCTCATCGAGACGAACGTATGGCATGACCTGCAGATGATCCGCGTCAACGGCTCGCTCATGGGCGCCGTGCTGGGGGCCCTGTCCTATGCGGTTTTTTACGGCATGTCGGGAGGCGCACTGCTTTGAGGAACGATACGAAGGCAAACTGGCTGCTGGCCGGATCGGCGCTGGCCTTTGCGGCGGCATTCGCATGGCGGCTCCATCATGACGGCCCGGCAGCGGACGTGCTGTATTTCCTGACGCAGTCCGCTTTCATCGGGAGCGCGGCGGACTGGTTCGCGGTGACGGCGCTTTTCCGGAAGCCGCTCGGGATTCCGTTCCACACGGCGCTGATCCCCCGTCACAGGGCGCGCATTATCCAGGGCATCCGGCGGACGGTGGAGACGCATCTGGTGCGCCCGGAACTGTGGCAGTCCCTGGCGTCCTCGATTTCCGTCAGCGCCTGGCTCGCAGCGGAGCGGACGACCCGCACGGGACGGGACAGGGAAACGGAGGCTGCGGAGTGGATCGCCGACCGGATCCGGGAGGGCATCCAGTCTCATCAGGAAGACTGGGGGAGGCTCGCCCGGGCGGAAGTGGAGGAACTGCCGCCGAAACTGGCGGGACTCTTCCGGCAGGCCTTGACCGGGGACGAGCAGACCGAACGGCTTCTGATGCGGCTGCTGGACGGCGGCATATCCCTGCTGGGGCGGCGGGAGATCCGGCTGGCAGTCCGCGGTGCCTTGAAACAGTTCACCGAACAGCAGAAAACAAATCCGCTGATCGCGATGGCGGTTTCCGCAGGGGAATCCATGGGGGTCATCAGCTACGACGACATGGCCGCAGCCATCTGCGAGGCGGGGCGGCAGAAGCTCGCGGAATGGCGGGAGCCGGACCATCCCGGTCATGACGCGCTGCGGGAGAAACTGGCGGCGGTCATCCGCTCCTTCATGGAAACGCCGGCTGCTGGAGAGGCGCTGGAAGATACGGCGGAGGCGGTGCTGCATGCCCTGCCGGTAGAAGAGAAGACCAGCCAGATGATCGGACTGATTCTGTCCGACTGGGACCGCCCGGATGCGGAAGGCCGGTCGTTCCAGTCCGTACTTCTCGATGCCGTCCATCAGACGGCGGACCGCTGGCTGGCGGATGAAGAGCTCTGCCGGCGTCTGGACGAGGCCTGCCGCGGACTGCTGATCGACGCGGCGGTCTATGAGCACGCGTTTCTCGGAGAAACGGTGACATCCGTGCTGGAAGCCTACGACGAGGCGAAGCTGAACCATTTCATTTACAGCAAGGTGAGGGACGAGCTGGGCTGGGTCCGCATGAACGGCGCTCTTTTCGCCGCTGTGTCCGGGGCCTGCCTGTTCGGGCTGTTTGCCCTGCTCGTCATCCGATGAGCGCTGCGCCGGCGGACGCTGTGCGGCGCCGGCATGGCATGTCGCGCATTTTACTGCTGTGTATTTTCTTGACAAGGAAATAAGAAAAATTTAATATTAATACAGCAATCGACAGATTGCCTGTGAATTACAATATGCGTATGAACGTAGAAATCTCAGAAAGAAGGAGGTGAACTCATTGGATATAGATGAAGCCATGCTTTTCATGATCGTAAGCTTTGTCGTCGCGGCCGTTGTCGGCTGCGGCGTGGGCTATATCCTGCGGAAGCACATCGCGGAAGCGCGGATCGGCTCCGCTGAGGAAAAAGCGAACCGCATCCTCGAAGACGCGAAAAAAGCGATGGAAAACGCCATGCGCGAGGCCGAGAACCTGAAGAAAGAGGCCATGGTCCAGACGCGGGAGGAGATTCATCAGCTGCGGGAAGATGTGGAAGAGCAGAATCGGGAAAGACGGGAAGAACTTCAGAAGTACGAGCAGCGCCTCGTACAGAAGGAAGAACACCTGGAGCGCCGGAGCGATGCGGTAGAGGAACGGGAAACGGAACTCGGCCGCAGAGAGAACAAGATCAAGGCGCAGCAGGAAAAGCTGGACGGCATCGTCGAAGCGCAGACGAAAAAGCTGGAAGAGATCTCCTGCCTGTCGCAGGAAGAGGCGAAGACCATGATCCTCGACAAGGTGGATGAAAGCCTGCAGCATGAGAAAGCGGTGCGCATCCGCGAAGCGGAATCCGAGATCCGCGAGCATGCGGACCAGACCGCCCGCGAGATCCTCGCTTCGGCGATCCAGCGGAACGCGGCGGATACTGTGTCGGAAACGACGGTCTCTGTCGTCTCCCTGCCGAACGAAGAGATGAAAGGGCGGATCATCGGCCGCGAAGGCCGGAATATCCGCGCCATCGAGACGCTGACCGGCGTCGATCTCATCATCGACGACACGCCGGAAGCGGTCATCCTGTCGAGCTTCAATCCGGTGCGCCGGGAAATCGCCCGGCTCGCGCTGGAAAGCCTCGTCAAGGACGGGCGCATCCATCCGGCGCGCATCGAAGAAGTCGTGGCGAAGACGAAGAAGGAAGTGGAGAAAGCAATCCGGGAAGCCGGGGAGCAGGCCGTATTCACCTGCGGCATCCGCAGCATCCATCCGGAACTCGTGAAGATCCTCGGGCGGCTGAAATACCGCACCAGCTACGGACAGAACGTCCTGCAGCATTCCATCGACGTCTCGTACTTTGCCGGCGTGCTTGCCAATGAGATCGGAGCCGATGTGGAGCTGGCCAAGCGGGCCGGGCTCCTGCACGATATCGGCAAGGCGGTCGACCGCGAACAGGAAGGCACGCATGTGGAACTGGGCGTGGAGATCGCCACCAAGTACCGGGAGCCGCCGGAAGTGATCAATGCGATCGCTTCCCACCACGGCGATACCGATCCCATCTGTGTGGAAGCGGTCCTCGTCGCGGCGGCGGACGCCATTTCCGCGGCAAGGCCGGGTGCGCGGCGCGAGACGCTGGAGAATTACATCAAGCGTCTCACCAAGCTGGAGGACATCGCCAAGTCGTTCCCCGGCGTGGCGAACTGCTACGCCATCCAGGCGGGCCGCGAACTTCGCGTAATCGTCAAACCGGAAAAAGTCAACGAAGATCAGGCTGTGATCCTGTCGCATGATATTGCGGGCCGGGTAGAGAAGGAACTGCAGTATCCGGGACAGGTCAAAGTCGTTGTTATCAGAGAAACCAGAGCTATCGAATACGCAAAATAATTCATGATGAAAAACTCCCTGCCGCAGGCGGCGGGGAGTTTTTCTGTGTCCGTGCGGCCGGTGTGAGAGAGCTGCAGCCATTTGAGAATGATAATAAACGGTAGAAATTGAGAATGCCGCATGATACAATACAGAATGAAAATAGAGAAAGAGGACAGCATGAGAGAGACGTATAAGTGGATATTCCGGGCAAAAGACAATGAAGCGGCCGTTCCTTCTTTTTTTCGGGAACAGGGAGTGCCTGAGGGAACGGCGCGCATCCTGCAGAGGCGGGGCATCCGTACGGAAGAGGCGCTCCGTCATTTCCTGCATGATTCCATGGCCGATCTGTCGGACCCTTTCCGGATGAAGGGAATGCGGGAGGCGGTGGACCGCATCCTGCGCGCGCTGAGGGATAAAGAGCGATTCGTGATCTATGGAGACTATGACGTGGACGGGATTACTGCCACATCCATCCTGTACCGTTTTTTCCGGCGGCTTGGGGCCGACGCGGGGTTCTATATCCCCGGCCGGGACGGCGAGGGATACGGGCTCAATGAAGGAGCGGTGGGCAGGCTCTGCGAAGAGGGATGCCGGCTCCTGATCACCGTGGACTGCGGCATCAGCTCCGCTTCGCTCATCGGCGCTTGGGCAGACCGGGTGGATTTCATCGTCACCGATCACCATGTGCCGCCGGAAGTCCTGCCGGAAAAAGCAGCGGCCGTGGTCAATCCGCACCAGAAGGACTGCACGTACCCGTATGAAGAGCTGGCCGGATGCGGCGTGGCGTACATGCTGTGCCGCGCGCTGTGGAAGACGCTCCGCGGGGAAGACTACACGGAAGATGTAGAGCTGGCTGCGTTGGGAACCATCGCCGACATGGTGCCGCTCACCGGGGAGAACCGGATTCTCGTAAAGACGGGGCTGGCCCGTTTTCCGAAGACGGCGATTGTTGGGCTGGCGGCGCTTCTGAAGGCGGCGGGCCTGTCTGATGGACGGGACGGGAAGCGCATCACGTCGGACCAGGTGTCGTTCGGGCTGGCGCCGCGGCTCAACGCGTCCGGCCGGATCGCCCATGCGAAGAAAGGCGTGGCGCTCATGACGACGGAAGACCCGGCGGAAGCGGAGCGCCTTGCGGAGGAGATGTGCGCCATCAATGTGGAACGGCAGACCATCGAGCGGGCGATTTTCCAGGAGGCGCTGACGCGGCTGGAAGAGCTGGAAGGGCAGCAGTCCATGGCGCTCGTCATCGACGGAAAAAACTGGCATCCCGGCGTCATCGGCATCGTGGCGTCCCGGGTGCTGGAGCAGTTCCACCGGCCGGTGCTGGTCATCACCATCCATGACGGCGTGGGCAAAGGGTCCTGCCGCAGCATTCCCGGATTCAACATCTATGAAGCGCTGAAAGCGCAGAGCGAGCTGCTGCTCCAGTTTGGCGGCCATACCATGGCGGCCGGGTTCAGCATCGAGGAGGAAAAAATCCCCCTGTTCCGGCAGCGGCTCAATGCCTATGCGGCAGAGCGGCTCACGGAAGAGGACTGCATCCCGCAGCTGGAGCTGGAGCAGTTCCTGCCGCTTCCGGATGTGACGCTGGATTTCATCCATTCCCTCGAACTGTTCGAGCCCTGCGGCTGTGAAAATCCCCGGCCGCTCTTTGCCAGCCGCGGCGTATTTGTGGAGAGCGCGCGCCGCATGGGCGCGGAGAACCGCCATTTCAAATGCCTGCTGTCGGAAGGCGGCACGGCGGCAGAAGCGGTCTTCTGGAATCCCGGCGAGGAAGATCCCTGCACGCCCGGCGAGGAGATCGCCATCGCTTATGAGCCGGAGATCCATGAATGGTACGGCGAGCATGTGCAGCTCATCGGCAAGGACGTGCGAGAAATGAAGCCCGGAGACGAGCTCCTGCTGGACAGGACGTTCCTCGTGGATGTCTTCCTGAAGCTGCGGGGACTTCTCTCCGGCGGTAGCCGCCCGGTCGCGGAGGTGCACCGCCAGCTGTCGGGTCTGTACCGCGGCAGCTGCCCGGAGATCCGGCTGAAAGCCGGGTTGCGGGTCTTCGAAGAGCTGGGGATCCTGTCCCGGTACAGCCGGAGCGGGCAGGAGTATTTCATCTATCATGTGCTGAAAGACAAAATGGACCTGCAGACGTCGCCGACGTTCTGCAAATATCGGAAGTGAGAAGGGATCGGTATGGAAGAGGAAAAAAAGATGCCTGCCGCCGTGCAGGATGCAGACACTGCGAAACACCGCGAAGCCGAACGGCAGGAGCTGCTGGACAAGACGCTGAATGAAGAGCCGATTCATACGGATGCCTCCGCTTCCTCGCTGGCGGAATTTCTGCTCCATCAGGAAGAATACATCGAGGCGCAGAAGAAACAGCGCGATTACGCCGGCGAAATCCGGGACGCCTATCAGGAGCTGATGGACACCATCCGGGGCTATATCCACGATCAGGACAAGCTGGATCTCATCCAGGAAGCGTTCGAGCTGGCCAATAAAGCCCATGAAGGGCAGATCCGGGCGACAGGCGAGCCGTACATCATCCATCCGGTGTCCGTCGCCTATATCCTGGCGGAACTGGAGATGGACGTGCAGGGGCTCATCGCGGCGCTGCTCCACGATGTGGTGGAGGATACGGACTACACGCTGGAAGATATCCGCATGATGTTCGGCGACGATGTGGCATTCCTCGTAGACGGCGTGACGAAGCTGTCTCAGTTCCATTACAAGGACAAGGAAGATCAGCAGCTCGAGAATTTCCGCAAGATGTTCCTCGCCATGGCGAAGGACATTCGCGTGGTGGTCATCAAGCTGGCCGACCGCCTGCATAATATGCGCACGCTCGGCGTATTCCGCCGGGAGAAGCAGCAGCGCATCGCCCGGGAGACGCTGGAGATCTATGCGCCGCTGGCACATCGCCTCGGCATCTACAACATCAAGTGGGAGCTGGAAGACCTGTGTTTCCATTATCTTTATCCGGAGGAATATTACGACCTCGTCCGGCAGATGAAGCAGAAACGCAAAGCACGGGAAGAGATCGTCAACGATACCATGCGGGTGCTTCATGAACACATCGAGCAGGCCGGCATCAAGGCGACGATCACCGGCCGTCCGAAGCATTTCTACAGCATCTACAAGAAAATGAAGCGGGACAATAAAGACCTGTCCCAGATCTACGACCTCTACGCGGTGCGGGTCATCGTCGATACCATCCCGCAGTGCTACGCTGTGCTGGGCATTGCGCATTCCCTGTGGAAGCCGCTGCCGAACCGGTTCAAGGACTACATCGCTGTGCCGAAGCCGAACATGTACCAGTCGCTCCACACGACGGTCATCGGGACGAAAGGCCAGCCTGTCGAGATCCAGATCCGCACGTGGGAGATGCACCACATCTCTGAATACGGCGTGGCGGCGCACTGGCGCTATAAAGAAGGACAGCATGCCAATACAAAGGACTTCGACGCGAAAATCAGCTGGCTCCGCCGCATCCTCGAATGGCAGGATACGTCGAATCCGAAAGAATTCATGAACGCGCTGAAGCTTGACGTCTTCTCCGATGAAGTGTTCGTCTTCACGCCGAAAGGGGACGTGATCAACCTTCCGAAGGGATCGATCCCTGTGGACTTCGCGTACCGTATCCATACGGAAGTGGGCAACCACTGCGTGGGGGCCAAGGTCAACAACAAGATCGTGCCGCTCGACACGAAACTGAAGAACGGGGACATCGTCTCCATCATCACCTCCAAGACCGGGAAGCCCAGCTACGACTGGATCAATATGGTGGGGGCGACGGAAAGCAAGGCGAAGATCCGCAACTGGTTCAAAAAAGAGAACCGGGAGGGCAATATCGCGCGCGCATCGGAACTGCTCCCCGCAGAGGCGTCCCGGCAGGGCTATGACTGGAAAAAGCTCATCGGCAAAGGCCGGCTGGATCAGGTGGCCCGGTCGTTCAATACGGGGACGGATGAAGACCTGCTCGCTTCGGTAGGCTACGGCGGCATCAGCGCCAAGGCGGTCCTGCTGAAGCTGATCGAGCTGTATAAGAAAGACAACAATGTCCAGAAGCCCATCGAGCAGCTGAAAACGGCCAAGGCGCTGGAAAATCTAAAGATGCACAGCGTGCGCAAGCATTCCCAGAGCGGCGTGCTGGTGAAAGGTGAGGCCGGGCTCGTGGTGCACCTGGCGAAATGCTGCAATCCGGTGCCCGGCGACAGCATCGTCGGCTATGTGACGAGAGGGCGCGGCGTATCCGTCCATCGGGCGGACTGTCCCAATGCGGTCAATTTCAACGATATGGACCGGCTGGTGGATGTGGAATGGGAGCAGGATGCGAACGAAGTCTTCCTCGTCACGATCGAAGTGGTCAGCTACGACCGGACCGGGCTCATGGCGGATATCCTGGCCGTGCTGGCAGGCATGAAGCTCTCCGTCGCGGCGGCCAATGTAAAGGTCCAGCCCAACGGCATGGCGGTGATGGATCTGGGCATCCAGATCAAGGACTTGCAGCAGCTGGAATTCGTCATGACGAAACTGCGCCGCATCAAGGGCGTGCATTCCGTACGCCGCATGCATTCCAAGAGAGGAGAAGTCGGATGAGGGCCGTCGTCCAGCGGTGCAGCCGCTGCCGCGTCCTGTCCGAAGGAGAGGAGGCGGGCCGCATCGGCAAAGGGCTCGCAGTGCTCCTCGGCGTGAAGAAAGGGGACACGGAGGAAGACTGCCGGTACATGGCGGACAAGCTCCTCCATCTGCGCATCTTTGAGGACGAGGAAGAAAAAATGAATCTGTCCGTGCAGGACGCGGGCGGCTCCATGATGATCATTTCCCAGTTCACGCTGTACGGCGACTGCCGCCATGGACGGCGGCCGAGCTTTTTCGAAGCGGAAGCGCCGGAGCGGGCAGACGAGCTGTACCGGCAGGTGGTCGGACTGTGCCGGCAGGCAGGGATGACCGTGGAGACCGGCCGGTTCCGCACGCACATGAAAGTGGAGCTGGAAAACGACGGTCCGGTCACGATCCTGCTGGACAGCCGAAAAGAATTTTGAATGAATGTTCCTGCGGGGACAGAGGAGAACCCTTATGATGAAAATCAGTTATCTGGTGCTCGGCCCATTTATGACGAATACCTACATCGCATGGGATGAAGCGTCCGGGAAGGCCGTCATCATCGATCCGTCGTTCACGCCGGAGCACATCTGGCAGGCGGTGCTGAAGCTGGGCGTGACGCCGGAAAAAATCCTACTGACCCATGCGCACGTGGATCACATCGCCGGCCTGAATTTCCTGCGGGAAAAGTATCCGGATGCCCGGGTCTACATGCATGAGAAGGATGTGCCGCTCCTGTCGAGCGCGTCCATGAATCTGTCCCGCATGATGCCGGAGCCTGTCCTCTGCGGAAAGCCGGATGTGCTTGTCTGTGAGGGAGATCACATCACGGAAGGGGCTATGGATTTCGAAGTGCTGGAAACGCCGGGACATACGCCGGGCGGCATTTCCTTTTATGAAAAGAAAGAGGGCATCGTCTTTACCGGGGATTCTCTCTTTGAAGGCTCCATCGGGCGCACGGATTTCCCCGGCGGCAGCATGACGACGCTCGTAGGCAGCATCCGGAAAGAGCTGTTCGCTCTGCCGGATGAGGTGCATGTGCTGTCCGGGCATGGCAATCCCACGACGATCGGCATCGAGAAGAGGAGCAATCCGTTCCTCGCAGGAGCGTGACCATGAAGAAGGGCGCGCAGTTCTGGCTGCGGATCGCTTCGGTCCTGTTCCTCGGCGTGATTGTCTTTCTGGTGCCGGCCATCCTGTTTCCCTTCGGCCTGTCGCTCATCCTGGCGATCCTGCTGAAGCCGATGGCCGACTGGTTCCGCCGCATGGCGGTGCGGACCGGCGCGTCACGCATCCCTTATGACTTGTGGATCGCGCTGTCCTTCATCGTCTTTGCGGCCGTCCTCTACCTGATCGCAGCGCACGTGCTGGTGCCGTTCATCAAGGAATTCAAGGAATTTGCGGCCAGCGTGCCGGGCATCATCGACAATATCCGGCTGACGCTCCAGCGGCTGGAAGTGCAGTATCAGCTGAGCGCCATGCCGCCGGAAATGAAGCAGCTCGTGGCGAATACGCTGGAAAAAATAGGAAGCTATACCCTGCAGCTGGCTTCGGTGAGCGTGTCGGCGGTCTTTTCCTTTGCGGGGACCATGGTGGAGCTGATCATCGTGCCGATCATCACGTTCTACATGATCAAAAAAGGGGACATCTTCTGTGAAACATTCATCGCCCTTTTTCCGGAGAGCTACAGCAGCCATCTGCGCACGCTCTTTCATGAGATCCATTACGTGCTGTCCGCCTATATCCGCGGGCAGCTCGCACTGTGCGTGCTCATGTCGGCGGTCGTCTTCGTGGGCATGATGGCGCTGGGAATCCCCTATCCGCTGGTCATCGGCCTGCTGGCAGGCCTCGTGGAGATGATCCCCATCCTCGGGCCCATCATCGGCGCCGTGCCGCCGGTGCTCCTCGGCCTGTCGCAGGGATCGGCGGTCATGGTGAAAGTCATTCTCTTCTATGTCATCGTGCAGCAGCTCGATTCGCATCTGGTCATGCCGAAACTGATGGGTAGCATCATCAACGTTCATCCGGTGGCCATCATCCTCGGCGTCCTCGTGGGCGGTCATCTGTACGGGATCGTGGGGATGATGATCGCGGTGCCTCTTCTGGCGGTGCTGCAGGTGCTGCTGAAACATATGTGGTTTTATGACCGGTACAGAGCGGGATGAGCAAAGGAGCATCTGAATGAAACAGTCCGATATCATGAATGCGCTCCGAGAGCGCATCAAGGAAAAGAAATACAAATTTACCCGGCAGCGGCAGATCATCCTGCAGGCCTTCCTCGACAGCAAGGAAAATCATATGAGCGCGGAAGACATCTTCGCCATGGTGAAAGATGAGAATCCGGACATCGGTCTGGCGACGGTCTACCGGTCGCTGGAGCTGTTCACGTCGCTGGAGCTCCTGAAGAAACTGGATTTCGGTGACGGGCGGAGCCGGTATGAGCTGAACGACCGGAACCTGAAACATTCCCACCACCACCTGATCTGCCTCGGCTGCGGCCGAGTCGTGGAATTTTCCTACGACTTTCTGGACGGGCTGAAGGACAAGATCGAGCGGGAAGACGGATTCCAGATCGTGGATTCCCAATTGAAAGTGTACGGGTACTGCAGAGAATGTCAGAAAAAGAATTCGATCTGAGCTACCGGTTCAGCGGGCCTGTATCGTTTTCGTCCATGACGGCGCAGGCTTTTCTGCACTTCGGGTTCCATCATGAAAAAGATGAGAGAGCGCTGTGGCATTTCCGCGTTCGGGAGACGGGCGGCGGATATGAGGCGGCGCTTTTCTGCGGGGAGAAACGGTTCCGCGGACCGGCTTTCTGTCCCGGGCGGAAAGGAGCGGCACATTTTCTGATGGATGCCCTGTCGGAGGCAGCGGGGAAGCCGCTCGGCCGGTGGGGCTATCTGCTGGGGATGCGGCCGGTGAAGGCACTGTATCCATTCCTGTCGGCAGGAGAAGCGGGAGAGGCGCAGGCCGCGCGGTTCCTCGAGGAAGAACGGGTGGAGCCGGAGACGGCGGCGCTTCTTCTGGCCTGCTTCCGGGCGCAGCAGCGGCTGCGGGAAAGAGAAGCGGGGGGCGAAGACCGGCGCGCTGCCTTTTATGTTCACATCCCGTTCTGCCCGAGCCACTGCCTATATTGTTCCTTTCCTTCAGCGGTGGTGCGGCGCGGCAGCGCGCTGGACGGATTCACGGCGGCGCTCTGCGAGGACATCCGGCGCGCCGGCGCGCTCATCCGGCGGAAGGGATTCCTCGTGGAGAGCCTGTACTTCGGCGGCGGGACGCCGACGGTCCTGACAGAGGCGCAGATGGACCGGGTGCTGTCGGCCGTCCGCACTTACGTGCCGACAGAGCGGGCGGTGGAATGGACTGTGGAAGCCGGCCGGCCCGATACGGTGAATCCGGCCATGCTGGAGGTGCTGCGCGCTCATGGCGTAGACCGGATTTCTGTCAATCCGCAGACCATGCAGGACCGCATCCTGGCCAGGATTTCCCGCACCCACGGGGCGGCCGACATCCTGCAGGCCTTCCGGGAGGTGCGGGAGGCGGGCTTCCGCACGGTGAACATGGACTTCATCTGCGGGCTGCCGGAGCAGACACGGGCGGACATGGCGGAGAACCTCCGCGTGATTTGCCAACTGCGGCCGGAAAATGTTACAATTCATACATTGGCTGTCAAGCGGGGGAGTCCCTTTTTCCGGCGGGAAAAGGAATTTTCCCTGCCGCCGGAGGCAGAGGTGGAGGCCATGCTGCAGGACGCGCACAGGCGTCTGCTGGCAGAAGGATACCGGCCTTATTACCTGTACCGGCAGAAATACATGACCGATGATTTTGCCAATGTGGGCTATGCGCTCGAAGGCCATGAATCTGTGTACAACATCCAGATGATCGGCGAGCATCAGCACGTCATCGGCGCAGGAGCCGGCGCGGCATCGAAGGCGGTGCTCCCCGGCGGATTTCGTCTGAGGAAGCTCTATATGCCGCGGGCAGCCGCGGTCTATGAAGCGGATCTTCAGAAGCTCTGCGATGAGCGGGATCAATTGTGGGACGGCCCGGCGGGCAGCGCCGGGACAGCGTCCGTATCATGAAGAAGGTGGCAAGGAATGCAGGCTTTACGAGGTACGCAGGATATCCTTCCGGAAGACGCGTATAAATGGAATTATATGGAAAGCGCCATCCGCCGTCTGTGCAGCTGTTACGGGTACGGAGAAATCCGCACCCCCATGTTCGAGGCGACAGAGCTTTTCCAGCGGGGGATCGGCGATACGACGGACGTCGTGACGAAGGAGATGTATACGTTCACCGACCGCGGCGGGCGGAGCATCACGCTCCGGCCGGAAAATACGGCGTCCGCGGTGCGGGCGTATCTGGAACATAAACTGTACGGCGATCAGCAGGTGCACAAGCTGTTCTACATCGGGTCCATGTTCCGCTATGACCGTCCGCAGGCGGGCCGCTACCGGGAGTTCCATCAGTTCGGGGTGGAAGTGCTCGGCGCGGATTCCCCGGCGGCAGATGCGGAAGTGATCGCGCTCGCCTATACGCTGTTCCGGGAACTGGGGCTGAAGGATCTGGTGCTCCACGTTAACTCCATCGGCTGCGGCAAATGCCGCCCGGTGTACCGGCAGAAGCTGATCGAATATTTCCATGAACGGGAAGACAAGCTGTGCGATCTCTGCCGGGAACGGCTGGAAAAGAATCCGCTCCGCGTGCTGGACTGCAAGGAAGAGGGGTGCCGCGCGGCTTCCGTGGATGCGCCGAAGATCACGGACTATCTCTGCGAAGAGTGTCAGGCCAAATTCGAGGCGCTGCAGAAGTACCTGACGGCGCTGGGCATTCCCTTCGAACTGGATCCCCGCCTCGTGCGCGGACTGGACTATTACACGAATACGGCGTTCGAGATCCAGTACACGCCGCTGGGCGCGCAGAGCGCCATCTGCGGCGGCGGGCGCTACGACGGGCTGGTCGAGGAGATCGGCGGGCCGCATACGCCGAGCGTGGGCTTTGCCGTCGGGCTGGAACGGCTGCTCCTGGCTCTGGAAATGCAGGGGCTTATTCCCGCACCGGTCCGGCCGCGCCACGTGTACATCGCGGCACTGGGAGAGGACGCGGTGGCTGAAGGCATCCGCATCCAGCAGCAGCTCCGCGCGGACGGCGTGCGCGCCGATATGGACCTGCAGGGCCGCAGTCTCAAGGGACAGATGAAGCAGGCCGGGAAGAGCGGCGCGGATTACGCCGTGATCATCGGCGAAAATGAGCTGGCCGCCGGCGAGGCCGCCGTGAAATCCATGGCGGACGGCACGCAGGAAAATATTCCCTTTGAAAACGTGCCGAAGTATATCGCAGATAAGGAATCTGGAGTAAAATAAACAGGTATCGAAATGGATGCGGACTGCCGGCGGATGGCCGGGCCGCAGGGCTTCTTCCGGGAAGCGGATACACATCATGAATTGAAGAGGTGCTCAAATATGGAAACAATGGCAGGGATGCATCGATCCTGCGGATGCGGGACCGTCAGAGAAAGCGATAACGGGAAGGAACTCACGCTGGCCGGCTGGGTGCAGCGGCGCAGAGACCACGGCGGTCTGATTTTCATCGACCTCCGCGACCGTTCCGGCATCGTACAGCTCGTCCTTTCTCCGCAGTACGGGCTGGAAGCATTCCACAAGGCGGAAGCCGTCAGAAATGAATACGTCCTCGCCGTGCGCGGCACGGTGCGGGACAGAAGCGAAGATACGATCAATCCGAAGATGGCGACCGGCCGCGTGGAAGTGGTCGTCACGGAACTTCGCATCCTGAACAAGGCAAAGACGCCGCCCTTCTATGTGGAAGACGGCATCGACGTGGACGAGAACGTCCGCCTGAGATACCGCTACATCGATCTGCGCCGTCCGGAAATGCAGAAGCATCTGATCCTGCGCCACAAGATCACCCATGCGATGCGCTCGTTCCTCGACGACCACGGCTTCCTCGAAATCGAGACGCCGATGCTCACGAAGAGCACGCCGGAAGGTGCCCGCGACTATCTGGTGCCGAGCCGCGTGAATCCGGGCAAATTCTATGCGCTGCCGCAGTCTCCGCAGCTGTTCAAGCAGCTCCTCATGGTCTCCGGTTTTGAACGGTATTTCCAGGTGGCCCGCTGCTTCCGCGACGAAGACCTGCGCGCGGACCGCCAGCCGGAATTCACCCAGCTGGACATGGAGCTGTCCTTCGTGGATCAGGACTACATCCTCGATCTGATGGAACATATGATGCAGAAAGTCTTCAAAGACGTGCTGAATGTGGATATCCCGATCCCGTTCGAACGCATCAAATGGGACGACGCCATGAATCTGTACGGGTCCGACAAGCCGGATCTCCGTTTTGATATGCATTTCTATGATATTTCCGATCTGCTCCGCGACTGCGACTTCCGGGTATTCCGCAGCGTACTAGACAACGGCGGCGTCGTAAAGGCCATCAACGTCAAAGGCGACGCGGACATCCCGCGGCGCGAACTGGACGGCCTCGTCGATTACTGCGGTCATTACGGCGCGAAGGGCATGGCTTGGATCGGATTCCTGAAAGACGGCGGCCTGAAATGCCAGATCACGAAATTCCTCGGAGAAGAAAAGATCCGCGAGATCGGCAGAGTCTGCGAAGCGGAAGAAGGGGACCTCATCCTCATCATCGCCGACAAGCCCAAGGTCGTCGCGCAGGCGCTGGGCGAACTCCGCCTCGAGATGGGCCGCCGCATGAATCTCATCGATCCGAACGCTTTCTGCTTCCGCTGGGTCACGGATTTCCCGATGTTCGAATACAGCGAGGAAGAGAAGCGCTATGTGGCGGAACATCATCCCTTCACGGCGCCCCGCGATGAAGACGTGCAGTACCTCCTCACGAATCCGGAGAAAGTCTATGCCAAGGCATACGATATGGTGCTGAACGGCGTGGAAGCGGGCGGCGGCAGCCTCCGCATCTATCAGGAAGAACTGCAGGAAAAGGTCTTCCAGGCAATCGGCATCAGCGAAGAAGACGCGCAGGAAAAATTCGGATTCCTGCTGGATGCCTTCAAATACGGCGCGCCGCCGCATGCGGGCATCGCGCTCGGCCTCGACCGTCTCGTCATGCTCATGCTCCACTGCAAGACCATCCGCGACGTGATCGCTTTTCCGAAGACGCAGAGCGCCATTGATCAGATGACGCAGGCGCCGAATGTCGTCACGGACAAGCAGCTGAAAGAACTGCACATCAAAGTCGATATCAAAAAAGAAAAAGATCTGCTCGTCTGATCTGATTTGTAAATCCTCCATTACGCTTCGTAGTGGAGGATTTTTTGCAGGGATATACAGGAGAACATCATGTTTGATCCATCTTTGCTTTTCCGCCGGTTCAAAGCCTACGCGGAAATCGAAACCACATCCGATGAATTGTCGGATGCATCGCCCAGCGCGGCCTGCGAATGGGATCTGGCCACGTATCTTTTCGAGGAGCTGAAGCGCATCGGCATGCGGGATGTGGCGCTCACGAAATACGGATATGTGCTGGCAACGCTTCCGGCCAACGGAGGCAGCGGGCCGGTCTTCGGCCTCATTGCCCATATGGACACCAGCCCTGAAGCCAGCGGGCGGCAGGTACAGGTCCAGCTGCATGAGCGGTATGACGGCGGCCCGATCCGGCTGAGCGGGGCGGCCGTGCTCGCTCCGGCGGATTTCCCGGAGCTCCTGCATTATAAAGGACAGGATATCATCACGTCCGACGGGACGACGCTGCTCGGAGCAGACGACAAGGCAGGGATCTGTGCCATCGTTTCCGCCTGCGAGTATCTCCTCCGCCACCCGGAAGTGCGCCATGGGGAAGTGCGCGTGGCCTTCACGCCGGATGAAGAGATCGGCCGGGGCACGGAACACTTCCCGCTGGACGATTTCGGCGCGGCCTACGCCTATACAGTGGACGGGGGAGAGCTGGGCGAACTGAGCTACGAAACGTTCAACGCCTGCGGGGCCCGGGCCGTCTTCCACGGGATCTCCGTGCATCCGGGCGACGCCAAGCACAAGATGCGGAACGCGGTCACGCTGGCGGCGGAATGGCTGAATGCAATCCCCGCAGGAGAGCGTCCGGAGTATACGGAAGGCCGGGAGGGCTTTTATCATGCTCTGTCCATCCGCGGGACGGTGGAGCAGACGGAGGTCTCGCTCATCCTGCGCGACCACGATGAGAACCTGCTGGCGCATCGGAAAGAGGTGCTCCGCTCGCTGACGGATTTCATGAACGTCCGCTGCGGCGCGGGAACCGTGGAGCTCACGCTGAAGGATTCCTACAGAAATATGAAGGAGTACATCCTGCCGCACTTCTCCATCGTGGAGCGGGCGGAAGCGGCCATGCGGCAGGCCGGCGTCACGCCGAAGATCACCGCGGTGCGCGGAGGCACGGACGGGGCCAGCCTGTCTGCTCAGGGACTGCCGTGTCCGAATCTTTTCACCGGCGGACATAATTTCCATGGACGCTTCGAATATCTGCCGCTCCAGTCGCTGGAGAAATGCGCGGAGACGCTGGTGCATCTCATCTGCGGCGCGGACGAACCGGCGGATGCGTAAAGGTTTCGTAAGCTTGTAAAAATACAGAATATCTGTTACACTGTAGCCAAAGAAAACACCCTGCTGTGCACGTACAGCTTACCTATTTTGAACCAACACCTTTACATAGGGAGTTTAAGCTGAAAAGCGACGTCTATGCCTTTCGGGGACCGACAGACCTTTTCATGAGGACACCCACCTGCAGAAATGCAGACTCAAAATAAAGCAATTACGACATGGTGGGGGATAAAAAAACAGCCGCTCCGGGAAACTGTGAGCGGCTTCTTTTTGCCCTGCGGCCGGGAAACGGGTATAATATAGGGAACAAATATTCACAGACTGCGAAGAGATAGAACACAGGGAACGGAGGGAGACAGGATGGACTCATTATTTGATGCGCCGCAGGCGGAGCGGAGACAGTTCGCACCGCTCGCCGACCGCATGCGTCCGCGGGATCTGTCCGAGATCTGCGGGCAGGAAGCCGCCGTAGGGAAGGGAACGTTCCTCTATCAGATGATTGAGCGGGATACGCTGCCGTCGCTGCTTCTTTTCGGGCCGCCCGGATGCGGAAAGACCACTATCGCTTCCGTCGTTGCCCAGATGACGAAGAGCCGCTTCATCAAGATGAACGCCACGGCAGGCGGCATCAAGGAAGTGCGGGATGTCGTCGAAAAGGCAAAGGAAGAAATGAATTATTACGGGCGGCGCACCATCGTGTTCATCGATGAAATCCACCGCTTCAACAAAGGGCAGCAGGATGTGCTGCTTCCCTATGTAGAGGACGGGACGTTCGTGCTGATCGGCGCGACGACAGAGAATCCCTATTTTGAGATCAACGGGCCGCTCCTTTCCCGTCTTCGGCTGATCCGTCTGGCGCCTCTGGATGAAACGGCGCTCGTCGCCATCCTGAAGCGGGCGCTGACCGACCGGGAGCGCGGACTGGGGCAGTACGGATGCCGGGCGGACGACCAGGTGCTCTCGGAAATCGGGCAGTTTGCCGGCGGCGATGCCCGGATGGCGCTGAATCTGCTGGAGCAGACTGCTGCGATGGTGCCCATGGGCGGGACGATCACGGAAGAGGCGCTCCGCCGGGTTGCAGGGGAACATCTGTCATTGTATGATAAAAGCGGCGATTATCATTATGATATTGTTTCTGCATTCATTAAAAGCATGCGCGGCAGCGATCCCGATGCGGCGCTTCACTATATGGCGCGAATGATCGCCGGAGGCGAGAAGCCGTCCTTCATTTCCCGGCGCATCATGATCTGCGCGGCGGAAGACGTGGGGCTCGCCGATCCGCAGGCCCTGCAGGTGGCGGTGGCCGCGGCGCAGGCGGCGGAAATGGTGGGATTTCCGGAAGGCCGCATCCCGCTGGCGGAGGCGGTCGTCTATATCTGCCTGGCGCCGAAAAGCAACAGCGCCATCAACGGTATCGACGCGGCGTCGGCCGAAGTACGCCGCCGGAACAGCTGGTCCATCCCGCAGTACCTGAAAGACGCGCATTACAGCGGCGCGGCGAAGCTGGGGCAGGGAATCGGCTACAAATATCCCCACGATTACGGGGGCTGGGTGGAGCAGCAGTATCTGCCGGACGAACTGAAAGACGCCGTGTATTATAAGCCGGTGGAAAACGGAAAAGAAAAAGAACTCAGCCGGCAGTGGAAGATCCGGCGGCACCGCGATGAGGAGGATAGAGAGTGAAACGCAGAAAAAGCCCGAGAGGGAGAAAGAGAAGAAACAGTTCCAGTCACAAATATGAGATCACGGGCATCGTTTTCTTCCTGCTCGGCGTGTTCCTCTGCGTCAGCCTGGCCGGGAAAGATGCGGGGCTTTTCGGCGAATACATGCGGGATATGCTCCATTTCCTTTTCGGCATGGCGGCGCTGGTGCCCAGCCTGTTCCTGATCTGGATGGGCGGCCGGTATATCTACCGGGGCAGCGGATTTTCCGTAACCAGACGGGGCGTCCTGTGGGGGGTGCTCTATGTGCTGGCGCTCTGCTGGGTCCATCATTTTTATGCCCTTCCGGGGAAGGAACTGGATGTGGACGCGGTATTTCAGTACGGCGGCGTCATCGGCGGCGCGCTGACATGGGGCCTTCACGTCCTGTTTGGCGGCGGGATCGGAACGACGATCGTGCTGCTGGCCCTGACGGTATCCGGCGTTCTCCTGATGACGCACTGGTCGCTCACGAACGGCGTGCAGGCCATCGGAGAGAAGACGGAGACCCGCATGAAGCATGTCCATTCCGCGCTGCAGGAAAAGAAAGCGGCCTGGGAAGCGCGGAAACGGCAGGAGCAGGAAGAGGCTGCGGAAAGCACGGAAGAAGTCGAACCGCCCCGCGGGTTCCTGTTTCAGAAAAAGGAAAAACAGGAGTTGCCGGAACCGGCGGTCCCCGACGATGTGCCGGGAGAAGAAACGGCGCCGGAGGAGCCGGACACTGTGATGGCGGAAGAAGGCGGCGGACCGGACCCGGCGGAGGTGCAGGAAGCAGAAGCGCCGGCCGTTCCGCCGGCAGACGGGGGGACGCAGGAAAAAGAAGCGCCGTCCTACCGGTTCCCGCCGCTTTCTCTGCTCCATGAGGGGCAGGCGGCCGGTTCTGTGACGGAAGAAGCCAAAAATAATGTGCATATCCTGGAGTCGACGCTGCGGAGCTTCGGCGTCAATGTGCGGATCACCGACGTCAGCGTCGGCCCCACCGTGACCCGATATGAACTGGAGCCGGCGCCCGGTGTGAAAGTGAGCCGCATCACCAATCTGCAGGACGATATCGCGCTGCAGCTGGCGGCGACCCATATCCGCATCGAAGCGCCCATCCCCGGGAAATCGGCGGTCGGCATCGAAGTGCCGAATGCCCGGACATCCGAAGTGGCACTGCGGGACGTGCTGGAATACAGCGGATTCCGGAATAAGAAAGGCGGCGTCCCTGTGGCGCTTGGGAAAGACATCACCGGGAAGCCCATCATCACCGATCTCACAAAGATGCCGCATCTTCTCATCGCCGGTTCGACGGGCAGCGGGAAGAGTGTGTGCATCAATACGATCATCATGAGCATTTTGTTCCATGAGCAGCCGGACGAAGTGAAGCTCATCCTCATCGATCCGAAAGTGGTGGAGCTGTCCGTGTACAACGGCATCCCGCATCTGCGCATCCCCGTAGTGACGGAAGCCAAGAAGGCAGCCGGCGCGCTGCAGTGGGCTGTGCGGGAGATGGAATCCCGGTATCAGCAGTTTTCCTATGCCCACGTGAGGGATATCGGCGGGTATAATAAGGTGCATAGCGATCAGCCGATGCCGTTCATCGTCATCATCATCGACGAACTGGCCGATCTCATGATGGCGGCACCGGACAGCGTGGAAGATGCGATCTGCCGGCTGGCGCAGAAAGCCCGTGCAGCGGGCATCCATCTGGTGCTGGCGACGCAGCGGCCTTCCGTGGACGTCATCACCGGCGTCATCAAGGCGAATATCCCGAGCCGCATCTCCTTTGCCGTCTCGTCGCAGGTGGACTCCCGGACCATTCTCGACATGGCCGGGGCGGAGAAGCTGATCGGGAAGGGCGACATGCTCTTCAATCCCATCGGCGCGGCCAATCCAATTCGCGTGCAGGGCGCGTTCATTTCCGATGAGGAAGTGGAAGCGGTCACGACCTATATCAAAAACGAAGCGGGCTCTGATGAGGTCCAGTATGAGGAAATCAATCTGGATCTGCCGGAAAAAAACGATAAAATACAGGAGGCGGAACAGGAAGACGAGCTGCTCCGGGAGGCGGCGGAATGGATCCTGGACACGAAAAAAGCGTCGGTCTCCATGCTGCAGCGGCGGTTCCGCATCGGATACACCCGGGCGGGCCGGCTCATGGACACGCTGGAACGCATGGGCATCGTAGGCCCGGCGGAAGGCGCCAAGCCTAGGGAGATCCGGATGACGCGGGAAGAAGCGGAAGAACGCTTTTTCCGGGAAGATACACAGTCGTAAGGAATACGGTGACATATGGGACAGGAATCAGTGGGCGCTCTGCTGAAAGCGCAGCGGGAGCAGAACCAGATGGATATCGATGCGGTCTGCCGGAAAACCTATATCCGGAGGACCTACCTGGAAGCCATTGAAAACGGCGACTATCAGGCCGTGGGCGACATGGTCTATGTGAAGGGATTCATCCGGAATTACGCGCAGGCCGTGGGGCTGTCCGGCGACGAGATGGTGCAGCGGTTCAACCGGGAGATGAATGTCTCTGCAGGCGCGGCGGTGGCGGAGAAGGAAAAAACGGCCGCAGGAAAAAAGAAAAAAAAGCCGGCCGAGATCCGGGTGGCCGGCCGGGGCCGCCGGCAGTCCGGCAGACGGCCGTTCACCCGGATCGAATGGGCCATCCTTCTGGCCGGGGCCGTTCTGGTGGCGCTGTTCTGGATCTGGCTGCTGTATTTGTAAAACGGGAGAGACGCTATGCGAAGATGCGGTGCGGTGCTGGCTTTTCTGGCCGCCGCGGCAGCTGTTTTTTTCTTCCTGCTCCGGTATGGGGAGCAGCAGGAACGGCTTCACCGGGACATACAGGAACCGATGGAGGCGATCCAGATCTATACGGATCTACCGCAGGGCGCGGTGCAGATCTTTGATGAACCGTTCGCAGAGATTCATGGCATGCGCCTTGCCGTGCAAGAGATGACCGGAGCCCAGATGGTGCAGGCGGCCGAAGCGGGCAGGAAGCCGGATCTTTATCTTGCTTCCCAGCGGGCGCTGGAAGCACTGAAAGCGGCGGGCCATCTGGCGGTGCATGTCTCCGAGCAGACGGATACAGTGCTGAATGCACGGAAAGACGCGGACGGATTCTGGACCGGGATCTGGATCAATCCGGCTGTCTTTGCGGTCAATGTGGATTTTGCGGCGACCCATCCGGCGTTTTTCTATACCTGGGACGAGGTGTTCAGCCGGCAGAGCGTGCGGCTCATTATGACGGATTTCATCGCGGCGGAGTATTCGGAAGACAGTCTGATGTCGCTGGTAGAGCACTTCGGCCGGGAAGGGACCTTTGCCCGCCTGCACGAGGCGGCCGGCCATATCGTGCAGTATGGCAAATACCTGTCCACGCCGGCGCACATGGCGGCGATGGACAAGTGCGACATCGGGATCTCCGGGCTGGATGAAGCGGAAAAGGTCCGGCAGGAGGGCATGCCTGTCCGCATCATCTATCCGGAGGACGGGACTTTCTATTATCTCTATGGCGCGGCAGTGGCCCGCGGCGGCGCGCATGCGGAAGCGGCCGCGTCGTTCATGGACTGGCTCCTCGACTCGGAGGAGCGGGGAGCTCTGCTCCGGGATCACGGCTATTATTTCCTGTATGTCAATGACAGCCGCCGGAAGGAAGACGATGCCAGGCAGAAGATCGAATTCTGGCCGCTGAACAAACAATATACGGAAGAGGGAAAGAAGAAACTGCTCGATCAGTGGCTTCAGGAGATTCGCTTTGGGAAGGATTGACACCATGAAGAAAAAAATCGGCTTTATCAGCCTCGGCTGCTCCAAAAATCTGGTGGACACGGAAAAGATGCTGGGACTGCTGGAAGAGGCGGGGTATGCGCTGACAGAGGATCTGGAAGAAGCGCAGATCATCATCATCAATACGTGTACGTTCATCGACGCAGCAAAAGACGAGTCGGTGCAGACGCTGCTGGAAGCGGCGGAATATAAAAAGAAGGGGTCCTGCGAATGCTTCGTGGCGGCAGGATGCCTCACGCAGGAATTCCAGGCGGAACTGGCTAAAGAGATTCCGGAGCTCGATATCCTGCTCGGAACGAATTCCTGGCAGCGCATCCTGGAAGCGGTGAACCAGTTTTATGCAAAAAAGGAAAAGGTCCTTTTCTTCGATACGGTTCCCTGCGAGCATGAGGAACTGATCCCCAGACAGCTCACGACGCCGGAGTACATGGCGTATGTGAAAATCGCAGAAGGATGCAGCAATGGCTGCACATTCTGCTACATCCCCTATGTGCGGGGCCGCATGCGGAGCCGGCCCATCGCTTCCGTCGTTCATGAAGTGAAGGAACTGGCCGCGCGCGGCGTCCGGGAAATCAATGTGATCGCGCAGGATCTGTCGTGCTACGGCCGGGATCTGCGGGACGGGACGACGCTCGCCGCGCTTCTCAGAGAACTGGTGAAGATCGAAGGCGTGCACTGGATTCGGCTGTTTTACCTGTACCCCACATATTTCACGGACGAACTGCTGGAGCTCATCGTCTCCGAGCCGAAGATCTGCAAATATGTGGATATCCCGCTCCAGCATATCAGTGATTCCGTCCTGCGCCGGATGAACCGCCGGGATTCGTCGGAAAGCATCCGGGCGCTGCTTCGGAAGATCCGTGCGGCCCGCGTGCCCATGACGGTGCGGACCACGCTCATGGTGGGGTTCCCGGGCGAAACGGACGAGGATTTCGAGGAACTGCTGCAGTTTGTGCAGAAAGTGAAATTCGACGATATGGGAGCGTTCATGTTTTCGCCGCAGGACGGGACGCCGGCCGCCCGTATGGAGGATCAGGTCCCGGAAGAGGTGAAAGAAGAGCGGTATCACCGTCTGATGGCGGCGCAGGCGGCCATTTCCGAGGAGAATGACCGGAATGCGGTCGGGAGAGAGACGGAAGCGCTCGTGGAAGAACTGATCGAGACCGAGGACGGCCACCGGCAGGCCCGGGGACGGACCGTTTTCCAGGCGCCGGAAGTGGACGGCAATGTGTATATCGATCATCCCGGCGACGCCCGGCCGGGCGATTTCATCAAGGTGCGGATCACGGACGGATATGCCTATGATCTGATCGCGGAACGCATCGGCTGAGGGAAGAACATTGATCACGGAAATCATTACCACCGGAACGGAACTGCTGCTGGGAGAAATCGTCAATGAGAACAGCCAGTGGCTGGCTTCTTTCCTGAATGAGCACGGCTATACGGTGGCGTATATGACCACGGTCGGAGACAATCCGGAACGGATGCGTTCCGCTTTCCGGGAGGCGCTCCGGCGGGCGGATCTGGTGATCACTTCCGGCGGACTCGGTTCCACGCAGGGAGATATCACGAAGCAGGCTGGAGCCGAGGCTCTGGGACAATCCTTTGTGCTCTTTCCGGAAGAGTCAGATCGCCTCCGCCGGTATTACGAGGCAAGGGGCCGACAGTATCTTCCTGCACAGGAGCGGCAGGCCTGGTTTGCGGAAGGGGCGGAGCTGCTGCCGAACGAGGCCGGTACAGCGAGCGGCTGTGCGGTTCGGAAAGGCGGCAAGGTGCTGATCCATCTGCCCGGTCCGCCCTTTGAGATGAAGCAGATGGCTGAGCATCATATGATGCCGTGGCTGACCGCGCATTTCGGACCGCAGGGGATCATCCGCTCTCTGGTGCTGTCTGTCGAAGGGGCGGCCGAGGCGGACGTGGAGCGGAAAATCATGGATCTGGTCGCGGGGCAGTCCAATCCGACGATTGCGCTGTATGCGCGGCCCGGGTATATTGCAGTCCGGCTGACCGCCCGGGGCGCTGATGAAGAATCGGCCATGGCGGCAATCCGGCCCGTTGCGGAAACGATTATGGAACGGATCCCGGCGGTGCAGTATAATCTGGAAGGAGATGCGCGGCGCGATCTGATCAAATTGCTTCGGCAGCATCATCTCACTCTGAGCGCGGCGGAATCCTGTACGGGCGGCCTCATCGGCAAGCTGATGACGGATTTGCCGGGCAGCTCTGACTATTTTAAGGGGAGCGCCGTGACGTACTGGAACAGTGCGAAAGAGCGCGTGCTCCATGTATCGCCGGAAACGCTGGCCGAGCATACCGCGGTGAGCGCCGAAACGGCCCGGGAAATGGCGGAAGGCAGCCGCCGGCTGTATGAAGCGGATCTCGCCGTATCGACGACCGGCTATGCCGGACCCGGACGCGGAGAGCGGGGCGAACCGGAAGGACTGGTCTACATCGGCGTGGCTGGTCCGAACGGAACGGAAGTCCACCGGGAGCAGTTTCTCGGCTCCCGGAAGAGCGTGCGCTACGGCGCGGCGGAAAAAGCGCTGTTTTATGCGGCGGAATATATCAGGAAACACAGGAGCCACGGGACCGTGGGGTAAGGAGGCACAGTGATGGCAGGCAATCAGGCAAATCCGGAAAAACTGAATGCGGAAAAGAAACGGGCGCTGGACAGCGCCATGCACCAGATCGAAAAGGAATTCGGCTCCGGTGCGATCATGCGTCTGGGCGACATGGGCGCCAAGATGAATCTGGAAGTCATCCCCACGGGGTCTCTGGCGCTCGATGTGGCTGTCGGGATCGGCGGATATCCGAGAGGCCGCGTCATCGAGATCTACGGGCCGGAGTCGTCCGGCAAGACGACGCTGGCGCTGCACGCCATCGCAGAGGCGCAGAAACTGGGCGGCGTCGCCGCCTTCATCGATGCAGAACACGCGCTGGACCCAATCTATGCGCATCACCTGGGCGTCGATACGCACGACCTGCTGATCTCCCAGCCGGACTGCGGCGAGCAGGCGCTCAGCATCTGCGAATCTCTCGTGCGGAGCGGCGCGGTGGATATCGTGGTCATCGACTCGGTGGCGGCGCTCGTGCCGAAACAGGAAATCGAAGGCGATATCGGCGACCAGTCCGTGGGACTCCAGGCGCGGCTCATGAGCAAGGCGCTGCGGAAACTGACCGGCGTCATCAGCAAGTCCGGCACCATCGTCATTTTTATCAACCAGCTCCGTGAAAAAGTAGGGATCATGTTCGGAAATCCGGAGACGACCACCGGCGGCCGGGCGCTGAAATTCTACTCTACGATTCGCATCGAGGTCCGCCGGGCGGAAGCCATCAAGAACGGCACGGAGATCATCGGGAACCGCACGCGGGCAAAAGTAGTGAAAAACAAAGTGGCGCCGCCGTTCAAGGTCGCCGATTTCGATATCATGTACGGGGAAGGCATTTCCAAAGAAGGCACGCTGATCGACATGGCGACCAATATGGATATCCTTCAGAAGAGCGGTGCCTGGTATTCCTATAAAGGCGAGCGCATTTCCCAGGGGCGTGAAAATGCGAAGAAGTACCTGCGCGATCATCCGGACGTGGCGGCAGAGATCGACAAGATCATCCGCGACACGCTGGTGGCGGAGCCGGAAGTCTTCGAGGACGGCGTGATTGCCGCGTCCGATGAAGAAAAGTAATCGGACCGCTTGGGAATCGGCGCTTCATCTGATCGGATACCGGGCACAGAGCGAATGGGAGATCCGCACCAAGCTGAAACGCAAAGGCTACGATGAGGAAGATATCGAAAAGACCGTCTCCCTCTTGTATCGGTATCAGTATCTGGACGATGAGGCGCTGGCCGAAGAAATCTTTTTCCGCTATCAGAGCAGCCTGCTGTATGGGGACCGGTACATCCAGGGGAAGCTCCATGCCCGCGGTCTGACCATCGACAGGCATCTGACCGAGGAGGAGGAACGGGAGAAAGCGACAGAGGCCCTGCGCATTCGCCTACGGACCGTTCCGGGACTGCTGGAGGATTACCGCCGCGCGGCGGGATTTCTCCTGAGGCGGGGATTTTCCCAGACGGCGGTCCGTGCGGTGCTGGACGAAACAGCCGGCGGACAGGAAACGTTTTGAAACGGCAGCCAATATCGGCTGCTGTTTTTGTGTGCGCAGAAACAGGGAAAACGCAGGAGATTTTCCGCTTCGGGAAGCAACACATCTCTGCGGGAAAGGCTTGGATCTGAAAAGGCAAAATAAAATTGATTTTTTGATTTTTCTATTGACTATTTGACTATTTGACGTTATACTACAGATGCAATGAGGAAAGCATTGCAGAAAAGGATTGATTTTGGAAAGGCGCCGGATGCGCCGGTAAGGTAGTGATACATATGGTGAGCAGTATTCTGTCTGACAGGATCGAGCGATTCATCCTGAATCAGCTGAGCAAGCAGGCGACGCCTGTCATCATCCTGAAACGGAAAGAGGTGGCCGAGCTCCTGAATTGTGCGCCCTCGCAGGTCACATATGTGATTAATACCCGCTTCAGCCCGGATCACCGGTTCCGCGTGGAATCGCGGCGGGGAAGCGGCGGATTCATCCGGATCTCCGTACAGAATACGGACCCGCCGGCGAAGGCGGAGACGCAGGCGGCCGAAGCCCCGCCGGGAAGGACAGAGGCCGGACGCCGTCTGGATCAGTATTTTCACGTGCTCGTATCATCGGGAGCCATCACCATGAGGGAATTCCTGATGATGCGGGAATTGATCGATATGTTCATGGAACATTGTCCGGAGGAGCGCCGGGAAACCGCGGCAAAAGATGCGGCGCACCGGATCAGCCGGATTATAAGGGAGGGAAAATAAATGCTTTGCGATCGTTGTCATAAAAGAGAAGCCACTGTGCACTATACGCAGATCGTCAACGGCCGCCGCACGGAAGAGCATCTCTGCCCGGAGTGCGCAGCCGGAAGCGGCATCATGAGCGGAAGGGCGCTGGGCGGCATGGATTCTTTCATGCATTCCATGTTTGATGATTCGCTTTTTCGCGACCTGTGGAGCGATCCCATGAGCCGGCTGAGAGATATGGCGTGCCGGTCCTGCGGGACGACGCTCGATACGTTCCGGAAAGAGGGCGAGCTGGGTTGTCCGGACTGCTATGAAACGTTCCGCGACAATCTGCGGCCGTTTTTCCGGAAAGCCCAGGAAGGCGTGAAGCATATCGGAAAGACGCCGGATACGCCGGCAGAGAAGGAGCCGGCTGAGGAATCGCCGGAAGTGAAATCGCTGAAAGAAAAACTTGCGGCGCTGGTGGCGGAAGAAAATTATGAAGAAGCAGCCCGTGTCCGCGACGCCATCAAACAGCTGGAAGAGAAAGGAGAAAGCCATGACAGCCACTGAACTGCTGGAACGCTCCGCGCCGGCGTGGACCGCCGGACCGTCCGGGTGTCTGCTCTGGCTCCGCCTGCAGCTGTCGCGCAATCTGGCAGGGATGCATTTCCCTCGTGCGGCGGATGCCAAAGGGCGCAGTGAAGCCCTGCAGAAGGTGAAGGCCGCGGTGGAACGCTGGAATGCAGACGACAACGATCCGCTTTCCGGCTTCGCGGTCTCCGGATTTTCCCGGAATGAACGGGAACTGCTGGAAGCCAGACGTCTCCTGCCTGCGCATTTCCCTGATTATCATGACCAGATGATGCTGTTCGTCGATGAGAAAGAGGAATTGTCTCTGCTGGCAAACGGATTCGACCATCTCCGCATCCAGTGCATGAGCGGCAGCCGGGATACGGGACGCCTGTGGCGGAAAGCCGCATATCTCGAAAGCGTGCTGGGCAGGACGCTTGCCTATGCTTATGACAAGGAATTCGGGTATCTCACCGCTTCGCCCTATCGGACGGGAACGGCGCTCCGGCTGTCGGCAGCGTTCTTCCTTCCGGGGCTCGTGCGGAGCGGTGCGCTCTCACGGATCGCCGACAACGCGGCGCGGCTGGGATTCTCCCTGCGGAGCCTCTATGAAGAGATCGATGATGAGATGCCGTACTGCGAGCTGACGAATACGGTAACGCTGGGCGTGTCGGAAAAAACGCTCTGTGAGCGCATGGACCGGCTGCTGAAAGATATCGCGGATGCGGAGGCACTCGCGTGGAAGAACGTATTCCGCGATGGAGAGATGAAGATCCGGGATTCCATCTGGCGTGCGCTCGGCACATTGAAATATGCCCGGCTGATTGGGCGGAAGGAAACGGCGGCCTGTGCCGGATTCCTGCAGATCGGCGGGGAAGAAAATCTTTTCCCGATGAAGGATCCGCTTCTTTTCTGGAAGCTGCTCCTCACGGCTTCGCCGGCGTATGTCCGGGAAGCGACGCATAAAGAAGGGCTGGAAGGAGACGAAGTCGATCTCTGGCGGGCCGTTCTTCTGAGGAGCCTCGTGACGGAAGCGGGATTCTGAGGGATACAGATCAAGGCAGAATAGAAAGGGTTCCCTGTAAAGGAGGGATTGCATATGGAAAATCGGTATACGGACGGCGTGAAACGCGCGTTCAAATTTGCGGCGGAAGAAGCGGTGAAGCTTGGCAGTGAAGCCGTCGATACGGAGCATCTGCTCCTCGGCGTCGCCCATGAAAAGGACAGCGCCGGCGGCAAGATCCTGAATTCGCTCGGCGTCACGGTGGAAGCCGTGGAGCCTCTTCTCGAAGGCATGTATCAGCGGAGCTTTTTCAGCCGGCAGAATGTGTATGTATCTCCGCGGGCCAAACGGATCATGGAGCTGGCGGTGGAAGAAGCCAATGAGCTGGGCAACAATTACGTCGGTACGGAACATGTGCTGCTGGCGCTTCTCCGGGAAAGCGGCGGTCTGGCGGTGCAGATCCTGCAGCATCTGGGAATCACGCAGGACAAACTGCAGAAAGCCTTTGAGGACGTGCTTTCCGAGGACGGCAGCAAGGGCAGCAAAGATGAAGCGCTGGGCGACCTCTCAGATTTTGCGGTCGACCTCAATGAAAAGGCCAAGCAGGGCAAGATCGATCCGGTCATCGGCAGAAAGGAAGAAATCAGCCGCGTGATCCAGATCCTGTCCCGCCGGAGCAAAAACAATCCGGTGCTGATCGGCGAACCGGGCGTGGGCAAGACGGCCATCGCGGAAGGGCTGGCGCAGCGCATCGTGGACAACGACGTGCCGGAGATCCTGAAAAACTGCCATGTGATTTCGCTCAATATGTCTTCCGTAGTGGCGGGGACGCAGTATCGCGGGCAGTTCGAGGAGCGGCTGAAAAAGGTCATCGATGAGGTGAAGAAACATCCGGACTGGATCCTCTTCGTCGACGAGATCCACACCCTCGTCGGCGCGGGCGCGTCGGAAGGCTCCATGGATGCGGCGAACATCATGAAGCCGGCTCTGGCAAGAGGCGAACTGCGGTGCATCGGCGCTACGACGCTCAAGGAGTACAAAAAATACATCGAGAAGGATGCTGCGCTGGAGCGCCGGTTCCAGCCGGTGAAAGTGGGCGAGCCGACGCCGAAGGAAGCCGTGGAAATCCTGGAAGGGCTCCGCGACCGGTACGAAGCGTTCCACAAAGCGAAGATCACCGATGAGGCCATTCGGAGCGCGGTGGAGCTGTCGAACCGCTATATCACGGACCGGTTCCTGCCGGATAAAGCGATCGACGTGATCGATGAGGCAGCGGCCAAAGTCCGCATGGAAGCCTCCTCCACGCCGGAAGGGCTCCGCAGGAAGGAAGAGGAACTGGCCAATGTCCTCAAGGAAAAGGAAGCGGCCGTCTCCAGTCAGGATTTCGAAAAAGCGGTGATCTACCGGGATCAGGCGAAGAAACTGACGGAAGAAGTGGACAATCTCAAGAAAGACTGGAAGGGCGCGGATCAGGATCATCTCACCGTCACGGAAGAAGATGTGGCGGAAGTGGTGAGCAAATGGACCGGCGTGCCGGTGCAGAACCTGAAAGAAAGCGACTCGGAACGGCTGCTCCATCTGGAAGAAGAGATGCACAAGAGAGTCATCGGGCAGGACGAAGCGGTCCATGCGGTGGCGAAGGCCATCCGCCGGGCGCGTGCGGGCATGAAGGACCCGAGACGTCCGATCGGGTCCTTCCTCTTCCTCGGCTCTACGGGCGTCGGCAAGACCGAGCTGGCCAAAGCACTGGCAGAATGCCTCTTCGGCAGCGACAAATCGCTGATCCGATTCGATATGTCGGAGTATATGGAGAAACATGAAGTGTCCCGTCTCGTCGGGGCGCCTCCTGGATACGTGGGCTATGAAGAAGGCGGGCAGCTGACCGATCAGGTCCGCCGGAATCCGTACAGTGTCATCCTCTTCGATGAGGTGGAAAAAGCCCACGCGGACTTCTTCAATATCCTTCTGCAGGTGCTGGATGACGGCCGTCTCACCGACGGGCAGGGCCGTACGGTGGATTTCACGAACTGCGTCATCATCATGACGAGCAACCTCGGGTCCATGCACCTGAAGGATCAGATGAAGCAGCTCGGCTTCAAGACCGACGAAGGCAAAGAGAAGACGGAAAATGATTTCGAACATGCGAAGGAAGTCATCCTGAGCGACGTGAAGCGGTCCTTCCGTCCGGAATTCATCAACCGCATTGACGAGATCATCGTATTCCATCCGCTGTCTTCCGAAGACCTGAAGAGCATCGTGAAACTCCTGCTGGCCAAAGTGCAGAAGAAACTGGATCATTTCCAGATCCGGCTGGAGCTGTCTGAGTCGGCGGAAGCGCACCTGATCAAGAACGGCTCGGATTTCGAGTACGGCGCCCGTCCTTTGAAACGGACGATCCAGAAAGAAATCGAGGATCCAATCTCTGAACTGATCCTGCAGGGCAGTTTCAAGGATAAGAAAGTGCTCCATGTGGATACGGACGATAAAGATGAACTGACGTTCAAGACCGAATAAAATCGGCTAACCAAAAAGAGACAGAAGCGGAAGTTCCGCTCCTGCCTCTTTTTATATCCGGGAAGGGTAGCCGGACCATGCTATAATGAAAAGAAAATCCCATCACTACCGTTTTCAAGGAAACGAAGGAGATCAATATGGACAGAGAAGATTTGGATAGAGAGCTGGCCGAAAAAGGCGGCTCCATGCAGCCTCAGAATCAGGGGGGGCGGCACACGAAGAAATGGCTGGCTGCGGCGGCCGTCGTACTCATCATCGCCGGCGGCTTCGGCGGCTATGTGATGCACGACCTGCCGTTTATGACGCCCCGCACGGAAAGCAATTACAAGGTGCCGGAAGCCGGGACGGACGGGAATTTCGAACTGCCGGCGATCCGGAATACCGCCGTGGTCGAGGCCGTGAAGAAAGTCGGTCCGGCCGTCGTGGGCATCACGACGCAGATCTATGACCGGGACGTGTTCAACCGGCGCATCGAAGTCGGACAGAGCGTGGGGTCCGGCGTCATTTTTGACAAAAAAGGCTACATCGTCACGAACAATCACGTGGTCGGGGACAGCAAGACGGTCAATGTGTGCCTCTCCAGCGGAGAGACCGTGCAGGGGACCGTCGTCGGCACTGATGCTTCTACAGATCTGGCAGTCGTCAAAATCGAAGGCAGCGACGCGCTGCCCGTAGCGGAATTCGGCGATTCTGATCACCTGCAGGTGGGCGAGACAGCCATTGCCATCGGCAATCCGCTGGGGCTGGAGTTCCAGGGGACCGTCACCGTGGGCGTCATCAGCGCGCTGAACCGCACGCTGGACGACATGGACCTGCGGTTCAAGCTCATCCAGACGGATGCGGCCATCAATCCGGGCAATTCCGGCGGCGCGCTGGTGACTGCCGACGGCAAGGTCGTGGGCATCAACAGCGCCAAGATCGCCAAGGAGGGCGTAGAGGGCATGGGCTTCTCCATCCCGATCAACCAGGCGCGCGCCATCATTGAGGAGCTTATCCAGAACGGCCGCGTCACGCGGGCCTACCTCGGACTGTACGGCGCGGACAAGGATCTGGCTGCCCGGTACGGCTACCGGTGGGACAGCAATGTGAAAGGTGTCCTCGTGATGCGCATCGCCGGCAACAGTCCGCTTTCTCTGTCCGGCATCCGGCCCGGCGACTACATCACTGCGGTGGGAAATACGGAGATCAGCTCTGTCCGCGACATCCGGGATGTGCTGGATCAGTACAAGCCGGGGGACGTCCTTTCTATCACCTATCTCCACGATGGCGAGCAGCGGCAGACCGAGGTCCTGCTGAGCGAAGCGCCGCAGGAATAAGATGCGGATGACCATCGCCGGCATCGGCCGGATCAAGGAGAAATGGATGCGGGACGGCATTCAGGAATATGTGACGCGCCTTGCGCCCATGGCAAAAATGCAGATCATCGAACAGGAGGAGGAAAAGATGCCTCCGTCTCCCTCGAACGCCATCAAGGAAAAAGTGATGGCTAAGGAAGGGGAGAAGATTCTGAAATATGTGGGCAGCGAAGACTATGTCATCCTGCTCGACACCTCGGGAAAGGAACTATCCTCGGTGGCGCTGTCGGAACTGCTGCAGAGGCAGATGACGGCCGGGAAAAGCCGGTTCACGTTTCTCATCGGCGGCCCCTTCGGGAACGGAAAAAATCTGAAGGAGCGGGCGGATTTCAAACTCTGCCTCAGTCCCATGACGTTTACCCACCAGATGGCGCGGCTGATCCTGGCGGAACAGCTGTACCGCGCCATGAAAATCATGCGGCATGAGCCATATCATTTATAAGGGAATCAGGCCCGGGCGGCCTGATTTTTCATTGTATGGAAATCCATACGGAAAGGGCATTGGTTTCCGAGAAAACCGTCCTTTATACTCATGCAGGGAATGAGAAGGAGGAAACGATGCAGAGAGCATGGAAAACGGCCGGCGTCACGGCCGCAGCCCTGGCCGCGCTGACGCCCGGCGCGGAGGCTTCAGACCTTCCGGTCTATACGCTGGCGCCGGTGGTCGTCACGGCGACGCGCACCGAGACGGAAGCGGAGACCGTACCGGCACCGGTGGAAGTCATCACGGAGGAGGAGATCGTCCAGAGCGGGGCGGAGACCGTGCGGGACGTGCTGGCAGCAGAGACCAATCTGGCGCTGAACGCGTCCAAATACGGCGGGCACAATGTCATCATCCGCGGGATGGGAACGGACAAATCGCTGATCCTCGTCAATGGCCGCCGCGTCGCCAATGAAGCCAGCGCCGCCGGGCTGGGGAACGCCATGGCGCTGGACCGCATCAATCTGTTTCAGGTGGAGCGCATCGAAATCGTGAGAGGACCGTCGAGCGCGCTTTACGGATCGGAAGCCATGGGCGGCGTCATCAATATCATCACGAAGACGCCGGAATCACCGTTGCTTTCTTCCGGTGTAGAAGTCAATTCGGACGATGTTCTCAACTGGTGGCATGCCGATACAGGGAAAATCGGGAAATTTTCCGTTTCCTTTGATGCGCGGTTCGATAAATACCGGCGGGACCTCCTGACACAGGATGCGTTCGGCAGCGGAGACGATACGGCGCAGACGTACAATGCATCGCTTGCCTATGCATGGAATGAAAACAATACGCTCCGTGCATGGACGGACTATTTCAGCGAACATATGAAGAGCAGCGGTGCGGGCGGCGATTTCACGGCGAGGGATTACCGGCAGGAAAATTACGGCATGAGCTGGGAGGGGACCAGTCCGCGGAACCAGTGGCAGGTCGAGGCCTATGCGAGCCGCTTCCGCTGGAGCGACGACGGCTTTGAACATAACAGTTTTTCCTTTAACCGCAACCAGAACCGGCTGTATCATGCAGGCGCCCGGAACACCATGGAGCTGGGCGCGCATCACCGGCTCACCTTCGGCGCAGAGTATGAAGAAAACCGCGTGCGCGGCACCGGTCTCGGCACCGCCGGCGATAGCGGTTACACGGAATGGGCGGGCGGCCGAGGGAAAGATGCCTCGGAAAAGACCATGGAGACCTGGGCGGCCTATGTGCAGGACGAGATCGAATACGGGAAATGGTTCCTCGTTCCGGCCGTACGGTATGACCATCACAGCGTATACGGAGACCACACGTCGCCGAAGCTCGGCGTGACCTACCGCGCGGGCGATCACTTCCGGGTGAAGGCCAATTACGGAGAAGGCTTCAAGGCGCCCAGCGTGATGCAGCTTTTCTACGATATGGAAATGTTCATGGGGATGGCGGGCCGTGTCCATCTGATCGGGAATCCGGATCTCCGGCCCGAGACGTCCACGAGCTGGGACCTGGGTGTGGAGGCGGAATTCGGCAAAGGGTATACGTCGCTTACGTATTTTGACAATGATGTGTCGGACCTGATCGATTATCATTCCGAAGGAGCCCTGGACGGAATCAGCCAGTACCGGTATGTCAATGTGGATCACGCGCGCATCCGCGGGGTGGAGCACACGCTGGGGTGGCGCTTCAATGACCGGTGGGAAGCCAAAGTGATCTCCACCTGGCTCGACGCGAAGGATACGGACTCGGGGGAGGATCTGCCGCAGCGGGCCCGGCTGTCTCAGGTCTATCAGCTGACCTACGACGACCGGCAGGAGACCGGCTGGAGCGTCATGCTCTGGGATCAGTTTGACTACGATTGTGTGACCGAAGGAAACGAGCCGGGAAGGGCGGCGGGGAAGACCAGCTACAATCTGCTGAATCTCACCGTGACGAGAAAATTCAGCCGGGACGACCGGATGTACGTGAGCCTGCGGAATCTGCTGGACCGTGAGGATGAGTCCTGCGACCTGGACGGCCGGTTCTGGGCCGTGGGTATCGCGCATACGTTCTGATCCATTTGTTTTTTCGTGCTCCCCTGGATTTCTTTCTTACGCAAAGCAGAGAAATCATGTACAATAAAATTAGAAAGGCGTTATGAAGTTGTGCAGGAAAGAAGGGAAAACTATGGCAGTCAAAGAATACAAAGCCAAGGATTTCATGGAAAAGTATGTGTTCACCGTTCCGCCGAGCATCACGATCCATGAACTGATCCGCGCGTTTGTATCCCACAATGTGAGCGCGATCCCTGTAGTCGATGAGGACGACACGCTTCTCGGCATCGTATCGGAAGGGGATCTTCTGTATAAAAAGGTGCGGCCGCGCATCCCTCAGTACATCGATATCCTCGGAGGCACGCTGTACTACTGCGGCTACGGCCGGTATGCCAAGTCGTTCCGCAAAATGCTGGCAACGGAAGCGGCGGAGATCATGACCCGCGATGTGCGGTGCGTCACGCCGGAAACGGAGATGAGCGTCATCACCACGCTGATGGTGGACGAGCATCTGAAAGTCGTGCCGGTCGTCTCGGAAAACAACCGGCTGGTCGGCCTGATCACGCGCCACGATATCCTGACCGTACTGGCTCTGACGGAAAAGGAAGAACTGGACGCTGCGGACGAGGAAGACGAAGAAGAGGAAGAAAAATAAGAAAAACAGAAAGGCGGGCAGAGGCCCGTCTTTTTTCATGGTACAGGAGGAGCTGATGAAGCATTCGATCATTCCGCTTTTCATTCCCCATTACGGCTGTCCGCACCAGTGCGTGTTCTGCAATCAGGTGCGAATCACAGGGCAGACGACGCCCGTCACAGCGGAAGACGCAGCCCGGATCATCGCGGCCTGGCGGAAGACCGGCGGGGAAGACCGCTGCTGGGAAGCGGCCTATTACGGCGGGTCTTTCACCGCGCTCCCGCTGCCGGTGATGGAGTCGCTCCTCCGGCCGGCGCAGGAAGCGCTCCGCCGCGGAGAGATCCAGGCCATCCGCCTGTCCACCCGTCCGGACTGCATCGATGAAGAGATCCTGCGGCTCCTGAAACGCATGGGCGTATCTACAGTGGAGCTGGGCGCGCAGAGCCTGGACGACCCTGTGCTCCGGCTGGCGGAACGGGGACATACGGCGGCGGACACGGCGCAGGCCGTGCAGCGGCTGCGGGAGCACGGTTTCCGCGTGGGGCTGCAGTTCATGACCGGACTGCCCGGGGAGAGCTGGCAGTCCCTGCGGCGCACCGCCCGCCGGGGCGCCGGCCTCCGGCCGGATTTCATCCGTCTCTATCCGGTCCTCGTCCTGCGGGATACGCCGCTGTGCCGTCTGTATGAGCGCGGGAGCTATCAGCCGCTCACTGTGGAGGAGGCGGCATTCCGCTGTGCGTTCCTGAAGCGATGGTACGGCCGGCACGGCATCCTGATCATCCGCATGGGCCTGCAGGCGACGGAAGAACTGGACCGGGGCGGCTCTCTGGCCGCGGGTCCCTATCATCCGGCGCTGGGCGATCTGGCGGATCAACTCATTGTCCGGCATGCCCTGCGCAGGGCGCTGCGGCGTGCGGCGCATCCGGAAGGGATCGTATGCCATCCGAGAGACCGGTCCCGGATCATGGGGCAGCACCGGCAGAGCTGGCACGCTCTGCTCCAGGAATTCGGCATGCTCCGCTGTCGGGAGTCGGAACAGATCGTACCTGGCACGGCGGTGATTGAAACGGCAGAGGCGCGGATGACGGTTCCCCTGTTCGATGAAATGCGGCAGTCATAATCCGGTTGCATCCATGCTTCTCATGTATAATACCGGGTTCTGAACAGGCATTGGTTTCCCTCGCCGGGAACGCCTATACTGAAAGCAGAAAGGAGGGAGCGCCATGAAATGGGTTCGATGGCTGACAGCCGCCTGTGTGGCCGCTGCGGTCGGCACGGCGCTGTGCATGCTGCCCGGGGCCGATCGTGCGGCGGCCAATCCGGCGGCGGTGTGCACGGCGCCGGCGCTCTATCTGGAGTGGGCGCCTGATCTGGATGCTGCCTGCTATGAAGTGGAGCTCTTCGATGCGGTGCCGTCCGAACTGCCGGCGGATGCCCGCTCCGGCGCGGCGATTTACCGGAACGGGGAAATCTACACGAACAGCGCCCTCATCAGCTGGGCGCGCATCGACCGGGACGGTCAGGTCCGCGGGGATCTCTGGTGGCGGGTGCGGCCGCTCGATCTGGACCGCCATCCGCTGGGCAGTTTCTCGGAGCTCCGGCCGTATCCGGCGGACAGGCAGGCCGATGCCGGCTGCGGTCCGCGGCCCCGGTCGCATTTCGACGGAGAGCCGGGCTCCGTTCTGCTGTATCCGGTGTATTCCTTCACGCCGGTGGACAATGCGGCGCAGTATGAAGTGGAAGTGACGGATGCGGCGCCGGAAAATCCGGATGGGTGGGCGCCCTCGGCGCACCGGATCTTCTCGAAAGTCATCTCCAATGCGAATCTGTACGACCCGTCGCCGCGCATCGGCTCATACTGGTGGCGGGTGCGCGCCATGGATGCAGACGGCCGGCCTCTCGGAGGATGGAGCGAAGCGGAACCGTTCCGCACAGCGCCGGAAGACGGCTGGCAGGTCGCCATCGCCGGGGACAGCATCAGCCACGGCGGCGGACGGCTTTCTTACGGGCCGGCGGACTGGACATACAGCTATGCCCATTATCTGGATTTTCCCGCGGTGAATCTGTCAGAGAGCGGGGATACCAGCCGGGCGACCGCAGAACGGTTCGACCGGGACATCGCGCCGTTCCATCCGGAATATCTTCTCATCATGACGGGCACGAACAGTCTGCGCGCCGGCGTGCCGGCAGAGAGCGTCATTGCCGACCTGCAGGAGATCCAGGAGAAATGCCGGCGTCTCGGCATCCGGCCTGTCCTGCTTACGCTGCCGCCGATTCATCCGGACAATATCCGCCGCGCCTTCGACCAGCCCACGGAGGACAACTGGCAGGCTGCCTTCGCCGAGGTGAACGCGTTCATCCGCACGCAGACGCACATCGATACGGCCGCTCCGTTTGCCGCATGGACAGAGATGCCGTCGGAACTGGCCGCCGACGGGCTGCACGGCGACTGGCGGGCGAAACAGATGATGGCGGAGGTCATCAACAGAGAACTGCCGCGGATCGCACCGGATCTCCGGATGTCCGAAAACGGGCTGCATCCAGCGCAGTAAAAAAGCAAGTAAAAAGAGCAGGGCTCCGTGCGGAGCGCCTGCTCTTTTTACTTGTCATTTCACGGGATTCCGGAGCGTGCCGATGGGGTCGATGGTGATTTCCACTACGTCGCCTTTCTTCAGGAATTCCGGCGGGTTCATGCCCATGCCCACGCCCTTCGGCGTGCCGGTGGCGATGACGTCGCCCGGGAGGAGCGTCATGCCGGCGGACAGCACGGAGATGAGTTTCGGGATGGAGAAGATCAGGTCGGACGTGCTGCCTTCCTGGCGGAGATGGCCGTTCACGCGCGTGTAGATCGTAAAGGGAGCCGGCCAGCCGCCGACGAGGATCGTCGGGCCCATGGGGCAGAAGGTGTCGAGGCTCTTGCCGCGGAACCACTGCACATGGGTTTTCTGAAGATCGCGGGCAGTGACGTCATTGATGATGGTGTAGCCGTAGACGTATTTCATGGCGTCTTCCGGCGCGATGTCCGCGCCCTGCTTCCCGATGATGACGCCGAGCTCGCCTTCGTAGTCGACCTGCTCTGTCACATCCGGATGGCTGTCGATTGCTTCACCGGGGCCGATGACCGACGTGGTGGCTTTCGTGAAAAAGATCGGCGCGGCGGGATTTTTCGCGTCTTTGTTCTGATCGAATTCCCGCACATGTTCCTGATAATTCTTGCCGACGCAGAGGATGTTCCGGCGGGGGCGAAAGGGGACCTCCAACTGCACTTTCGAGAGGGGCAGGGGCTCGACGCTCCTGTCCCTGCTGTTGCTCTCCAGCAGCTTCGCCAGGTTGAGCAGCCCTTCTTCGCCGGTCTCGATAAATTCTTCCAGCGTCTCCGCAAGGGGGATATAATAGGTCTCTTCCAGGTCGTAAGCCGGATAGATGGACTGGCCGTCGGCGGCCAGCACGCCCCACTGGCGGAGGCCTTCGTAGCTGTATGAAATCAGTCGCTGCATATTCATCCTTCTTTCTGTATGAATGTATGATTCTGAGATTCATTATATCACACGGCGTCCGCCGACCGTCCGGGGAGGCGGCGGGTCCGGAAATTTCTGCGGAATGGCCGGATTTCAGTTCGCATTTATTTCCGGCTGTGCTAAAATAAAGTATATTGCATACATGGATGTACAGCCAGGCTGTGCAGACTGGTCCGGCAGATCTCTCCGGGCCGGGCGGTGCGGTATCATGCAAAGGAGACGGTTATGGAAGAGAAAAGAGAAGCGGCGAATTTCATTGAAGCGGAAATCAATAAGGATATTGCCAATCATGTGTATAAAGACGGCCGGGTCCTGACCCGGTTCCCGCCGGAACCGAACGGCTACCTTCACATCGGCCATGTGAAGAGCATCTGCCTGAACTTCGGCATCGGGAAGAAATACCACGGCGCGACGAACGTGCGCTTCGATGATACGAATCCCACGAAAGAAGAGGTGGAATACGTCAACTCCATTCTGGAAGACGTGAAATGGCTGGGATTCCAGTGGAAGGAGCCGGTGCACTATGCGTCGGATTATTTCCCGGAGCTGTATGAATTCGCCTGCAAGCTGATTCGCATGGGGCTGGCGTACGTGGACGATCAGACCAGCGAGGAGATCCATGACACGCGCGGCGACCTGACCCATCCGGGGAAAGAAAGCCCGTGGCGGAACCGCTCGGTGGAGGAAAACCTGAAGCTTTTCCAGGAAATGAAGGAAGGCAAGTACAAAGACGGGGAAAAGGTGCTCCGCGCCAAGATCGACATGGCGTCCCCGAACATGGTCATGCGCGATCCGGTCATCTACCGCATCCTTCACGCGACGCATCACCGCACGGGCGATCAGTGGTGCATCTATCCGCTGTACGACTTCGCGCATCCGCTGTCGGACGCGCTGGAGCACATCACCCATTCCATCTGCACGCTGGAATTTGAAGAACGCCGTCCGCTCTACGAATGGTGCCTCCAGGCGTACGACGGGGAAGAGAAGCCCCGCCAGATTGAATTCGCGCGCCTCAATGTGACCACCATGATCACCAGCAAGCGGAAACTCCGCCGCATGGTGGAAGCCGGCGTAGTGTCCGGATGGGACGATCCGCGCATGCCCACGATCTCCGGCATCCGCCGGCGCGGCTATACGCCGGAGTCGCTCCGCATGTTCTGCGACCAGATCGGCGTCGCAAAGGCGGACAACGTGGTGAGCATCGCCCAGCTGGAACACTGCATCCGCGAAGACCTGAAGGGGAAAGCACCGCGCATCATGACGGTGCTCGATCCGGTGAAGGTGGTCCTCACGAATTATCCGGAGGGCAAAATCGAATATTTCCCGCTGGAGAACAATGCGGAGAATGAGGAAATGGGCACGCGGCAGGTGCCGTTCAGCCGGAACCTCTACATCGAACGGGAAGATTTCATGGAGACGCCGGTGAAGAAATTCTTCCGCATGGCGCCGGGCCGGGAAGTTCGCCTCAAGGGCGCGTACATCGTGCGTTGCGACGAGGTGGTGAAAGACGAGGCCGGAAACATCGCGGAGATCCGCTGCACCTGCGACATGGACACGCGGAGCGGGACTCCCGGCGCGGACCGGAAGGTCAAAGGGACGCTGCACTGGGTCTGCGCGGACACGGCGGTGGACATCACGGCGCGGCTCTACGATTATCTGATTTCGCCGGACGATCAGGACGACGGGCGCGATTTCATGGAAAAGATCAATAAGGATTCGCTCACGGTCCTGGAGAGCAAGGCCGAACCGGCAATCCTCGAGTATAAAGTGGGCGACCGCTTCCAGTTCCTGCGCAAGGGCTACTTCATCATCGATAAGGATTCGACAGAGGATCATATCGTGGTGAACCGCATCGTGGGGCTGAAAGATTCCTGGGCCAAGATGCAGAAGAAGCAGGACTGAGATGAAACACGCATGGATATCCGCCGTACTGGCCGGCGCGCTCGCACTGGGAGCGGCCTGGCCGGCCGGCGCGGCGGATCACTGGGATATGGCCTATATCGGGCGCATGACGCTGCCGGAGCACGTCACGTTTGAGGAAGGCGAGCAGAAATCGCTGGATTTCCTCCAGACGGGCGGCATCCGGTGGACCTTCATCCGCTCCGGCATGATGAACGGGGTCTTCTATACGATGACCTACGCGGACGGCACGGACTTTTCCTACGGCTGGGCAGCGTCTGCGGCGGTAGGCGTGCCGTACCTCGTCCGGCAGGGCGAGACGGCCTATCGGAATAAGACTCCATCCGAACAGATGGATGTCATCGCGGAGCATATGAACGAAGAGATCCGCCGGAGCGGCGCGGAATTTGCAGGAAGCGAGCCGCTTGTCCGCCTCAGCGACCGTGAACATCCCCGCTGGGAGGGGGCTTTCACGATCACGAGAAAGGAGAACGGCGTCACCTACCGGGAAGCGTACCAGATGGTGCTTCAGGTGAGCGGCTTCCGCGTCGTGCTGGGGCTCATCAATTCCGATGCGGATCGGAAGGAGCTGACGGCCGACTTGGCGGAGATGATGAAAGAGCGCCGGTTCTACAAGGAAAAAGATCTGCTGGCGGCGTTCCTCCGGAACGGGTGAGGAACGGGGCACTGATGATTGACAACGGCGCGGCTCTTCCGTAATATTAAAGAAGCACGGATCGCTGAGATCCGATTATGAACAGGAGGCTTTATTATGGCAAAAGTAGCAATCGTATACTGGTCCGGCTCCGGCAACACGGAAGCCATGGCTCAGGCTGTCGAAGAAGGCGCAAAGGCAGCAGGCGCAGAAACGTCCCTCAGCTTCGTGAGCGACACTTCTGCGGCGGATGTAGCGGCCTATGATCACATCATCCTCGGCTGCCCGGCCATGGGCAACGAAGAACTGGAAGAATATGAATTCGAACCGTTCTTCGCGGAACTGCTCCCGAATCTCGCGGGCAAAGTGGTCGGCATCTTCGGGTCCTATGCCTGGAATCAGGGCGACTGGATCGAAAACTGGAAGAACCGCCTGACGGAAGCCGGCGTTACGCTCGCCGCCGATCCGGTGAAGGCGTACAGCTATCCGGACGACGAGGCGCTCGCGGCCTGCAAGGCGCTGGGCGAAACGATCGCAAAGGCTTAATTTCATAGAAGGACAGGAAGTCAGATAAAGCGCTCTTATGGACGGGCGCTTTATTTTTTAAGATCAATGCCGGGAGGCGGAAGGGAGGATCCCATGGCGGGAAAGACCGCTGTCATTTTCTATTCCAGCACGGGCAATACAGAAGCCATGGCGGAAGCGGCTGCCGTAGGAGCCCGGAAGAGCGGGGCGGAGGTGCTGCTCGCGCCGGTGGTGGACGTGGACGCGGAGACGATCGGGACGCAGTACGACTGCATCCTGCTGGGCTGCTCGGCGTGGGGCGTCGAAGTGATCGAAGAGTCGCAGATGCGCCCGTTTACGGAGAAGCTGAAGCCGTTCCTCAAGGGAAAGCGCATGGGGGTCTTCGGCTCCTGCGGATGGAGCCGCGGCGCCTGGCTGAATTCCTGGGAGGCCGAGCTGCATTTTGCGGGCGGGATTTTCCCCGTCCGTCCGGTGCTGGCCTACGGCTATCCTGACGAAGAAGCGCTCGGAAAATGTGAAGCGCTTGGAAAAGCGGTGGCGGAAGCGCCGCAGGAATGATCCATGCGGAAGCATGAAGGAGGACATCATGAACTGGGAATCAAAAATCGCAGAGAACGTCAAGGCGGTGCCGCCGTCCGGCATCCGCAAATTCTTTGATCTGGCCAATACGATGGAGGGCGTGATTTCCCTCGGCGTAGGGGAACCGGATTATGCCGCGCCCGACAAGGTCATCGATGCGTGCATCGACAGCCTGAAGCGGAAGGAGACGTCCTATACGTCCAACCTGGGACTGCTCCCGCTGCGCAGAGATATCGCCGCGCTGTTCCACCGCCGCTACCATGTGGATTACGATCCGGCCAGCGAGATCATCGTGACGGTCGGCGTGTCCGAAGCCATCAGCATCGCCATGTCGGCGCTCCTGAACCCGGGCGATGAAGTACTGATCCCGGACCCGGCCTATGTGGCTTATCCGGCCTGCGTCCGCTTTGCAGGCGGCGTGCCGGTCCTCGTGCCTACCTGGGAAAAGGATGATTTCAAGCTGACCGTGGAAGAGCTGGAGAAAAAAGTCACAGACAAAACGAAGATCCTGCTGATCGGCTATCCGAATAACCCCACCGGCACAGTCATGGACCGGGCGTCGCTGGAAAAGATTGCGGAATTTGCGCAGAAACATGATCTGATCGTCATCTCCGATGAGATCTACTGCGACCTGACCTACGAAGGCACGCACACCTGCGTGGCGTCCCTGCCGGGCATGAAAGAACGGACCATCGTCCTGAACGGCTTCTCCAAGTCCTATGCGATGACCGGACTCCGCATCGGCTATCTGTGCGCGCCGAAGGAAGCGGTGGAATCCATTTACAAGGTCCACCAGTACGAGATCCTCTGCGCGTCCGCCACGAGCCAGTACGGGGCGATCGCCGCGCTGGAGAGCTGCGACGACGACGTGCAGGCCATGTATGAAGAATATGCGGCCCGCCGCGTCATGATCTATGAAGGACTGAAAAAGATCGGCCTGCCGGTCTTCGAACCGAAGGGCGCTTTCTATATTTTCCCGGACATCACCTGCACGGGCATGGACGACGAAGAATTTTCCGAACAGCTCCTGAAAGAGGAGAAGGTCGGCGTGGTGCCGGGGAGCTGCTTCGGCGAGCAGGGCCGCGGCCACGTGCGCATCTCCTATGCGGCCAGCCGCGAAAACATCGCGGAAGCGCTGGTCCGCATCGGCCGTTTCGTAGAGCGCCACAGAAAAGCGTGAGATTTCGTCTGACAAAGGGCACCGGGCTCGTTTCCGGTGCTTTTTGTGTGCGCCGCTTGACAGGCCCCGGCGGGCCGGTAATAATGGTAAGAAAGTCAGTTTTCAGGGATCTGGGCCCCGGCTGATCCGGGACCTGAGGAGGAACAGTATGAAATACAGCACCTGTGCGGCGTGGATCCTCGCGGGGCTCCTGGCGGCAGGCCCCTTTGCGGTAGTCCGGGCGGCTCCGCAGCCAGCAGCCGCTACAGAAGAAACAGCGCAGGAACCGTCTTCCGGAGGCGTTCCGCAGGAAGCTCCGGTACGGATCGCATCCATCCATGACGCGCCGCTGACGGAGGAAGACTTCCGGCTGGGAGGACTTCGTCTCGGCATGTCGGCAGAAGAAGCGGCCGCGGCGGAAGGCATGCCGCAGAAAACGGAACATGGCAGCGTGTACGATGAATCGCAATGGGACGGGATCACCGTCCGATTTGTGCAGGAAAATGCCTATGCCTATGCAGCACGGGACGATCTGGATATCCCGGACCGCTTTCCGTCTGCCGGTGCGTCTGTGATTTCTGCAGAAAGAAAGGGCATCGCCTCGGCCCGCGGCATCACCACGGGCGACAGCCGGGAAAACGTAGTGCGTTCGTACGGCAGGCCGTCGCAGATCTACTGGGACGGACCGGCGCAGAAATGCTACTTTGTCTATCAGATGGGCAGTCAGCAGCTCGTTTTCACCATTTCCAAAGACCATGTGCAGTCCATGCAGCTGGCCTTTGCCGGCGCCTGGCTCCCGGCAGTGGAGCCGGAGATCCTGCCTGCAGGCCGGCGGTTTTCCGATGAGGAATTCATGATCGCAGGGTATGCTGTGGGGCAGGTTTTCCAGGAGCATTCCTGGCTCGTGTGGGAGAAGAAGGCGGTCAATCCGGAAGAGGAGATCTGGTACTATCCCGGATTCGGCGTACGGATGGACGCGAAGAGCCATGTGATCTCTTCGCTTTTCGTGACGGACGGCGCGATGACGACGCGACGCGGCGTGTCCGTGGGCGATCAGCTCTCCACTTTGGAATTTCTCTACGGCGAGCCGCAGAAACTGGAAATGAATCTGGCCGCGCCGCATCCGCAGAGCGCGTATATTTATTTCTCGGAAGACCGGAAGACGGCGCTCGTCTTCTACATCAATGAAACGGAAAAGGTCATCTACAATATCGTTTCCATGAAAAATCCACAGATTCCCGCGCCCCTGCAGCCGGCGCTGGACCGGATCCGGAGCGTGCGCGCGAAAAATCTCGAGGGGACCCTGTGATGGATACGACGGGAAAGAGGTTCTGCGCCTGGTGCGGCCATCCGCTGACACGGATGCTCGCTCAGGGAGAGTACCGCCTGTGCTGCCGGCACTGCGGGCGCATTTCCTATGAAAACCCCATCACCGGCGTCGCTGGCATCATCCTGTCGCCCGAGAGGGAGCTTCTGCTGGGGCGCAGGGCGACCGGGGAGACACGGGAGGGCAGGTGGTGCATCCCCTGTGGACACGTGGAGTATAATGAAGATATTCGTCAGGCACTGGTCCGGGAAATGCGGGAGGAGACCGGATTTCTTATCGAGCCGGTGTCTGTGTATGACGTGTATTCCAATTTTCATGAGCCGGCGGCCCATACGACGGGGACATGGTTCCTCACGCGCATCCGGGGCGGTTTCTGCCGCAGCGGCGACGATGTGGCGGAGGTCCGCTTTTTCTGCGTCTCTTCGCTGCCGGAGCTGGCGTTTCCAACAGACCGTCTGGTGATCCGCCGGCTGATTCATGAACATTTGCTGAAGGAGTAATGTATGTACGACTATTTCTGCGCGCTGATCGTGGGTATCGTGGAAGGGCTGACGGAGTATATCCCCGTATCCAGCACCGGCCATCTGATCCTTGTCGGGCATATGCTCGGCTTTACGGGGCAGCTGGCCAATGTATTCGACGTATTTATCCAGTTCGGCGCGATCCTGTCCGTCATCCTCGTGTATCGGGAAAAATTTGTCCACATGGTCAAGCGGGAAAACTGGTTCCGCACGAGAGGCGCTTCCTGCGTGAACATCGCCCTGGCCATGTTTCCCGCCTGTCTGGTGGGCCTCGTCTGCCACGGGCTGATCAAGGAATACCTCTTCGGTCCGCTGACGGTCATCATCGGGCTCATTATCGGCGGCCTCTTCATGATCCTGGCGGAAAAGATGCGGAAAGAATTCGTGATCCGCGATGTGGATGAGATCACCGCCGCGAAAGCGCTGCAGATGGGCCTCTTCCAGTGCCTGTCCCTCTGGCCCGGTTTTTCCCGGAGCGGGAGCACCATCGCCGGAGGCCTGCTTCTGGGGATCTCACGCAAAGCGGCGGCCGACTTCTCCTTCATCATGGCGGTGCCGCTCATGTTCCTGGCCTGCTCCTATGATCTGCTGAAAGTGGCCTCTGATCTGTCGATGGATGATTTTGGCGTGCTGGCGGTGGGATTCGTGACGTCCTTCGTCGTGGCTTACATCTCCATTCTCTGGTTCCTGAAATTCCTGAACCGTTCCACGCTGTCCGGCTTCGCCTACTACCGGTTCGTCGTGGCAGCGGTATCGTATGCTTATTTCTTCCTGTGATCCATGCGCGGGGCCCTGCGGGGCTCCGCGTTTTCGTTGCTTTGGCAACTTTAGCGGGATAAAAAAGTAAAACATGTTTCCCGGATTGTGATATAATAAAAAATATAGCTAAAATCTATCATCATATACCAATGAGGTGGACGTATGAAAGTGTATATCCGGATCCGGCATACAGGCGAATTTTTCAATCAGAACTGTTTTGATGTGTACACGGGCTGCGCCACTCTTGGTATTCCTGTCGTGCCTTATAAGGCCGTTTATTCGATCGAGGACAACGCGCCGGAGGATCCTATCGTGGGAACGCTGGACGATGTGGAAGTCGCCATGGACCGGATGGGCATCCATCTCACACCGATGGATTATCCGGAGGAGCTGAAGGAATTCCTCGGCCGCCGGATCTGGAAATCCACGCTTTTCTCGATCACGAGCCATGCCGACAGCTGGCACGTCTTCGTGAAGCCGATCTGGGATGTGAAGCGGTTCTCCGGGACGGTACTGGATAAATCGGAAGACCTGATCAAGCTGGGCGGCGGACTGGAAGATATCCCCGTCTGGTGCAGCGAGAAGGTCAATTTCCTGTCAGAATGGCGGCTCTGGGTGCTGCGCGGCGAGATCATCGGGCTGAATCCCTATGCGGGCCGGTGGGATCTGTTCCCGGACGTGGAGCGGATGAAACAGGCGGTCGCCGCTTTTCACAGCGCGCCCTGCGGGTACGCGCTGGATTTTGGCGTGACGGACGACGGACGGACGCTGCTGGTGGAGGCCAGCGACGGGTATGTGCTCCGCAGCTTCGGGCTGGACCCGGAGAAATACGTCCGTCTGCTGACGGCGCGCTGGCAGGAACTCACAAGCCCTGTGCAGGCGGAGAGGGAATGATTTCCGTCCGCGCAGGAATAGATAAACTGACAACTCTGAAATCTGGCTTGTCAGTTTTTTTCATCGGCATCCGGAAAAGGGGGCCGCAGGCCTCCGGCCGCTGAGGAAGTAAAACCTATGAGATATTTTGGACCGGAATTTTTGCAGCGGGTGTCGGACAGTCTCAATATCGCAGACGTGATCGGCTCTTATATCCCGCTGAAGAAAAAAGGGAACCGATACTGGGCGTGCTGTCCGTTCCATCATGAGAAGACGCCGTCTTTCTCTGTGTCGCCGGACAAGGGGCTGTATTACTGTTTCGGCTGCCACGCCGCGGGGAACGTATTCACGTTCGTCCAGAAAATGGAAAACCTGTCGTTCCCGGAAGCGGTGGAGCATCTGGCAGAAATGGCCCACATCGAGCTCCCGGAAGAGCAGGTGTCGGAAGAGGACCGGAAGAAACAGTCGGAAATCACGGCGATGTACGAAGCCGCGCGCCTCGCATCCGATTATTTTCACAATTGCCTCACCAAGACGCGGATGGGGGAGGCGGGACTGGCCTATTTCCGGAAGCGTCATCTCTCCGCAGAGACGATCGAAGCCTTCAAGCTGGGATTCGCGCCGCCTGCGTGGGACCGCCTGTTCCACGATTTCACGCAGAAGAAAAATTTCGCTCCGAAGACGCTGGTCGACGCGGGGCTGGTGGGCTATAGCAACGGCCGGTACTTCGACATGTTCCGGAACCGTTGCATGTTTCCCATCCTGAACCTGAAAGGGAAGCCGGTGGCGTTCGGTGGCCGGGTGCTGGACGACAGCAAACCGAAATACCTCAATTCCCCGGAAACGCCCATCTTCAATAAACGGCGGCTCCTGTTTGCGCTGTATCAAGCGCTGCCCCGGATCCGCGAGACGCGGCAGGTCATCATGGTCGAGGGGTACATGGACGCCATTTCCCTCCATGCGCACGGCGTGACGAACGTCGTAGCCTCGCTGGGGACGGCATTCACCATCGAGCAGGCGCGGCTTCTGAAGCGGTATGCCGATGAAGTAGTCTTCAGCTACGATATGGATGCAGCCGGGCAAAATGCGACCCGGCGCGCGCTGGAGATCGCTGAGACCGTGGGACTCCGCATCCGCGTCGCCCGCGTGGGCGAGGGGAAAGACCCGGATGAATTCGTGAATTTGCACGGCGGCGACGCCTATCTGGAAGCGGTCCGGCAGGCGCAGCCGGCCATGGACTATCTGCTCGCGTCGCTGCTCCGCCAGTACGATGCGACGTCGCTGGAAGGACAGCAGCATATCCTGCAGGAAATGTTTGCCGTGCTGACGGCCCGGGAAGATTCATTCCTGATCAATTCCTATATCCGGAAGATGGCCCGGGCCATGCGCGTGGATGAAGGCCTCATCCGCAGCGAAGCGACGCGGTATGTGAGCCGGAACCGGCCCGGGATCTATATTTCGCCGCGGGAACCGGTGAAGGAGGCGGAAAGCCGGGAATCGCAGAAGCAGGTCCGGCTTGAGGAAGGCTTCCTCGCGTACTGTCTGCTGTATCATACTTTCCCGTCCGCCTGGCCGGAAATGAAGGATTTCCCCTATGCTTCGCCGTTCTGCCAGCGGCTGGCGGAGGCGATCCGGGCGGTGGAAACGGAAGGGCAGACGCTGACGGAGAAAGCGGTGCAGCAGAAGCTGGGACCGGAAGACGTGGAAGCGCTGGCCGCGCTCCTGATGAAAGACGATTACGCGGGGACCATTCCGTGGGAGGAATTCGTCCGTCCGCTCAAACTAGGATATCTGCAGAAAGAGTATAAGCGGCACACCGAGAAAGCCGGCGAGCTGTCACAGGAGCAGCCGGAAGCGGCCCGTGAAGAAATGCTCGCCTGCATCCGGCTCAGCCGGGAGATTCGCGAACTTCAGAAGAAAACGTCAGGCTGACGCGGCCTGACGGGAGGAGATCCGTATGACTGTAAAAATCACAGCATCCGTCAAGCGATGGGTGGAAGAACTGAAGTCGAAAGCCACGGAGGACGGGTGTATCCCGAACCGGGAGATCATCCATCTGATCGAAAAGAAGAAGCTGTCCGCCCATCAGCAGGACGCCATCTATGAAGCGCTCCACGCACAGCATGTGGAGATCCTCTTCGAGGAGGAGAGCCCGGAAGCAGAAGAGGAACCGGAAACGGAAGAGGCGCTGGAATCCGAAGAAGACACCGACGGAGAGGATGCCGCAGAGGAAGAAGCGGCAGAAGAGCTGGATCTGTCTGTCCCGGAATCCGTCACCATCGACGATCCGGTCCGCATGTACCTGAAAGAGATCGGCTCCGTGCCGCTTCTCACTGCGGAGGAGGAGATCCGGCTGGCTCAGCTCATCGAGCAGGGCAGTTTTCCTGCGGCCACCGAGGAGGATAAGCGGCGGGCAGAGCGGGCCAAAAAGAAACTGTCCGATGCCAATCTGCGGCTGGTCGTATCCATCGCCAAGAAATATCTGGGGCGCGGTCTCCAGTTCCTTGATCTGATCCAAGAAGGCAATCTCGGTCTGCTGAAAGCGGTCGATAAATTCGACTATAAGAAGGGTTATAAATTCAGCACCTATGCGACGTGGTGGATCCGCCAGGCCATCACGCGGGCCATCGCCGATCAGGCGCGGACGATCCGCGTGCCGGTCCACATGGTGGAGACCATCAACAAGCTGAACCGCATTTCCCGGCAGCTGCTGCAGGAAAACGGTCGGGAAGCGACGAATGAGGAGCTGGCGCAGCGCATGGGCGTAAATCCCGAAAAGATCCGCGAAGTGAAAAAGATTGCACAGGATCCGATCTCGCTGGAGACGCCTATCGGGGAAAAGGAGGACTCCCATCTGGGGGATTTCATCGAAGACCAGAAAGCCGTCTCTCCGGATGATGCGGCCGGATCGATCCTGCTCCGGGAGCAGATTGACGATATGCTGAACGGGCTGTCCGAACGGGAGCGGAGCGTCCTCGAACTGCGGTTCGGCCTGCGCGACGGCAAGCCGCGCACGCTGGAAGAAGTGGGGAAGTGCTTTGACGTGACCCGGGAGCGGATCCGTCAGATCGAGGGAAAGGCGCTGTCCAAACTGAAGAAGTCGGCAAAGAACCTGATGAATCCGTGACAGCCGGTGCGGTCCGCCGCTTCCTTGACGGATATACGGTGAATTGATAAAATACAGATATTGGTGCATATCGGGCCTATAGCTCAGCGGCAGAGCCGCCGGCTCATAACCGGTTGGTCCCAGGTTCGAACCCTGGTGGGCCCACCAACAGACAGGCAAGGCTGGAGCGCAGGCTTCAGCTTTTTCTTTTTGGCGGCACTGCCACAGGAAGATACAGGAGGAACCATTCATGATCACACTCTCCCCGCGGCTGCAGAAAGTAGCGGATTTCGTGCCGGCCTGCCGTGCGGCGGCGGACATCGGGACCGATCATGCCTACCTGCCGCTGTACCTGCTCCAGACAGGGAGGATTCAGCAGGCGGTGGCATCGGACGTCCATGAGGGGCCGGCGGAGCGCGCGTTGGCCAACGTGCGGAAAGAGCAGCTGGAAGACTGTATCTCCGTGCGCGTCGGGCCCGGCCTGTCGACGCTGCAGCCCGGCGAGGCAGACGGCGCGGTGATTGCCGGCATGGGCGGATTAATGATGATCCATATCCTGGAGGAAGGCGCTGATGTGGCCGACGTGCTGGACTGGCTGGTCCTCCAGCCACAGAATCATGCGGCGGAACTCCGGCGCTGGCTGGCAGAGCATGGCTATGCGATCTGCGGCGAAGCCCTGGCGGCCGAGGACCGGCAGCTGTACCAGATCCTCTTCGTGCATCATGGCCGGATGCCGGCGCTGTCGGACATCGAAGCGGAGGCCGGCATACTTGCCTGCCGGCAGGGCGATCCGCTGTTTCCGGATTTTCTCCGCGCGCTGATCCGGAAGAAAAATTTTACGATCCGCGGTGTGGCTGAGGATACGGCCAACGCGGCCAATCGGGCCAAGCGGGAAAAAGCGCTGAAAGAAAAGAAAGAATTGGAGGCACTCTTATGGAAATTCGGGCAAAAGACATAATGCAGCTCATGGATGCGTGGGCGCCGCCGGCACTGGCGGAAAGCTGGGATCACCCCGGCCTGCAGGCCGGCGATCCGGAGCAGCCGGTGCATGCGCTTCTCGTATCGCTGGACCTGACGCGGGCCAATCTGGATTACGCCCTGTCGCACGGCATCGATATGATCGTCTCGCATCATCCATTCCTCTTCAAAGGCATGAAGACCATCGATCTGCGGACAGAAAAAGGACGGATGCTGGCAGACCTGCTGTCTCATTCCATCTGTGCTTTCGCGGCACACACCAATCTGGACACGGCGCAGGAAGGTGTGAATGACGCGTTGGCAGAGGCGCTAGGGCTCCGGAACTGTACGGGCCTGGTTCCGGTTCATCAGAAGAAGACCTACAAACTGGTGGTTTACGTGCCTGCGTCCCATGCGGATGCCGTGCGACGCGCCGCGGCGGAAGCAGGAGCCGGGGCTGTCGGGGCGTACACACACTGCTCGTTCTCCTCGACCGGAACAGGGCGGTTCCTGCCGGGCACGGAAGCGCATCCGTTCCTGGGCCGGACAGGACAGGAAGAAACGGCCGAAGAAGTGCGCATCGAGACCTTCCTCGGGGAAGATCAGATTGAAGCCGTGGAAGCGGCTGTCCGGGCATCGCATCCGTACGAGACCCCGGTATGGGATCTGTATGAACTGGCCGGCGGCGGACCGTGGGACATGATGGGGCGCGTGGGCGATCTGCCCCGGCCCATGAGCGGGCAGGAAGCGGTCCTGTATATCCGGGACCGGCTGGGGATGCCTGTAATCCGGTGCGCAGGCGACAGAGAAAAGACGGTGCGCCGCGCGGCGGTCCTCGGCGGCGCCGGCGCGGAATTCATGGGGCTTGCCCGGAAGGCAGGCGCCGATCTCTATCTGACCGGCGACGTGAAGTACCATGAAGCGCAGGAAGCGGCCGCCATGGGACTCCTGCTGGTGGACGGCGGCCATTTCCACACGGAGAAGGTCATCATCCCCCGGATGGCGTCGAAGATCCGGCAGGCCGCCGCGGAGAAAGGCTGGGACCTGACCGTCGTGGAGGACCCGGCGGCGAAGGATATTTTCTCATATCTGTGAAATCCGGCGATGCCGGACTGAAACGATTGAATTTGGAAAATCAGTATGCTATACTGTCACTCGTGAGCACGAAAGATGATTGCGGGCCGTAAGGTCTGAGGAAAGTCCGAGCTTCGCAGGGCAGGATGCCGGATAACGTCCGGCGGGGGCGACCCCAGGGAAAGTGCCATAGAAAAGGAGACCGCCGCGCAAGCGGTAAGGGTGGAAAGGTGCGGTAAGAGCGCACCAGCAGTCAGGTAACTGGCTGGCTTGGTAAACCCCATCTGAAGCAAGGCCGAATAGGGAAGGGTTGAGGTTGCCCGCTGACCTTCCGGGTTGTTGCCGCTTGAACAGGAGAGTAATTTTCTGTCTAGATAGATAATCATCGCCACATTGTGGAACAGAACTCGGCTTATTGACTGCTCATGAAAAAAGAAACGATCACCCAATGACGGTGGTCGTTTTTTGCTGCCGGAAAAACGGCATGAAAAAAGCCGGCACGGAGCCGGCAAAAGATTACAGTTTGCTCCTGGCGATGGCTTCATCGAATTCTGCCTGGATTTTCGGGGACGGTTCCTTGTCCATCAGGGAGAAGAGGACGATCGCCAGCGTGGAGAGAAGGAAGCCGGGGACCAGTTCATACATGCCGAACCAAGCGAACTGTTTCCACACGAGGACCACGATGCCCCCGGTGAGGATGCCCGCGTAGGCACCTTTTAGGGTCATGCGCTTCCAGTACAGGGAGAGCAGCGTGACCGGCCCGAAGCAGGCACCGAACCCGGCCCAGGCGTAGGAGACGATCTGGAAGATGTAGCTGTTCGGATCGGATGCGAGATAGAGGGCGCAAAGGGAAACGGCCAGGACCGTGAGGCGGCTCACGAGGATCAGTTCCTTTTCTCCGGAATGCTTCCGGAAGAACGGCTGATACAGATCACGGGACACGGCGGAGGCTGTGACGAGAAGCTGGGAGGAGGCGGTACTCATGATCGCAGCCAGCACAGCGGACCAGATCAGACCTGTGATGAAGGGCGTCGAAAGATCCGCCGCCATGATGATGAAGACGCGTTCCGCATCCGCATTTTCCAGCGGCGTAGCAAGATAGGCTTTGCCCACGATGCCGATGGCGATGGCAAAGAGCAGGGAAATGATAACCCAGCCCATGGCGATATTCGTGGACTTCTTCAGCTCTTTCGCGTCGCTGATGGCCATGAAGCGCACAAGGATGTGCGGCTGGCCGAAGTATCCGAGCCCCCAGCCGATGGAAGAGACGAACATGATGAAGTTCGCCCATCCGCCGGCCGATTCCGGCAGGAGCGAGAAGAAGTCCGGTCCTTCGTCGGCAAGGATCTCCAGTGTGGGGGCCGGCCCGCCGAGCGCGAGAGAAGCGGCGATCGGGATGTAGAGGACCGTGAAAAACATCATGGTGCCCTGGATGAAGTCCGTCCAGCACACGGCACTGAATCCGCCGAGGAACGTGTAGAAAATCACGACGAACGCGCCGATCAGGAGCGAGGTAGTGTACGGCAGGCCGAAAATCGTATTGAAGAGCTTGCCCGCCGCCACGAAGCCGGACGACGTATAAATGATGAAGAAGATGATGATGCACACCGCGCAGATGAAGCGGAGGCCGTTTTTGTGATCTTCGAAGCGGTTGGACAGATAGTCCGGGATAGTGAGGCTGTTGCTGGCCACTTCCGTATAGGTGCGGAGGCGCTTGGAGATGAAGACCCAGTTCAGCCACGTGCCGACGATGAGCCCGATGCTCGTCCAGATGGCGGAGAGGCCGTTGAGATAGGCGAAGCCCGGCAGCCCCATGAGCATCCATCCGCTCATATCCGAAGCTTCCGCGCTCATGGACGTGAGCCACGGACCGAGCTGCCGGTCGCCGAGGATGTACTGGGACAGATTTTTCTGTTTCCGCGAATAGTAGATGCCGATGGCCATCATCACGAGCAGGTACAGTGCAAAGGCCAGGATGATGCCGAATTCTCCGTTGTAGGTCATGGGGGACGCCTCCGTTAGGGATGTTCCTGCGGGCAAAGAAAATACCGGAAAGCGGCCGTTGCAGGCGCGGCGGCTTTCCAGCGCTCTTTCTGCATGAAATCCTCTGAATTTTTATTTATTCATCATAAAAGAGAAGCGGGGATTTGTAAAGACTTAAGCCGGGACAGTTTCCCTGTCACAGGATGCGCGGGGAGCGGTAATAATCCTGCCGTCCGCCCCGTTCCGCTTCTCCGCGGAAGCACCAGGTCTGCACGTCGCAGGCGCGGCTGTCGAGGCGGAGGCTCTGCCGCAGCGCTTCGGGGAGCGTCCGTTCCGCCCGGGCGAAGCTGGTCACCACCGGGATCCGCGAGCGGCGGAGAAGGTGGCTTTCCCCGCTTCGGAGAGCCAGCAGGCGGGCATAGCCGGCGCGCTGTTTCTGCGCCATGGGGGAGGGGCCGCCGGCCGGCGAGAGGAGCAGAGCTGCCCCGATGCGGCGAAGGCGGCTGTACAGATAGCGCCGGCTCTTGATGGCGGAGAGCATTGCTTCATAGGACCTGCGCTGCATCTCCCGATCCCATCGGTTTTCCAGTCCTTCGGAAAACAGGCCGGACTCCTCGAGACGGCGGTGGTCCATCAGGCGGAAAGCGAGAAGACAGGCGTCGTCATAACGGCGGTAGTCCGTGCAGGCGCCTCGGGCGAGGAGCGCGTCCATGGACGGCCGTTCCTCTTCCGGGATATGGGAGGGCGGCAAGCCCGCAGCGATTTCCTTCCGGATGGCCGTCGCGGATACCGGCCGGCTCTGGTCGCGCCGGAACGGCAGGATCTCCATGGAAAGGCCGTGCGCCAGGATCGTGCGGGCATACTGGATGCCGAGGAGATTGTTCGGCTTCGTCAGATCGGCTTCGAGCGACGGGAAGGCCAGCGTGACGGCCTGATTCACCGCCGACGAATAGGGCTGCCCTTTTCCGAGCGCTTCATGGAAGGCTTCGCGGAAGCAGGGAGAGAGAGTCCACTCTGCCACGGCGTTCAGCTGTTCCGCCTGGAGCGTTTCCGCGCCGAATGCGAGATGCGTGCATCCCAGATCGGACAGGAGCAGGACGCCGGCCTCGGCGAAGCGGTCGGCGCTCTGGAGGACGCAGGCGGCGGGCAGTTCTACGGTGAGGCTGACGCCGCTCTGCACGGCCCAGACGGCGCGGGACCATTTGTCGAACAGCGCCGGTTCTCCGCGCTGGACGAACGCGCCGCTCATGGCGCAGGCCACAGGGACGCCGGGGTGCTGCGCCCGGGCCGCGGCGAGCAGCCGCGCGTGCCCCTGATGAAAGGGGTTCCATTCCGCTACGATTCCGATATACATGGGGGCCTCCTGTATGCGAATTCCATTCTCTGCATTATAGCATGGGCCGTCCGTCTTTTACGCACTTCCCGTCCGCTGTGTTATAATAGCATCAGACTGAACACGGAACAGGTCCTGCGCAGGCGGGACCGGGAGAAAGGACAGACCATGAAATTTCGCATGCTTGCGGTCGTTCTGCTGTCCGCCGCGCTCCTGGGCATGGCCGGATGCGGCGGGGAATCGCTGGACGATCAGTTTATTTTCGGGAAAAACCGCATCAGCTGCGCCAATGAGACCATCACGCTGGAAGTGCCCTTCGAGATGGGTGTGCAGGGCCAGATGGCAGATCTTGCACCGCGGGACATCGCCAAGGTCAATGCGGAAGGACATAACCGTCATATGCAGATCCTTGTGACAGGGGAAATCGCTGCGGGAAAAACGGCGGAATCCCAGGCGGCCGCGGCTTCCGACATGATGAAGAAGGAGCCGTCCGTAACGAATCTGAAAGAGACCCGGGACGCGGTGAAGATCGGCGGCGCAGACGGCATCCGCCTCACGTTTTCCTTCGACGATGTGAGCAAAGGGCAGACGACGGCGCTCACGGTGAAGGAATACATTTTCCCGCTGGGGCATACGATGTGGCGCGTCATCTATCAGTACCGCACGGGCGACCCCGTCGGGAAGGCGCTGACGGAGCGGGTCGAAGGCCGGATCGTACAGGGCGCGACATTCTGAGGAAAGGCGGACAGCATGAGAGTGAGCAGACCGCACGGTATTTTATCATTGATCCTGTTTCTGGCCGCGGGGGCGCTGATCGGCGGCATCCTCGGGCAGCTGATGAGCCAGGTGAGCCTGGCCGGCATCATGCCGTATATCACGGAACCTTTCGAGATTTTCAATTTTCAGGACATCTATCTGAATCTGGCCATCATGGAGATCCATTTCGGCATCCGGTTCGCCCCGAATCTGATCAGCATCCTGGGCATCCTGATCGCCGCCTGGATCTACAGCCGGTTTTGACCACGACGAGATTCTCTTCCGCGGAGGAGAGTCTTTTCCATTGGAGGAAATCATATGCTTATTCTGGCATCGCAGTCGCCGCGGCGCAGGGAGATCCTGCATGATATGGGATACCGGTTCCGCGTCGTCCCGAGCGGCTATGAAGAAGATAATGCGCGGCATGTCCCGCCGGAGGCGCTGGTGCGTCTGCAGGCGGAAGGAAAAGCCGCCGAAGTATGGGAGAAAACAGGACGGCAGGAGCCTGTGCTCGGCGCGGATACGGTCGTCGTCCTGGAGGGACGCGTCCTGGGCAAGCCGGGAAGCGCGGCGGAAGCGGAAGCGATGCTGTCCGCTCTTTCCGGCAGGACCCATCAGGTGATGACCGGCGTAGCCGTCGTCACGGAGAAGGGGACCATCAGCGGCGTGTGCATCTCACAGGTCACGTTCCGGCCTCTCACGGCAGAAGACATCCGCGAGTACATCGCCACGGGAGAGCCCATGGACAAAGCGGGAGCCTATGCCATTCAGGGGCTGGCCGGACAATGGGTGACCTGTCTCAAGGGATCCCGCTCGAATGTGATCGGACTGCCCCGCAGGATGACGGAAGAGCTGCTCAGACAGGCAGGCGTAAATAAGGATTGAAAGAAACGGGGTGATCTTATGGCGATGATCCGGGAAATTTTCGAGGAGGAGCGCCCGCGGGAAAAATTTGCAGAGTCTCCGGCCCGGGCCAGCATGGTCGATCTGGTGGCAATCCTGCTCCGTACGGGGCGGAAAGGCTGCTCTGTGATCGAGCTGGCGCGGCAGGTGACGAAGCGCCTCGGCGAAGGCGGGCTGAAATGGTATGAGGACCTGGACTGGCGAGACCTGCAGGACATTTCCGGCATCGGGAAGGATAAAGCCATCACCATCTGCGCGGCCATCGAACTGGGCCGCCGCCTCACCGCGTTTCACGACCGGCAGGCCCTGCGGCTGCTGAGCTCGCCGGATAAGGTTGCCCATTTCTTCATGGAGCGGCTCCGTCACGAGACGCAGGAACATTTTCACGTGTGCTATCTCAACGTGAAGAACCGTCTGCTCGGAGAAAAGGAGATTTCCATCGGGAGCCTGAGCACCGCTCCGGTAGATCTCAAAGAAGCGATGAAGTGGGGCATCCGTTACAAGGCCCACGGCCTGATCCTGATCCACAATCACCCGTCCGGCGACCCGGAGCCGTCCGGAGAAGATATCCGCATGACCCGCCGCTTCGCGCGGGCGGCGGAACTGCTCGATATGGAGGTGCTGGACCATGTCATCATCGGGGACGGCGTCTACATCAGCCTGCATGACCGCTGCATCGTCTGACCCGGTGCAAACCGGCGGCAAATGGATTATAATACAATAAATCTGAGAAGAAGGAAGGTATTTCTATGGAAATGGAATCCGGCAAGAGATATTCTGCCGCATCGAAAGGATACAATGATAAGATCTACGAGATCCGGTTCATTCCGGTGATGGAGCGTCCGGAATATCAGGAAGGCCCGGTCCGTCAGGCGCTGGAAAAACTGCAGACGCTGATGGATGCCGACGATTTTGAAAAGTACGTCAATAACGGCCTGATCCGCATCACCTATGACGGCAGCCGCCTCATGATGATCACGAAATCGGAAATGTACCGCACGATGCTGTCCGGGCGCTTCTTCGCACCGATCTGTCAGGCATTCGACGTGGGCAATTACCGCGTTGTCAGCGAAGTGAACGGATACTGAGCGGGACGCGGAATGCAGGCGCAGACGAAACTTCTGCGTCTGTTTTTTTGTGCGGGATTCCCTTTTCATTCCGGGGGCTTTGTCATATGATGAAACCATCCGAAAAAAATCAGCTCAATTTGTATCCGGCGCAGGATACAGGAAAGGATTTCATCGATGGAAACACTGATTCATTGGCTGGAGGCCGGCGGCTTCATGATGTATCCGCTCCTTCTCTGCTCGTTTTTGGCCGTGGCAATCGCTGTGGAGCGGTACCGCTTTTTCCGGGCGCACCGTTCGGACATCCCGCGGCTGAAGCAGGCGGTCTCTGAGGCGTTTCAGAAAGGGGATATGGAAGGGCTCCGGACAGTGCTTGTCCAGGATGGGGGAAGTCCGGCAAACGTCCTTCTGCAGGCGCTGCCGTTTTACGGCACACCGGCAGACCCGTCGGCCCTGTTGGAAAGCGCCATGGCCGGCGAGACGGCCCGGCTCCGGGCGCGCCTGCCCTATCTCAGCGTCATCGTCACGCTGGCTCCGCTCATGGGGCTTCTCGGCACGGTGCTGGGCATGATCCGGTCGTTTCAGGTGCTTTCTTCCGCGGCGGGCCGGCCGTTCGCCGTCACAGGCGGCGTGGCGGAAGCGCTCGTCTGTACCGCGGCCGGGCTCTGCGTCGCCATCCTGGCGCTCCTCCTGCATGCCTGGCTGGTCGAGCGGCTGGAACATCTGACTGCGGATATGGAACAGCTTTCCGGCCTGTATCTGGCCGCCGCGGAAGGGAGCCGGTCATGAGGTTCCGTCCGCTGCGCCGGGAGCCGGAACCGAAGCTGATGATCATCCCCATGATCGACATCATTTTCTTTCTGCTCATTTTTTTCATGATGAGCATGCTGTCCATGTCTGTCCAGTCGTCCATCGATCTGTCTCTTCCGCAGGCATCCGCTGCCCGGACGGAAACGGCCGCTGCGCTCCCGGTGGCCATTACCGCGGATGGGCAGATCTATGTGGAGAAAGAACCTGTCGCGAAAGGAGATTTTCTCCGCCGGATGGAAATCGAACAGGAAAGGCAGCCCGACCGCCCTGTCCTCATCCGCGCCGATGCAGCGTCCCGGCACAGTGATTTCGTTTTTGTCCTTGACCAGCTGAAAGCCGCCGGCATCCATCGGGTGGGAATCGCGGCAGAGGCGGCTCCGGAGGAATGAGCCATGAAGGACAGGCGCATTTCTCGCTGGGGCACCGCGGCCGGTCTTTCCCTGCTGCTCCACGGGCTGTTCTTTTTACTGTTGGCAGTCCTGCTTCCGCTCTGGCCGGCGGAGCCGCCGCAGGCCCCCGTTCTGGAGATCGATCTGGTCAGCGGCGGAGGTTCCGGAGGCGCTTTTTCCGCATCGGGCTGGGAGCAGGACGCTTTCCTGTCGCTGCCTTCTGCTGCCTATGCTGTGCCGGATGCATCGGCCGGCACGCCGGCGTTCCCTGATCCGGCGCTTCCGGTATCCGGCGGGTCAAATAATGTTTCAGCAGGCACCGCGGCCAGCACCGGGAATGGACGCAGAATAGGAGAAGGCACCGGAACAGGAAACGGTCGGGGAAATGGAAACGGGAACGGATCCGGTCCGGCCGATGGGGAGGGAACGGAGACTGTCGAAGCGCCCCGGATCCTGTCGGCTCCCGAGCCAGTCTATCCGGAGACAACCCGGCGGCGCGGGCAGGAAGGGACCGCCGTCGTGGGCCTCCTGATCGGGGAAGACGGGACGGTCCGGGAGACATGGATCGAAACCTCGGCCGGAGATGCGTCACTGGATGAGGCGGCGCTCGAAGCCGTCCGGTCCTGGCGGTTCGTGCCGGCCCGGCAGGGCGGCTCGCCGGTCGCCGCCCGCTCCCGGGTGCCGGTGGTCTTTCAGCTGCACTGAAAGCGAAGCGCGCGGCATTCATTCTTTCCGCCGGATACGGTATAATAAAGGGCGAATTCTGATTTGAGGAGGCTTTTTTATGGCAAAAGGGAAATTATACGGCATCGGCGTGGGTCCCGGCGATTCCAAACTGATGACGGTGAAGGCGGTGGAGATCCTGCGGAGCGCCGACATGATCATCACGCCGAAGACGGAAAAGAAAGACGGATCGGTGGCGTTCCACATCGCGTCCCCATACATTCCGGAAGGAACTGAGATCCTGCCGCTGGTCTTTCAGATGAATAACGACATGGCAGCCGTGGAGCGGCAGTGGGAAGAAAACCGCCGGGTCATTATGGAAAAACTGGATGAAGGGAAAAATCTGGTTTTCCTGACGCTGGGCGATCCCATGCTCTACAGCACATACATGTATATTTTCCGCGTGCTGGAGGACACGGACTATGAAGTGGAGACTGTGCCGGGCATTCCCGCTTTCCTGGGCATCGCGTCGCATATCGGCATGCCCGTCGCGGAATGGGAGGAGACCGTCCTGATCCTGCCGGCCACTGCCAGCCCGGAAAAAATCGATCAGGCTCTTGCGGCAGCCGATCATGCAGTGATCATGAAAGTCTACAAAAACTGGGCATTCATCCAGAGCGAGCTGCGGAAACACCACCTGATCAAAAATGCGGTGATGGTGTCCCGCGCCGGACTGCCCGACGAAGTCATCCAGAGAGACCTGGACAGCCTGCCGGCTGATTACCGTCCGAATTACCTCAGCACGATTCTCACAAAGAGAGATGATCTGTGATGGCCGGCTATACACGGCCCCGCCTCGTGCTGGCCGGCGTCAGCAGCGGCGTGGGCAAGACGACCATCGTGACCGGGCTGACGGCGCTGCTCCATGAGAAGGGGCTCTCTGTCCAGCCTTTCAAAGTCGGTCCCGACTATATCGATCCGGGATTCCATGCCCGGGCCGCCGGGCGGGACTCCTATAATCTGGATACCTGGCTGACGAAGGAAGAGAATCTCACTTCCAATTTCGCCATGCTTTCGGAAGGCGCGGACATCTCTCTCATCGAAGGCGTGATGGGGCTCTACGACGGCGGCGGAAAAGGAGTCAGCAGCACGGCGCAGATCGCAAAGCTGCTTCACGCACCGGTGGTGCTCATCATCAACTGTCAGTCCATCGGGTCCAGCGCGGCAGCCATTGCTCTGGGGTATCAGATGTACGATCCGGACATCCGTTTTGCAGGTGTCATCCTGAACAAGCTCGGTTCGGCCAAACATGAAGCCATGATCCGGGACTCCATGGCGGACCGGGGAATTCCCGTGCTCGGCGCGCTGCACCGGGACACAGAGCTTCAGACGCCGGAACGTCATCTCGGGCTGACGCCGGTGACGGAAATCGAGACGGCTGATCTCATCCGCCATATGCAGGATGACGCCGGCCGGTGGATCGACGTGGACGCGCTGCTCCGGATCGCGGAAAGCGCGCCGGAACTGGAATGCGCCGAGGGAGAACGGCCGGGATATTACGCCCCTGTGCGCATCGGCGTCGCACAGGACGAGGCGTTCACGTTTTATTACCCCACCAGTCTGGCGGCGCTTGAGGCACGCGGGGCGGAGCTGGTGCCGTTCAGCCCTCTGCGGGATGAACGGATTCCCGATGTGGACGGCCTGATCTTCGGCGGCGGATTCCCGGAAATGTTCCAGACGGAGCTGGCGGCGAATGTCTCCATGAAAGCGTCCATTGCGGGCGCGGCGGACCGCGGGATGCCCGTCTACGCCGAGTGCGGCGGACTGATGTACCTCTGCCGGGAGATCATCGACTTCGAAGGGCGGACGTGCGCCATGGCCGGGCTGGTCCCGGCGGTATGCCGCATGCAGAAAAAACTGCAGCGCGTAGGCTATGTGACAGCGAAAGCGCTCCGCGGCAGCGTCGTCGCAGCGGCAGGGGCAGAGCTCCGCGGCCATGAATTCCATTTTTCCACCATGGAGCCGCTGGAAGCGGATTTCCCCTGGGCGTATGAACTGCAGGGCATCCGGCAGAAAGAACCGCACCGTGAAGGATTTGCCCGAGGCAGTGTGACCGCCTCGTATCTGCACATGAATTTCGACGGCAATCCGGAGGCGGCGGACTGCTTCATCCGGGCCTGCGGGGCGTGGCGGAAAACAGAGGAGGCCCGGCCATGACGCAGCAGGGACTGGTCCTGATCAATACGGGAAACGGCAAAGGCAAGACCACAGCGGCGCTCGGCACGGCGGTCCGGGCCTGGGGGAACGGGCAGAAAGTGCTCATCCTCCAGTTCATCAAAGGCTCCTGGAAATACGGGGAACTGGAAGCCGTCCGCGCACTGGGAAGTCTCAATGGGAATATCGAGATCCGGTCCATGGGCGACGGCTTTGTCTTCCATGGCAGGAAAGAGGATCCGGAGGCCTTTGCCCGCAAGAAACAGCTTGCGCAGGAAGCCTGGGCGGCGGCGGTCCGCGAAGTGATGAGCGATGCATGGGATCTCATCGTGCTGGACGAGGTCAATTATGCCATCCATTTCGGCATGCTCACGGCGGAGGAAGTGGCCGGCCTGATCCGGTCGCGGCCGGCGCGGCTCAATCTGATCCTGACGGGCCGCTACGCGCCGGAAGCGCTGATCGATCTGGCGGACACGGTGACGGAGATGAAGCCCGTCAAGCACGCCTTTGAGAAGGGCATCCGCGCCCGGAAGGGCATCGAATTCTGATTCTTCTATATAACCAGCGGCAGGGGAGTCCTTCTCCTGCCTTTTCGCGTGTGCCGGTGCCCTGTAAAACGGTTTCTTTACATCCCTTACATGTCATGATAAAATTTTGAATGAGTTAAACTTTGGGAAAACAGAGAGAAACAGGCTGTTTCCCTGCGAAAATGAGGGATCATTGTGGGATTATACGTAAAGAAATTCGGCGGCAGCTCTGTAGCGACGCCGGAAAAAATGAGACATATCGCCGAGCGCATCCTCAGCGAGCGTCAGCCGGGCGACCAGATCGTCATCGTCGTCTCCGCCATGGGGGACAGCACCGATGATCTGCTGGCGCTGGCCGGGCAGGTGACGAAGGATCATTTCGGCCGCGAGATGGACATGCTGCTCACTACGGGCGAACAGGTCTCCATTGCGCTCATGGCGCTGACATTCCAGTCCATGGGCGTGCCGGCCATCTCGCTCACCGGCGCGCAGGCCGGCATCATCGCGGAAGGCGCGTTCAGCAAGGCGGATATCGTTGATGTGAAGCCGGACCGGGTCTTCCATGAACTGGAAGCGGGCAAGATCGTGATCGTGGCCGGGTTCCAGGGGGTCAACCGGGACGGCGATATCGTCACGCTTGGCCGCGGGGGCAGCGATACGACGGCCGTGGCGCTGGCCGGCGCGATGAAAGCGGATATGTGCGAAATCTTCACGGATGTAGACGGCGTCTACTCCGCGGATCCCCGCTATGTGCCGGACGCGCTGAAGATCGATGAGATCACCAATGAAGAAATGCTGGAAATGGCCCGGCTCGGCGCAGGCGTCATGCAGCCGAAGAGCGTGGAGATGGGGATGCGCTATCATATCCCGATCCACGTGCGCTCGACCTTTACCAGAGAAGCCGGTACCATCATTCGGGAGGAATCTACCATGAACCATACACAGTTTGCCGTCCGCGGCGTCGCGCAGGACGCACACATCGCGAAGATCGCCGTCCTCGGCGTGCCCAATGTGCCGGGCGTGGCCTATACGGTCTTCCACGCGCTGGCGGACAATCATGTCAGCGTGGACATGATCGTCCAGAGCATCCGCAGCGCCGATACGGACAAGACGGACATCATCTTCACGATCGACAACAACGATCTGGACGAGGCGAAAAAAGTGCTGGAAGCGCTGAAAGACGAGGGGACCATCCCCGGCGTCATCTACAGCGACGACAAAGCGAAGGTCTCCATCGTCGGCGCGGGCATGCTCGGCGCTCCGGGGATCGCGGCCCGCATGTTCGGCGCGCTGGGGCGCACGGGCGTCAATATCGACATCATCAGCACGTCAGAGATCAGCATTTCCTGTCTCATTCCCCGAGCAGATCTGACAAAAGCCGTTCAGGCCATTCATACGGAATTTTTCGGGAGCGAACAGGCTTAAGATTTCTGCAGAAGCACAGGGACCTCCCTGTGCTTTTCTTTTTGCCGGTCTTCCCTGGCAGGAAAGACGGTGCAGAGTTTCACAATCAGGGAATGACACAGTAATCAGCATAAAGGAGTTTATCGCTATGAAGTGGAAAGATGGAGACGTCATTCACGGCTTCCGGGTGCAGCGCACCTCGCCGATCCCGGAAGTGGATTCGGCCGCGTACCTGATGGAGCATGAGCAGTCGGGCGCCCGCCTGCTGTATCTGGATACCGCGGATGACAACAAAGTATTTTATATCTGTTTCCGCACGACGCCGGACAATTCCAAAGGGACCCCGCACATCATGGAGCATTCCACGCTGTGCGGCTCGCGGAAATTCCCGCTGAAGGAGCCCTTCGTGGAGCTGGCCAAGGGCTCGCTCAACACGTTCCTCAATGCCATCACTTGGCCGGACAAGACGATGTACCCGGTGGCCAGCCGCAATGCGCAGGATTTCCATAACCTGATGGACGTCTACCTGGATGCGGTCTTTTATCCGAACTGCCTGAAAGATCCGCAGATCCTCATGCAGGAAGGGTGGCATTACGAGCTGGAAAACCGGGACGATCCCATCATTTACAAAGGGGTCGTCTACAATGAAATGAAAGGCGCGCTGTCCTCTCCGGAAGCCATCATGGAGGACTGCGCCATGGCGGAGCTGTTCCCGGATACCACGTACGGCGTGGAATTCGGCGGGGATCCGGACGTCATCCCGTCTCTGTCGTTCCGGGAATTCACGGAATTCCACCGCCGGTTCTATCATCCGTCCAACAGCTATATCTATCTCTACGGAGACATGGACATCGAGGAAACGCTGCGCTTCATCGATGAAGAATACCTGTCCCATTTCCGCCGCCACGCCGTGGATTCTGCCGTGAAGACGCAGTCTCCCTTTGCGAAGCGGAAGCTGATCGAGCGGAGCTACGGCATCGCCGCCGGGGATGAGGAGAAAAACAAAGCCATCCACAGCCTGTACATCGCCTGCAGCGACCATATGAGCACCGCCGAATCGCTCGGGCTCAAGATCCTGAATTACACGCTGGTCGAGATGGACGGCGCGCCGCTCAAGAAGGCGGTCGTCGATGCGGGCATCGGGAGCGATCTGTCCGGCAGCTACAGCGACAGCTATAAGCAGCCGGTCTGGGAGATTGAAACGACGGGCTCGGAACCGGACCGGCAGCAGAAATTCGCGCAGGTACTGGACGGCACGCTGCGCACGCTCGCTCTGAACGGACTGGACCGGGAAATGCTGGCCGCCGCGCTGAACCGCACGGAATTCACGCTGCGCGAAAGCGATTATCAGGGCCGCCCGAAGGGCCTGTTCTACGGCGTGCGCGTCATGGACATGTGGCTCTACGACCGGGACCCCATGGCGGCGCTCCGGTATATCGACGATCTGAAGACGCTCCGCGAGGGACTGGACAAGGGCTTCTTTGAAGGCCTGCTCCTGAAATACGTCCTGAAAAACAGCCATCAGGTGCTCATCACCATGAAGGCGGAAAAAGGCCTGACGGAAAAAAAGAACCGGGAAACGGAAGAAAAGCTCGCCGCCTACAAGCACAGCCTGAACGAAGAGCAGCTGGGCGAGATCATCGCCCAGACGAAGGCGCTGAAAGAACGGCAGGCGTCCGGGGAAACGGCGGAAGCGCTGGCCACCATCCCGATTCTCTCCCGGAGCGACCTGAAGCGGGACGTGCGTGATGCGGTCTTTGAAGAGAGCATCGCAGAAGGCGTGCCGCACCTCCATTATGCGGCTCCTACGTCGGGCATCTCCTACATCAATCTGTTCTTCACATTGTACGGACTGACGGCGGAAGATGTGCCTTACGCGTATCTGCTGGCCGGCCTGCTGTCCGGCATGGACACGGAAAACCATACCTATCAGGAGCTGACCCGGCTGTCCAATTCGCATACCGGCGGTCTGACGTTCTCCGTCAATTCCTACAGCCGCGCCGATGATGATTCGGTCTACGTACCGGTCCTCATCGCCCGCGGCAAGGCCCTGACCTCCCAGCTGAAAGAACTGATGGCGCTCCTGGGCGATATCCTGAACCATACCCGGTTCACCGATCTGGCCCGGCTGAAAGAGATCCTCATGGAGGAAAAAGCAGACTGGGACATGTCCGTATTCAGCCGCGGACACACGCTCGTCATGCACCGGGTGCTGTCCTATTTCTCGGAAACGGAAAAATTCCGCGAGGCGGGCAGCCTGTCCTTCTATTATTTCCTGTCCGATCTGGTGAAGCGTTTCGACGCGGACGGAGAGGCAATCGCTGCCCGTCTGGCCGACGTGGCATCCCGCATTTTCACCCGGAAAAATCTCACGGTCCAGACGGTCGGGGAGGCGGAAGAGCGTCAGAAAGCGGAAGAGCTCCTGCCGCTCGTCACCGGGGATATGCCGGTAGGCAAGGAGACCGGGATCCGGCAGTTCCATTTCCCGGAGCCGGACATCAATGAAGGCATCCTCACTTCGGGGAAGGTGCAGTACGTCGTGAAGGGCGGCAATTTCCGCCGCCACGGCTTCGCCTATACGGGGGCGCTGCAGGTGATGGAGACCATCCTGCGGTATGAATACCTGTGGAAAAAGATCCGTGTGCAGGGCGGCGCCTACGGGGCCTTCACCCAGTTCGCGCTGAACGGCAACGCGCTGATCTGCTCCTACCGCGATCCGAATCTGAGAGAGACGATCGATGCGTATAAGGAAGCCGCAGACTATCTGCGTCATTTCACCATTTCCGACCGGGAGATGACCAAGTACGTCATCGGCACCATGGCGCCGGCCGAGACGCAGTACACGCCCTTCATGAAAGGGGAGCAGGCCATGATGTTCCGACTCTGCGGCATCACGAAGGAGGACCGCCTCCGGGTGCGCCGGGAAATCATCGACTGCACGCAGGAAGATATCCGCCGTCTGGCCGATCTCATGGCCAGTGTCATGGAGGAACCGTACCTCTGCGTCATGGGCGGGGAAGAGAAGATCCGGTCGGAAAAAGAACTGTTCGGCCGCATAGTGTCGCTGCCGGAATGAAAATCCGCACAAGGTTTGCGCCGAGCCCCACAGGATATATCCATCTGGGCAACGCATGGGTCGCTTTCCTGAACTGGCTGTGGACGAGGCAGCATCGCGGAACGATCGTGCTCCGCATCGAGGACATCGACCGGCAGCGCTGCCGCCCGGAATATGTGCAGGCCCTGATGGAGGACCTTGCCTGGCTCGGTCTGGACTGGGACGAAGGACCGGGGAACCGGTATGTGTACGGGTCCGCCTTCCAGAGCGAGCGGCTGCCCTTTTATAAGGCAATCTTCGAGCGGTGGAAAGACGAGGGCACCGTCTATCCCTGTTACTGCACGCGGGCCCGGCTCCGTCAGATCGCTTCCGCGCCGCATCCGGGCGAAGAAGCGCCGGCCTATGACGGGCGGTGCCGGAATCTGACGGAGGAAGAGCGGCGGAAGGAAACGAAGACCCCCTCCTGGCGTTTCCGCATGGAGACCACGCCGGTCCGATTCACGGATCTCCTCTGCGGACCGCGGGAGACGGTCCTGCACGCCGGATCCGATGACTTCGTCCTGCTCCGTGCGGACGGCATGATCGCTTACCAGCTGGCTGCTTCTGCGGACGACGGGGCGATGGGGATCACCCATGTCTTCCGCGGAAGGGATCTGCTGACCTCCACGGCCGGTCAGATCTGCCTCCTGCAGAATCTGGGGTATCCTGCCCCGGTCTATGCCCATCTGCCGCTGCTGGTGGATGAAAATGGCGTGCGCCTGTCCAAGCGGCAGCACGGCATCACCATCCGCGACCTGCGGGAAGCCGGCATGACGGCGGCCTCTGTCATCGGACGGCTTCTGTTCTGGGCGGGAGCTGTGCCGGAAGGGACGGCAATCACGGCGGAGGAGGCTCTGCGGACGATCGCCTTCGAGGACTGCCGGGCGCTCCACGCGCCGGAGATCACAGCGGTCCCCGTGCTCTGACAGTAAAAAACAGGATGAGCCTGATGATGGTTCATCCTGTTTTTCTGTGGAAACAAAATTCCTGCGTCATGCCTGCGGCGGCTTTTCCGGCACGACGGCCAGCGTTTTCTGGTGGGTGTAGCTCACGAGGCCGGGCGGCGCGTTCCGGATCTTTTTCACATAGCGGATGCGCGTGCAGTCTACTGCAACTTTCTTATCGTTCCGCCCTTTGCTGAGCCAGGCGGCCCAGGCGGCGGCCTTCTCGACGACTGCCTCCGGCACGTCCGCGTCTTCCGTTTCAATGACGACGTGCGAGCCGGGGATCTTCTGCGCGTGGAGCCAGAGGTCGTTCTTTCCCGCTTTGTGCAGGGTCAGGAATTCGTTCTGGCGGCTGTTGCGCCCGATCCAGATCTGGAACTGGTCCAGCACGTACCGGGCAGGCTCGTCGGCGGAAACGTCCTTCTTCTTCTTTTTCCGCTCCTGCTTTCCGTATTTATCGATGCCCGTATCCTTCAGCTCCTCCTGCAGGGCGAGGAGTCCGGACCGGTCCTGGATTTCGTCGGCGAAATACGCGGCGTTTTTGAGATACTCCAGCTTGATCCGGCATTCTTCCAGCTTTTCCTGCCCGATGGCCAGCCTTGTCTTCATGCGGCTGTATTTTTTGAAATAGAGCTGGCTGTTCCGGATCAGGCTGTATTCGGGGAGCAGGGGAATGGTCTCCTGCCCGCCGTTCTCATCGAACGGATTGTCCACGGTGATTTCTGTCTGCCCGGCGGTTTTCTGGTAAGCGTAAATGGAGAGGAGATTGCCCCAGAGCTTGTATTTGTCCATGAGGGCGGTCTCTTCCAGCTCGCTCCGAATCTTTTTCTCCTTGCGCTCTTCCTTTTTGATCAGGCTGTGGATTTTCTTCTTCAATTCCTGCACCGACGCGGCGATCATATTGCCGTTCTGTCCGGCATACGCCGCAAGCCAGGCGGAGATCGACTCGATGTGCCGCCCATTTTCAAGAGGCAGGGGAATGAGCGAGGCGGTTTCTTTTTTGCCGTCCGGGTAGAGATACAGGCCGGCTGCGCTGCGGATCCGCCCGCTCAGCTCGGCGAGCGCCTGCGCCGCCCGGGCGATCTCCTCCCGGGAAAGCGAGGAGAGAGGCGCATCCGCCGGGATCCCTGCCAGACGGGCCGTCTCCGCGACGAGCGGCGTACTGAGTCCGTTGAACCGGGCGAAGAGCAGATCTTTCAGCGTTTCCGCCTGTCCCGGCTCGAAGGAGAGGAGTTCTGTCAGCTCCTCCGCGGAAAACTGCATGAAGTCCAGCCGGTTCCCGCCCTCCGGCAGGGCGTATTCTTTCTGGTTGCCCAGGTCTCTGTGCTGCCGCCGGCTCCGGATGAGCACATCGAGGATGCGCCCGTTTTCCGTGAGGATCAGATTCGGAGCCGAGGGAATGAGCTCCGCGTAGAGGTCCTTCGTGATGATCTCTCCGCCGGTCTCGATGCGGTCGAAGGAGAGGCACACGATGCGGTCCATCTGGATCTGCCGGATGTCGGACAGGCGGCTCCCTTCCAGATTTTTGCGGAGCGTCATGCAGAAGGTCTGCGAGTCGATATACTGCTGCCGTTTTTTACTGCGGCAGTCCGCGTAAAGATACGGAGGATTCTGCGCGCAGAGGATGAGATGCGCCGGCGACGACATGGGGCGGTACAGTTCCATGTCGAGCACCCGCGCGTCGGTCTGATGGATCTGCTTCACCTGGGCGGAAAGCAGCTGTTCTTTCAGTTCTTTGACCAGTCCATAAAGGATGACGCTGTCGATAAACATGATGACTCCTTTTCCGGCAGAACGCTCCGCCGGTCGTAGAATTTACTTTTCTTCCGTAATGATGATACAATAAATCAGCTTACTTATACAGAGTTTTTGCAGAAAAGAGGCGGGATGTCCCTTTTCTGCCGCCTGACAAGGGAGGCTCCTATGCATTTCATAAAATGGCAGGGCTGCGGCAACGACTTTGTTTTCGTGAACGCCATGGCCGGTTCCATAGAACCGATCCTCCGTCACTGCACGGAGATTTGCGACCGCCATTACGGTATCGGCGCAGACGGCATCATTTTCCTTCTTCCTTCGGACTGCGCGGATATCCGCATGCGCATTTTCAATGTGGACGGCAGCGAGGCGGAGATGTGCGGCAACGGCATCCGCTGCTTCGCCAGATGGGCGAGAGAACTCGGCCTCGTCCGGTCGGATACGTTTTCCGTGGAGACCGGCGCGGGCGTGCTGTATCCGGCGATCCTGCCCAACGGGGATGTGCGCGTCGATATGAACCGGCCTCATCTGGAAGCTGCGGACGTGCCGGTCTCCGGTCTGGGGGAAGGGCGCATTGTTTCCGGGACGCTTCATTCGGTGGCGCTGGACCGGGATTATACGGTGACCTGTGTCTCCATGGGCAATCCGCACTGTGTGATCTTCGTCCCGGACATTTCAGCGGTCGACCTGACAAAAGAAGGGCCCGCACTGGAATCGGATCCTCATTTCCCGCGGAAAACCAATGTGGAATTTGTTCAGAAACTGGATGAGAATACGCTCCGCATGCGTGTATGGGAACGGGGCGCGGCGGTGACGCTCGCCTGCGGCACCGGATCGTGCGCGACGCTGGTCGCCGCCGTCCTGAACGGACTGGTCCGCCGGGAGGCGGATCTCGTCCTCGACGGCGGCCGGCTCCATGTGGAATGGGACGGCCGTCCGGAAGACCATGTATTCATGACCGGACCGGCTGTCAAAGTCTTCGAGGGAGACTATCCCCTCGAGGGAGAATGAGCCATGGCCGCCAGTATGACCGGCTATGGCCGGAGCACGGCAACCGGCGCGGCAGGCACCGCCTCCGTGGAAATCAAGACGGTCAACAGCCGCTTTCTGGAGCTGAATTTCCGCTCGGACGGCGTATCGCCGGCCATGGAAGAGCTGGTGCGACAGATGGTCAAGCAGACCATTTCCCGCGGGAAAGCGTCCATCACATTGAAATTCGTGCCGGCCGACGACAGCCAGCCGGTGCGCGTCACCGTCAATGAGCCGCTGCTCGCGGTGCAGACGGAAGCGCTCCGGGCCGCGCAGTCCCGCCCGGGCGTCCGTCATCAGAAACTCACGGCCGCGGACCTGCTGGCGCTGCCGGCGCCCTGGATGCGCGTCTCCTGCGATCCGGTCTCTGACGAAGCCGTCGCTCCGCTGATGCGGCAGTCCGCTGAAGAGGCACTGGCTTCGCTCGCCGCCATGCGTTTCCGCGAAGGGAAAAATCTTGCGGCCGATCTGGAGCGCCGGATGGCTTTCCTGCAGGGACGGCTGGGATTTCTGAAAGACAAACAGTCCGTCATCGTAGCGCAATACGAAGAGCGGCTCCGCGGGCGCATCCAGTCGCTGCTGGACAAGACGGGCTTCTCGGCAGACGAGGGACGCATCCTCGAGGAAGTGGCCGTGTATGCGGAAAAAACGGATTACACGGAAGAACTGGTCCGCTTCGAAAGTCATCTCGGGCAGTTTTCCGACGCGCTGGCGGGAGACGGGCCGGTCGGCCGCCAGCTGGATTTCCTGCTGCAGGAGATCAACCGGGAGATCAACACCATGGCGTCCAAGGCCAATGATCTCGAAGTGGTGGACTGCGTCATCCTCATGAAAACAGAACTGGAAAAGATCCGGGAACAGGTCCAGAATCTGGAATGACCGGAGGCGCTCCGCAAGGGGCGCTTTTTTCTGCGCAAAGAACAAAAACGATTTCAGCTTCCGGGAGGAATTCCGCTGAAAATCGGGGAATTTTGCGTTTAAAGGGCCCGATTTCTTGAGAAAACGGGCGATTTGATTTATACTTAGGTATCAATACACCTTTATTCATTTCCGCAGGCGGATTTTCTCTGAAAAATTTCTGTCTGCGGAACATTCGAACAGAGGAGCAGGTTATGGCGTTTTCACTCATCAATATCGGATTCGGCAACATGGCCGCCGCCGCCCGCGTGATGGCGATCATCAGTCCCGAGTCGGCGCCGGTTAAGCGCATGATCCAGGAATCCCGCGACAGAGGCGAACTGATCGATGCGACGTACGGCCGCAAGACCCGTTCCGTCCTGGTCATGGACAGCGGACAGATCATCCTTTCCGCCGTACAGCCGGAGACGATTTCCCACCGGCTGACGGACCGGGATTCCATTGTGGCAGATAAGACGGGCGGGGAGGTGTAAATTGAGTCAGGAACTGAAAGATGAAGGGATTCTGCTCGTGGTGTCCGGCCCATCCGGCGCCGGCAAGGGCACGATCTGCAGCGCGGTCCGCAGGATCTACCCGGAACTGGAATATTCCATCTCCATGACGACCCGCACGCCGAGAAACGGGGAGACCGAAGGCGTGAGCTATTTCTTCCGCACGGACGAGGAATTCCGGAAGCTGGTGGAAGAAGACGCCTTTCTGGAATACGCCCGGGTCTACGATCATTATTACGGGACGCCGAAGAAATACGTGCTGGATAAGATCCGGGAAGGCCGCTCGGTCCTTCTGGAAATCGATATCCAGGGCGCCATGCAGGTCAAGAAGCGCTATCCCAAGGGCGTCTTTGTCTACATCGTGCCGCCGTCTCTGGAGATCCTGTCTCAGCGCATCCATGCGCGGGGCACGGACTCGGAAGAAGTCATCCAGAACCGGCTCGCCCAGATCACCAGCGAGCTCTCCATGATGCATCAGTACGACTATGTGGTCGTCAATGATGTGCTGGAAGACGCCGTGCACAAGACGTGTGCCATCATCGAAGCCGAAAAGTGCAAACTGTCCCGCAACGAAGGACAGATTCAGACCGTATTCAAGCAGTATATCAATAAGGAGGTACCGTTCAAATGATGTGTTTTCCCTCGATTGACAGCCTTGTCAAGGATGTAGATACGAAATATACGCTGGTCACCTTGGCCGCTCTCCGCGCCAGAGAACTGACGGACGGCATGGAGCCTCTGATCCCGGATGCGGAAGGCAAGAAGCCGGTCACGATCGCCCTGGAAGAGATCTACGACAAGAAAATTACCTATGAGCGCAGCGACAGAAAACAGGAGACCGACGCGAATGTTTGAAGGAAAACATATCGTCGTCGGGATCACCGGCGGAATCGCCGCCTATAAAGCGGCGGAACTGGTGAGTCAGCTCCGGCAGCGCGGTGCCGACGTGCACTGCATCATGACGGAGCACGCCGCCCAGCTCGTCTCGCCGATCACCTTCGGGGAGCTTTCCGGAAACGACGTCACCGTCAATATGTTTGCCAATATTTCCCACTGGGATGTCCAGCACATCGCGCTGGCGCGGCTGGCAGATCTGTTCGTCATCGCGCCCGCCACGGCGAATATCATCGGCAAGGCGGCCTGCGGCATCGCGGACGATATGCTCAGCACCACCCTCATGGCCACGAAGGCGCCTGTCCTCTTCGTTCCGGCCATGAATACGAATATGTACGAAAATCCCATCGTACAGCGCAATATCCGCACGCTCCGCGAAGCGGGATACACTGTCATGGAGCCGGAATCCGGCCATCTGGCGTGCAACACGTCGGGAAAAGGACGATTCCCGAAAACAGAGGCCATCCTGAGCGAAATCGAAAAGGCGCTGTTCGGGCAGCATCTGCTTCGCGGCAAAAAGGTCATCGTCAGCGCGGGCGGGACCAAGGAAAACATCGACCCGGTCCGCTACATCGGCAACCGGTCCAGCGGAAAAATGGGCTATGCCATCGCCCGGGCGGCCGCCATGGAGGACGCGGACGTCACGCTGGTGAGCTGCACGGAAGAGCTGCCGGTGCCGGAAGGCGTCCGCGTCCGCTACGTGCAGAATGCCCGCGAAATGAAGCAGGCAATGGATGCGCTCTTTGACGCCTGCGACGTGGCGGTCATGGCGGCGGCGGTCTCCGATTACCGGACGAAAAATGAATCGCCGCGGAAAATCAAAAAAGAAGATCACGATGCGCTGACCATCCAGCTGGAGCTGAATCCGGACATCCTGTACGGACTGGGGCAGAAGAAACAGCATCAGTTCCTCGTGGGCTTCGCAGCGGAGACCAATGACGTGATCGAACACGGCAAAGAAAAGCTGGAGCGGAAAAATCTGGACATGCTCGTCGCCAATGATGTGAGCCAGGCCGGAGCCGGCTTCAATGTGTCGACGAACATTGCTTCGCTCCTGTACCGGGACCATACGATGGAGCAGTTCCCGATCATGACGAAAGAAGAACTGGGCCGCGTGATCATCCGGAAGATTGCGGAGCGCCTGTAAAACAGAAGGACCCTGCGGCGGCGCACGGTCCTTTTTTGTTTCCTGCTTGTATTCCCTGAGGAAAGCAGATATAATACAGAAGTATGCTCATCAAGAGTAGCGGAGGGACTGGCCCGGCGATGCTACAGCAACCATTCTCAGGAAGCGGTGCTAATTCCAGCAGGAAACTGAAAGATGAGGGACTCTCCCTCCGGCAGGGAGTTTTTTTATTGAGATACAGCAAGGGAATTTCATAGATCATTTGAGGAGGTACAAATGACGAAAAAAGCATTCTTTTCATCCGAATCGGTCACGGAAGGACATCCGGATAAAATCTGTGACCAGATCTCCGACGGCATCCTTGACGCCATCCTCGCACAGGATCCGAACGGCCGCGTAGCCTGCGAGACCATTGTGACGACGGGGCAGGTCCATGTATTCGGCGAAATCTCCACCAGCTGCTATGTGGACATCCCGAAAGTTGTCCGCCAGACCATCAAGGACATCGGCTACACCCGCGCCAAGTACGGATTCGACGGCGATACCTGCGGCGTCCTGATCTCCATCGACGAACAGTCCCCGGATATCGCCATGGGTGTCGACCATTCGCTGGAAGCCAAGAAAAATGAAGCGGACGCCTACGATATCGGCGCAGGCGATCAGGGCATGATGTTCGGCTATGCGACGAATGAGACGCCGGAATACCTGCCGTTCCCGATCGCCATGGCGCACCGTCTGTCCCGCCGTCTGGCCGAAGTCAGAAAGACCGGGGAGCTGGCGTATCTCCGTCCGGACGGAAAGACGCAGGTCACCGTGGAATATGACGACGGCAAGCCGGTCCGCATCGACACCATCGTCGTGTCCTCCCAGCATGACCCGGAAATCAGCCATGACCAGATCGAAAAAGACATCATCGAGCATGTGGTGAAGGCCGTCATCCCGGCAAACTATCTGGATGAAAAGACCAAATACTACATCAACCCGACGGGCCGCTTCGTCATCGGCGGACCGCAGGGCGATGCGGGCCTGACCGGACGCAAGATCATCGTCGATACCTACGGCGGCATGGCCCGTCACGGCGGCGGCGCGTTCTCCGGCAAAGATCCGACGAAGGTCGACCGTTCCGCGGCCTATGCAGCGCGCTATGTAGCGAAAAACATCGTCGCCGCCGGCATTGCCGACAAATGCGAGATCCAGCTGGCCTACGCCATCGGCGTCGCGCAGCCGGTCTCCATCCTGGTGGATACGTTCGGCACCGGCCGTCTGGACGACGATGCCATCGTGGATCTCATCCGCAAAAACTTTGAGCTTCGTCCGGCGGGCATCATCGACATGCTGGACCTCCGCCGTCCAATCTACAAGCAGACGGCCGCGTACGGCCATTTCGGACGCACGGACGTGGACCTGCCGTGGGAACACACCGATAAGGCGGCGGCTCTCCGGGAGCAGGCCGGACTGTAATGCCGCAGAAAGAGGAACGGTCTTCGGACAGGTTCCTCTTTTTTGATGGGAAAATGGCCCCGGCGTCCATCTGTGCTACAATAAAAGAATCATTTCCCGTTTCTGTCCTGCGGAAAGGAGGATGCCCATGGAATGCACTGCAGAGATCCTAATCAACCGCCCGTCGAAGCATCTGGACCGGCCATTTACCTACCGCATCCCGCCGGCGCTCGCCGGTCTGGGCCCGGGGTGGCGGTGTGCTGTGCCGTTCAGCGGGCGCACGGAAGAGGGCATCATCCTCTCTGTCCGTCAGGACGAGGAAACACAGCGGACCTATGCGCTGAAAGATATCCTGGCGCCGGTGGATGATTTCCCGTGGTTCACGCCGGAAATGCTAGAGCTGGCCCGCTGGATCGCATCCTATTATATGTGTACCTACATCGACGCGCTCCGGCTGTTTCTCATCGATAAAAAGGGCATCCGCACGCACGTCTACTATACGATCTGCTGGGATGCCGTGCCGGAGGATCATCCGCTCCGTGCGCTGGCGGATGGCACGGTGACGGAGCTTTCGGAAGAAGATGCGGCGCTCCTCATGGATGACAGCCTGCGGGACCGGTGCCTGCGGGAAGGCATCCTTACCAAAAAGGAAACGGTCCGGGCTGTCTACCGCCCGCCGCTGGAAAAATGGCTCATCCCGACTGACCGGATAACGGAATCGCTCCGCAGCCCGAAGCAGGAAGCACTCGGTGCGTACCTGCGCCGCTTCGGCGCACAGCCGGTGCGTCATCTCCAGACGGAAGGGTTCTCTCCTTCCGTCATGCAAACCTTCTGCAAAAATGGAAACGGGGAATTCCGCTTTCGTCCCCGCGATACCTATTCGCTGATTCGCCCGGTAAAAGAGAGAGATGATCGGATTCTCACGGCAGAGCAGCAGGCGGCCTGCGCCCGCATCGAAAAAGCGATCAACGCCGGGCAATACCGCGGCCAGCTCCTGATGGGCGTGACCGGAAGCGGGAAGACAGAGGTCTATCTGCGGGCCGCCGAGCATGCCCTGGCGCAGGGCGGCTCCGTGCTGATTCTCGTGCCGGAGATTGCGCTCACCATTCAGATGGTGGACTATTTTTCCGCCCGCTTCGGCGACGAGGTCGTCTTTATCCACAGCAAGCTCAGCCGGGGCGAGCGATACAACAACCGCATGCGTGTGGAGCGGGGAGAGAGCCGCATTGTGATCGGCTCCCGGTCGGCGCTCTTCATGCCGTATCGTGATCTGAAGCTGATCGTCGTCGATGAGGAATACGACGCCTCCTACAAGCAGGATGAAACGCCGTATTACAATGGGCGGGACGCCGCCAAAAAACTGGCCGTGCTCCATCACTGTCCCATCGTGCTGGGAGCCGCCACGCCGTCCGTCGCCACGTATGCTGCCGCGCTGGCGGGGAAGATCGATCTGCTTGAAATGAAAGAACGGGTACACCACACGCCGCTGCCTGCGGTCCATATCGTGGATATGCGGGAGGAAACCAGACATGCAGGGCCCTATTCCCGGGCCCTGCTGGACGCCATCCGAGAAACGGTCGGGGAGGGGAAAAAAGTCATCCTGTTCCTGAACCGGCGCGGCTACGCCACCACGCTGCAGTGCCGGGACTGCGGCTATGTCTTCAAATGTCCGAACTGCGACGTGTCGCTGGTCTATCACAAGGCACGCCATTCCCTGAACTGTCACTACTGCGAATGCGTTTTTCCCGTGCCGGACCGCTGCCCGAAGTGCGGCGGTCCTCACATCGCGTACATGGGACAGGGAACAGAAAAAGCGGAGGAGCTTCTCGGACAGTTTCTGCCCGGGGCAGAATGCCGGCGGCTGGACCTGGACAGCACCTCCCGCAAACATTCCGCCGCCCGCATCCTGGATGATTTCCGAAACAGCCGCTTCCCGGTACTGCTCGGCACGCAGATGGTCGCCAAGGGCCACGACATCCCCGATGTGAAGACTGTGGGCATCCTGTCAGCCGATTCCATCCTGAACCGGCCGACCTACCTGGCGTCGGAGCAGGCCTTTATCCTCATCACGCAGTGCGCTGGCCGGGCCGGGCGGAGCACCGAGCAGGGGCAGGTCATCCTTCAGACTTACGATCCGGAGCACTACGTTATCCGCGCTGCGGTCCGTCAGTGCTATCCGGCGTTTTACGAAAAAGAGATCCGCTATCGGAAAGCGCTGCGGTATCCGCCGTTCACGCGGCTCATGAAAATCACCTGCTTCAGCCGGCAGTATGAAGAAGCGTCGGAAAAAGCACAGCGCATCGCCGACTGGCTGGCGGAAGTCCTGCCGAAACTCTCCGGCGGCATCACCGCCACGCCGCCGTATGATGAGCCAATCCGGAAAGTACGGAATACCTATTATGTTTCGATCATGGTCCGCGGCACGTCGCTCCTTACGCTGAAAACGGCCATGCGGGAAGCGCCGGTCTTCCGGGCCAACGGCATTCTCATCGACGTGGACCCGCTTTCCTGAAAGAAAGCGCCCGTCCATGGAACAGGATATGATACAATGTCCATGACACCGTTTTTCCTCTGCCGCAGGAGGCGGCAGGCATCCCATACACAGAAAGAAGGTCATATTTTTGAGCAAGATCATCACGGCGGGCAACCCCGTCCTGAAAGAAGTGGCGCAGCCCGTCACCGCATTTGATAAAAATCTGAAATTCCTGCTGGAAAACATGAAAAAGACGCTGTACGAAGCCAATGGCGTGGGGCTCGCCGCGCCGCAGGTGGCCGTGTCCAAGCGGATCTTCGTCGCAGACGACGGAGAATCCGGCTACGAAGAATACATCAATCCTGTATGGACACCGCTCGGCGATGAAAAGGACATTGATGTGGAAGGCTGCCTGTCAGTGCCCGACCTGTACGGGGAAGTGGAGCGCTACAGCCATGTGCTCATCAAATATCAGGACCGTCATGGAAAGAAGAAGCAGAAAAAGGCGTCCGGCCTGCTGGCCCGCTGCATCCAGCATGAGACGGATCATCTGGACGGCATCCTTTTCATTGAAAAGGCGATTTCCCTGCACAAAGGAAAAGATGCCCATGAGTGATCTGCGCATCGTCTTCATGGGAACGCCGGCCTTCGCGCTGTCTACGCTTCAGCTGCTCTGCGAGACCGGCCATACGCCGGTCGCCGTCTACACGCAGCCGGATAAAGCCAACCGCCGCGGCGGAAAAATTTCCTATTCGCCGGTCAAGGCTTACGCACTGGAGAAGGGCCTTCCCGTCTATCAGCCGACGACATTCCGCACGGAGGAAGCGGTGGAACAGCTTCGCACACTGTGTCCCGATCTGATCGTCGTCATCGCTTACGGACAGATCCTGCCGCAGGCCGTGCTGGACATCCCGGCATACGGAGCGGTCAATATCCACGCTTCGCTTCTTCCGCGGTACCGCGGCGCGGCGCCGGTGCAGCGCGCCATCATCGATCAGGAGAAAGAAAGCGGCGTGACGCTCATGCAGCTCGACGCCGGCATGGACACAGGCTGCATCATCAGCCAGGTTCGCCTGCCCCTCACACAGGACATGACGGCGGGGAGCCTTCTGGAGACGCTGGCGGAGGCCGGCTCCCGGGAACTGCTCCGCCTGCTGGATCATCTGCCGGAGGCGCTGGCCGCCGCAGTGCCGCAGGACGAGTCGCAGGCAACCTATGCAGAAAAACTCACCAAGGACATGGGCCGCATCGACTGGACAAAGGATGCGCTCACGCTCCACGCACTGGCGCGCGGCATGTATCCGAATCCGGGGACGTATACGTTCTTCCGCGGCAAGCGCATCAAGATCCATCAGACGGTCCTGCCGGAGCATCCTGCGGCCTCCGGCGGACAGCCCGGAGAAATCCTCTCTCTGGCGGCCGGCGTCCTCTGGGTGCAGACGGGAGAGGGGTTCCTCGGCATCGCCCGCCTCCAGCCGGAAAACCACAAGCAGATGAGCGCCGCCGATTTCATCAACGGCTATCAGGTGAAAGTCCATGACAAAATGGAAGGCTGAGCCGGCACCGTCTGCGCGCCGTGCCGCGTATGGCGCTCTGTTCGATATTTTTGAAAAAGAAGCGTATGCCAATCTGACGATCCAGCACCTCCTCGCTCGGTATGCGTGGCGTCCGGAAGAACGGCGGTTCCTGACGGAGCTCGTCTACGGCGTCTGCCGCCGATATAATGTCCTGCTCTGGCTCATCGGCCGGCTCAGCACCCGTCCGGTCGAGAAGCTGGATGCGCCGGTGCGGCTGCTGCTCTGCCTGGGGCTGTACCAGCTGGCTTTCCTCGATGCGGTGCCGGATTCGGCGGCCGTCAATGAGACAGTGAAGCTTGCCAAAAAGATCACCCATGCGGGCAGCACCGGATTCATCAATGCGGTCCTTCGGAATTTCATCCGGTGCAGGGATTCGCTGCGCATCCCCGGGGAAGAGGCCGACCCGATCCTGCACGACGCGCTGATGTACAATGAGCCGGAATGGCTCGTCCGCCGCTGGACCGCCGAGTGGGGCCAGGACAAAGCGCACGCCGTCCTGGCCGCGCTGAATCGCATCCCCGCCGTGGATATCCGGTGCAACCGGCGGAAGACGGACCGGGCATCCCTCATGCAGCGGCTGTCGGGCCTCGGCGCCGCGCCGGAGCCGATCGCCCTCTGCGCCGACGGCATCACGCTCGGCGAAAGCGGCCCGTTTTTCCGCTCCAATCTTCTAAAGGAAGGGCTGGCATACGTGCAGAACCGCGCGTCCATGGCGCCCGCCTGCATACTCGCACCGGAAGCAGGAGAGACCGTCCTCGATATGTGCGCCGCACCGGGCAGCAAGACGACACAGATCGCCGCCCTGATGGATGACCGGGGCCAGGTGGATGCATGGGATATCTATCCGCACAAGATCCGCCTGATCCGGGACAACTGCCGGCGGATGGGCATCCACATCGTCCGCGCAGAGGTCCGGGACGCCTCGGCCTTTCACGAGGAAAAACAGGGCCGTTACGACCGTGTCCTGCTGGATGCGCCGTGCTCTGGCCTCGGCGTGCTCGGGAGAAAAACGGAAATGCGCTGGCGCAGGAAAGAAGAAGATCTGGCTGCGTTCCCGCCCCTGCAGAAGCAGATGCTCCATCGGGCGGCATCCTATGTAAAGCCCGGCGGACGGATCGTCTACAGCACCTGCACGCTCAACGGGGCCGAGAATGAAGCGGTCGTGGAAGCCTTCCTCGCCGCGCACCCGGATTTTGTCCTGACGCCGTTTTCCCTTCCGGGCGCAGACGGGACGCAGGGCATGTGTACGCTGTGGCCGGATATTCATGAAAGCGACGGATTTTTTGCAGCCTGCCTGACAAGGAGAGCCTGATGAAATGGAACGTATGGGGGCATTCGCTTGAAGAGACGGAAGCATTCCTTGCAGAAGGAGGATTTCCGAGATTCCGGGCGAAGCAGCTCCACGATTATCTGTATAAGCGCTATATTTATGATTTTTCCCAGATGACGCAGTTTCCGGCGGCCATGCGGTCCTGGCTTGAGGAACATGCGCAGATGAATCGGCCGGAAGTCATCCGCCGGCAGCGGTCCGGCGACGGCGATACGACGAAGCTGCTCCTGCGGCTGTCCGACGGCTCCCTGATCGAGACTGTCTGCATGCACCACGACTACGGCAATTCCATCTGCGTCTCCACGCAGGTGGGCTGTGCCATGGGCTGCATCTTCTGCGCATCCACCCGGCATGGGATGAAGCGCAATCTGCTTCCCGGCGAAATGCTGGCGCAGATCTATGCGTTCCGGGAACTGTATGACATCCCGGTCCATTCCATCGTTCTCATGGGCAGCGGCGAACCGCTCCAGAATTATGACAACGTACTGGCCTTTCTCCGCCTATGCCACAATCCGGACTGCCTCAACCTGTCGTACCGGAGCATGACGCTCTCCACCTGCGGCATCGTGCCGGCCATTTACCGGCTGGCAGACGAAGGCCTGCCGATCACGCTGGCCATCTCTCTCCACGCGCCGAACGACGAGATCCGAAACCGCATCCTGCCGGCAAGCCGACGCTATCCCATCGGAACGCTCATCGACGCAGCCAGGCAGTATTTCCGCGTCACCGGCCGGCGCGTCACCTTCGAGTATATCCTGATCGACGGCATTAACGCCGGGACGGAGCATGCGGAAGAACTGTGCCGTCTCGTGGGAAACATGGCCTGCCATTTCAATTTGATCCCCATCAACGGGACGGAGCATATCCAGCTGTATCCGCCGAGCCGGCAGCAGACGGACCGCTTCTGCAAGATTCTGGAGAAACATGGAAAGAGCGTGACCGTGCGCCGGCAGATGGGGGACGAGATTCAGGCGGCCTGCGGCCAGCTGAAGCGCCGGTACCTGGACGATTCCTCAAAATGACAGAAAGAGACCTCCCTGCTGCGGGGTCTTCTTTTTATGCCTCCGCGCGGGGAAGTTCTCTTTTCCATGCCGTCTGTAGTATAATAAGAACGCATAAAATCAATGGGCGGAAAAATGGTTCCGCGGCGGCAGGCGGCCTGCCGCAAAGGTGACGAGGTATGATCAGGAGTTACGGAATTTCAGAAGCCGGACTGGTGCGCCGCGTCAATGAAGACTGCATCTTCATCGGCGAGAAACCTTTTTTTATTCTGGCAGACGGCATGGGCGGCTATGCGGGCGGGCAGATCGCCAGCACTTCCGCCGTGGAAGCGGTGAAAACATTTTTCAGCACGCTCACAGAAGACCGTTATTCAGAGCAGACGCTCCGCGAGGCCGTCCTCTGTGCGAACCGCGCCATCCTGCACCGAAAGCTGACGGCAGATGAATTTCAGGATATGGGAACGACCCTCATCGTCGCCGCGGTGCACGGTGGCAATCTGTACTGGGCCCATGTGGGAGACAGCCGTTTGTACATTCTGAAAAGAGACGACTTCTCGCAGGTCACGAAAGACCATTCCTTCGTGATGTCCCTCGTCGAAGAAGGGAAGATCACCCGGGAAGAAATGCGGGGCCATCCCCGGAAAAATGAGATCACCCGTGCCGTCGGCATCCGGCCTGCCCTGGAAGTGGACACCGGCACCGTCCCGCTCACCGAGCCGCTGATGATCCTGATCTGCTCGGACGGTCTCACGCTGGTGGATGACGCTGTGATTGAAACGGCGCTCCGGGACTGCGGCGGCGCGGAGGATGCGCTGAAAGAGTGTGCGGAAAAACTGCTGTGCGAGGTGTACGACGCCGGCGCGACGGATAATATCTCTGCCATATTCATCCAATTTACCCCTGATGCGACATAAGGGAGCTGAACCATGACTGGAAAATTACTCGATAACCGCTACCAGATCGTCAAAAAGATCGGGTCCGGCGGCATGGCCGATGTCTATATGGCCAAAGATATCCTGCTCGACCGTGTGGTGGCAGTGAAAATCCTTCACAGCAATTTTGCAGAAGACAACGATTTCGTGGTCCGGTTCCGTCATGAGGCGCAGTCTGCCGGCAAGCTGAGCCATCCGAACATCGTGGGCATCTACGATGTGGGGTGCGACCAGGGCGTCTACTATATCATCATGGAGTATGTGGAAGGGACCACTCTGAAACAGTACATCCAGTCCCATCCCAATATTCCCATCGATACGGCCGTCAAGATCGCCATCGAAATCGGAAGCGCGCTGGAAGAGGCGCACCGGAACGGCATCGTGCACTGCGACATCAAGCCGCACAACATCCTGCTGACCGAATCGGGCAAGGTGAAAGTGACGGACTTCGGCATTGCCCGCGTCATCAATTCTTCGACCATCATGAACCGGGAATCCATCCTGGGCTCGGTCCATTACCTGTCGCCGGAACAGGCGGCGGGGGATCAGGTCACGGAAAAGACCGACATCTACTCGCTGGGCATCGTCCTGTATGAAATGCTCACCCATCATCTGCCTTTCGACGGGGATACGGCGGTGAGCATCGCACTGAAACACATCCAGAACGATATCCCCCGGCCGACCAAGTTCAATCCGGCGATTTCTCCCATGCTGGAGGAATGCCTCCTGACTGCGCTTCAGCGCGACCCGGAAAAACGGTATGACACGGTCTCCGATTTCATTTCCGAACTGAAAATCGCGCAGGGCTTCACGACCTCCATCTACAAGCCGGCGCATCCGGATTTCGCGGCAGTGGCAAAGCCTGCCACCCCCCGTGTGAAGAAACCGGAACCGACCATCAAGGCCCGTGAACGCTATCTGGCTTATGTGATCACCCACCTGCCGCAGAAATATATATGGATCGCCATGATCCTTCTGTTTCTCGGCGCCTTTATCTGGGCCTTCTTCAGCTTCGGCAATTTCTGGAGCTCCAAGAACATCACCGTGCCGGATGTGGTGGGGAAGCCGGCTGCAGCGGCCGAGACCCTCCTGAAATCGGAAAATCTCCGCGTCTCCATCGATGAGATTGCCAGCGACAAAGTCCCCGCCGGACAGGTCATCTCCCAGACCCCGGAAGCCGGCATGGACGTGAAGGAACAGCGCATCATCCATCTGACGGTCAGCAAGGGCGGCGTCGTCATGGAAATCCCCGACCTGAAGGGCATGACGCTGGCGCAGGCCCAGGAACAGCTGTCCCGGCTGCATCTGAAACTCGGTGCCGTGGAGCGGGCCAATGACAGCTCCATGCCGTCGGATGTCGTCATTTCCCAGACGCCGGCTCCCGGCTCCAGCGCGGAAAAAGGGACCGTCGTCAATATCCAGATCAATGAAAAACAGGCCGTCGTGCCGAACGTGGTGAATATGACGCTCGCCGATGCGCGGAATGCGCTGACGGCCGCTCAGCTGACGGTAGGCACTGTTACTTCGCAGGACCGGTCCCTGAAAGCGGATGATCCGGCCAATCTGGTCGTTTCCCAGACGCCGCAGGCCGGAAGCACCGCACCGGGCGGCCGGGTCGATCTGGTGGTCACCCGCGGCAGTGCGGCGGAAACCGCTGCCGGAGCCGGAGAGAAGCGGGGATCCGTCAATATCTCCATTCCGAAGGAAGGGAAAGCCCGCCACGTGGAGATCATCGTGACCGATGATGAGGGCCGCCATACCGTATACAGCAGTGAAGCAGAACCCGGCTCCGTCATCTCGAGAGAAGTGTCCGGCAAAGGAAAGGTCCGCGTGCAGGTACTGGTCGACAACTCCGTGATTCAGGACAGGGAACTCTGATGCAGGGCCGGATCATCAAGAACCAGAACGGATATTTCTCCATCTGGGGCAACGAAGGCCGGCTCCATCTGTGCCGCTCCCGGGGCCGTCTGAAACGCACGACGGACGTGCTCGTAGGCGATCTGGTCGACTACGAACTGCCGGAAGCTTCCACGGAGGCCGTCATCACAAAAGTCCATCCCCGCAGGACGGCGCTTCGCCGGCCCGCCGCGGTCAATATCGACCGGATCGTCCTGACATCGGCCGTGAAGACGCCGGACGTTCATTTGTATACGCTCGATAAAATGATCCTGCTGGCGGAGGACGCGGGTATCGAGATTCTGCTCTGTTTCAATAAGGCTGATCTCGCACCAGACAAAGCGGAGACGCTGCGCAGAATGTATGAAAAAGCGGGGTTCCCGGCCATCTGCACATCGACCCGCAGCGGTGCCGGACTGGAAGAGCTGGCCGAGACGCTCCGCGGTCACATCATCGCATTTTCCGGTCCCTCAGGCGTAGGAAAGAGCTCCCTTCTGAACCATTTCCTCGGCCGGGACGTCTTCACCGCGGGAAGCGTCAGCGCGAAGACCGGCAGGGGAAAAAATACGACCCGGCACGCAGAGCTCATCCCTTTCGGCGAACAGTCCTTCCTGATGGACACGCCGGGCTACACTTCCCTCACGCTGGACGGTATTCCGCCGGAAAACGCGGGGTACCTGTTCCGCGACTTCCGGCCGTATCTCGGTCATTGCCGTTTTTCCGACTGCATGCATCAGAAAGAACCGGACTGTGCCGTGCGGGAAGCCGTGGAAAGAGGGGACATCCTGCCGTCCCGATACCAGTCTTACTGCCAGGCGCTGCAGGAACTGAAAGATAATAAAGTCAAGTATTAACCCTACAGGAGGTCATCATGCTCATCGCTCCTTCGCTATTGTCCGCCGATTTTTCCCGTCTGGCCGAAGAGGTGCAGGATGTGGAGCAGGGCGGCGCCGATCTGCTTCATCTGGATGTCATGGACGGGCAGTTCGTCCCGAACCTGACCTTCGGAGCGCCGGTCATCAAGGCGCTCCGTCCCTGCACGAAACTTCCTTTTGACGCCCATCTCATGACCTGCCGTCCGGAATTGTATTTCGACGCGCTGGAAGCGGCCGGCGTGCAGATGATTTCCTTCCACGCCGAAGCGGCCGTGCATCATGATCGGCTCATCCATGACATCCAGGATCGGGGCATCCAGGCAGGGCTGGCATTGAATCCCGGTACGCCGCTGGCGATGGCGGAAGAACTGCTCCCGATCCTCGACTTCGTGCTGATCATGTCCGTCAATCCGGGCTTTGGGGGCCAGAAATTCATTGCCTATACCCTCGATAAGATCCGGAAGCTCCGCCGGATGGCCGAAGAGGCTGGCCGCCCGGACCTTCAGATCGAAGTCGATGGCGGCGTTTCCTCCGATAATGTGCACGCATTGAAGGAGGCCGGCGCTGATGTCCTTGTGGCAGGCTCCTCGGTCTTCGGAAAATCCGACCGGAAAGCGGCCATAGAAGCGCTTCGCTGCTGATTTTTACACATAGGCCCACAGACGCATGTGGGCCTTCCTTATCACCGAGAGAAAGGAGATTCCCTTGCAGACCAACCGCATCCAGCATTATCTGAGCCGCGACGGCATCCGGCTCACCGTCGCCGACACATCCGGCGCGGCCGCAGAAGCGGAAGCCATTCACCATCTGCCGCGCCTCTCCGCGTCCATCCTGTCCAAAGCCATGACCGGCGCCGCCATCCTGGCCAATGATTTTAAAAATCATGAAGGGGTATCCTTCAAATGGGTCACCGGAAGCCCGCTGGGCAATATCCATGTGGACGCCTATGACGGCCATTTTGTACGGGGCTATCTCGACCATCCGGAAGCCGGGGCCGGTCTGGACTGCACCCCGGAGAATGAAGCGGCCCTGTCCAGCGAGCACGGCCAGCTGTTCGTGACCCGGTATTCCCTGCTGAAGATGCCGTACACCAGCACGGTCAATCTCAGCCGCGGCGAGATCTCCGCGGGGTTGACGGAATATCTCAATACGTCGGAGCAGACGCTGTCTGCCGTCTCTCTGGCCCTCCGGATGGATGCATCCGGGCAGGTGACCCGTTCCGCCGGTTTCCTGGCGCAGCTCATGCCGCAGGGCGACATCGGGAAATTTGCCGACTATTTCCGGGATATGTCCCGCTGGGACCTGACGGCGGAAGCAGGGGCTCCCGACTCTCTGGAAAGCCTGCTCGCACAGGGCGGCTTCGACCTGCTGGAAGAAGCGCCGCTGACCTTCCGCTGCACCTGCTCGGAAGAACGGATCCGATCGACACTGACGACGCTGCCTCCCGCAGAACAGGAAGACCTCCTGAAAGAACCGTCCATCGAGATCGTCTGCCATTACTGCGGAAAGACCTATACGATCCGCAGGGAAGTATTGAAGAAATGGTTCGAAGAAGAAAAGAAAGGAGTCCAGTAACATGAGCCGCTTGGCATTCATCGGCGGGACCGGCGTCTACGACCCGGGGATTCTGCAGAATGTGACGTCCCACACCATCGAGACCCCCTATGGGACCGCCAGTTACGAATCTGGATTTTTTGGAGATCGGGAAATCATTTTCCTGGCCCGGCACGGGGTGCATCACACCATCCCGCCGCACAAGATCAACTACCGCGCCAATATTTACGCGCTGAAGCTGCTCGGCGTGACGGCCGTCGTTTCCACCACCGCCGTCGGATCGCTCAATCCGGATTACAAGCCGGGCGATCTCGTGCTGGTGGATCAGTTCATCGACATGACGAAATCCCGCATCGGCACGTTCTTCGACGGCGAGCGGTACGGCGTGGCCCATCTGGACATGACCCATCCATACTGCGAAACGCTCCGCAGCGCTGTGCTGAAGGCCGGCCGGGAAGCCGGCATCGTCATCCATCCGCACGGCACCTACATCTGCACGGAAGGGCCGCGTTTCGAAACGCCCGCCGAAATCAAAGCGTTCCGCCTGTGGGGCGCTGACGTGGTAGGCATGACCAATGCGCCGGAATGCCAGCTCGCCCGGGAAGCGGAAATCTGCTATGCGACGATTTCCATGGTGACGAACTTTGCCGCAGGCATTTCTCCGACCGCCCTGACGCATAAGGAAGTGGTGGACTGCATGAATCAGAATATCGACAGCTTCCGCCGGATCATCACGATCCTGTCCGGCAGCTATGATCCGGATACGGACTGTGCCTGCCGGCATGCCGCCGCGGATTTCGGAGGATTCCACTTATGAAAGACACGCTCCGTTCCCTGACCTGGACAGGGAAGGCGCTCCGCCTGCTGGATCAGACGCTCCTGCCGGAACAGCTCGTCTACTGGGACTGCACGGAGTCCCGTCAGGTCGCCGATGCGATTCGCATCCTGGCCGTGCGGGGCGCGCCGGCGATCGGCGTTGCCGCGGCCTATGCCTGTGTCCTGGCGCTCCGGGAGGCGCAGAAAGGAGGAGGGGACTGGGCGGCCATTTCCTCCCGGTTCCACGATGCCTGTACCTATATCGATCAGGCCCGTCCCACTGCCGTCAATCTGTCTTGGGCCGTCCGGCAGATGAGAGACGTATTTGCAGCTTCGGCTCCGGAAATGGCCGAAGAAAACCTGCTGGCCCGGGCACAGGCCATCGAGGAGGAAGACCGGGCGACCTGCCGCCGCATCGGGGAGAACGGGGCCGCGCTGTTTGCGGGCCGGACCGGACTCAACCTCCTGACGCACTGCAATACGGGCGCGCTGGCGACCGCCGGCATCGGCACCGCCTTCGGCGTCTTCGTCACGCTGGCGGAAAGGGGCCAGATCCGCTGCGTCTATGCCGACGAGACCCGCCCGCTCCTGCAGGGAGCCCGCCTCACCGCTACAGAACTGATGGAGGACAGCATCCCGTGCTGTCTCATCGCCGATACCATGTCCGCCGCCGTCATGCGGGACCGCCGGATCGATGCAGTCATCGTCGGGGCCGACCGCATCGCCGCCAACGGGGACACCGCCAATAAAATCGGCACGTACAGCCTCGCTGTGCTGGCTGCCTATCACCACATTCCTTTTTATATCGCCGCTCCGTTCTCGACCTTTGATTTCACCATCCAAAGCGGAAAGGACATCGTCATCGAAGAGCGGGACGCCGACGAGGTGCGCCGCTTCGGCGGCGTCTACACGGCTCCGCGCCGCGTACCGGTCTACAATCCTGCCTTTGATGTGACGCCGGCGGAACTCATCCGCGGCATCATTACGGAAAGGGGAGTGCTCACGCCGCCCTTTGCCGACAGTATTTCTCAATATGAAAGGAGCCTGTCCAATGAGTGATTCCATGATTTGTGATATATCTCTCGCTGCGGAAGGAATGCAGCGCATCCACTGGGTGGAAAATTTCATGCCCGCCCTGAATGCGCTCCGCGAAGATTTCATCCGGGATCAGGTATTCAAGGGAAAGACCATCGTGATGTCCATTCATCTGGAAGCCAAGACGGCTTATTTGGCGCTGACGCTGAAAGCCGCCGGCGCGGATGTAATTGTCACCGGCAGCAATCCGCTCTCCACACAGGATCCCATCGCCGCCGGTCTGGTGAGCCAGGGCGTGACGGTCTACGCCTGGCATGGCTGCACCGATGAAGAATACGCCATGTTCTTGAACAAAGCGCTGGATCATAAGCCGCACATCATCATCGACGACGGCGGGGATCTGGTGAATCTCCTGCACACCACCAGATCGGATGCAAAAGAACGCCTCATCGGCGGTTCTGAGGAAACGACCACCGGCATCCAGCGCCTGAAGAATCTGGAGCGGAACGGCCGTCTGGCTTTCCCGATGATCGCCGTCAACGATTCCTACTGCAAATATCTGTTCGATAACCGCTACGGCACCGGCCAGTCCGCCTGGGACGGCATCATCCGCAGCACCAATCTCACCGTGACGGGAAAGACCGTCGTCATCGCCGGCTACGGCTGGTGCGGCAAAGGCTGCGCCATGCGGGCCAAGGGACTCGGCGCGCATGTCATCGTCACGGAAGTCGATCCGATCAAGGCCGTGGAAGCCGTGTTCGACGGATTCGACGTGATGCCCATGGAAAAAGCCGCGCCGCTGGGCGATATCTTCCTCACCGTCACAGGCGACATCAACGTCATCGTGGAAAAGCATTTCCTGAAGATGAAAAACGGCGCTATCTGCGCGAACGCGGGCCATTTCGATGTGGAAGTCAGCAAGAAGGATCTGGACCGCATCTGCACGTCCCACTATGAAGCGCGGAAAAACATCGAGGGCTACGTACTGCCGAACGGAAAAACCGTCTACCTCATGGCGGAAGGCCGTCTGGTCAATCTCGCGGCAGGCGACGGGCATCCGGCGGAAATCATGGACCTGTCCTTCGCCATGCAGGCGCTGGCGGCTTCCTATCTCTGTCAGCATGCGGGAGAGCTCAAACCGCATCTGTACCTGCTGCCCCGCGAACTGGACCGCCACATCGCGGAAATCAAACTGCATTCCATGGGGTACGAAATCGATGTGCTCACGCAGGAACAGCAGGATTATCTGAATCAGGAATAAGAGGCGCACCATGAAGACACTGATCAAAAATGTGGCTGTTTACCAGGATGGCCAGGTTAATGAAGGCAAAAATATCCTCATCGATGGGAAACGGATCGCATCATTTCCGGCGGACGCTGATGCCGCCGGCTGTGACCAGGTCATCGACGGGGAAGGGATGCTGGCGCTTCCCGGACTGGTCAATGCGCATACCCATGTGGCCATGACGCTGTTCCGCAGCTATGCGGACGATCTGGCGCTCATGGACTGGCTCCAGAACATGATCTGGCCGGCGGAAGCCCATCTGGATGATGATATCGTTTACTGGGGCAGCATGCTGGCCTTCGCGGAAATGATCCGCGGCGGCACGACCGCTTTCTGCGATATGTACATGTTCATGGATTCCTGCGCACAGGCAGCAGAAGCGGCGGGCATCCGCGGGAATATCGCCCGGGGCCTCGCCGGCGTCACGCCGAACGGACTGAAGTCGCTGGAAGAGAACGTGGAACTGTACCGGAAATGGAACGGGGCCTGCGGCGGCCGCATCCGCGTTATGCTCGGCCCGCACGCTCCGTACACCTGCCCGCCGGACTATCTGAAAAAAGTCCGGGACACGGCGGAGAAATACGGCATTCCGATCCACATCCACCTGTCGGAGACGAAAGGGGAGGTGGAGACCTGCCGGGAAAAATTCGGCGTCACACCCATCGCGCTCATGGACCAGATCGGCCTTTTCGACTGCCCGACGCTGGCGGCACACTGCGTTCATGTCACAGATGAGGACATCGAGATCATGGCCCGGAAGCACGTGAGGGTGGCACACAATCCGGGCAGCAACCTGAAGCTGGCCTCCGGCATCGCACCGGTCCCGAAAATGCGTCAGGCCGGCATCACGGTGGGGCTCGGTACGGACGGCGCGTCCAGCAACAACAAACTGGACATGTTCGCCGAGATGCGTCTGGCTGCGCTGATCCACAAGGCCGCTACGCTCGATCCTTTCGCTGTCAAAGCGGACGAAGCGCTCCAGATGGCGACACGGGACGGGGCAAAATGCCTCGGCTATGATGATCTGGGAGAGCTGAAAGAGGGGTATCTGGCGGACCTCATTCTCGTCGACCGGAGCGGCTGGCACTGGAAGCCGCGCTTCAACAGCATCTCACTGGCCGTTTACGCAGGCAATTCCATGGATGTGGACACCGTCATGGTCAATGGCCAGCTCCTCATGCGCCACAAGGAGCTGCTCACCATCGACACGGAAAAGCTCGACTACGAAGTCAGCCGCGTGACAGAAAAACTGTATGCGTTCCGTCACCAGAGCTGATCGTATAAAAAAGCAGGACGTTTCCTGCTTTTTTATTTTGCCGGTATCCGGAAGCAGAAATCCCCAGAAATCCCTTGATTTTTCATTTTACTTCCGATAACATTAAATTATCGGAAGCAAAATATTAACTGTTTTCCCGTGGGTTTGTAATCACCTATTTCTCCAGTGTTTGTCGGCATTTATCATGATTTTCTTCATCTCTTTGCGAGTTTTTTATGAAATATGATAAGCCCTTCAAGACATTTTTTATCATCAGATCAGAATGGGAGGTGTTTCCTATGCCTACAGAAGATGAGGTGATCCGTCAGATAAAATCACTGCCGAAGGGCGATGTCTTCCTGCCTGTAACGGATACGAAGGATCTTGTCCGCCTGCTCGATGAGAATGAATCCATCCTTGCCTTCATCGATGGGGATTACAGTGAGAATGAAAAGGAGGATGATAAGAATTACGAATACGGCGTCCTTTTCGCCACGGAAAAGCGCCTGCTTTACATGCACAAGGGGCTCCTGTGGGGCCGGCATGTGGCCAGTTTCCCCTATGATGAGATCACCTCCCTGCAATATTCTTCAGCTCTCATCTCAGGCTGCCTTCATATTCATATCGGCGGCCGCACGGTCTTTTTAAAGAATGCAGGCACGGATGTGGGTGATTTCGCCGAATATGTCCGCCATCTAATGGCGGACTATCGTGAGAAGCAGTCTCCCTCTTCTCCGGGTACATCTTCTCCCGATTTCCTGTCCGGTCTGGAACGGCTCGCGGCACTCCATGCTTCCAGAGCGCTCACGGATGAGGAGTTCACGGTAGCAAAACGAAAACTTCTAGATATGGATACGTAATTTCTAAGGAAGGATTTACATGACGGAACGTTCGGATTTTTACATACGGAAAAATTATCTGGAGCAGACCCATTCTGCACTGTCTGACAAGAGCCTGCAGTCTATTGCCGACACCAAGGCGGAACATACGATCGACGCGTACGAATCGGACTGGAATGATTTCTGCGACTGGTGCGCTTTTCATCATGAGAAGCCCCTTCCTGCCCCGCCGGAAACCATCATCAATTACATCAACGATCTGGCCGATTATGCGACGGTCGCCACGATTCGCCGGCGCGTCAGCGCCATATCGGAGAATTACCACGCGGCGGGCCTCTCCGCCGAAAACCCCTGCAAGGACTGGATGGTGCGGGAAGCGCTGATCGGTCTGAGCCGGCAGAAAGGCGTGGCGCAGAAAGGCAAGACCCCGATCTACTGGGAAGAAATCGAGAAAATGGTCTCTCTGATGGATTCTACGAAATTGACTGATGTGCGGGACAAAGCCATCCTGCTTCTCGGCTTCATGGGCGCATTCCGCCGCAGTGAGATCGCCGAACTGGACGTGGAAGATCTGCGTTTTTTCTCGCAGGGCATGGTGGTCACCATCACCCATTCCAAGACGGACCAGACCTCAGCCGGCCAGCAGGTGGGCATCCCCTACATCGAGGACACGAACCTCTGCGCAGTGACGGCCGTCAGAAACTGGCTCCGCCGGGCAGACCTCCATTCCGGCGCGCTGTTCCGGCGTATCCTGAAAAGCGGACAGCCCGGCTCCGGACACATCAGCGATAAGAGCATCAATCTGATCATCAAGAAATATGTGTCCCTGATCGGGCTGGACCCGGAGCTGTACGGCGCGCACAGCCTTCGCCACGGATTTGCCACTTCGGCGGCGCTCTCCGGACTGGAAGAACGGATCATCATGAAGCAGACCCGTCACCGCTCTGTGGAGATGGTGCGGCGGTATATCAATGAAGGCGATCTCTTTGTGAATAACCCGGTCGCCATGATGTTCAGCCGAAGAAAAAACACGCGTTCGTGACAGCACAAAAGAGGCATCTCTATGAGATGCCTCTTTTGTGCTGCGCCTGTTACAGCGCTTTCAGTTTGGGAATGCGGATGACCTGCCCTGGCTGCAAATGGCCGGGATCAGAAATATGATTGAGCTGACGGATATCGTAAATATATTGACGGATATCCGTTTCTTCATCCGTATGCGCGGATGCGATATCCCACAGCGTCTGATGCTCTTCCACGGTCACTTCCGTGAACTCTGCCTTCTTCTCAGGAAAGGCAGCCTGCGAGACCGCCGCGCAGAGAAAAACCGCCGACAGAAAAAGAAAAGCAAAACGTTTGACTCTACGGTTTTTCATGACTGCCTCCTGATAATGATGACCGGATCATTCGTGAATCTTTATTCCCGGAACTGACGTTCTTTTGATGTTTATATTCTATAACAGAAACTCTGTTCGGTCAAGCGTATTTTCGATGAACGCGCGTTTGTATTTCCCCTGAGAATCCTTTATAATGAGAATAATAAGAAAAGCAAACAAAATTGGAATGATTTGACTATGCGACAGAAAGGATGAATGACTTTGCCGAGAAAATTGGGATATGACCGCGGCCTGACCAGCCGTGAACAGAGCATCCTCGACTATATCCGTCAGAAAATCGAGGAATCCGGCTATCCACCCACCGTCCGGGAAATCTGCAATGCCGTAGGGCTCCGCTCGACCTCGACGGTCCACAACTATCTGGGCCGTCTGGAAAAGCTGGGCGTCATCAAACGGGACCCGGCCAGCTCCCGCGCGATTGAATTGACGGAAGACATGTCCTGGCGGCATAAGAAGCTCCTGCCGACGCCGGTCGTAGGCGCTGTCCGTGCAGGCGATCCGATCATTGCGGATGAACGAGTGGAAACGGTTCTTCCCCTGCCGGCAGAGCTGATCGGCAGCCAGAACTGCTTCATCCTCACGGTTCGCGGCGACAGCATGATCAATGCGGGCATCATGGAGGGCGACCTTCTCATCGTGGCCCAGCAGGACACCGCCAGAAACGGAGAGATCGTCGTCGCCCTTGTCGGCCATGATGACGCGACGGTGAAACGATTCTACCGGGAAGCGGACCACATCCGTCTCCAGCCGGAAAATGACGCCTATCAGCCGATTATCGCCAAGGAAGTGACCATCCTCGGGAAAGTGGTCGGCCTGTACCGGCATTACTGATAAAAAGCAAATAAAAAGAGAGAACCCTCTATCCAGAGTTCCCTCTTTTTTATTGCTTTTATATTGCCCGGCATCGTCCCTCACACCAGCCGGTACGTGCCGTCTGCCTCGGCCGTGATCATTCCTTCTTTCAGCAGATGCCCTGCGGCCCGCTTGAAGGCCGCCTTGCTGAGACCGAACGCGGCTTTGATTTCTGCCGGATCGCTGTGATCGGAGAACAGCATCGTCCCGCCGTGCGCTTTCAGATAAGACAGAAGCAGCGCGCTGTCCGATTCGATGGCTTTCTCCTTCTGCGGACGCAGAGAAATATTGAGCCGCCCGTCATCCCGGATGAATGTCACGCGGCCAGTGACTTCTTCTCCCATGGCCAGCCGGCGCGGCATGTCCTTCCGATACAGGAAAGCGATCCACTTTTCCCGCGTTATGATGAAGGCGCCGTCTCCGGTGATATTATAGACGGTACCGGTGATTTTTCCCCCCACCTTGATGCCCCGGGCCGGCCTGGCGATGCGCTGCATGGCTTCTTCCACATGCATGGATACGGCCAGACGTCCGGTCTTGTCCACATAGAGGCGCACCCAGATCTTCTGCCCGGCGCGGATATCCCCGATGGTTTCCGTATGCGGCAGGAATATGCCGCGCTCCGTGCCCGCTTCCACAAAGGCGCCGAAGCGGGTCGTGAGGAGCACTTCCACATAGCCGATGCCGCCTACGGGGATCTGCGGCATCCGCATGCTGGCTGTCATCCGATGATGCGGATCGTGATACAGGAATACCCGGACGGTATCCCCCGCCTTCAGCTCCGCCGTCTGCTGATCCTTATGGAGCAGGATGTCATCGGCAGAATTTCCGGTCCCCGCGTCCAGGAACGCGCCGAAGGACGCCAGACGCGCTACTTTCATCTCGGCGATGGAATTTTCCTTCCACACGGGCGTTCCGGCAGCCTCGCTCATGCCTGTCCTCCCTCGGCAGACGCTTCCGATTCGTGATACTCCCTGACCGGCGCTTCGCCCCAGAGCGTATCCAGTTCATACCGGCGGCGTTCCTCATCGGTGAAGATATGGACGATGATATCGCTGAAATCGAGAAGGACCCAGTCCCCTTCCCGGAGGCCTTCATGACGGAGAGGCCGTTCGCCCGCTGCCTCCATTTTTTCCTCCACTTCTTCCGCCGCCGCCTGCGCCTGTCTCTGGTTCCGTACGGTAGAAAGGACAAAGTAATCCGCAATGGACGTCAGATCGGATACGTTCAGAATCCGGATCTGCACGCCCTTTTTATCGGCAATGGCCTTGCAGATGATATCCAGTTTTTCCTGTGCTGTCATTCCTGTCTCCTTACTGGTCTATGGTCAGACCCACTACTTTCTGAATTTCCACGGGATTGATTTCCCACACGTTCTGTCCGTCATAGGCGCGGACCTCCCCGGGAAGGATCACGAAATGCAGATTGTCCGCCGGGAATCCCATGATGTCGTATACGATGGACGCCGCTTCGCCGGCGGTGATATTCGTGTCCGGCGAGCTCCAGTAATACCGCACCAGCGCCCAGCTGTACGGACGCAGATGTTCCCGCCCCTGGGCGAGGAGCGCCTTGAAGAACCGTTCTTCCCGCTGGATGCGGCCGATCTCCCCTTCTTCCTGATCGATGAAGCGCAGATACCCGTAGGCTTCTTCGCCTTCGAGCGTCTGGAAACCCTGCCGGAGATCGATATCCGGCGTGCCGGACGCATCGGTGTGATCCATGTTCTTTTCCACATACAGGTCTACGCCGCTGAAATGGCCGATCAGAGTGGAGAAACTGGCCCGGTCAAAGACCGCATACCGGCCGATGCGGATATGGAGCAGATTCTCTACGGCGCTCACCGTTTTTTCCGCGCCGCCTTCCGCGTAGGCGTCCCGCAGGAGCAGCAGCGGCTCGCCCGTCCGGCTGATGCGCGTATGACCGGGCAGCGAAACCGCATAGACCGACTGGCCGGCCCGGTTGACGGATGCCAGGATCAGGCTGTCCGCCTGCGGCTTCCCGCCGTCGCTCGTGCCGATGAAAAGATAATACTCCGAATCAGCCGGCGCACCTGATACCGGCGCCGCCGCAGGCGCGCGGAGCCAGGCAAGGAGCGCCAGCACGCCGTAGACGGCCGCCGCCAGCACCGCTGCTGCCAGCAGGAGGCAGATCAGGAGCTTCTTATATCGGATTCTCGTTTTCGTCTTTTTCATTCTGCCTGCGCATGCCGTTGAGAAAGGATCAGATAATTCCGGCCGGCGATCGTCAGATCATAGATATAGACATGCTGCTCCGCCAGATGCCGGATCGTAGAATCGTAGGCCGCAATCAGCGCTCTGTCCAGATCCTGTTCTGCCAGCGCGCGGAGCTCCTCCACTCCCGGGAAATCACGAGACGGTTCGATATAATCGGCCAGGAACACGATCTTTTCCAGGAGGGACATATCCGGTTTCCCCGTGGTGTGATAAAAGACAGCGCTCAGGATCTCCGCATCGTCGATGCCGAAATGGAGGCGCGCATACACGCTGCCGGCCGGTCCGTGGAGCAGCGCGCGGCTCTTCAGCACCGGCGCGTCCACTGCCAGTCCGCCTTCCCGGACGAGCGCCTTCATCTCGTCCAGCGTCATTTCCTTGGCGCAGTCATGCACCCACCCGGCCAGTTCCGCCTTCTCCGGCGAAGCGCCGTACCGTGCGGCCAGCTCACGGGAAGACGCCGCGACGCCTTCCGTGTGGCGATACCGTTTGGCGGACAGGCACTCTTTCAGCTCGCTTCTGATTTGATGAATATGCATTACCATGCCCCCTTGTACAGCTGTTTTTCCCGGATATATCTGATGACCGGCTCCGGGATGAGATACCGCACGGACCGGTCCGCCCGGATCAGCCCGCGCAGGATGGTCGAGGAAATCTCCAGCTCCGGCGTCCGCAGGAAATGAATTTTCTGCCGGCCCAGCGCGCCGAAATACCGCACAGACCGCCGAACCTTCTCCACATCGCCCGGACGGCTGGCACAGATGAAATGACAGGAAGCGAGAAGCTCCCGGTTATATTTCCACGTGGGCAGATCCGCTACGGCATCGGTCCCGGCGATGAAATAAAATTCCGTATCCGCCGGCGCTTCCTCTTGCAACAGGCGGATCGTATCCACCGTATAGGACGGCCCTTTCCGCTCCAGTTCGATCGGCGAGATGACGAAATGCGGATTGTCCGCGATGGCCAGTTCCACCATATGGTAGCGCATGTACTTATCGATGTGGTGCATCGTCTTGTTCGGCGTGTCCGCCGTAGGGATGAACAGCACGTGCTCCAGTGCAAATTCCTGCCATGCGGCCTCGGCGATGACCAGATGGCCGATGTGGATGGGATTGAACGAACCGCCGAAAACGCCTATACGTCGAGCCATGTCAGCACCGCTTCCATACATGCAATCAATAGTCCCATGCAGAGCAGCCATTCGGCGAAATGATACACCTCATACCGGCCTTTCTGCGTGCGGAGATGGTAATAGAGCCACCACCGGAGCTTCTCCGCTCCCGTCATCGGCGGCGCCTTCCTTTTTCCCGGGCGGTCCGTCATTCCCGGATCTGTCCGTTTCCGAAGATCTTGTATTTGTACGTCACGAGCGGCTCGAGGCCCACCGGCCCCCGCACGTGAAGTTTCTGCGTACTGATGCCGATTTCCGCCCCGAACCCGAATTCAAAGCCGTCCGTGAAGCGGGTAGAAGCATTGGCATAGACGCATGCCGCGTCGATCTGGTTCATGAACGTGCGGATGGCCTCCCGGTCTTCCGATACGATGCATTCAGAATGGCCCGTGCTGTATTTCCGGATATGCGCGATGGCCGCCTCCAGGGAGTCCACCACCGCCACGGACAGGATGAGCGCGCCGTATTCCGTGCTCCAGTCGCTTTCTTCCGCCGGATTCACATCCGGCATGATGGCGCGGACCCGCTCGTCTCCGCGGAGCTCCACGCCTTTTTCCCGAAGCGCGGCGAACAGGACGGGGATCCAGTTTTCCGCGATATCCTGATGAATCAGCAGCGTCTCCATGGCATTGCATACCGAAGGCCGCTGCGTTTTCGCATTGATGACGATGGGGAGCGCCTTGGCAAGGTCGGCCGCCTTATCCACATAGGTGTGGCAGACGCCGCTCCCCGTCTCGATGACCGGCACGGTGCTCATCTCGACGACGAAGCGGATCAGGCCTGCGCCGCCTCTGGGGATGGCCAGATCGATCAGTCCCCGCAGAGTCAGGAGCTCATTCACGAGACGGCGGTCCGGATCGAGAATGCTCGTCACCGCCGCTTCCTCGACACCCGCCTCCCGCAGCACTTCGTGAAGGATCTCTGTCATGGCGGCATTGGTAAAATGTGCTTCTTTCCCGCCGCGGAGCACGCAGGCATTGCCGCTCTTCAGGCAGAGCGCCGCCGCATCCGCCGTGACGTTCGGCCGGGATTCATAGATCATGGCGATCACGCCGAAAGGCACCGTGGTGCGGAGGATCTGCAGGCCGTTCGGCAGCGTCCGACGGTCCAGCGTCCGTCCGCACGGGTCCGGCAGGCGGATGAGCTGCGCCGCCCCTTCGGCGATCTCTTCGATGCGCCGTTCCGTGAGGGTGAGCCGCTCCGTCATGGCTTCGCTCAGCCCGTATTCCTTTGCTTTTTCCCGGTCTTTCCGGTTTGCTTCGAGCAGAAATTCCCGCTTTTCCAGCAGTTTGTCATGGAACGACTGCAGCAGCGCGTCCTTTTCCTCCGCCGTGAGGAGCGCCAGCTGGCCCGCCGCATGACGCGCGGCCTGCACCGCCTGGATCAGTTCTTCTGTATTCATGCCGTCCGCCTCCTTCAGTGAAGCACGAGCAGATTGTCTCTGTGAATGACCGTATCATACGGCGCGGCATAGCCCAGCGCCTGCGGGATTTCCGAAGTATGAACGCCGCAGAGCTTCTCCACGTCGGCCCGGCTGAAATGCGTAATGCCCCGGGCGATCTCTTCCCCGCCGCAGCGGACGGAAATGATGTCTCCATCCTGAAAATCCCCGTCCGCACCGGTGATGCCCACCGGCAGGATGCTGGATCCCCGGTGCAGCACCGCGTCGGAGCAGCCCTGGTCGACGAAGATCGTCCCCTTGATATCCGCGCCGATGATCATTTTCCGTTTCTTCATCTGCGGATGCACATCTTCCGCCCGGAAGAACGTCCCTACGCTTTCACCGTCCATGATGCGGTACAACACCTGCGGCTCCGCGCTCCGCGCTATGACCATGTCGATGCCGGAATGGACGCAAATCTCCGCCGCCAGCAGCTTCGTGTACATGCCGCCCGTGCCGCGGGCCGTCCCCGGCCCTTCCGCCGTCCGGAAGAGCGCCCGGCTGAAGGAATCCACTTCCGGGATCAGCCGGGCGTCGGCATACCGGGAGGGATTCTTATCGTACAGCCCGGCCACATCGGACAGGATGATCAGCAGGTCCGCATCGGCGATGCTCGCCACCGTCGCGGACAGCGTGTCGTTGTCGCCGATCTTGATCTCATCAGCGGCGACCGCATCGTTCTCGTTGATGATGGGCAGCACGCCCAGCTCAAGGAGCGCCATCATCATCCCGCGGGCATACATGTACCGTTTCGGATTCAGGGAATCGCCCTTTGTGAGGAGCACCTGTCCCACATGGCGGCCGTATTCATGGAAAATACGCTCGTACACATTCATGAGGAATCCCTGCCCCACGGCGGCGGCCGCCTGTTTATACGGAAGATAGGACGGCTTTTCCTTGAACCCGATGATCGGCACCCCCACGCCGATGGCGCCGGACGTCACGAGGATGACCTGGATGCCCCGGTTCATCAGATCGGAAATCTGACGGGCCAGCTGGTCGATGAAGCGGAAATTCAGTTTTCCGTTGTCATAGGTGATGGAGCTGGTGCCCACCTTGATGACGATCTTTTTCTTTCCGAGGATGCGCTCCTTCATGGACGCGCCGTTACGGGAGCTCATAATGAGACTTCTTTTCTTTCTGCCGGAAAAGGAGACAGCTCCGGCCGATGATCTGGACGACTTCGCACCGAAGTTCCGCCGCCAGCACAGACGCTGTGTGGGCGACCTCTTCTTCCGAATTCTGGTTGACCCGGATCTTGATGAGTTCGCGCGCGGCGAGCGCCGCTTCCGCACTGTCCGCCACGGACGGCGTCAGCCCTTCCTTGCCAATCTGCACCACCGCGGGAAAATTCACTGCAATCGCTTTCAAATACTGTTTCTGTTTTCCTGTCAGCATGCCTGCCCTCCGATCTTATTCCTCCGCATCCCCGGAGGACTTCTCCGAGAACGTAAATTCCATTCCGTACAGATCGACCGTATCGCCTTCCTGGATGCCTTCCTTCCGGAGCAGACGGTCCAGACCCATGAATTTCCACGCCCGCTCGAAGCGGCGGAGAGAAAAGGCGTCGTCAAAATTCGTCATATTGACCAGCTTCTCCACGCGCTTGCCCCGGACGAAATACACGCCGTCCTCCACGGTGATCTCGAATTCATCTTTCGGCACATCGTAGATGATGGTCTTTTCCGGCGCCGCTTCCGGCAGCGCGGGCACCTCCTGCAGGATCTGCCAGGCCCGCTCCATGAGGGGCCGGATGCCTTCCCCGGTAAGCGTGCAGATGGGGAAGCACTCATACCCTTCCTTCTCGATCTGCGCTTTGAGCGCCGCCAGCTGTTCCGGATCGGTGATCAGATCGGTCTTATTCGCGGCCACGATCTGTCTTTTCTGCGCCAGCGCCGGGCTGTACAGTTCCAGCTCATTGTTGATGATGTGGAAATCCTCCAGCGGGTCCCGGCCTTCGCTGCCTGCCGCGTCCAGCACGTGGATCAGCACGCGGGTGCGCTCCACATGGCGCAGGAAATCATGGCCGAGGCCCACGCCGCGGCTCGCGCCCTCGATGAGGCCCGGGATATCCGCCATGACGAAGCTCCGGTCATCGCTCAGCGCCACCACGCCGAGATGGGGCGTGAGCGTCGTGAAATGATACGCCGCCACCTCCGGCCGTGCGCCGGAGACCTTGCGGATCAGGCTGGATTTCCCCACGCTGGGGAAGCCGAGCAGGCCCACATCCGCCAGTACCTTCAGCTCGAGCCGGAGTTCTTTCGTCTCCCCGGGCTCTCCTTTTTCCGCATAGGTCGGCGCGCGCACCGCGCTGGTGGCGAAGTGCGCATTGCCCCGGCCGCCGCGGCCCCCTTTCACGATGAGCGCTTCCTGCCCTTCGTGGGTCATATCCGCCAGAAGCTCGTTCGTCTTGACGTCGTAGACCATGGTGCCGAGCGGCACTTTGATGATGACGTCTTCCGCCGACTTGCCGTACATGTCTTTCGATCCGCCGTTTTCGCCCTTTTTCGCCGCAAATTTCCGGTGGCGGCGGAAGTCCATGAGCGTATTCATATTGCCGGCAGCCCGGATGATGACAGAACCGCCCTGCCCGCCGTCGCCGCCGCTGGGGCCGCCGCGCGGCACATATTTTTCCCGGCGGAACGATACCATGCCGTCGCCGCCCGCGCCGGACTGTACGATGATCCTCGCTTTATCGATAAACATAAGCTCCTCTTTTTCTCTCTGACTGTCCCCGTGTATCTCCCCCGGGCCGTAAACATTGTATTTTATATTATACCGTAAACCGGGGCAAAAACGAAAAGAAAAATGCGTAAGCTCCCGCTTTTTCCGGCCGCCGGACATGAAAAATCCCGGCGCATGGCCGGGAACCGATTCATGAATCGGAGCGCTCCATGGACCGGGCTGTCTCGATGGCCGCCTGAAGCACATTGTCCGACGCCGGGTCGAAGATGCGCCCGTTCTGGATGACGGCGACGTCCGGCTGGATGCCGATCTTATCGATGCGCCGCCCCGCCGCGGTGAGATACTGCGCCACGGACAGTTTCAGCGCTTCTTTGTCCTCCATGGGATGGATTACCTGCACGGTCCCTTTGCCGAAGCTCCGCTCTCCGATGAGGATGCCTTCTTTCCGGTCCTGCACGGCGCCGGCCAGGATCTCCGAGGCCGAAGCGCTGTTTCCATCGATGAGCACCACGAGCGGGAGCGGGTGAGCCTGCCCCGTCACGGAAAATTCCTGCACCGCCCCGCCTTTTTCCTTATAACTCACGACAGGGCCGGCAGACAGGATCTGATCCGCCACCGCTACGACAGAGTCGATGAGTCCGCCCGGATTCATGCGCAAATCGAGGATGAGCGTCTTCATCCCCTGAGCGGCGAGTCCTTCATATTGCGTCCGGAATTCGTCCGCCGTATGCGACGCAAACGAATAGATATGGATATAGCCGATGCCCTCTGCCGCCATGGCGCTTTCTACCGTGGGCAGGCTCACGTCGGAGCGGACCGCTTCCACCGTGCTCTGCACGCCATTCCGCAGATATTCAATGACGACGCGTGAGCCGACTTCCCCACGGATGGCTTCGGCCGCTTCTTCGAGATCCATGGCAGCCGCCTCGCGCCCGTCCACCGCGAGGATCTCATCTCCGGACCGGAGGCCGGCGCTTTCCGCCGCGCTTCCCGGGAAAACGGACAGGATATAAAGACGGCCGTCCCCGCCGGCGCCGATCACGACGCCGATGCCCCCGTATTCCCCGCTGGTCTGCTCCATGAGGCTGTCATACGCCGGGCCGGTCAGCAGCTGGGAGTAGGGATCGCCCAGAGCATCTACCATGCCGCGCGCCGCGCCGGCCAGCAGCTCCCGGTCGGACACGGTGCGGAAATATTCCTTATGGATGGTCTCATAGGTCTGCGCCAGACGGAGCAGTCCGTCCGGATCATCGGTGATCGTCAGGAAGGTCAGGCCCGTCAGCGCCGCAGAACCGGAGACGACCGAGAGGCACCAGAGCAGCGCCATTTTTTTCTTTACGGACAGTTTCATGATTTCCTTTCAATAAGAAAACCGAAGGAATAAAATTTTTTTCCTTCGGCTTTTCGATATCCGGTTACAGATAGCCCATGGGGTCCACCGGAGACCCGTTGATGCGGACTTCGAAATGACAGTGCGGCCCGGTGACATTGCCGGTCTGACCGGAATACGCCACCACTTCGCCCTTCGACACGGACTGTCCCGATCCCGCGATCAGGCTGCTGTTGTGTGCATAGAGCGTCTGGATGCCGTTCCCGTGATCGATGATGATCGTATAGCCGTAACCGCTGATCCAGCCCGATTCGATGACCGTGCCGCCGTCCGCCGCCTGGACCGGCGTCCCCTCCGGCACGCCGATGTCGATGCCCGCATGGGAAATCTCGACGCCGAAAATCGGATGCACGCGGTAGCCGAACGGCGATGTGATAGGGCCGCTGCACGGCCAGGAGAGCTGGCCGGAGCCGACGACGCCCGTATAGCCGCCGCCGGACTGCTGCTCGCGGAGACGCGCTTCGATGCGGGCCTGCACGTCGGCACTCGCCTGCTGCAGTTCCTGTTCCACCTGTTCCGCCGCCGCCTTGTGGGCGCGCGCTTCATCCAGAGCGCTCTGCTGCTCGGCCCGCTTGGCCTCGATGGCTTCCTGCGCTTTCTGCGCTTCCGCTTCGAGCGCATCGAGCTGCGCTTTCTCCTGAGCCAGCTGCGCCCGCTGCGCTTCGATTTCCCGCTGCTTGTCCTGAATCTCGAGGATCAGTGAGAAATCGGCGCGGATGACGCGCTTCAGGAGTTCCAGACGGTTCGCGAAATCGCTGAAACTCCGGGACCCGATGATGACGTCCACATAGTTCAGCTGGCCGTGCATGTAAATGGCGCGGACGCGCTTCGCCAGAATCGCCTGTCGCGCGTGCAGGTCGTCGATGGCTTTCTGCAGCGCGATCTCGTTCTGGCGGATCTGCTCGTTCAGACGGGCCTGCTCGCCGTGAATTCGCTCCAGCTCCGCATTGGCCGCGTCCAGTTCCGCCTGGATGGCGTCCAGCCGGCCCATGACGGCCTTGATGACTTCCAGTGCGTTGGCCTGCTCTTCCTGCGCGGAAGAGATCTGGCTCTGGATGTCCGCGAGCTGATCTTCCAGATCGTCGGCCACGGACGGCACCGCGCTGCCTGCTATCAGCGCCGCGGCCAGCACCGCGGCGGTTATCCTGCTGTACCTGCTCATACCGTTACACTTTCATGTATTTTCTGATGGAAATCGCGCTGCCCAGCATGCCGATGAAAATGCCGGCCCCGAGAAGGAGCAGCGTCACATGGAGCATGAAGGGATAGACCCCGATGAAGGGGATGAAGAGAAGGCCGGCAGAAGCCGCTTCATCCAGCATCACCCGGTACAGCTCCCACAGCACGGCCGCGGCGATCCCGGAACCCACGAGGCCGATGATCATGCCTTCGAAAAGGAACGGCCAGCGGATAAAGCTGTTCGTCGCGCCCACGTATTTCATGATCTGGATCTCCCGCCGGCGCGCGAAGACCGTCAGCCGGATCGTATTGGAAATGATGAAGAGCTCTGCCCCGGCCAGGAAGACGATGAGGATGACGCCGCTCAGCCGGATGGCCTGCGAAACTTTGTAGAGCTGCTCGATGATGTCCTGCCCGTACTGGACCGACTCCACTTCCTTATACTGCGAGATGGCGTCCGCCGCAGACTTCAGCGCGGACGGATTGCTGAACGAAAGCTGATAGGACGAGGGCAGCGGATTGCCGTTCACCGCGTCGAGGATCGCCGCCTGGTCGCCCAGCCGCTCCCGGAATTCCGCCATGGCCTGGTCCTTGTTCGTGAAGGACAGGTCCGACAGATCGGGCAGCGCCTTGAGCCGGCGTCCCACGCCCATGACCTGTTCCGTGGTAAGGCCGTCTTTCAGGTAGACGCTCATTTCCACCTGACTTTCCAGATACCCCGCCATGTGATTCATATTCAGGACCACCGCAAGGAATACGCCGAGGATGAACATGGACAGAGTCACCGTCAGGATGGAGGCGACGGCCATGAACTTGTTGTGGATGAGTGAATGGAACGTTTCACTCAGGAAATAGCCGAGCGAACTAAACATGCAGATCATAGCCTCCCTTTTTGACGTCGCTGACGATATGGCCGTCTTCGATGCTGACGACGCGCTTGTGCATGGCATTGACCAGTTCCTTGTTGTGCGTGACCATGATGATTGTCGTGCCCATGTGATTGATGTTGTTGAAGAGCTCCATGATCTCTTCCGATGTCACCGGGTCCAGATTGCCTGTCGGTTCATCGGCGATGAGGAGCGTGGGCCGATTCACCAGCGCCCGGGCAATCGCCACGCGCTGCTGTTCGCCGCCGGACAGCTGCGTGGGATATTCCCCCGCCTTGTTCCGCAGATTGACCAGATCCAGCACGCGGTTCACCTTTTCCCGGATCTCCTTCTTGCTCCGCGCACCGGTGACGCGCAGGACGAACGCGATATTTTCAAACACCGTCTTTTCCTGCAGCAGACGGAAGTCCTGGAACACGATGCCCAGCTTCCGCCGGTAATACGGCACGCGGCTTTTTTTCAGCTTATTCACTTCCACGCCGTTCACGATGACGGAGCCTTTGTACGGCACCAGTTCGTGCGTCAGCATTTTGATGAACGTGGATTTCCCAGCGCCGGACGGACCGACGATGAAGACAAATTCCCCTTTGTCCACATGGATATTGATATCCCGCAGGGCAATCCGCGTCTTAGTGTATTCGATATAGACATGCTCGAGCGTAATCATATCGCGCCTCTCCCATCGATGATGAACGCCGGATGGCCGAAACCGCCGGCCGTCCAGTCTTTACGTTTTCGTCTTCCCCGAGACGATACTTATTCTTTTATAATCTACTTTCCCGATTTCCGCAAGTCACTTTCCCGATTTCCGCCCTGATCCGGCATCGGCCCGCCGCCGGACGGGAAACTGGCACAGGAAAACGGTCCTGCCCGCCTGCGCGGAACAGAACCGTTTCCAATTGCTTCATTATTTTCTTTTATACAGCTGGAGCGCCGTCTCGGCGATGTGCGCCGCCGTGAGTCCGTACGCCTTCAGCAGGTCGTCCGCCTTGCCGGATTCGCCGAACCGGTCTTCCACACCGATCATCGCCATGGGAACCGGACAATTTTTGACCACGACTTCCGCCACTGCGCTGCCCAGGCCGCCCCGGACGGAATGTTCTTCTGCCGTGACGATGGCTCCGGTATCGGAAGCCGCCTTGATGATGGCCTCTTCATCGATCGGCTTGATGGAGCTCATGTTGATGACGCGGGCTGTGATGCCGGCTCCTTTCAGGATATCCGCCGCCGCGAGCGCTTTTGCCGTCATGATGCCGCAGCCGATCAGCGTGATGTCGTAGCCCTTGCGGAGGACCGCCGCCTTCCCGGGGACAAACGGCGCATCCGGATCGGTGATGTCGTCGCATTTCGCGCGGCCCATGCGGATGTACACCGGCCCTTTATACCCGGCAGCCCATTTGACCGCCGCCTTCGTTTCCGCCGCGTCGGCCGGCACGATGACCGTCATGTTCGGCAGGACGCGCATGAGTGCGATATCTTCCAGCATCTGATGAGTCGCGCCGTCTTCGCCGACGGTGAGGCCGGCATGCGTCAGCGCCACTTTGACATTGAGATTCGGGTAGCAGATGGAATTGCGGATCTGCTCATAAGCGCGGCCCGCCCCGAAAATGGCAAATGTGGAAGCGAAAGGAATCTTGCCCGCCGCCGCAAGTCCGGCCGCTGTGCTCATCATATTGCCTTCCGCGATGCCGCAGTCGAAGAAACGCTCCGGATAAACCTTGGCGAAATCCTGCGTCTTCGTCGAAGCAGACAGGTCTGCATCGAGGACGACCAGTTCCGGATAGACCGCGCCGAGTTCCTTCAGCGCTTCGCCGTATGCGTCACGAGTTGCCTTGCCCATCATTCTGCCTCCTCTACTTCTTTCAGGAAATGTTCGCACTGTTCTTCCGTCGGCGCTTTGCCGTGCCATCCGACCTGGCCTTCCACTTCCGGCACGCCTTTGCCCTTGATGGTCTTCATGATGATGACTGTCGGCTGACCGCTGACAGTCCGCGCTTCTTCCAGCGCTTCATGAAGCGCTTCCACATCGTGGCCGTCCGCATGGATCACATGCCAGCCAAACGCTGCGAATTTTTCATCGATCGGCACAGGAGACATGACGTCGGTAATCTTCCCGTCGATCTGCAGGCCGTTATTATCCACCAGCGCCGTCAGATGGTCCAGTTTATAATGATGGGCGAACATGGCCGCTTCCCAGATCTGCCCCTCTTCCAGCTCCCCGTCGCCGAGGATCGCATAGACGCGCCACGAAGCGCCGTCGATCTTTCCGGCCAGCGCCATGCCGCACGCCGCGCTGAATCCCTGTCCCAGAGAACCGGTCGTCATATCGACGCCGGGCGTATGCTTCATGTCCGGATGGCCCTGCAGGACCGCGCCTTCCTGCCGGAGATGGTCCAGCCACTCTTTCGGGAAATAGCCCTTCTCCGCCAGCGCCGCATAGAGGCAGGGCGCGCCGTGCCCCTTGGACAGCACCAGGCGGTCCCGGTCCGGCATGGCCGGCTGCGCCGGATCGACATGCATTTCATGGAAATACAGCAGCGCCATCACGTCGGCGATGGAGAGAGAACCGCCCGTATGTCCCGAATTGGCTTTCGTAATCATCTTCAGTATATCGATGCGGAGCTGTCTGGCTTTTTCACGGATATACCTTACTTCTTCAGCTGTCAGTTTTTCCATCATGTCCCCCTTATCGGTTCACCATATCCTGCAGAATACGGACCGTCTCTCCGGCACGTTCCCGAAGCGCATCGACGGCCTCCCACCGGCACTGCGTCCTGCCGGAGAGAATCGCTTTCGTCTTATTATACAATTTTTCCGCATCGAATGCAGAGACGGGAAACACCGCCTCCTGTCCGATGGAGCGGAGGAAATTATCGATCTTCGGATCATAGGAAATGCCGATCAGCGGCACGTGCATCAGCGCGGCGAAGATCAGCGCATGGAGGCGCATCCCCACGAGGAGATCGAGACATCCCATGACGGACATCAGTTCCGGCGCGCTGAACGAGCCTTCCAGGAAGAAGAACCGGTCCGATTTCCCGCGGCAGAGCCTCTCGGCCATATGATTGTCTTCCGGCCACTGCATGGGAATAAAGACGACGGCGGCGTCTTCTTCGGCCAGACGATCGATATAGCTGCTGAATTTGTCCGCCCACTGCTCGGCGTCCAGCCAGTTCCGCACAGAGATGCCGATGATTTTTTTCCCTTCCGGCACGCCGGCTTCTTTCAGAATCTCCCGCCCGCGGTCCGTCGAGACCTTCGGCAGGGACAGCACGGAATCCGCCGTCGCATAGACCGGCGCTTTCACGCCGAGCGACTCCAGCAGATGCTTGGATTTCTCATCTCGCACCGTGATGGCATCCACATGGGACAAAACCCGTCGGAGGAGCGCGCACACCCATTTCCGGCGAAGCGGCCCGATGCCCTGTCCGTAAAGAAAGACGCGCTTTCCGCAGAGAATACCCGCCAGGATGATGGACAGATAGTACAGGAGGCTCCGGCTGCTGGTCACGTCCTGCAGAAGGCTCCCGCCGCCGCTGATGAGGAGATCGCAGGACAGGATATGCCGGGCGATGGCCAGTCCCCCGAAGCGGGGAATCGCCCGGGTATGGAATTTCCGGGCCGTTTCTTCCGGAGTTCCGGAGATCACGGTGGTCTCCACGCCGGGGAAGCTCTGCCGCAGCGCGCGGAGGATCGCGTACAGCATGGCCTCGTCTCCGGCATTGCTGAACCCGTAATACCCGGAAATTACGACCTTATACCCTGCCATACCGTTCTCCAAAGAATTTCGTCAGCCGCAGAAGGATCATCACGCCGATGACGGCGCAGATCCCGGCCAGCGTCCCTGCGGCCAGCCCGTCCAGACCGCGGATGAAGCTCAGGATGAAGGGGCTCCGCATATGGGCAAAAGTCTCCACCATAGACCCCTGTCCGATCGTCACCGCCACGATCAGGAGATAATGCAGGACCTGCGGCCACCGCGCATACAGCGCCGCCAGCGACAGGAAGACCGCCGGATGGCCGAAGAGGAATTCTTTCTCCCGCGGCCGGGCGTACATATTGTCCTCTAGGAAACGGCGCAGCGCGATTTCAAAGCCGGGGACGGGCGCCATATTGTTCCCGCTGCGCCCCACGAACATGAAGCCCGCGAAAGCCAGCAGACCCAGCCCTGCCAGCAGGCCCAGCTTGATCGGGATGCGGCAGAAATTTCTCACAAAATCCACGAAATCCCGGTCGCTCGCCACCACTTTCCCGAAGAAAGGAAAATGCTGGATGTAAATCAGCGTGATCAGGACCAGCGGCAGGACGAAAGTGAGCTTGACCCCGCGGAAGATCGCGATCTCAAGGAAGAAGCGGATATCCCCAAGGATCGCGCTCACGAAGACGCCCCCGCAGAGGGACAGGAGCCCGCAGCACCAGAGCACTGCCGCGCCCTCTCCGAAAAGTGCCAGTCCGCTTTTTTTTGTCTCCGCCTCTGCTTTTTTCGCCAGACAGTACTGCAGGAACGCCGATACGATGACCACCGGCGTACAGATCTCCGTGCCGAGCGCCAGCATCTGGAGCGGCAGGAGAGACTGCGGGGCCAGCCAGAACAGGCCCTGCGTCAGCGCAAATCCCGCCCCCCAGATCAGCCAGGCAAAGCGGACCAGACAGGGCAGGAGACACAGCAGCGCGATGACGCACAGCGACAGCGCCCCCGTCATAGCAGCAGCGCGCAGCACCGGATTCGGGAAATACGGCTCCATCTGGGACGCTTTCCCTACCTGGAACCCGTGCTCTTCCAGACGGTCCTTGACCATGGAAATGTATTCCGCATTCGTCTCGTTCAAACTCTTCCCGCCCATGGCATATTTGTACGACGGGAACAGATTCATGCGGATATTCCGCTCGATGTCACTGATATAGAACCGGGCGGACGCTTCTTCCGGCGTGAGCTGCACCAGTTCGTTCTGCGCCATGGCATAGAGCCGGATGGTATTGAAATTCGAGTCCTTCACGAGATCCAGCGTGCCCGCCTGATTTTCAAAGCCGAGCTGCGACTGCGCCTCGATCAGCACGACGGGCACATGGCGCTCCGCCATGGCCTGCCGGAAATAATCCAGCTGTTCCCGGTAGCCGAACGCTTCCTTGCCCACGAACAGGACGGCGCTGACCTTGTCAGATGCGTCGACCGCCCGCAGGAATTCATCCACGTCCTCCTTGTCCGGATGGCTCACATTGAGCGGGCGGAGGACCAGATAGAATCCGGATTCCGCCGCTTCTTTGACCCGCGCCGGCAGGATGCCCACCGGCATTTCCAGGAATTTCATCCAGTCCGCCTGGATCTCCAGTGTCTGGATGCCGCCGTCCATGGTGATCCTGTGGACGCGGTCCGCTCCGAGACGGAGACGGAGGCTCCGTTCCAGATCACAGAAAAATTCCCAGCCGTTCGCTTTTCGGGAAGGCTGGATATAGATCCGGTCGTGGAAAATTTCAGAATGGGCCCCGGAAAACGCCGCCATGTCCGCGCCGCGGTAGATCATGGCATCGCCCCGGTCCATGATTTTGGTCGGGGTATCGTCATACAGGGCCAGCGACGTGATGCCGCTCTCCCTGTACAGCGCAAAAAAGTCCCCCTGCGAACGGTCTTCGAGCTTGTCATAGTCGTAGACCATCTCGACAGTCTGGTCATCGGCTTCTACATGGTACCGCTCATAGGAAATACAGGCGGCGGCGAGGAAGCCGATAAAGACCAGTGCAAACAGGCACCGAAAAGTGAATCCATGCAGACGCATGTACTTCCGCTCCTTACGATTTGAATTTCTGTTTCTTCAGGTAACCTTCGATGAATTCGTCCAGATTCCCGTCCATGACGGACTGGATGTTCCCCGTCTCGATGCCGGTCCGGTTGTCCTTGACCAGCGTATACGGCTGGAACACATAGGAGCGGATCTGGCTTCCCCATTCGATCGCCTGCTGCTCCCCTTCGATGCTCTTTTTCAGTTTTTCCCGCTTTTCGAGCTCCAGTTCGAAGAGCTTGGACCGGAGCATGCGGAGGCACTGCTCCTTGTTCTGCAGCTGGGAGCGCTCTGTCTGGCAGGCCGCCACGATGCCCGTGGGGATGTGCGTCATGCGGACGGCGGAACTCGTCTTATTGATATGCTGGCCGCCGGCACCGGACGAACGATAATAGTCGACGCGCACGTCGGCCATATTCAGGTTGACTTCCACATCATCGGTGATTTCCGGCATGACATCCACCGCAGAGAAGGACGTATGACGGCGCTTCGCCGCGTCAAAGGGAGAGATGCGGACCAGGCGGTGCACGCCTTTTTCCGACTTCAGCATGCCGTAGGCAAACTTGCCTTTGAACATGTATTCCGCGTTCTTCACGCCCGCTTCATCGCCGGGCAGCATGTTCAGCTCTTCCACTCCAAAACCGTGATCCTGCGCCCATTTCAGGTACATGCGGATCAGCATCTGCGTCCAGTCCTGCGCCTCTGTGCCGCCGGCGCCGGCGTGGAACGTCACGATGGCATTGTTGTCGTCATATTCGTCCGAAAGCAGGAGTTCGATCTCTTTCTTGTCGAGCTGCGCTTTCAGACGCTCCATTTCTTCCGCGATCTCCGGCTCCATGGACTGGTCGTCCTCTTCGATGGCCATATCCAGGATCTCTTTCAGACTTTCGGCCTGATCGAAAAGGCGGGTGTACGTATCGTAGGCTTCTTTTGCTTCCGTCGCTTCCTGAGAAATCTTTCGCGCTTTGTCTGCATCGTCCCAGAAAGTAGGGTCGCTCATCTGCACGTCGTAACTGGTGATTCGTTCTTTCAGTTTAGGTAAGTCAAAGTGAATCCCTGATTTCTCTTTCGTGATTCAGCAGATCGGCCAATGTTTTTTTCAAATCTTCCAGCATCTGTTTTCTCATCTCGCTTTCTTTATCCTGCCGTCCGGCAGGCCATTCACAATCTTGTCCCTGTACAGGACCGTTTATTTCTTTTCTTCGCCTTCCGGCTCCGCATCCGCCGTGACGGGGGCATTGGTGTTTTCATCCACATAGTGCTCCGTGGCGCCCTTCAGCGGGTCCGCTTCCTGCGGCACATCCTGCTGCGCCGCGGGCTGTGTGTCCGCTTCGCTGGTGAACCGGATCTGGATGTGATAGAGGTACAGGATGATCGTCTCCATCATGGCATGCTGCATCTCTTCATACATGTCGAACGCTTCGACCTTGTATTCCACGATGGGGTTTCTCTGCCCGTAGGAGCGGAGGTTGATCCCTTCTTTCAGCATATCCATATCGTCCAGGTGTTCCATCCACTTGGAGTCGACCACCTTCAGCATGATCGCCTTTTCCAGTTCGCGCATCATGACGGAGCCGATGGAGGCTTCCCGCGCATCGTAGGTATCGTGGGCGCATTTCTTGAGGCGTTCTTCCACTTCTTCTCTGGACAGGTCTTCAATCTCTTCCAGTTTGATTTCGCCCGGCGCGAGGAAGTACTTTTCACAATACTTGAGCAGGCCTGCGAAATCCCATTCTTCCGGATACAGCTTCGCGTTGGCGTACGTATCGAGTCCCTCGTTGATCAGCGTGTCGACCATATTCATGATCTGGTCTTTCATGTTCTGCCCTTCGAGGATCTTGCGGCGTTCCTCATAGAGGACCTTGCGCTGCTGATTCATGACGTCGTCGTATTCCAGCACGTATTTGCGGATGTCGAAGTTTCTCGTCTCCACGCGTTTCTGCGCTTTCCGGATGGCGTTGGATACCATGGTGCTCTTGATCTCTTCGTCTTCGTCGAGCCCCATCTTCTCCATGAATTTCTTGATGTTGTCCCCGCCGAAGATGCGCATGAGATCGTCTTCCAGCGACAGGAAGAACTGGCTGCTCCCCGGGTCGCCCTGACGGCCCGCACGGCCGCGGAGCTGATTGTCGATGCGGCGGCTTTCATGGCGTTCCGTGCCGATGATGGCGAGGCCCCCCAGTTCCGCGACGCCTTCGCCCAGCACAATATCCGTGCCGCGGCCCGCCATGTTCGTCGCGATGGTGACCTGTCCCTTCTGGCCGGCCTGCGCTACGATGTGCGCTTCCATCTCATGGTATTTCGCATTCAGCACATTGTGGACGATGCCTGCCTGCTTCAGCATGCGGGACAGCTCCTCCGACTGCTCGATGGACGTGGTGCCGATCAGGATCGGCTGGCCCGTCTTGTGCCGGCGGATGACTTCGCGGACCACGGCTTTATATTTGCCGCGCTTCGTCTTGAAGATGACGTCCGGCAGATCCTTTCTTTGGATCGGCTTGTTCGTCGGGATCTGGACGACTTCCAGCCCGTAGATCTTGATGAATTCCTGCTCTTCGGTCTTGGCGGTGCCCGTCATGCCGGCCAGCTTGTCATACATGCGGAAATAGTTCTGGAACGTGATGGTCGCCAGCGTCTGGCTCTCCCGTTCCACCTGCAGGCCTTCCTTGGCTTCTATGGCCTGATGGAGCCCGTCGGAATACCGGCGGCCGTACATCAGGCGGCCTGTGAATTCATCGACGATGATGACTTTGCCGTCTTTCACGACGTAGTCTCGGTCGCGGATCATCATGGTCTGCGCGCGCAGGGCCTGCGTGAAGAGGTGGTTCAGCTCCAGATTCTCCGCATCATACAGGTTTTCCACGCCGAGCATCTTTTCCATCTTGGCGACGCCCGACTCCGTCGGCGCGACGGTCTTCTGCTTCTCGTCGATGGTGTAGTCTTCATCCTTGACCAGCTTCGGCACGCACTGGGCCAGCTTGTAATAATCGTCCGTCGATTTCTGTCCCGGCCCGGAAATGATAAGCGGCGTGCGGGCTTCGTCGATGAGGATGCTGTCCACTTCGTCGATCAGGCAGTAATGCAGCGGGCGCTGCACCATCTGGTCGACGGAGATGACCATATTGTCGCGGAGGTAATCGAACCCGAATTCGTTGTTCGTCCCATAAGTGATGTCCGAATTGTAAGCCAGCTTTCTCTGGTGGAAATCCATGTCATGGACGATCAGGCCGACGGACAGGCCGAGGAATTTATAGACCTGCCCCATCCATTCGCTGTCGCGCTTGGCCAGATAGTCATTGACCGTGATGACGTGGACGCCCTTGCCCTCCAGGGCGTTGAGGTACGTCGGGGCCGTCGCCACGAGCGTTTTGCCTTCGCCGGTGCTCATCTCGGCGATCTTCCCCTGATGCAGGACGATGCCGCCGATCAGCTGCACGTCGAAATGCCGCATGCCCAGCACGCGGCGGGACGCTTCGCGCACCACGGCGAACGCTTCCGGCAGGATGTCGTCCAGCGTTTCCCCTTTGGCCAGCCGCTCTTTGAATTCCAGCGTCTTGCCGGCGAGCGACGTGTCGCTCAGGTTCCGCATGGTGTCTTCCAGCGGATTGATTTTCTGTTCTACGATCTTGCGGAGTTTCTTGACTTCCTTCTCGTTCGAGCCGTTGAACAGTCTATCGAGAATCTTCAGCATGTATACAGCTCCTTTTTTCTGCGGCTGCGCCTTTTTTCACGGTCTCCGGAAGCGGAGCCGCGGAAAGACGCATCGCTTTCATAAAAATGTGTATATCAATGTTATTTTAGCAAACTATGCATAAGTAGTCAAAAACACGAAAAGAGGAAAGCCCGCAGGCTCTCCTCTCTTTCTCATTCCGTATTTACTTTTCCGCTTCGATCAGTCCGTACTTGCCGTCATCCCGGCGATAGACCACCGCGGGGCTGTCCGTCTGCGAATTGAAGAACATGAAGAAATTGTGTTCCAGCAGATTCATCTGAAGGATGGCTTCTTCCGGAGACATCGGCGAGATCTGGAAGCGTTTCGTCCGAACGATCTCAAACTCCGTATCCGGAGCCGGCGGTTCCTTCTCCTGCATGAACTGCGTGCTCAGCACTTTCTGTTCCTTGAATCTCTTGGCCAGACGCGTCTTGTATTTGTGGATCTGCCGTTCGACCTTGTCAAACACCAGATCAATGGATTTATACATATCGTCAGACTTCTCGACGCCGCGGAGAATAACCCCATCCACATAGACGGTGACCTCACAGGTCCGGGTCATATTGGAAATACGGAGAAGCACGTTCATCTTGATCGGTTTATCGAAATATCTCTGGATCTTGCCGGTGTGTTTTTCCACATACTGGTGCAGAGCATCCGTCATTTCAAGATTTTTACCTCTGATTGTTACGTCCATAATCAAACTCCTCCTTTCATTGCCAGACTGAATTGTCTGGTTTTCATTAATATTATATAACATTCATGTAAAGTTTTGAAGTAGAAAAGCATGAGTCTATGCATATTACTTATAACAAATATCTATATGGTCCGCCAATATTTTTATTGGCGGTTCTGTCTTGACAATTCGGCCGCTTTATGAGCCGTTCCGCCTTTCTGCCGCGAAAGGCGCCTCTCTCCGCCGGACCTGCTCCGGTGCAGTCAAAAAGCCCGGCACAGCCGGGCTCATTCCGATCACAATACGCTGGCGAGGAAAGAGCGGGTGCGCTCTTCTTTCGGATGAGAAAAAATCTCCTCCGGCGTTCCCTCTTCCAGGACGACGCCGCCGTCGATGAACAGCACACGGTTCGCCACTTCTCTGGCAAATCCCATCTCATGCGTCACGACGACCATGGTCATGCCGGACCTCGCCAGATCTTTCATGACATCCAGCACTTCATGGACCATTTCCGGGTCCAGCGCCGATGTGGGTTCATCGAAAAGGAGCGCCTTCGGCTGCATGGCCAGCGCCCGCGCGATGGCGACGCGCTGCTGCTGGCCGCCGGACAGCTGGGCCGGGCGGGCGTCCGCCTTATCCGCAAGCCCTACCCGCGCCAGGAGCTCCATGCCCCTCTGACGGGCCTCTTCCCGGCTGATCTTCCTCACCTTCATCGGCGCCAGCATGAGATTTCTGATGACAGACATATTGGGGAACAGATTGAACCGCTGGAAGACCATGCCCACCTCCCGGCGCACTTCATTGATGTGCGAGGCGCTGTCCACCGGCACGCCCTCGAATGTGATCGTCCCGGACGTGGCTTTTTCCAGTCCGTTGATGCAGCGGAGAATCGTGCTCTTCCCGGAGCCGGACGGCCCGATGATGACCACCACTTCCCCTTCTTTCACGCGGAAGGAAATGTCTTTCAGCACCGTCAGCTCACCGAAGGATTTGCTCACGTGATCGACGGAAATCATACAGGATGTTTCAGCAGGATTCATTTTGTCCTCCGTTCCAGGAACGCCACCAGCCGAGAGATGGCCAGCGTCATCATCAGGTACAGGGCCGCCACCGTCAGCCAGATCTCAAAGGACCCGTAGGTCTGCGCGATGATCAGCTGCCCTCTCCGCGTCAATTCTTCAAAGCCGATGACGGAAACCAGCGAGGAATCTTTCAGCATGGCGATGAATTCATTGCCGAGCGGAGGCAGGATGTTCCGCACCGCCTGCGGCAGGATGACATAGACCATCGTCTGCCCCCAGGACAGGCCCAGCGAACGGCCGGCTTCCATCTGTCCGGGATCGATGGACTGGATGCCCGCGCGGAAAATCTCGGAGACATACGCGCCGCTGTTGATGCCGCAGGCCATGACCGCCGCAGCAAACGGCTCGATGCGGTGTCCCGTCACCATGGGCAGGGCGAAATAAATCAGGAAGATCTGCACGAGAAGCGGTGTGCCGCGGATGCAGTCCGCATAGACCGCCGCCAGGATGCGGAGGATCTTCACCTGCGAAATGCGCGCCACGCCCACCACGAGGCCGATCAGAAAGCCGACGGCAACGCTGACCGCCGTGATCTCGATCGTGACGGCAGCCCCCATCAGCAGAAGCGGCAGGGCCCTTTCCACAAGACTGAAATCGAAGCTCATAAAAATCCTTTCCCATGAACTGACCAGAATGCGCATAAGTCATGCAGCATTCCGGGAAATTATGCACCATACCCCCAGATTATAAAGAATTTTAAAATGTCCGTCAATCCGGGCACCAAAAAGAGCGGGGCCCCGCGAGGAACCTCCACTCTTCTCCGTTTTGTATGGTTCAAAATCAGCCTTTGCAGAAAGCCAGCGCCTTCCGCAGCAAAGCCAGCGTCTTTTCCCGGCCGAAAAGGGCGATCATCTCATACATGCCGGGCCCCTTGGTCACGCCCGTCAGCGCGATGCGGGCCGGTTCGAACGCCGCTTTCCCCTTGATGCCCGTGCTCTTCATGACAGCCTTGAACGCGGCAGTCACCGCTTCTTCCGTAAAGTCGGGCAGCGCTTCCAGCGCCTCGATGAAGGCTTTCAGGATCACGGCGCTCGTGTCCTGTTTCAGGATGTCCACCACTTCCGGATCTTCAAACGGCGGCACGTCTTCAAAGAACATCCGCACCTGTTCCGGCGCCTGTGCCCCGTAAGAAATGCGGTCGCGCACATACCAGACGACCTGACGGAGCCAGTCTTTCTTTTCCTCCGTCAGCGGCTGCTGCACATACCCTGCTTTTTCGAGGAAGGGCAGAACAAAATCAAGCAGTTCCTCCGGAGACAGTTTTTTCATGTACTGGAAATTGATCCAGTTCAGTTTTTCGATATCGAAGACCGCATCATTGGAAGACACGCGGTCCATGGAGAAGGCTCGAATCAGTTCTTCCCGGGAGAAGATCTCCTGTTCGCCCTTCGGCGCCCAGCCGAGCAGCGCCAGATAATTCACCACCGCTTCCGGCAGATAGCCCATATCCTTGTACGCCGTCACGGACGTCGCGCCGTGGCGCTTGCTCATCTTCTTGTGATCTGCGCCGAGGATCAGGGAAATATGGCCGAACTGCGGCACTTCATAGCCGAGCGCATGATAGATGGCGATCTGACGGGGCGTATTGGACAGGTGTTCTTCCGCGCGGATGACGTGCGTGACGCCCATGAGGGAATCGTCCACCACCACGGCAAAATTATAGACCGGAATGCCGTCGGATTTCATGATGATGAAATCCCCCACGCCGGACGACTGGAATTCCACATGCCCGCGGACCATGTCGTCAAATGCGATGGTCTCGCCTTCCGGCACGCGGAGGCGCACCACCGGTTTGCGGCCTTCCTCCTTATACCGGGCGATCTGTTCTTCCGTGAGATGGCGGCAGTGCCCGCCATAGACCGGCGTCCGGCCTTCCTTCAGCTGCTCCTGCCGTTCCTGCTCCAGTTCTTCCTGCGAGCAATAGCAGTAGTACGCCTTCCCCTCGCTGATGAGGCGCTGCACTTCTCTCTGATAGATCTCCAGCCGCTCCGTCTGGCGGTACGGACCGTTCGGCCCGCCCACGTCGATGCCCTCGTCCCAGTCGAGACCCAGCCAGCGCATGGACTCCTTGATGTTCTCTTCCGACTCTCTGGACGACCGGGAAAGGTCCGTATCTTCGATGCGCACCAGGAACGAGCCGCCGGCATGGCGGGCGACCAGCCAGTTGAACAGCGCCGAGCGGGCGCCGCCGATATGGAAAGGCCCGGTCGGGCTCGGTGCGAAACGGACTTTCATTTGTTTTGCCATCTTACGATCTCCTCCTGTACAGCAGCACAGACGCCATGGCTGCGATGCCTTCCCTGCGTCCGACCGCTCCCAACGTTTCATTGGTTGTAGCTTTTATATTAATCTGTTCCGGCGAAATATGCAACGCATCCGCCAGATTTCCCCGCATGGCCGCCGTATGGGGCGCCAGTTTCGGCGCTTCCGCAATGACCGTGCTGTCGATATTCCCAACCTGATACCCGCGCTTGGTCACGATGTCCGCCACGTTCCGGAGCAGCGTCATGCTGGAGACGCCGAGATACCGGTCGTCCGTATCCGGGAAATAATGCCCGATGTCCGGGCAGCCCGCCGCGCCGAGCAGAGCATCCATGACCGCATGGATGAGCACATCCGCGTCGGAGTGGCCCAGCAGACCGCCCCGCTCGGCGATGCGCACGCCGCCCAGGATGAGCGGACGATCTTCTGCAAAGCGGTGGATATCGTAGCCCTGTCCGATGCGGAAGGGCGGTTCCTCCTGTCCGAGCGCCCGCAGCAGCCGCACCCTGTCTTCCGGCACTGTCACTTTGAAATACGCTTCCTTCCCTTCCAGACATTTTACCGGCACGCCGCAGGCCTCGCACAGCGACGCGTCGTCCGTCACGGCCAGATGCTCCGCCAGCGCCCTTTCCATGCAGGCCCGGAACAGACCGGTGTGCGCTCCCTGCGGCGTCTGCGCGCGAAGCAGTTTCGACCGGTCCGGCGTCTGCACGACCAGGCCGTCTCCGTCCGTCACCTTGATGGTATCCACGCAGGGTACGCAATACAGCGCTGCCGGCGTCCCGCTCCGGAGATCGCGGATCAGCCGGTCGATGGCCTCGCCGTCCACCAGCGGGCGGGCGCCGTCGTGAATCAGCACAATCTCCGACTCCGGCGACAGCGCCGCCAGCCCGTGCGCCACCGATTCGGTCCGCGTCGCCCCGCCGCCGGCAAACCGCACGGGGATCTTCCCGTGCAGATCCCGGCAGACCGCCTCGAACGCAGGGCGTTCCGCCGGATCGGTCACAAGGATGATCTCATCAAGAAAAAGACTCTGCATCACATGGTACAGAGTATGCCAGATCAGCGGCCGTCCGCCGATCGTTTCCAGCAGTTTGTTGCCGGACGCACCGAAACGCTCGCCCCGCCCGGCCGCCGCGATGATCATGCTGTTCATCCGTTCACGTCTTCCAGTCTGGCAAAAATCATGCGTCCCACCGAATTCTGGAGCACAGACGTGATGACGACGGGCACTTCCCGGCCGATGGCCCGGCTGCCGTTTTCCACCACGATCATCGTGCCGTCTTCCAGATAGGCCACGCCCTGATTTTCTTCACGGCCCTGCTTCACCAGCTGCACGAACAGCTCTTCGCCGGGGATGACCGTCGGCTTCACAGCGCTGGCCAGATCGTTCAGGTTCAGCACGGCCACGCCCTGCAGTTCCGCCACTTTATTCAGGTTGTAGTCATTGGTGACGATCTTCAGATTTTTCTCCCGCGCCAGCTTTACCAGCTTGGAGTCCACTTCGTTCACGTCTTCGAAATCATCGGTCACGATGCGGATCGCGTCTTTATTATTCTTCCGGAACTGGTTCAGGATGTCCAGCCCGCGGCGGCCGCGGTTCCGTTTCAGCACATCGGACGAATCGGCGATCTTCTGCAGTTCCTCCAGCACGAAGACAGGCACGATCAGCGGCCCTTCCAGAAAGCCGCTCCGATAGACGTCGACAATGCGCCCGTCAATGATGATGTTCGTATCGAGCAGCTTTCCGTTTTCCGCCTCTTTGCCCTTTTCCCGGCCTTTTCCCCGGCTTTCCGTATGCAGATGGAGCCATCCCACCAGTTCGTTCCGCTTGCTGATGCAGAGATGGATGCCGAGGTAGCCCAGGATGATGCTGAGCACCACCGAGACATACGGCCCGATATAGGGCACCCGGTCAAAGGCGATGCCCACCAGATTGGCGATGATCAGGCCGAGGAAAAGGCCCGCCGTGCCGAGCACCAGGTCCTGTGTGGAGATGGACGACAGCGATTTTTCCGCCCAGGAAGTGAAAGCAAACAGGCAGCGGATCAGGTACGGCGACGCCAGATTGCCGAGCAGCGCGCCGGCCACCGCTCCGATCAGCATGAACCCGAGGGAGAGGAACGTCACGCCGAGGATGGTCTCCGACAGAAATGTATACGGGAGCACCGAAGCCAGCAGCGTGTCGGACTGACTGAACAGTACGATCCCCAGGATGCTGAAGAGCAGAATAAATATGGGTCTTAATATTTTTTCCAGCATGAATGAGTCCTCATTTGACACATGCCGTATTCCAGCCGCTTTCGCTCAGAAAGCGCTCAATTTACGGATAACAATTCCCTAAAATGTAACATATATTTTAGCATATGAACGGGTTCTTTGCAAAATCATGAACCGGAGGCTCAGACAATTCTAATTCATTATGCCTTTGCCGCTTTCAGCAGCGCCAGCGCTTCGCCGACCTTTCCGATGTAGGCGACCTGCCGGCCTGCATCGGGATGGGCGGCAAAAAAGGCGTCCGCATCCTTGCGGTTCCCTTCCGGTAGCAGGAACGAGGTCATGTGCATCCGGACGCATTCCCGGAGGCGCAGCCCGATATGAGATACCGGCAGGACTTCCCCGGTGAGACCGATCTCTCCGAGCGCCGTCAGCCCGGCCGGAACAGGCACATCCCACTTGACGGAGACGACGGCCAGCGCCGCCGCCAGATCCGCCGCCGTCTCCCGCACCTTGAATCCGCCGGCCACATTGACGTAGACATCTTCCTGAGAAAACGGAACGCGCGCCCGTTTTTCCAGCACGGCCAGCAGCACGATCAGTCGGTTGTAATCGAATCCCACCGCGATACGCCGGGGCACCGCCAGCACGGAATGAACGGACAGCGCCTGGATCTCTGCCAGAAGCGCCCGCTGCCCTTCCATACAGGCCGCGGCGATGCTGCCCGCCGTTCCCGCGCCGCGTCCGCGCAAAAGATAGGATGACGGATCTTCGATCCCTTTCAGCCCTTCGCCTCCCATCATAAAAAGACCGGACTCCGCCGTAGACCCGAAGCGGTTCTTTACCGTGCGGAGGATGCGGAACTGGTAGCTCCGGTCGCCCTCAAGGTACAGCACCACGTCCACCATATGTTCCAGCATCCGCGGACCGGCCAGATTCCCTTCTTTCGTCACGTGGCCGATGATCAGCACCGCCACATTTTCTTCTTTCGCCAGACGCACCAGAAGCGCCGTGCAGTCCCGGATCTGGTTCGGACTGCCCATGGGCGACGCCGTCTCGCCGAGATACATGGTCTGGATGGAGTCGATCACAAGGAGCGCCGGCTTCAGGCGCTTCGCCTCTGTGATGACGTCGTTCATATCCGCGCCGGACACGACAAAACACCGCTCCCCATCCATATGGAGACGGTCAGCCCGCATCTTGATCTGGATTTCCGATTCCTCGCCGCTGCAGTACAGCACGCGTTCGCCGAGCCCGCTGACCGCACGGCAGATCTGGAAGACCAGCGTGGATTTCCCGATGCCCGGCTCTCCGCCCAGCAGGATCACGGAGCCGCGCACCAGTCCTCCGCCGAGCGGCCGGTCCACTTCTGGCATCGCCAGCGGGAGCCGGTCATGCTTCCCCGTCTGGATGGCAGACAGTTTCATTGGATTTTTCGACGCGTGAAGAGCCGCCAGCGGCCGCACGGCCGGCGAAGCCGCTTTCTCCGTCCGCTCTTCCATGGTGTTCCACTCCCCGCACACGGGACAGCGCCCTAGCCAGCGCGGCGACTCTGCGCCGCAGTTCGAGCAGACAAATTTCACCTTATCCTTATTTCCTGCCATATCGTACCGCTTTCCAAAATCCGAATCATTTTCTTCATTATAACAAGATTTCCTCCGGAAAGAAAAATTTCTGCTGCATTCTGCCGGCTCAGCATAGAACAGATTTTCGAGCAAGAGTCTATTCTCGCAAAAGAACGCCCGTTCTGTAAAAATGGACACAGAAAAAAGAGCGCCGCCATTTGTCTGGGACGCTCTCTTTTTTCTTCGGCTGATGCCGGTTTATGCTTTTGCTTTCTTTTTATGGGTATGCCATTCAATGCTGCAGGCTTTGGAGCAGAATACGGAACGCCGATCGTGTGAATCCGTAATGACCACTTCCTTGCCGCAGTTCCGGCAACGGAACGTGCGCGTCTCCTTTTTCCCGCGCTTCGCCCGCTTGGAATGTTTCCAGTACAGATTCTCGCAGCGCTGGGAGCAGAACTTCGTGCGCAGGTCGTTGTCTTCCGTGACGCGCACTTCCTCGCCGCAGTGCTTGCACAGGAAAACGCGGATCGCCGGCTTATTCGGATCAGAAATGATCGGCGTCCCTCCGAACGCCCGTCCGCCGTGCCGGTTCGCATACCGGCAGCAGTCCTGACAGCAGTATTTCTGCGCCACCTGATGCGGATAAAATGAAGCGCCGCATACAGGACATCTCCGCTTCTCCTGCCGCCACTTCGGAATGATTTTTTCTTTTCCTGCCATATTCATGCCCGGATCTCCCGCCTTCGGGAAATGCTTCCTTTCACTGCAATGCCACTATTGTCCATGATTCTGCATCATTTGTCAATAAAGAGGACTCTTCTGTCTCCGCACAGCAGAAAAGGCAGCATCCCGCAAGGGAATGCCGCCTTCTTTTCAAGTATGGATCACATCAGGCCGTAGTCTTTCAGCATCTGCGTGATATGCGCCGTTTCGCTTTCATTGGCGTCCACCATGGGCAGACGGAATTTGCCGCCGGGCAGGCCGAGCAGATTGAGCGCAGTCTTGACCGGGATCGGGCTGGCGATGAAGAACAGCCCTTTATTGATAGGATAGGTTTTCTTGTGCAGCTCGAAGGCCGTCTTCAGGTCGCCCTTCTGGCAGGCATCGACCATGGCGAGCATATCGTCGCCGATGATGTGGCTGGATACGCTGATGACCCCCGCGCCGCCGGCCATCATGATCGGATAGGTGAAGCTGTCGTCGCCGCTGTAGATCAGGAAATCATCCGGCAACAGCGTCTTTTCCAGCGTCACCTGATCCCAGCTGCCCGCGGCGTCCTTGATGCCGACGATATTCGGGCACACATCGACCAGCCGCTTGATCGTAGCCGGCTGGATGCTGACGCTCGTCCGCCCCGGTACATTGTATAGGATAACCGGCGTATGGAGCGCGTCCGCGATGGCTTTGAAGTGCTGATACATCCCTTCCTGCGTCGGTTTGACATAGAACGGAACGATGGCCAGCACAGCGTCTACGCCGAGCGCTTCCACCTTTTTCCCGAACTCGATAGAGGCTTTGGTATCAATGCCGCCCACGTTGCCGATGACCGGGACCTTTTTGCCTTCCGCTTTCTGTCCGACCGCACGGATGATGCAGTCGTACAGTTTCAGTTTTTCTTCTTCGGAAAGCACGGCGCCCTCGCCGGTGGTGCCGCCCACCAGGATACCTTCCGAGCCGTGATCGATCAGGTGTTTTGCCAGAGCCACAGCGCCTTCATAATCGACAGCACCGTCTTCCGTAAAGGGAGTGATCATTGCCGTAATGACGCGTCCAAATGTTTTCATCATCAAACTCTCCTTTCTTCTGTCCAGAGAAATCAGATCAGTTCATTGTGAATCATGTACTCGGCGATCTGGAGCGCATTGAGCGCGGCGCCTTTCCGGATCTGATCACCGCAGACCCAGAGATTGAGCCCGTTGGGCACCACCAGATCTTTACGGATGCGGCCGACGAGCACATCGTTCTTATTCGACGTATCCAGAGGCATGGGGTATTCCTGCTCCTGCGGATTGTCCTCCACCGCTGCGCCTGGGAAGGCTTCGATGGCTTTCTTCGCTTCTTCCACGGACACAGGGGCTTCCGTCTCGATGTAGATGGATTCCGCATGGCTTCTCACCACGGGCACGCGCACCGCCGTGGGCGTGATGCCGATGGAGTCGTCGTGGAAAATTTTATGCGTCTCATTGACCATCTTCATTTCTTCCTTGGTGTAGTCCGTATCCAGGAAGACGTCGATCTGCGGGATCAGATTGTACGCGATGGGATAATGCTTCGCCAGGCTGGCACTCGGGAGGATGCGGGGCTCGTAGGCCTCTCCTCTGGCTTCTGCCGCCGTCTCGCCGTAGAGCTCATCGATCCCCTCTTTCCCGGCGCCGGATACCGCCTGATACGTGCTGACGACGATGCGGCGGATCGGGGAAATGTCATGGATCGGTTTCAGTGCCATGAGCATGATGATGGTCGAGCAGTTCGGATTGGCGATGATGCCGTGATGCATCCGGATGTCTTCCGGATTGATTTCCGGCACGACCAGCGGCACGTCCGGGTCCATGCGGAACGTGCTGGAATTGTCGATGACCACCGCGCCGCGCTTCACGGCTTCCGGAGCGAGCGTCTTGCTGATGCTGCCGCCGGCAAAGAGTGCGATATCCACATGTTCAAAGGATTCCGGCTTCGCTTCTTCCACCGTGTATTCCTTCCCGCAGACCGTAATCTTTTTGCCTGCGGAACGGGAAGACGCCAGGAGCTTCAGTCCGGCAAAGGGAAATTTTCTTTCTTCGATCAGACGGATAAATTCCTGTCCCACAGCGCCGGTCGCGCCGAGGATCGCCACATTCGGGAGTCGGTTCATATTCTGCCTCGCTCTCTGTCAATCCAGATAATTTTCAAGTCCATAGGTGACGCCCGGCACGGAAACGACTTTCCGGCAGGCCAGCATGACGCCGGGCATGAACGATTTCCGGTCCAGCGAGTCATGGCGGACAGTCAGGATCTCCCCATATCCGCCGAAGAGCACTTCCTGATGCGCCACATAGCCGGGCAGCCGCACGCTGTGGATGGTGATGCCGTCATATTTCGCGCCGCGCGCGCCGGGGATGCTTTCTCTCGTCTTGTCTTCCTCCGGCTCTTCCGTGCGGGCTCTGGCCATTTTCTCTGCGGTCAGCTTGGCCGTGCCGGACGGCGCGTCATATTTCTTGTTGTGATGCAGCTCGATGATTTCCGCATTGGGCAGATATTTCGAGACCTTTTCGCAGATCTCCATCATCAGGACCGCCCCGAGTGAGAAATTCGGCGCGATCAGCGCATTGGCTCCGCTCTTTTCCGCTACGGCCGCCAGCGTCTCCCGCTGCTCTGCCGTGAGACCGGTCGTGCCGATGACGATATGGACGCCCGCTTCCAGCACCTGTTTCGCATTCTCAAAGATGACCGCCGGACTGGTGAAATCCACGACCACATCCGGCTTTCCCGCTGCAAATGCCTCTTCCAGCGTCGCCGCGATCTTCACGCCGTTCGGCGCGATGCCCGCCGCTTCTCCGGCATCCTCTCCGCAGTGCTTCGGATCGACCGCTCCCGTGAGCTGCAGATCCTTTTCTCCCGCCAGCGTCCGCACGACTTCGCTGCCCATGCGGCCTGCCGCGCCATTGACCAGAACACGAATCATACCATAGCCTCCTTCATGACCTGCTGTCCCTTTCCCCAGAAAAGAAACGGCCTGTCCTTTCAAATTCTGTATTAATTTCTAACTTACTATAAAAAACGGGGAACGTCAATGAAAAAAACTCATTCATCTTTTCTATCGCCACAATGCCTCACCGGCGCACCGCCTCCTGCAGCTCCCGCGCCGACTGCACGGCGCTCTCATTGGGCGGACGGTTCCCGGAGATCATCCATGCGATATCCTGGATATGCTCTTCCGGAGAAAGCAGCACGGCCCGGGTCAGCGTCCGCCCTTCCGCGACCAGCTTGCGGATGCTGTAATGCGCGTCCGCCATGCTCGCCGTCTGCGGCATGTGGGTGATGCAGAGCACCTGCACGGACTGCGACAGGTGCCGGATCTTCCGCGCCACGCGCAGCGCGGCGCCGCCGCTGATGCCCGTGTCGATCTCATCGAAGACCAGCGTCTGACAGGAAAAGAGATGGGCCATGATATCTTCAATGGCGAGCGCGATGCGGGAGATTTCCCCGCCGGACGCGGTCTGCCGCATGGGCCGCAGCGGCTCGCCCGGATTGGCCGAAAAATAGAAATCCATCCCGGCGGCACCGGCCGCGAGCGGCGTCTCCATTTCCTCCAGCCGGAGCTCCAGCACGGCGTGATCCATATTCATATCGCGAAGCGCTTCCGTGATGGACCGGCACAGCGCGCCGCCTTTTTCCCGGCGGAGTTCGTTCAGCCGGCGGCCCTGCGCCATTACCGTTTCCGTCAGATCCTGGAATTTCTGCTGCATCCGGCCGTTGTCATAGACCATATCGTGCAGTTCCTCATATTCGGCCTGCGCTTTTTCCAGATAGGCCAGCACCTCCGCCAGCGTCGGCCCGTACTTACTCTTCAGCTGGGACAGCACGCTGTCCCGTTCCTGCAGCTCCGCCAGCTCTTCTTCTGAAAATTCCGCGGATTCCGCGTAGTCTCCCAGCTCGGAAATGGCGTCTTCCACACCATACAGCGCGCTCTGGAGCGTACCGCCCGTCTGTCCCAGCGACGGATCGAATTTTTCCAGCCCGCTCACGCGGCGGACGGTCTCCGCCAGACGGCTCTGCACGCCGTCGTCCCCGGAGAGCAGCGCCAGCGCCCGATGAAGCTCCACGTAAATTTTCTCATGGTTCTCCATCCGCGTGAGCCGGCTTTTGACTTCCTCGTCCTCGTCCGGACTCCGGATCTCTCCCCGGCGGATCTGATCAATCTCCCACTGCAGGATATCCAGCCGGCGCTCCCGCTCCTGTTTCCGCTTCTGGAACTGGTCCAGCGAATCCCGGAGCGTTTTCCACTGGCTGAACAGGCGGTCGTATGCCTCCCATGCGCTGTGCAGCTCCGCATCGGAATGGTCCACGAGGTACCGGCAGAACTCTGGCGAAAGCAGCTCTGAATTATCGTTCTGCTCATGGAGGCGGACCAGACGGCTCCCCAGCCGCTCGAGCTGCTTCACCGTGCAGAGCGAGCCGTTCACGGTGCAGATGCCGCGGCCGTTGCGGTTCATCCGGCGGGAAATGATGATTTCCCCCTCGCCCGCATCGGCGCCCATGTCTTCCAGCAGCGGCGTCAGAGAAGGATCTGAGGAAAATACGCCTTCCACGCGGAAAAAATCCTTCCCGCTGCGGATCAGCTCCACCGACGCCCGCCGCCCGAGAAGGATCGCCAGCGCATCCATCAGGATGGACTTGCCCGAGCCGGTCTCCCCGGTGAACACGTTGGCGCCGGGGCTGAGCTCGATCCAGGTATCCTCGATGATGGCAAAATTCATGATATGGAGACTCTGGAGCATGCCTGTCCCCCTTTCTCCTTACGATTTCAGGAACTGCTGGATCTGCTCGACAAAGGCCGGCACATCTTCCGGATTCCGCATGATGACGAGGACGGTATCGTCGCCGGCCAGCGTGCCAATGATGGCCTTATTATCCGAATGGTCGATGGAAAACGCGATGGACTGCGCCGAGCCGGGCAGCGTATGGATCACGATCAGATTCATGCTGCTGTCGATCCGCGTCACCGCTTCCTGAAACAGCATGGCGATGTGGTTGTTGGACATCACGTTTTTCTTTTCCGTCGACAGGGCATAGCGGTACCGTCCGTTCTTATACGGCACTTTGACCAGCATCAGCTCCTTGATGTCCCGGGAGACCGTCGCCTGCGTGACGACGATGCCTTCTTTCTGAAGGGCCGCCGCCAGCTCCTCCTGCGTCTCGATGACCTGGTTCTGAATGATTTCCTTGATTTTCATGATTCTGTAGCGCTTCATGGTTGGGTCCCTCCCGTGCGGGCCGCGCCGCACTGTATGTAAATGAATCAGGTGGCAATGATTTTGGGAAACAGCCGGGAACTGATGGTGGAGAAAAAGTCCTGATCCGGGAAACGGATGAATCGGATCGGCTTATGGACGCACCGGATGCAGAGACATTCGTTCCGGCAGATCTTGTATTCGCCATTGCCGTCCAGGGAAATATGGAGTTTCCTTTCCCGGTCAGGCAGCTGGATCATGATGGTGTCCTCCATGGGAAGTACCATGGAAAAATTCTGGATCATGTGCGGACAGATTGGCACGATGATCGTATTCTCCGCGCAGCTGTCCAGGATAGGGCCTCCGCAGGACAGCGCATAGCTCGTCGACCCGGTGGGCGTGGAGATGACGAGGCCGTCTGCCGGATACTGCTGGAAAAACTGCCCGTTGATCCAGAGACGCAGCCGAGCCATCCGTCCGATCCTGTTGTGTCCCACCACGATGTCGTTCAGCACATCCGGCAGCGCCGTCTCCGTCCCGTCCTCATGACGGATGAAGGAAGAAAGAAAGACACGCTTCTCTGTCTTATACCGGCCTTCCGCGATCTCCCGGAAGCGCTGAGTCATATTCGCCGGAGAAATCGTGTTCAGGAATCCCAGCTCTCCCATATGGATGCCGGCCAGCAGGATCGGATATTCCGCCATTTCCCTGGCCGCCTGCAGGAACGAGCCGTCCCCGCCGATGGAAAACGCCGCTTCCGTATGCGTCCCCAGCCATTCCCGGCTGCGGTAATACTCATTCTGCAGATAAATGTGCCGCTCCTCAAAAGCCGCTTTCACTTCTTCCGGCAGATAAAACCGGAACCCGGCCTCCTTCAGGGCCGGCACCAGTTCTTTAAAAAAAAGATAGACCTCTTCTTTTCCTGTATTCGGAAACACAGAGACATCCATGCCATTCACCCTTTCAGCGCTTCATGCGCATCTGCTACGAGCCGGCGGACTTCGTCCTCCGAAGGATACGGGACCTGCGGCGCCGGGTCCGGCATCCACCGGAGCAGCGCCAGAAATTCTATGTTGCCGGAACCGCCCTTGATGGGGGAATAGGTCAGCCGCTCCGTCATGAATCCTTCCTCCGCCGCCCGATGCATCACGTCGAGGATCACGTCCCGGTGTGTCGACTCCTCCCGGACGATGCCGCCTTTTCCGACTTTGTCCCGTCCCGCTTCGAACTGCGGTTTGATGAGGATCACCATCCGACCGTCCTTTTTCAGGATAGACCGTGCGGCAGGCATGATTTTCAGGACAGAGATGAAGGAAATATCCGTGGCGATCATGTCCACCGGCTCTCCCAGTGTCTCCACGGTGACGTCTTTGATATTTGTCTTTTCCAGATTCACCACGCGGGAATCCTGCCGCAGCTTCCAGTCCAGCTGGTTATAGCCCACGTCGATCGCATAGACCTTCGCCGCGCCGTTCTGCAGGGCGCAGTCCGTAAACCCGCCGGTGGACGCGCCGATATCCGCCATGACGATGCCTTTCATGGGCAGTTCAAATTCACGGATGGCCTTTTCCAGCTTGTATCCGCCCCGCCCCACATACGGCATGACATGCCCTTTGATGCGGAGCCTGGCGTCCGCGGGGACCCGGGTCCCCGGTTTATCGACCGGCACATCATTCACGAGGATGATGCCGGCCATGATATGTCGTTTCGCATTTTCACGGCTCTCAAAAAAGCCCTGTTCTACAAGCAGGACATCCAGCCGTTCTTTCTGTACTTTCTGCATATGAAAACCCTTTATTTCGTCCGATGGAGCAGCCACGCCGCCAGTTCCCGCAGATCCTCCGCTTCCGGCCCCATGCCCGCCAGCGCCTGCACCGCCCGCGCGGCCTCCTGCTCTGCCAGCGCCCGCGCGCCGGCCTCTCCGGCCAGCGTCACATAGGTCGCCTTGTGCATCACCGCATCCTGTCCCGGCTCCTTGCCCATTTCTTCCAGACTGCCGGACACATCGAGCAGATCATCCGTGATCTGGAACAGCTGGCCCAGATGGATGCCGTACGCATGGAGCGCCTCCGCGGCCGGGGCATCCGCTTCCGCCAGGACGGCCGCCATGTCCAGCGGCGCGCAGAGGAGGCATCCCGTCTTGCACCGGTCGAGGGTGCGCAGTTCTTCCAGCGTCAACCGGCGGCGTTCCGCTTCGATATCCTGCGCCTGCCCGCCGACCATGCCGTCCGGCCCGGCTGCCTGCGCCAGGATGCGGATGAGCCGGCACCGCACCGCCGCCGGCACCTGTTCCATGCCCGCCAGCAATTCGAAAGCGAACGTCAAAAGTCCGTCTCCCGCCATGGTGGCCATGCCGGCCCCATAGACCTTGTGATTGGTCAGCCGGCCCCTCCGGTAGTCGTCATCGTCCATCTGCGGCAGATCGTCATGGATCAGAGAATAGGTATGAACGCATTCCAGCGCGCACGCTGCGTCCAGATAGTCTCCGGACGGCTGCCCGAGCAGATCCAGCGCCATCAGGAACAGCGCCGGGCGGATCCGTTTGCCTCCCGCGAGAAGGCTGTAATTCATGGATGCATACAGCGTGCGGTGCGCCGGCTCCTCTGTCCGGAGAAGATGCCGGAGCCGGAGCTCCACCTGCTGTTTCTTTTCGTTCAGAATCTGCTGGATCATGATCCCTCCTGTACTTGCTGTCTGTTTAATTATACACAACAGCGCCGGATTATACATAAAGAAAATTTTCAGCCGCCGGGAACCGGACGGGCGGCCTCTTTTTCCGGGCACGAGAAAAGCGGGCCGCCTGCGCCGCCCGCTTTCCAGGAAGTTTCAGCCGGGAGATTACAGCTGATGTTCTTCCGCTACTGCATTCAAGATCCCGTTGATGAAGCGGTAAGAATTCTCGCCGCCAAATTCTCTGGCCATGAGGACCGCTTCATTGATGATAACGCCCTTATCCGTTTTTTCCGCCGGAGGAAACAGCATCTCTGCCGTGCCGATGCGGAGGATGCATTTATCCACCACGTTCAGCTGGCCGAGCGACCATTTCCTGAGATGCGCCGAAATCACGGCGTCGATATCGGACAGATGATCCCGCACGGTCTGAATCAGCGATTCCGCAAAAGCCAGATCATCCCCCTGCACTTTTTCCGTGACCGTCGAGCCAAGCGCTGCATCCGGCTCCGGATTCAGATCCAGAGAGTACAGGACCTGCAGAGCGTATTTTCTCGCTGTTCTTCTCATGGGATACCTCTTTATTTCTCAATCTTCAGAATATCAATGTTGACGGCACTGACAGCTTCGCCGAACGGGCTCAGCGCCTCCCAGAGCACGGACTGAATCTTTTTCCCGGCTTCTGCCAGATGCCCGCTTTCCGCCGCGGAGACGGATACCTCGACGACCAGCCCGTCTTTTCCCGAACGGATCATGACGCCCGGCACGCCTTTCCGGCCCCAGGACTGGGAAATCCCGTTCACAAGGGACTGGAAGCCTTCTGGCGGAACGATCCGCACCTCCGGACAGCCGTCCGCCGCCGCGGTGACCGCATCCAGAATCCGGCCGTACAGGGCCTCTTTCTCCTCGCGTTCTTCCTCAGTCATGGGCAAATCGTCCTTCCTCGCCGAATACGATTCCCTGCACGAAGACGTCCACCGTCTCGATGCCGAGCCCGGCAGACGAGGCCAGCGCCTCCTTTACCCGCTCCTGCACGTGAAGCGCCACTTCCGGCGCCCGCGGACCGTGATAGACGAGCAGGTACAGCGCCGCACTGACTTTATTGTCATGGATCGAGATATGGACGCCCTCCGCATCTTCTCCGGCAATGCGGGAAGACAGGGCGTGGCCGAAACGGCTGTCCATGGCCGCCACGCCGGGAACTTCCAGACAGGCCTCACGGACCACGGCGGCCAGCGCTTTATCCGCGATGCGGATGAGCCCGTGCTCCGCCGCGATCTCTGCTACATCCATACAGGATCAGCCTTCTTTTATGCGCGTTCCAGATAAGCGCCGCTGCGGGTATCGATGCGGAGCACGTCCCCTTCATTGATGAAGAGCGGCACCTTGACGACATAGCCGGTTTCCAGTTTGGCCGGCTTCACGCCGCCGGTCGCGGTATCGCCGCGGATGCCGGGTTCCGTTTCCACGACTTTCAGCTCAACGGAGTTCGGGATATCCACGCCGATGACCGTGCCGTTGAAGAACAGGACCGTGATCTCCATTTCTTCCTTGATGAAGTTCAGCGCGCTGCCGAGCTGTTCTTTCGTCAGCATGATCTGGTCATACGTTTCCACGTCCATGAAATAGTAAGAGCCGTCTTCCCCGTAGAGGTACTGCATCGGTTTGCGTTCCACCTGCGCGTTCGGCACTTTTTCACCGGCATTGAAGGTGCGTTCCACGACGGACCCGGTCTGCAGGTTCTTCAGCTTGGCACGGACGAAAGCGGCACCCTTCCCCGGCTTTACATGCTGGAATTCCACGACCTGCCATACCATGCCGTCAATTTCAATCGTGACACCCGGACGGAAATCATTACTGGAAATCATTCTCTTCATCCTCCTGTTATACGCATAAAAAATCTTTCGGGAATTTTGTCAGAATCAAAATTCCGTCATCCTGTATTGCTGCCGTATCTTCGATACGGACTCCGCCGATTCCCGGAATATAGACGCCCGGCTCGATGGTCTCGATCATGCCGGCCCGGAGGATCGTCTTGTCCCTCGGCGCCAGCACCGGCGTCTCATGGATTTCCAGTCCTACGCTGTGGCCCAGCGCATGGGTGAAATAACGGTCCAGTCCTTTCCCTTTCAGGAAGTCCCGGGCCTTCCGATCGACGTCGCATGCCCGCTCGCCCGCTTTCAGCAGGCTTTCGATGTGAAGCACGCAGTCCAGAACGGAATCATAAAGGAAACGCTGCTGTTCAGTGATCTGTCCCACGGCCACAGTGCGCGTGATGTCGGAATGATAGCCTTCATAAATCGCGCCGAAATCAAACGTGACCAGGTCGCCTTCTTCGATGACTTTCTTCGTAGCGGTGCCGTGCGGATACGCGGACCGCCATCCGGAAGCGACGATCGTGTCGAAGGATTTCCCCTCCGACCCGGCTTCCATCATGGCGCACTCCAGCGCCGTGCGGAGTTCTGCCTCCGTCCGGCCTTTCCGGATCAGCGGCACGATGCGCCGGAACCCTTCATCGGAGATCCGGCAGGCTTCCGCGATCTTCGCGATCTCTTCTTCCGACTTGATCTGCCTCAGCCGGTCCGCGTCGCAGAAAGAGAACACCGCCTCCGGCATTTTTTCATGAAATGCCAAGTACATGCGGTAGCTCAGCACGGACTCCACGCCGAGCCGGACTGCATGATGCTTTTTCATGAGCAACGCCACAGTATCCGCCAGTTTCCCCGCGCAGTCCACGACCGCAAACCCGGCCGCTTCCTCGCGCGCCTGCTCCGTGTACCGGCTGTCCGTGAGGAGATAGGCCTCCTCCGCCGTCAGGAACAGGTAGCTGTCGGACCCGGTAAATCCGCTGATATACCGGCAGTTCTCATCTTTCTGAATGAACGCAGCCTCGACGGCATTCTCTTTCAGGAATTCCGTGATCATTTCCCTGCTCAGCAAAGTCAGATCGCCCCTTTTCCATTCATTCTATAATTTTACAGTATCTCGCACAAATGTACAATAGCCGCGGAACCGCACCCTGCGGGCTTTCCCGGCTCAGGTCCCGCTTTCCAGCGGGCGCAGGTGCTCCTGAGAGTTCAGAAGATACAGCCAGCTCTGATGCTCGCCATAATAATGGATGCACGAAATATTGGCATTCCCCTGGCAGAAGTGCCATGCCAGATGGAGCGGCAGCTCCAGCATGCCGCAGAGGATTGTGCGGATCGCCGCGCCATGGCTCACGATGACATAAGTCTTTCCGTCGCCCTGTGCGATGAGCCGGCGCATGCCCCGCATCGTGCGTTCCTGCACCTCCTGAAAAGTCTCGCCGCCTTCGATGCGGAGCGTATCCGGAGTGCGGTACAGCGACTCTACCGCTCCGGGCCAGCGGGCCTCGATCTCATCATATGTCAGCCCTTCCCATTCGCCGAAGCAGATCTCCTGAAACTCCGGCATTACGATGGGCGTCATGGCATGCCGCACCGCCAGCGCTTCCGCGGTCTTTCTCGCTCGATCGAGAGGGCTCGTGTAAATGGCATCGAACGTTTTTCCGTCGAACCAGCGGGCCGCCAGCTCCGCCTGTCGGACGCCGGTCTCGCTGAGCGGCACGTCTGTCGAGCCCTGGTATTTGCCATTGAGATTCCACACGGTCTGTCCATGGCGGACAAAATAAAAACAGATCATTCGTTAAACACCTTTCCCAACGCAGACAACAGCTGTTCGTTTTCTTCCCGCTTCCGCACGGCGACGCGGAAAAACGTATCGTCCAGCCCCTCATAATTGGCGCAACGGCGGATCTTCAGATGATACGGCCGCAGCCTCTCCGACAGATCGGCCCCGGTCATCCCGCCTGTGAGCTGCAGGAGGAAAAAATTGACCGTCCCGTCATAGACGCGGAGCCCGGGCATCCGCCGGAACGCCGCCTCCATCCGCATCCGCTCGTCCCGCACATAGGCGCGGGATGCTTCGATGTACGGCGCGTCCTGCACCGCTTCCGAAATATAGAGCTGCACCGGCCCATTGACGTTCCAGGGGCAGAGCTGGCGGGCAATCGCCTCCGCCACAGCCGGCGAAGAAAAGGCTGCCCCGATGCGAAGTCCCGGCACGGCGTAGAATTTGGTCAGCGAAAAAAGAACGACCACCTGCGGACAAGCCTCAATCTCCCGGGCATAGCTGTATTCCGTCCCCAGAAAATCAATGAACGATTCGTCGATCACGAGCCAGCCTTCCTTCGACCCTGCGGCCTCCGCAAATCTCCGGAACTGTTCTCTGGACAGAATCTGCCCGTCCGGATTGTTCGGATGCCCCAGGTACAGCATCGGATGCACAGGAAGCGAAGCCAGGAAGGTCTCGTCCATCGGCGCGAAACGTTTTCTGCTGTCCAGCAGGAACGAATGCACCGGCACTCCGCCCGCCTCCGCGGCGAAGCGGTACTCGCTGAATGAAGGCGCCGGCACATAGACCGCAGACGGACGCACCGCGCGGACCAGCGCATACATCAGCTCCGTCGCGCCGTTCCCGCAGGTCACCGCCGAGGCCGGTACGCCGTAATGCCGGGCCAGCGCTTCCTTCATCTGCCGGCAGGAAGCATCGGGATACCGCCCTGCTTCCCGGTCAAAATGCGAAAGCACGGCTTTCCGGCCCCGCGGCGACATCCCCAGCGGATTGATATTGACGCTGAAATCGAGGATCTGCTCCCGTTCCGCTTCAGACAGTGCGAAGATCTCTCCGCCGTGTCCGTGGTCCAGCCCTTTCGTCTCCTGCTCCATTTACAGCTCCTTTACCATCATGCCGCTGTTGGTCATGTGCACGCAGTCGATGAACGATGCGCACCCGGCCAGCGCCGCATCCATGTCATGCCGTATCGCTTCCGCCTCAGCCTCCGGCGGAAGGAGAAGCCCCAGCACCGTCCCGCTGTGCGCCGCGATGACGCCCAGGCCGCCCGCTTTCATCCCCGCCTCATAAAAAGGCTCCAGCGCTTCTTTGTACAAAATATCCTGATTGGCAAACGCGCTCAGGGTCGCCGCTTTCCCGATGCAGTCCAGCGAACCGGTGCGCAGCCCTTCCAGACAGAGCGCGACCGCTTCCCGGATCTCGCTTTCATGCGCCTTCTGCAAGGCCACGAGGTCTTTCCGTGAATTGAACAGCAGCGTATCCACTTCCCCGCCGCAGTCATAAACGAGAATTTTCGCCTCCGGGGCCGGTCCCAGCCGGCGGATCACCGTCCCGCCCCGGTAATCGAACTGTACGACCCCCGGATAAAAGGTGGCGTCGCTCGGCTCGATGGAAATCGCGATCTCCGCGATCTCATCCGGGGACAGACAGCGGCCGCAGGCCAGCGCCGCCGCCTGGCACACCGCACTGATATCCGCCGTGCTGGACGCCATGCCTTTCCCCACGGGGATATCCGACGTCAGCCGGATCCGGACCGGACAGTCTTCCTTCCCCAGGTACCGCAGGGTCCGCCGGAGCGCCTTTTCTGATTTTTCAGGCAGCGTTCCCTGCGGGCCGTCGAGCCGGCTTTCCGCCCGGGAATAGCGGTCGATGGGACAGGTGATCATAAAAGAAGACCCCCATCCGTATCCCTGTACCAGTTCTCCGCACGAACCGGGAGAGGACGCTACATGAACCATACATTCCCCCGACATAAAACAACGAAACACAATGCCAGCACCAGTTCCGACACCTCCGTAACGAACCCGTAGGTATCGCCGGTCGTCCCGCCGATCTTTCCAACGATCCAGCGGTTGAGGCCAAGTCCCGTCAGGAGTCCTGCACCGGCCAGGATGAGGTACGCCGGTCCGAAATACAGCGCGGGAAGCAGGGCCGCCGCCAGCGCCCACAGCACCGCATGCCGGCTCCGGTAAGCGGCAAAGGCCTTGCCGATTCCATAGGGCCGCGCATAGGGATATTCACAGATGCTGACCACCATATTCATTCGCCCGATGACCGGCATGGCGAAAAGCAGCAGGTACAGCGGCCCGCCCGCTTCCGCCAGCGCCATCGTCTTCATCAGCACGAGGAAGACGAATGCCAGAAGGCCGAAGGAGCCTACGCAGCTGTCTTTCATGATTTCCAGCATCCGCTCGCGGCTCCGCCCGGAAAACAGGCCGTCGCTCGTATCCATCAGCCCGTCCGCATGCATGGCTCCTGTCACGAGGAACTCGCCGGCCACCAGCAGAAAGGCTGTCAGGTACGGCGCTTCCAGCGGCCGCATGAGAAAATAGATCCCGCACAGGATGAGCCCGATGACCATACCGATGACCGGGAACCAGGACACGCTCTTTCCGAAATCTTCTTCCGTCCATTCCGTCTGCCGGAAGAGATGGATCCGGGTCAGGAACTGCAGTCCGATCCAAAATGCTCTCATCGTTCCTCCCCTCAGTTCCACCCGGCCGCCGACAGCATCCACAGCACGGCGGACTCCGCCGCAATAAACAGGATCGTCGCCGTATACATGAGCTGTAATGTGCGCAGGATGTCCTTCCCGCAGAGCGGCCGGTCCGGATCGCCCATATATTCCCGGAATTCCGGCTTGCCTTCATAGTAGTTCCAGCCGCCGAGCTGCACGTGAAGCGCGCCCGCCGCCGGCCCCTCCGCATAGCCGCCGTTCGGGCTCGGATGCTTCGGCGCATCCCGAAGGCCGATCTTCCACGCATTCTTCCCGTCCAGTCCCAGCAGGAAAGACGAAATGACGAACAGCACAAAGGTGATCCGCGCGGGGATATAATTCAGCACATCGTCCAGACGAGCCGCTGCCCGGCCGAAATACAGGTAACGCTCATTTTTATATCCCAGCATGGAGTCCATCGTATTGGCCGCGCGGTAACACGCCGCGCCCACCGGTCCGAAAAGCAGAAAGAAAAACAGCGGGGACAGCACCCCGTCCGTGGTATTCTCCGCGATGGTCTCCGCTGCGCCCCGGGCGATGTCCGGCTCTTCCAGCCGGTCCGTATCGCGGCCCACGATCCAGGACAGGCGCTGCCGCGCCTTCGGAATATCTCCCGCTTTGAGCAGGCGGTAAATTTCAAGGCCGTCCCTTGCGAGCGCCCGCGGCGTGATGGTGAAATACAGGATGACCGCGCTCATCGCCGCTTCGCACAGCGGACCGCCCAGCGCCGCCGCCTGCATCAGCGCGTACGCGGCGCCCCCCGTCACGAAAATAACGAGGACGACCACCAATCCGCCCCGCAGGAGCAGACTCCCCTGTCCGGCTCCCCGCGCGGGATACAGGCAGCGCTCAAAAAAGGAAATCAGACGCCCGATAAGCACCACCGGATGGAGGGACGAGCGCGGGTCGCCGAATACCGTATCGATAAGAAACGCCGCGGCAGGCACCGTATAGAGGAAAGACTCCGTCATTCTTCCTCCAGAATGCGGTAAAATTCCTTCATGTCAAAATTTTTGCGCACCGCATCAGCCAGCCGGTCATATTCCGATTCCTTGTATGCGCGGTACCGGAACTGCACGGGCAGAGCCGCCAGCCCTTTCCGCTCACGCAGCGCATTGATCAGGCTCCGGCGCAGCTCGTCGTTGTCAAAGATGCCGTGGCAGTATGTGCCGAAGACATTCTTCGCTTCCGTGATGTAGCCGTCCTGCACATCCACAGGCTTCCCGCTCCGGGATACGATATGGAAGAGACTCTGCGCCGGTTTCGTCAGCACTGTCTCGCCCATATGGATCTCATAGGCTTTCAGCCCTTTGCCGGCATAGGTCATGCCGAGGAACGGCAGGCTGCTGCATTCGCATTCCACCTGGTAGGTATTTTTCTCTCCCTGCATGGTGGTGACTGTCGGCAGAAGACCGAGCCCCTCCACTTCGTCATTGCCGCTTTCCACGTGGAGCGGGTCGCATACCTTCTCCCCGATCATCTGATAGCCGCCGCAGATACCGATGACCGGCACGCCTTTCTCCGCCATCTCGCGGATTTCCTTCGCATAGCCGTTGCGGTGCAGGTACAGCAGATCTTCCGTGGTATTCTTGCTCCCCGGCAGGATGATCAGATCCGGATCGCCGATCAGGTCGCCTTTCTGCACGAAGCGCACGTTCACGTCCGGCTCATGGGCCAGCGCGTCGAAATCCGTGAAATTGGAAATCTTCGGCGTCTGGATGACCGCGATATGGATATCGCGCATCACGTGATCCGACGGAATGTCCTGCAGCGATACGGAATCTTCGTCATCGATCCCCAGCTTGTCCAGATAAGGAAGCACGCCCAGCACGGGGATGCCCGTCTTTTCTTTCAGGAAAGTCAGCGCCGGTTCCAGCAGCGTGATGTCGCCGCGGAACTTGTTGATGATGAGCCCCTTGACCAGCGCTCTCTCATCCGGCTCCAGCAGTTCCAGCGTTCCCACGATGGACGCCAGCGCGCCGCCGCGGTCGATGTCCGCGATGAGGAAGACCGGCGCGTTCATCGTCTTGGCGATGCGCATATTGACGATGTCGTTCGCCTTCAGGTTCACTTCCGCCGGACTGCCCGCCCCTTCGATGACGATCATATTGAAGTGGCTTTCCATATAATCGATGGCGTAGAGCACGGATTTCCACGCTTCCTGGCTGTAGTGGTCCTGATAGTCCCGCGCGCTGTAATTGCCTACGGAATGCCCCAGCAGAATCACCTGCGAGCAGGAATTGCCCGTGGGTTTGAGCAGGACAGGGTTCATCTCCACCACGGGATCGACGCCGGCGGCCTCCGCCTGCGCCACGGTGGACCGTCCCATCTCGCCGCCGTCTCTCGTGACATACGAATTGAGCGCCATGTTCTGCGCTTTAAACGGCGCCGCGTTCCAGCCGTCCTGCTTGAGGATGCGGCAGAACGCCGTCGTCAGTATGCTTTTCCCCACATGGGAACTGGTCCCCTGAAACATGATCCGTTTCGCCATCATAGATGCACCTCACTCCTCTTGAGATCAATCGTAATCCCTGCGACAGACAGATAGACCTTTTCTGCGCGGGCGGCGATGTACTGATTCGCCAGGCCGACCAGATCCCGGTAGACGCGGCTCATCGCATTGCCGGGCACGATGCCCATGCCGAGCTCATCGGAGACGAAGATGATTTCCTTTCCCTGATGCGAGGAAATCACCGAAAACATCTGGTCCAGATCGTTCTGCAGCACGGATCGGAGCGTCTCCAGATCGGACACCCCCAGCGTCTCCACACGCCGGCAGTCCATATGATCCATGAGCAGATTGCTCACGTACATGGTGATGCAGTCGAAAAGGACCGCGTCCGCTCCGTCCAGGATCTCCGCCATCGCCGGCCCCGCTTCATGCATGACCTCAAACGTGCGCCACGCCGCAGGACGGCGCTGCTGATGCACCATCACGCGGTATTTCATTTCGTCGTCCAGCACCTGGCTCGTCGCGACGTATCCCTTGCGCGCGCCCCGGGTCCGGGCCATGAGCTTCTCCGCGAATTCGCTTTTCCCGCTGCGGGCACCGCCCATGACCATGAGTATCTGATTGTCCATTGCCGTCTTCTCTGTCTTTCATCCAAACAGGGTTCCCTGTTTCACTGCTGCTCCAATCCCGGCCCGCCGGGGACAGACTCCGCCCCTCCCGCGGGCTGAAATTTCATTTATAACTATACCATACGGCGCCAGCGGACGCCAACAAAGCCCCTTCCGATACTCTTTCCTCCGATTTCGTGCTACAATAGGAAAATAAATCCACAGCAAAAGGAGAATCCATCATGGCAGAAGAACAGCAGGAATTATATCACGTCAGTCTGATGCGCACGCTCTGGGAAAACATGTACAGCGGCACCGTCTTTGACTGCATGGACCATTATGTGGCGCGCATCCGCCTCATCCTCGGCATCCCCGTCGACCGGAGCGAGCTGCCGGACAACGCGCCGGAAGCGCAGCCTTTCATCACCGTGCTGGTGGAAGACACAGTTCTCACCCCGAAGGACGTCATCGACTTCGAGACGGTCCTTTCCCGGATCATCGCGCGGAAAGCGAGCAGCGAATCGTTCCGTCCCACCCGCTGCATGTTCTTCTACCCGAGCCCGGCCGACTGCTTCAACGAAGACAATAAAGAAGCTGCTTCCGCGCCGCTCAACTGAATTTTCTACAGAACATCGCTGCCGGCTTCCAGCCTGCAGAAAAGCACACAAAAAATCCGCCTCCCTTACGGGAAGCGGATTTTTTCATGCTCAGGCTTCGTCGGATTTCTTCTTCGACTCTTCGTATTCTGCGAGCAGCGCCTGATAGTCGTCTTCATCGTAGCCGTTCGCTGCGAGGATGTATTCCTTCAGCTTCTTCCGCTGGAACGCCACATTCATTGCGGACAGCTCAAATGGATCGAGAGAAATGCGCGCCAGCATTTCGCCGGAAGCAGAATAGCCGCAGATGCCGTCGCCCACCAGATCGAAGAGCGGCTGCTTTTTCACCGTCACGCAGAACGTGCGCAGGAATTTTTCTCCCTCCGCCGCCATTTTATCTCTCATCCGCCGGTATTCCGCCGCTTTGTCAGAAGGAATGCGGAAGCCGTCCACCATGGTAAACAAGTGATCTCTGTTTTTCATATGTCTCCCTGCCTGTTCTAAATAGGAAATTTCTCTCATTATACCAGATTCCCGCGGGCAATACATCCGCTCTGTCCACGGCACAGAAAAAGGCGGACATCCGTCCGCCTCTCCCTCCAATCAGAAATAGACTTCGGTCACGCCGTCGCCGCCGTTCCTCACATCAGCATTGTGGAATTCCGCTACAAAATTGAGCCTGCGCAGATAGTCCTGGATCCCCTTGCGGAGCGCACCGGTCCCTTTCCCATGAATGATCTCCACCGGAGAAATGCCCGCCATGACCGCGTCGTTCAGGAAGCGATCCACCTGCGGCAGCGCTTCGTCCACGGTCAGGCCGATCACATTGAGACTGGTCTTCACCGTCTGCACGGACCGCCCCGCGCTGTAGCCGCCCACTTTGACCGCGTCCTGTTTCTTCGGCTTCGGGATTTCTTTCTGCTCTGCCTCGAAGCAGTGATCCAGCCCGACGCTCAGCGTCAGGTTGCCGCAGCGCACGGACGCCTTTTTTCCGGACACGCTCTGCACCACGCCTACGCTCTCCAGCGTATCCACATAGACGCAGACCCCTTTCCGGATTTCCGCCGGAGACAGACAGCGGCGGTCCTGCGCCGCGCCGGGCACACGAATACCGTCCACCGCGCTCCGCGTCCGGTCGATCTGCGCGCTGAGCCCTGCCCGGTCCGCCCGGACCGCGGTCTTTTTCAGCTCCTTGATGATCGTCTCAGACTGCACGCGCAGCTCCCGCTTCATTCGTTCCGCCTCGTCCCGCGCTTTGTCGAGGATGGCTTTCTTCCGCTCCCGCATCTGTTCCGCCGCATGAGACAGTTCGTCCCGGAGCTGCTGCGCCTCGTCCACTTTCTGCCGAAGCGCGTCCCGCTCTTTTTCCACATCCTGCAGCTCGATATTGAGCTTCTCCATGATCGTCTCCATGTTGTTCAGCGGAGACTCGGCCTTCAGCGCTTCCGCCCGGCCGAGGATGCTTTCCTCCATGCCGAGCCGGCGGCAGATATTGAACGCATTGCTATTCCCTGCCATGCCGATGATCAGCCGGTATGTCGGAGCCAGCGTTTTTTCATCAAACTCCACGAACGCATTCTCGATGCCCTCCGTCTCATAGGCCAGCTTTTTCATCTCGCTGAAATGGGATGTGATCACCGCGGGGACGCCGCGCCGGTTGAGATACTCCGTCACCGCCTGCGCCAGCGCCGCGCCTTCGATGGGGTCCGTGCCGCTGCCCAGCTCGTCGAGGAGCACCAGGTCGCTCGGCCCGCACCGGCCGAGGAAATCCGTCATCTGCGTGACATAGCTCGAGAATGTGGACAGATTGTACTGAATGCTCTGATCGTCCCCAATGACGGCATAGATATGCCGGTACACGGGCAGCCGGGAGCCTTCCCCCGCGGGGATGAAAAGTCCCGCCTGATTCATCAGGGCGAGCAGGCCCAGCGTCTTCATAGCGATCGTCTTGCCGCCCGCATTGGACCCGGTGATAATGAGGATGCGGAATTCCTTCCCCAGACGGATTGAGACCGGCACGGCCTTCTGCGGATCAAGCAGCGGATGCCGCGCGCCGATGAGCTCCGCGCAGCCCTTCGCATCGTGAACGGCCTTCACGCCTTTCATGGCCAGCGCCAGTTCGCCCCGTGCGAAGATCAGCTCGACGCCGGTCGCCGCCCGACAGCTGGTCAGGATATGCCCGGCCGCTTTCCGCACCTGGCCGGACAACTGGCGCAGGATCTCCTGAATCTCCTGCTTCTCCTGCACATGCAACTCCGCCAGATCGTTATTGAGCTGCACGGAAATCATGGGTTCCATGAAGATCGTCTGCCCCGTAGACGACCGGTCGTGCACGATGCCTTCAAATTTATACCGGTACTCCGCTTTGACCGGGATCACATACCGACCGTTCCGCTGTGTGATGATGCTGTCCTGAAAATAGCCCGCCTGATCCTTGTCCTGCAGGATGTGCTGGAACGAACGGCGGATACGGTCTTTCAGCAGATTCTTGGCCGTACGAATCCGGGCCAGCTTCGGCGACGCGCTGTCCAGGATATCCCCGTGATCCCCGAAGACCCGCCGGATCTGCGCGATCAGCCCGTCGGCGGGCAGGATATTCCCCGTGAGCTCCCGGAGCCGGGGATACAGGGCCGCCCGCTCGCCGGTAAAATACTGACTCATCTTTTTATAAGTTTCCAGCGATGCGCAGATGTCCAGGAATTCCTGCGGCAGGAGAAGGATATCCTTTCTGGATTTATCCAGCGCTTCCCGGATATCGTGCGTCTCGCCCAGCGGCGACGTGATCTCCCGCTGCAGGCACACGGCCGCTTCCTCCGTCTCCTCCAGCATCTGCTCCACGATTTCCGGCACGACAGAGGGCTTCCACGACCGCGCCATTTCTTTCGACAGCGCGGATACCGCGTGCTCCGCCAACCGGTTCTGGATCTCGTGAAATTCCAGCGTCTGTAAAATGTCCGTATTCATTCCGATGATTCTCCTTATGTATGAAGGAAAGCGTACCGTCCCGTTTTTATTCTGCCTGCACGATGCCGCGGAAGAAATGGCCCCGCGTCACCGCCCGGTCCGTTTTCCCGGAAGAGGCCGCTGCCGGATGGCGCATAGCCTCCAGGAACGACCGGCAAAGCGCCCCCGCGTCTTCTTCCGTCCCGCGGATATCGATGGCAAACCGGTCGATCCCCGCACGGATCAGCCTGTCCATATACGGCCGCATATCGAGCACCGCGCTGTTCAGGATATGCATATGGCACCATTCGTCCGTACGGACGGGGAATTTCCGTCCGCCCTGATCCGTCAGGGCATACCGCCCGCGCAGACACGGCGCAGGGCAGTGCGCCTTATCCGTCCCGCCGAGCAGCGCATTGATGACGCAGTATTCGGAAATCATCATCTCCGCCCGTCCGTAAACATGGACGCCCACGGGAATCTCCGCCCCGGCCGCGATTGAGCGGATCTGCGGCAGCGTAAGCTCCTGCGACAGCCACGCCGCTGACAGGCCCCAGTCCGCCGCTTCTGCAGCGGCTTCCGCATTGAACAGGTTGAGCGAGGCTCCTCCTTCGACAGCAATCCCTTCGGGCAGCTCCTTCGCCCACAGCAGGGCCCCGGGGAACTGGATCTCCACGGCGTCGGGCCGGAGCTGTCCCAGCGACAGGAACTGCCGCCGGCAGGCTTCCCGACGTTCTTCCTTCACCACGCGGGGAGACGCGAAGACAACGAAAGTCCCCGTCTCCCGGCCTCTCCGGAGCACCTTTTCATAATCCGACGCCGGTATGGCGCGGTGCCGGAACGATTCTCCGCCGAAAATGACGCCCCGGGCGCCGTTCTCCATGGCCTCCATCGCCTGCGCCTTGTCGTCGGTCCGGACGAACAGCGCGGACCCCTTTTTTTCTTCCCGGACAGTGAACGGCTCCCACACTGCCGCAGCCGTCCCGCCGTCTTTCAGACAGAACTGCTCTGCCCGCTGATCGCCCAGCGCAGCGATGACTTCCTGCCGGAGATGATTCAGCACGCTTTTAGGGATCAGACAGCCTTCATTCCGGATCTCGGCCTGCTCCATGCGGAAGCAGGTATTGCCCAGCCGGTCCAGCTGCTTCCGGAGTTCCGCCACATCGACCGGCCGCCGCGCCGCTTCCGCCACATACCCGGACACCGCCTCCGCGGCATAACCGTCCGGGTCCTCCGCCGCAAGGCGGATCGGCCGGCCGGACACGGCTTCCAGTCGGAAGCGCACAGGGATCTTCCGCGTCATGGATTTCATCAGGATATGCCGTGCCGGCTGCTGCACATGCCAGAAGACCGGCGCGCCCACCTCCGGCAGAGCGGATACTCCGGTGACTTCCACCTGTCCCTGCTTCCGGAATTTCAACTGCTCCGCAGGAGCGAATTCTATCTTCTTCTCCCGGGAGACGTAGGAAATGCCGGACAGCGTCTTCGGCTCCGGCAGGAAATCGGCACGGAACCGGAACGATCCGCCGCGGGCCGAAATGACTGTGCCCGCCGGCACGCCGTGATTGCCCGGCGCGCTGCCCGTAATCATCCGCCCGCTCACCCGGCCGTCATAATAACCATGCGTGTATCCGCGGTTGAACGAAGCCTTCATTTCCCGGAACAGCGCCTCCAGATCCACATCGTCTCCGGTCTCCAGGGCATCCAGCGCCCTGCGGTAAGCCGACACCACAGCATACACGTAGTCCGGGCTCTTCATCCGCCCTTCGATCTTGAGCGACAGGACGCCCGCTTCTTTCAGGGCTTTCAACCGGTCGAGTCCCGTCATATCCCGGAGGCTCAGGATGTATTTCCCCTCCGGAGAGGGCACGGGCCGCCCGGCTTCATCGGTCAGCGTATAGGGCATCCGGCAGGGCTGCGCGCACGCGCCGCGGTTGCCGCTCCGCCCGCCGATGAAGCTGCTCATCAGGCACTGACCGGAATAGCACACACAGAGAGCGCCATGTACGAAGACTTCGATTTCCATGTTCGTCCCCCGGTAGATGCGCCGCATCTCCTCAAGGGAAAGCTCCCGCGACAGGACGGCCCGGCGGAAATGGAACGCCTTCAGAAATTCCACGCCGTCCAGATTGGAGACAGTCATCTGCGTGCTCGCATGGAGCGGCACATCGGGAATGAGCCGGCGGGCAGCGCGGGCCACGCCCAGATCCTGCACGAGAAGCCCGTCGATATGGATAGAGCCGAGGAACCGCAGGTAGGCTTCCAGTACGTCCCACTCTGTATCGGCCACCAGTGTGTTCAGCGTCACATAGACGCGCACGCCCAGGATATGGCAGGTGCGCACGGCGTCCGCCATTTCCTCTTCCGTGAAATTTCCCGCGTATTTCCGCGCGCTGAACGCCTTGCCCCCCATGTACACCGCGTCTGCGCCCGCTTCCAGCGCGGCATAAAGCTGTTCCGGCGATCCGGCCGGCGCCAAAAGTTCCATGTGTCCTCCTTCTCCTGCTGCTGTCAAACCGCATTTGTACGTATTATACAATAAAGCGCCGCCTGAAGCAGAGCGCACAAAAATACAGCCGCCGGGGACAGACCCCATCTCGGCTGTATTTCCTGTCAGAGAATCTCCTGCGGACGCCCTGCCGTCACTTCACTTCGCTTTCATAGCGGGAAAGGATGAAGCACAGATCGGAGAGCCGGTTCAGGTATTTCAGATCCGACTCGTGGATCTCTTCCGTCTCGCTGAGCTTCCACATCAGCCTTTCCGCCCGGCGCACCACCGACCGCGCCATATCGAGCGGCGCGGAGCTTCTGGACGCTCCCGGCACGATGAAATGATTGAGCGGCGCCAGATCCGCGTCATACGAATCGATGATGTGTTCCAGTTCGGTCACATGATCATCCGTGATGGCCGCGTCCTTTCCAATGCTGGCCACATCCGCCATCAGCATCCACAGATCTTTCTGGATCTTGAAAATCGTTTCCTTCACATTGTCATGTTCTGCAAAAGCGCGGGCCATGCCGAGGACGGAATCCGCCTCGTCGATGGTGCCGTAAGTTTCAACGCGGACGCTTGCCTTGGACACCCGTTCCCCTGTATAGAGGCTGGTTTTCCCTTTATCGCCCGTACGGGTATAGACTTTTGCCATGACAATCCCCTCACTTCTTTAATTCAGGGAACCAGAGGCCGATTTCTCTTGCTGCCGTTTCCGGCGCATCGGAGGCATGCACTACGTTTTCATCGATGGACGTAGCGAAGTCGCCGCGGATGGAGCCCGGGACCGCTTTCAGCGGATCGGTCGCGCCGTTAATCTGACGAACGGCCGCGACGGCGTTTTCGCCTTCGATGACCATAGCCAGCACGGGGCCGGACGTGATGAAATCGATCAGGTCCTTGAAGAAGCCTTTGCCTTCATGTTCCGCATAATGCTGTTTGGCCAGTTCTACCGGCACCTGGATCATCTTGATTGCCTTGATGGAAAGGCCTTTGCGTTCAAAGCGGGCGATGATTTCGCCGCAGATGTGTTTCTTGACTCCGTCCGGTTTGACGAGAACCAGCGTTTCTTCGATGTTTGCCATCAGAAAACCTCCCTTAAATTAATGCATTTTCGCTGCGATTTCACGCAGTCTTTTTATACGCTCCTCTGTGGGAGGATGCGTAGAAAACAGATTGACCATGGTGCTCTTCACACCTGCCAGCGGATTGATGATGAAAAGCCCGCTCGAAGAGGGAGCGGCGTTGCTCATCACCCGGTGATGGGCATAATCGTCCAGCTTCGCCAGCGCGCTCGCCAGTGCCAGCGGCTTGCCGCTGATGGCTGCGCCGGAAGCGTCGGCCATGAATTCTCTCGACCGGGACAGCGCCATCTGGATGACCGCCGCCGCGATCGGCGCGATGACCGCCATCACCATGAGCGCGACCGGATTGGCGCTGTTGCCGTCTTCATCGCGTCCGCCGCCGAAGATGGCCGCCCACTGGGCCATATTGGCGATCCAGCTGATCGCCCCGGCGATGGAAGCGGCCAGCGTCATGACGAGCGTATCCCTGTGCTTGATGTGCGACAGCTCGTGGCTGATGACCCCGGCGATCTCGTCGCGGTCCAGCATGGAGATCAGGCCTTCCGTCACCGCCACCGCCGCATGATTTTCATCGCGGCCCGTGGCGAAGGCGTTCGGCACAGCTGTCGGGATGACATAAAGACGCGGCATGGGCATATGCGCACGCTGCGTCAGTTCTTCCACCAGTTCGTACAGTTCCGGCACTTCCTCTTTCGAGAGAGGCTGTGCGTTATAGCTCCTCAGTGCGATTTTATCACAGTTCCAGTAGCTGATGAAGTTGATGCCAAGGGAGATGATAAACATGACCATGGCGCCGGAGCGGCCTCCGACCATACCACCAATGGCCATCAGAATCACACTGAGCAGAGTCAGAAGCATGACGGATTTGATTCTGTTCATCGTAGATGACCTCTTTTCTGTAAAAAAAAATGGTCGGAACGACATGAGTTGAACATGCGACCTCTACCACCCCAAGGTAGCGCTCTACCAAACTGAGCTACGTCCCGACATTTGCTACATGACATATCATACCGGCTCTCCGCTCTTTTGTCAAGGGCGCCGCCGGAGACGGGCAGACAAAAACGCTTCCCGAAGGAAGCGCTTCTCTGATTCAGATCTCATGGGCGCCCAGGTCGTCGAAATCCAGCACCTCGATGCGGGAGCCGGCCCCTGCTGCGGCAAATCCCTGCCGCATGGCCTCTCCCACCTCCTCCGCCCGGTCCCGCGCGGTGAAGGCGATCATGGTGGGCCCGGAGCCGCTGATGGTCGCGCCGTACGCGCCGGCGGACGCTGCCCGCGCCATCGCTTCCCTCCCACCGGGGATGAGTGGCAGACGGTACGGCACATGGAGCCGGTCGTCCAGCCCCAGTTTCAGGTAGGCCGGATTCTTCTGGAAGAAAGCCGCCAGGAGGAAGGACACGGCACTCACATTGTGCACCGCGTCCGCCCGGCTGTATCCGTCGGGAAGCGCCGCCCTTGCCTTCTCCGTCAGCAGTTCGAAATCCGGAATGGCCGCGACGGCCTGCCAGTCTGATGAGACAGAGATTTTCTCCCCATGCACATGGTCTCCGTCCATCATGGAAATGACAAATCCGCCCAGCACCGCCGGCGCCGCGTTGTCCGGATGTCCCTCCATCTGCGCCGCGAGGTCGAGCAGCTCCTCTTTCGTCAAGGGACTCCCGAGGTACAGATTGGCCAGCTCCGCTCCGCACACGATTGCCGCCGAGCTGCTGCCCAGTCCCCGTGCAAAGGGGATGCGGTTCACCAGATGGAGCCGTCCGCCGGGCAGCGTTTTTCCCGCTGCCGCCGCGGTGCGCGCCATCGCCTGGATGACGATGTTATCCGCGCCGCGTGACATTTCCGAAAGGCCTTCCCCTTCCGCCGTGATCTCGATATCCGGGAATGCGCGGCCTGTATCCGGCAGGAAGGCCGCTTCATTGTACAGGGCCAGAGACAGCCCCAGCACGTCAAATCCGCTTCCGATATTGGCCGTCGTCGCCGGCACTGCGACGCGGCAGGCTCTGTCATTCTCTCTCATCGTGCATTACCCGTATCACATTGGCCACTTTCTTGACAGTGGGCAGCGTCTTCAGCGATTCCTCCACGCGCATGATGTTTTCCCGCGGGGAGGCGTCCACGATGAGCATCAGTTCCGCAAATTTTTCGAAGCGCCGCTTCTGCACCACTTCATTGATGCTGATGTCGTTGTCCGCAAAGATGCGGGCGATGCTGGACAGCACGCCGGTCACGTCGTCTACAATGAGCCGGAAATAATAGGAGTCTTTCAGCTTCAGGGACGAATAGAACGGGATGCGCCGCGTATCCGTCATGATCATGCCGGTACCTGCCGATCCGTTGATGATGTGCTTCGCCGTGCTGATGACGTCACCCATGACCGCGCTGGCCGTCGGGAGAGATCCCGCGCCGCGGCCGTAGAACATCACGTCGTCCACCACGTTGCCCACCACATAGATAGCGTTATAGGATCCTTTGACCGAGGCCAGCGGGTGCGACTGCGGCACGAATGCCGGATATACATTGAGAGCGACGCCGCTGTCTTCGCGGAGCGCCACCGCCAGCAGCTTGATGACGTAGCCCATGTCCCGAGCGTATTTCACGTCTTCCTGCTCGATTTTATCGATGCCTTCCACGATGACGTCGTCGAACGTCACGTTGGCCCGGAAGCCGATCGCCGTCAGGATGGCCAGCTTTCTTGCCGCATCGTAGCCGCAGACGTCGTTGGTCGGGTCCGCTTCGGCAAAGCCCTTGTCCTGCGCTTCTTTCAGGGCCGCCTCATAGGATTCCCCCGTATCCGTCATGCTGGTGAGGATGTAATTGGTCGTGCCGTTCACAATGCCGATGATCTTCTCGATGCGGTTGCCCGCCAGCGAATCGTGCAGCGGCTGCAGGATGGGAATGCCGCCGCCAACGCTGGCCTCGCAGCTGAAATTCACATGATTCATGAGCGCGATCTGGATGATCTCCGGCCCGTACAGCGCCACCAGATCCTTATTGGCGCTCACCACGCTGATGCCGCGCTGCAGCGCCGCGTAGATATATTCCTTCGCCGGATGGACGCCGCCCATCACTTCGATGACGATCTGGATGGACGGATCTTTCAAAATCTCCTGAAAGTCCGATGTAACGCACACGCCCTGCAGCAGCTCCTGCTGCGCATAGTTCTCGGGGTGCCGCACCAGGACCGTCTTCAGATGGACGCTGCATCCGAGCTGGCTTTCGATGAAATCCCGGTTTCTCCGAAGGGCCTCCGCGGTGCCGCTCCCCACCGTGCCGAACCCCAGCAGCGCGATATTGATCTCCTTCATGTGTTACTCCTCTCCTGTGACGTAAATCTTCTTGACCCCTTTGATGGCCTGCAGCGCCTCCGTCAGCTCCGCCAGCGTCAGCTGCATTTCCGATGTCCGGATGGAAATGCTCATCGTCGTGAGCTTCTTGATGGGAATGCCTTTGTTCATCGTGAGGATCTCTGCCTTCTCCCGGCTGAGCCGGCGGAAGATCTTGTTCCCCAGCGCCGGATCGTTCTGCAGGACGAGAAAAAGCGTTGCCGTGCCGTGCATGGAATCCTCAAAGGCCGGCGCCACATGATCTTTATACTTATAATAGGCGCTCCGGCTGATGCCGGTCTTCTGCACCGCTTCATTGATGGTCTCCGCCGTCCCGTTTTTCAGCAGCTCTTTCGCGCGGATCGTGCTTTTCAGCGCCGACGGCAGCACCTGGAAATCCACGAGATAAAATTGTTTATTTTCTTTCCCCATTCTGATTCCTCTATCGTCAACTCCCGCCTGATGCGGGATCTTCCTTATCTTCCCTGAAATGAAACAGCAGGATCGCGGCGCTGGCCGCCACATTGAGCGATTCCACCCCGCCGTCCATGGGAATGTACAGCTTCCGGTCGCACAGTGCGAGCAGTTCCGGCCGTATGCCGCTCCCTTCATTTCCGAACACGAAAATCGCGTCCGGCAGTGCCCCTGCCCTGCGGTAGGGCACGCCGCCTTCCAGCGCCGTCCCGATGAGCGGCAGCCCGCTGGCCGCCCGGATCTCCCGGACATCATCCAGCGTCAGTCCTCCATAGATCGGCATTCGCAGGATGCTCCCCATGGAGCTCCGCACCGCTTTTTCCCCATACGGATCGGTGCATCCCTCCGTGAGCAGCACGCCCCGGCATCCGGCGGCGGCCGCCGTGCGCAGGATGGTTCCCATATTGCCCGGGTCCTGCAGCCCGTCCAGCAGGACATAATGCCCGCGGAGCGGCCGGCGGAGAGCCGACGGGGCCGGCTGCGGCATGGGCAGGATCGCCAGCACGCCCTGGCTGTGCTCCGTGCCGGCCATCGTTTTCATCATGGACTCGCTGACCAGCAGGAAAAGCCAGCCTGCCTCCGCAGCCGCCACCATCAGCGCCTGCACGCGTGCTTCTCCGACCGCCTGCTCCGTCACGAAACAGACCGCATCCCGGTATTCCTGCCGGAACGCGTCCTCTGCGCTCCGCACGCCTTCCATCAGGAACTGTCTGTTTTTTTCTCTGTATTTTTTTGTCTTCAGCTGTCCCGCCAGCTTGACCCAGCGGTTGTTCCTGCTGCTGATCCGTTCCGCCTTTTTCCCCATGGAATGCGCCGTGCCTTTCCCTATCGCCATTTCAGTCATAATCTGATTATACATGATTGATTTTGAAATAGAAACGTAAAAATCCCGGGCGGCGGAAAATCAGCCCCGCACGTCCGGGTGCAATGGAACACAGGATGGCTCCTGTTATCCTTCTTTCTTTAATTTTCTGACAGCCAGATCGAATACGGCGTCCACGGAGATGGTCCCCATGTCGGTCGTTTCCTTCCCCGGGTCATCCGCGAGGAGCACATCGGCCTTCAGATTGCCGTAAGGACCGCTGCGGCCGGGCAGCGTCGGTCCGAACAGGGCGATAAGCGGCGTCTGCATGGCATTGGCGATATGGAGCGGGCCCGTATCGCAGGAAATATGCAGAGCGGCCATCTCATCCAGCGCCGCCAGTTCCAGCAGGCTGGTCTTCCCGATGAGATCCACCGTATAGGGCGCCGGCGACAGCGCCCGGATCTGTTCTCCCATTTCTTTTTCCGACGGCGCGCCGGAAATGACCGTATGGATCTTCCGCTCCGCCAGCCGCCGGGCCAGTGCGCCCCAGGACTCGATGGGCCATTTCTTATGCTCGCCCCGCGTCCCCGGCACGATTACCACATAGTCGCCCGTTACGCCTTCTTTTTCGAGCATCGCCCGCACGGACCGTTTTTCTTCTCCATGATCGTGCACCGGAAATTCAAAATGCTCCGTATCGCATCCCAGATACGCCATCACATCCAGCAGCTGTTCGATGATATGCCCGTGCTGGTGTGCGCCTTTGATCGGCCGGCTCACGAGGAAGCTTCCTTCTCTCGCATCCCAGTAGCCGATGCGCTTCCGCCCGCCGGACAGCGCCGCGATGAGCGCGCTTTTCGCGATCATCTGCAGATCGATGACTAGATCGAAATGGCGGCTGTGCAGATCTTTTCTGACCGTCTTGAGATACGACCAGTCCCGGATACGCTTCCGGTCCACATAGTAAATTTCGTCGATCCAGGGCTTCCCGGGCAGCAGCGCGCTGAATGCCGGATGCACCGCCCAGGTGATCTGTGCGTCCGGATACGTCCGGCGCAGCACATACAGCGACGGCAGCGCGTGAATGACGTCGCCGAGCGAACTCATCTTGATGATCAGGATATTGCTGCAGGCTGTCTTATTCATTGACTTCCCTCTCCTGTGGGATCGTTTCCCAGAAGGCTTCCAGATTGCCGCCCGGGAAAAGGAATCCCCGAATCCCTGCACGGGCGGCCGCTTCCACATCGCGCGGGCTGTCGCCGATAAGAAGAGCTGCCGTTTTCTCTACATGATATGTTTCCAGTGCAGTGAGAATCATACCCGGTTTCGGTTTCCGGCACGGGCAGTCCACATCATACGCCGGCACGGCCGCTCCCTTGAGATGCGGACAGTAGAAAAATTCCGTGATCCGGCCGCCGTACCGCGCAAACTCCCGGTTCATCGCTTCGTGGAGCCGCTTCACATCCTCTTCCGTATAATAGCCGCGCGCCACGCCGCTCTGGTTGGTCACCACGAAAAGGAGCCATCCTTCTTTCGTCAGCCGCCCGACCAGCTCCCGCGCGCCGGGAATCCACCGGACTTCCTCCATACGGTGCACATAGCCGGCGTCTTCGTTCAGCACGCCGTCTCTGTCGAAAAGAACGGCTTTTCTCCGGTCTCTCATTCGCGGCTCCAGTCCATTTCATCGATGGCTTCGCAGATGCTGTGCGCGCAGAGGATATGCATCTCCTGGATGCGCGCCGTGGAATCGCTGGGAATGATCAGCGCCACGTCGCAGAGCCCCGCCATTTTTCCTCCGTCTTTGCCCAGAGAAGCGATCACTGTGAGTCCTTTTTCACGGGCCAGTTCTGCCGCTTTCAGGACGTTGCCGCTGTTCCCGCTGGTCGTGATGCCCCAGAAGACATCGCCCGCCTGTCCGAGGCCCTCCACCTGCCGGGCAAAGACATCGTCATAACTGTAGTCATTGCCGACCGACGTCAGGATGGACGTGTCCGTCGTCAGAGCGATAGCTGGCAGCGCGATCCGCTCGCGGTGGAACCGGCCTACGAATTCTGCCGCGATATGCTGCGCGTCCGCCGCGCTGCCGCCGTTGCCGCAGAGGAGTATCTTGTGCCCTCCGCGGAGCGCATCCGCGCAGACAGAGGCCATGCGGCCCACCACGGGAATGAGCGGCTTCGTGGCTTCCCAGACTTTCTGATGATCACTGAAGCATCTCTCGATCTGTTTCCAATCCATTCCGATCACTTCTCCTTATTGGATTTCATCAGTTCTTCCAGCTCCTGCATGAAACTGCCGATGTCTTTGAATTCCCGATATACGGACGCGAACCGCACATAGGCCACCTGATCGAGCTTCCGCAGCTCTTCCATCACGATATTGCCGATGACCTCCGAAGACACTTCATGGGAAGGGCTGCTGCGGACCTGCCGCTCTACCGTATTCACAACGTTTTCGATCTGGTCCGAAGAAATGTTCCGCTTCTCGCACGCGCGGATGATGCCGCTCCGCACCTTGTTGCGGTTGAAGCTTTCCCGGACGCCGCTTTTCTTGATCACCCGGAGCGGGGACTGCTCGACTGTCTCATACGTGGTGAACCGGCGTCCGCATTCGAGGCACTGCCGCCGGCGGCGGATCGAGGTGCCGTCGTCCGTATCTCTGGAATCCGTCACCTTGGTATTCGGACTGCTGCAGAAAGGGCATTTCATGGCTGTACTCCTTTTGTCCCGACGAAAGAAAAAAGCCACACGGCATGCGCGGTGTGGCTCAAATGACACAAACAGAAATTCCGGAAAGACAGACCGCCTGTCTCTGGCGATCCGGCTTGCGATCCATTATTTTTTCAGAAGGAAATCCGGAATCGTCATGCCGCCGCCATTGCCGGGACGCACAGTGCTTCTCGACAGGGATGCGCTGCCCGCGGTCGTTCTCTTCTTCGTTTCTTCGAACCCGGTGGCGATGACCGTGATCTTGACGGCGTCATCCAGATTCGGATCGACGGACGTGCCCCAGATGATGTTCGCATCCGGATCCGCCGCTTCCGTGATGACCTGAGACGCTTCGTTGATTTCGAACAGTCCCAGATCCTCGTTGCCGGTGATGCTGATGATGATTCCCTTCGCACCGTCGATGGACCGTTCGAGGAGCGGGCTGGAAATCGCCATCTTGGCCGCATCGCTCGCACGGTTTTCGCCCGTCCCGACGCCGATGCCCATGAGGGCCTCGCCCTGATCGCTCATGATGGTCTTCACGTCCGCAAAGTCAAGGTTGATGATCCCCGGCACTGTGATCAGGTCGGAGATGCCCTGAATGCCCTGACGAAGCACATCGTCGGCGATCTTGAAGGCTTCTTTCAGAGACGTCTTCTTGTCGACCGTCTGGAGCAGCCGGTCATTCGGGACGATGAGGAGCGTATCTACATTGGCTTTCAGTTTTTCAATGCCGGACATGGCGTTTCTCATGCGCACCTTGCCCTCGAAGCTGAACGGCTTCGTGACCACGCCGACCGTCAGCGCGCCCAGTTCCTTCGCGCACTGCGCTACCACGGGAGCTGCGCCGGTTCCCGTGCCGCCGCCCATGCCGGCCGTAACGAAGACCATATCCGCGCCCTGCAGCGCTTTCAGGATATCATCCTTCGACTCTTCCGCCGCCTGCTCGCCCACTTCCGGCTTCGCGCCGGCGCCGAGGCCTTTCGTCAGCTTTTCGCCGATCTGGATTTTATTTTCTGCCGCAGATTTTTCCAGGATCTGCGCTTCCGTATTCACAGCAATGAAGTCAACACCCTGCACCTGCGCATCAATCATGCGGCCTACCGCATTATTTCCGCCGCCGCCTACGCCGATGACCTTGATGCTTGCCAAATCTCCCATGTCAAATCCTCCTTTGATGTGTCAGTTTTATCCAAACGCAGAGATTTTCCCTTATGTTCTTAAATCATACTACATATTTTACAATACTTTGGGAAAATGCGCCATATTCTGTGCGTATGGAAAGTCCCCGCAGGAAAGAAATTCTCCACAGCCTCACTTTTTCAGCCGGATATACGGGGATGTCAGGCTTGCGTCGATGTACGCCACCGAAAGGCCGCGCACCTTGACGTCGTTCACCATATTTTCCGCCAGCTCCGCCCGCGCCGTCATGGAACTGCCGTCCCCGAGCCGGACCGCGATGCCGTCTCTCGTATAGGCGACAATGTTTTCTGGATTGCCCACATTGATCTCGGAAAAGGTATGCATGCCCTGTGTCGACAGTCCGGCCAGAAATTCCAGCGCCGTCTTCACACTGCTGTTGCCCGTCATATCCCCCAGCAGGACATTGTCCAGCTTAACCCCCGTGATCATGGGAAGGTCCCCGCCGCGGATCGAGCTCCCGGTGCGGATCACCATCCCGCTTTTGTCCAGATAGGCGTAACCGAATTCTTCCTGTACCGCCGCAAGGGGCTTCCGCTCCGTGAGAGTCACATCGATATACGCCGGAAACGTCCGCTTCACTTCTGCCTGATAGACCCTCACATCCTGACGCAGGCGGCTTTCCAGATCAGACGTGCTGATTTGAAACACATTGACCGGAGCCGTAATCCCCCCGTCGAAAAGCACGTCTTCCTTCGTCATGGATTCATTGCCGTAGACGCGCACATCTCCCACCGGGATCGGCAGGAGGAGCAGGCCGGCCGCACAGAGGATCAAGCCGCCTCCGGCAGTAATCAGGTATTTCCTGACCGGCTTCCGCTTTTTCCGGCGCACCGGCCGCCGCGGCGGCTCCTCTGGCTGCTCCTGCGGCACGGCCGGGCGTTCTTCTGCCGGCGGATCCGGATGGTGCAGCTCTTTCTGAAACTCGCCGAAGCTCTGAAATTCGTCCATCATACTTTCCCCGTCCCGGCTCCCTGGAGGATCGCCTCACAGAGGTGCGGAAAATCCATGCCGGCTGCCTGCGCCGCTCTGGGCACCAGACTGGTCGCGGTCATGCCGGGAATAGAATTGGCTTCCAGCAGGTACGGCACGCCCCGGCGGTCTGTCCGGAAATCGAACCGCACAGCACCCCGGCACTCCGCCGTCCGATATCCGTCCAGCGCCATTTGCTTCATTTCTTCCGTGAGCGCCTCCGGAACCGGCGCCGGCACGATATACTCCGTCGCCCCCCTGGTGTATTTGGAATAGTAATCGTAAGCGCCGGAATGCGGGCAGATCTGGATGACAGGCAGGACCTGCCCATTCAGGACCGATACGGTGAATTCCTCTCCGTCCAGATATGTTTCCGCCAGGACGCGCGCCTCGATCTGGAATACGCGGCGAAGCGCCTCCGGCAGCGTTTCCCGGCTCCGCACGATCTCGATCCCGATTGTAGAGCCCTCGCAGGCCGGCTTCAGCACGAATGGGAAGCGGAACCGGCGGAGGAGATCTTCTTCGATGGCTTCCAGACTGCTGTCCTCCCGGAAATACGGATGGGAATCCGCCATACGGATGCCGGCCGCCTGAAACAGCCGGCTGCTCATGATCTTATCCATCGTGATGGCGCTCGACATGACGCCGGACCCCGTATAGGGCATGCCCATAAGCTCCATGGCCCCCTGGATCGTTCCGTCTTCTCCGTATTTTCCATGGAGCGCCAGAAAAGCTACCTCCACGCCGGCTTTCTGGAGCTGCTCTGCCAGCCGGGGAGGATCGTATTCGACTTCCACGACCGGATACCCCAGCGAACGCAGCGCTTCCGCCACCGCCTTCCCTGTCCGGCGGGAGACCTCCGCCTCGCGGGAGGGGCCGCCCATGATCACGCCGATTGTTTTATCCTTCGTGATCATCTGCCAGTCCTTTTTCCTGAATCATGCGGATCAGCCGCTCCCCTGCCTGATAAATCGTGCCGGCCCCCATGGTGAAGATCATATCGCCCGGCCGGGCTTCCCGGTACAGCGCTTCCGGCAGGTCTTCCAGCCGCTCGATGTACTGCACATCTTTCCGGGCGTCATGGGCCAGGACCTTTTCCGGGAGCAGGCGGCCCGTGATGCCCTCGATGGGCGCTTCTCCGGCAGAATAGATGTCCGTGAAATACAGTTTGTCCGCGCAGTCGAACGCCGCCGCGAATTCATCCTGCAGCAGCTTCGTACGGGAATAGCGGTGCGGCTGGAAGGCGCAGATCACGCGGTGCCCGCCGATCTCTTTTGCCGCGCTGAGCGTCGCCGCGATTTCCGTAGGATGATGCGCATAATCATCGAGGATCCATACGTCATTGATATACGCTTTCGTTTCAAAGCGGCGCTTCACGCCGGTAAAACCGGCCAGCGCCCTGGCTATCGTATTGAACGGCAGGCCGAAATACAGGCCGGTCACCGCAGCGGCCAGCGCATCCCGCACATTGTGCTCGCCGGGAATCTGCAGACGCAGGCTGCCGAGCATTTTTTCTCCGCGGCACACGTCGAACACCATATGATTCCGGTCATACCGTTTATTGACCGCGCGGTATTCCGCTTCGCTGCCGGTGCCATACGTGATGACTTTCCCGCTGATGCGCGGCAGGATGTCCCGCACGCCCTGGCTGTCCGTGCACACGATGGCCGCGCCGGCCGGATCGGTGATATGGCTGATGAATTCGGCGAAGGCCTTTTTGATATTTTCCACCGTGCCGTAATGATCCAGATGATCGTCTTCGATATTCGTCACCACGGCGACGCTGCTCTCAAATTTAAGGAAAGAGCCGTCGCTCTCGTCCGCCTCGGCGATGACGTATTCCCCGCTGCCCAGGCAGGAATTGCCGTGCAGATAGTCCACCGCCCCGCCCAGGATGATCGTGGGATCGGTCCCCGCGTCGCGGAAAATCTTCCCGATCATCGCCGACGTGGTGGACTTCCCATGAGCGCCCGCCACGGCGATGCCCCGCCCCCAGTGGAACATGGCCGCCAGCACATCCGAACGGTGATAGACCGGGATTCCCTTCTTCCGGGCCGCCGCCAGCTCCGGATTGGATTCCCCGATGGCGGAGGAAATGACGACGCCGTCCGCGCCGTCCACATGGGCCGCTTCATGGCCGATGAAGATATCCGCCCCCTGCTTCCTCATGAACTGCAGATAGTCCGATTCCTTCATGTCCGAACCGGAGATCTTCATCCCTTTTTCAATCAGGATTTCCGCAAGCGCCCTCATGCCCATCCCGCCGATGCCGATGAAGTGCAGTCTGTGAAATTTCTGTAAATTCATAGAGTATTCCTCTTATCTATCTGTCAATGCAAGCGCCATGCGCGCGATTTCTTCTCCCGCATGGATCCTGCCCAGTTTCCGGCTGGCTTCCGCCATTTCTGACAGCAGTTCCGGATCTTCCTTCAGTTCCGTGATGTCTTGGATCAGCTCGTCTGCCGTCAGATATTTGTCCACGATCATCTTCGCCGCGCCGCCTGCCACAAAGACGCGGGCATTATAGGTCTGATGATCTTCCGCTGCATAGGGATACGGCACGAGGATGGACGGCAGTCCGCGGGCCGCCAGCTCCGCCAGGCCGATGGCCCCGGCCCGGTAAATCACCAGATCCGCCGCCGCCAGCGCCGTAGGCATGTCTTTCTGATAATCTACGATGCGGCTCCCCCTGCCGAACCGGCCTTTTTCATCGACCGTGCCGAGCGCCTCCTTCACGCGGGCGAACTCGCCGACACCGGTCACGTGATACAGGCAGATGCCGTCCGTCTCCGCAAAATGCCGGTGGACGCCCACCATAGCCGTATTGATGGTCCGCGCGCCGCGGCTGCCCCCTGCGGCCAGCACCATGAAGGCATCCGGCGGGACACCCAGTTTCTTCCGGGATTCCGCCTTCTTCGTAAACAGGATCTCCCGACGGATGGGATTGCCCGTATAGATGCACTTCTCCGGGTGCGGGAATCTCGCTTTCGCTTCCTCATAGCCCAGCGCCACCCGGTCCACCACGCGGTTCAGGATCTTGTTCGTGATCCCGGGGATCACGTTTTGCTCCTGGATCATGGTCGGGATGCGGCTGAGCGCCGCCGCCATGAGGATCGGGCCGCACACATAGCCGCCCGTGCCGATGACCACATCCGGCTGGAACCGTCTCAGGATGCGCCGCGCCTTCCACAGCCCGGCCGCCGCTTTCATCAGGATCTTTATATTTTCCGGCGTCAGCTTCCGCTTGAGTCCCGCCGCCGGGATCGACGCGAAAGAGTACCCTTCGCCGGGGACGATCTGCGACTCCATGCCATTTGGCGTCCCCACGAAAAGGATCTCCGCCTCCGTCAGCCGCTCAATCTCCCGGGCGATGGTGATGGCCGGATAGATATGTCCGCCGGTCCCGCCGCCGGACAGAATGATTTTTTTCATAACAGCACCCGTTTCTTACCGATGCGCACCGCGCTTCCGCTTATTTTAATCCCTGAACGATCCGCTTGAAATCACGGCCCCGTTCTTCATAGGAGTGATACATATCGTAGCTGGAACAGGCCGGCGAGAGCAGGACCACATCGCCTGCCTCTGCAAGGGCCGCCGCTTTCTCCACCGCATCGTCCATGGAGGCCGCCATGGTCACCGCCGTGATGCCCGCCCGTTCGGCCGCCTCGCGGAACCGGGCCGCCGCTTCTCCCAGCAGCACCAGATGCTTGACCCGATCTTTGGCGAACGCCATGAAATCTTCCAGCGGCGTTTCCTTGTCATGCCCGCCGGCAATGAGGATCACCGGCTCGGAAAACGCGCCCAGCGCTTTCACGGCCGCGTCCGTATTGGTCGCCTTGGAATCATTGTAATAGGCTGCACCCCGCACCGTCCGCACATATTCTACGCGATGCTCCAACGCCCGATACGATTTCAATGCCCGGCGAATCGCTAGCAGCGGGACCCCGCCCTGATAGGCCAGGAATGCTGCCGCAAGGCAGTCTTGCACATTGTGGTGCCCGCGGATGCGGAGCTCTTCTTCCCTCACGAGCGGCAGAGTTTCCCCGCCGATTCGGAGCCAGAGCTGTCCATTATCCAGGAATGCCCCTTCGTCTACGGGATGTTCTGTGCTGAGCCGGTACACATGGGCATGGGCCATGTCCGCAAATTTCGGCGTGTATTTGTCTTCTGCATTCAGCAGGAGACTGTCTTCCGGCCCCATATTTTCAAAGATCCGCGCCTTGGCCGCCGCATAGGCTTCCATGGTATGATGGCGTTCCATATGATCCGGCGTGATATTCAGGATCACCGCCGCTTTAGGATGAAACGTGTCGATGAATTCCAGCTGGAAGCTGGACAGCTCGGCGGCGATCAGTCCGTCCGCCGGCACGCGCTCTGCTTCCCGGCTGAGCGATTTCCCGATATTGCCCGCTTCGGCAAAGGGGATGCCCGCCTCCCGGATCATGCTTCCCAGAAGCGAGGTCGTCGTCGTTTTCCCGTTCGTCCCCGTCACAGCCAGGATCGGCGCACGGGCTACCCGGTAGGCCAATTCGATCTCGCTCAGCACCGGGATTCCCCGTTTCAGCGCCGCCGCGACCAGCGGATTCTCCCGCGGGATGACCGGCGACACGATCACCGTGTCCATGCCATCCAGCAGGGATTCCTCCTGCGGACCGATAGCGAACTCCGCCCCCGCCGCTGTCAGCGCCTGTTTCTCCGCTGCATCGCGAAGATCATGCACATCGGAAATGACGGTCCGGCAGCCGTGATCCAGAAGGACATGCGCGGCGCCGAGCCCGCTGATGCCTGCACCCACAACCAGTACGTTCCGCATAAATATCTCCATTCTGCAGTGAGAGTCCCGCTCCCGCCGCCTGTATATAAATCCTCAGGACTGCCTGCGCAGTCCGGTTTCCTCAGCGGAAAACCAGAAAAAGAGTCACTCCCGCCGCGGCCAGTTCCACCAGCCAGAACGTCCAGACCACCTGCACTTCGCTCCATCCGCCAAGTTCGAAATGATGATGGATCGGGCTCATGCGGAAGATCCGCCGTCCGGTGAGCTGGAAAGAAGCCACCTGCAGGATGACGGACAGCGCTTCGATGACGAAGATCAGTCCGATGAAAATCAGGAGCAGCTCCGTGCGCGTCACGACGGAGATCCCTGCAATGGCTCCGCCCAGCGCGAGGGAGCCCGTGTCCCCCATGAAGATCTTCGCCGGATGATAATTGTAAACGAGGAATCCGGCGCAGCAGCCTGTGATGACCAGAGCAAAAGCGCTCACATCATCCATGCCGGCCATGTGGCAGTACAGCGCATACGCGCCGAAAGCCGCCACGCAGCAGCCCGCCGCCAACCCGTCCAGTCCGTCCGTCAGATTGACCGCATTGGACGCGCCGACGATGACCAGCACCACGAATGGATAATACAGCCACCCGATGGAAATATCCATGGCCGTGAACGGAATGGAAATGGACGTCGGAAGCCCCAGATATTCTACACAGCCGTAGCAGAAGACGATGGACAGAAGGAGCTGCCCCGCCATTTTCTGCTTCGCGGTCAGTCCCAGATTCCGCTTCTTCTCCGCCTTGATGAAATCATCCAGGAATCCAAGGAGCGCATGGCCGAACGTGATCAGCACCAGCAGAAGCACCGGCGGATCGAACAGGCGATTCCACCCGATGACGAGGACCGCCGCCAGCAGCATGAACAGGCCGCCCATGGTGGGTGTTCCCGCCTTCACGCGGTGGGACTTCGGCCCTTCCTCCCGGATAGACTGGCGGGCCTTGTACCGGCGTGCCAGCGGGATCGCCCCCGCGCCCAGCACGACCGTCAGCACCGCGGCTTCCAGAATATACAGCAGAGCTGTCATTTCCATGCCTTATTCACCCTCTCCTCTCCAGAGTCCGGGAATCGTCTCCAGATGCATTGCATGAGATCCCTTAATCAGCACCGCATCCCCGGGGCGGACCTCCTGCTTCAGATATTCCGCGGCAGACCGGCAGTCCTCGAAACAGACGATCTTCCGCAGGCCGGCGGCTTTTGCCGCCTCCGCCATCTGCCGGGCCAGCGGCCCTACGGTGATCATTTCATCGAATCCGTACGACGCCGCCTTTTCCCCGGTCTCCCGGTGCAGCGCTTCCGCATACGCGCCCAGCTCCAACATGTCGCCCAGCACCAGCAGGTGCCGGCGTCCCGGGAGCTGCCGCAGCGCGCGGAACGCCATATCCATGGACAGCGGATTCGCATTGTATGCATCGTTCAGGACAGACGCCCCGCCGATGGATTCCATTTTCTGGCTGTCTCCCTGCGGACGGAACGATTCCAGCGCCGTCCGGATCTGTTCCGGAGGCACGCCAAGAACGCGCCCCGCTGCGGCAGCGGCCAGCGCGTCATATACATTATGGATTCCGATGAGCGGCAGACGCACCGGGAAGGTTTCATCGAACGCCCGGCACAGGAAATCCACCGCGTCCGGTTCCTCCCGGATATCCTCAGCGGAGACGTCTTTCCCTTCCGCCGCACCGTAAGAGACGACCCGTCCGGCAAACCGCCCGCCCATGGCGCGGACCCGCGGATCATCCTCATTCAGGATCGCCGTCCCGTCTGCCGGCAGGGCCTCGATCAGCTCGGCCTTGGCGCGGGCGATGTTATCCTGGCTGCCGAGCAACCCGATATGAGATGTACCCACATTCGTCACGACGCCGATGGTCGGGCAGGCCGTGCGACACAGCTCTGCGATCTGTCCCAGTCCGCGCATGCCCATCTCCACGACGCACACTTCGTCCTCGTCCGTAAGAGACAGCAAAGTCTGCGACAGGCCGATCTCATTATTGAAATTCTTTTTTGTATGGCACACATGATAGACCGTCTTCAGCACGGACGCGATCATGTCTTTCGTCGTCGTCTTCCCGTTGGACCCCGTCACGGCCACCACGGGAATCGCAAAGCGGAGCCTGTGGAAGCGCGCCAGTCCTTCCAGCGCAGCCAGCGTGTCGTCCACCGCGATGGCGGTGAGCGCTTCCGGCAGGTCTTCCATCCATTCCCGTTCAGAGAGCAGCACTGCCGCGGCCCCCTGTTCCGCCGCCTTCCTGAGGAAGCGGTGTCCGTTGAAGCGCTCGCCGGAGAGAGGCAGAAACAGCTCACCCGGCGCCAGTGTCCGCGTGTCCGTGCTGACGCCGCTGCAGATTTTCGCTGTTCCCTGCCGCAGGAGCGTGCCGCCCGTCGCCTGCAGGATCTCCTCTATCGTAAAAGACGCCATATCAGCCTCCGAGCGCGGCGCGCGCTTCTTCCCTGTCGTCGAAATGAATGGTGCGGTCTTTCAGGATCTGGTACGTTTCATGGCCCTTCCCGGCGATGAGCACGATGTCTCCCGGCTCTGCCAGCGCGATGGCCCGGCGGATCGCGTCCCGCCGGCTCACGACGATCTCATACCGGAGCGACGGCTTCCGGGCCGCCACTTCTTTCACGCCGGCCGCCACTTCCGCCACGATCGCATCCGGGTCTTCCGTGCGGGGATTGTCGCTCGTCACGATGACGATATCCGCATATTCTGCGCCGATCCGCCCCATGATGGGCCGTTTCATCCGGTCGCGGTCCCCGCCGCAGCCGAAGACGGCGATGATGCGGTTCCGGCGGATCTCCTCCGCCGTCTTCAGGATATTTTCCAGCCCGTCCGGCGTATGCGCGTAGTCCACGACGACTGTGAAAGGCTGCCCTTCATCGACCAGTTCGAACCGGCCGGGCACGGCGCGGAAATCCCCCAGCGCTTCAATGATGGTCTCCATGGGCACGCCTTCGCCGAGGCAGGCCGACATGGCCGTGAGCGCATTATAGACATTGAACCGCCCCACCAGCCGAGTATGGACGGCATAGTCACGTCCCTCATACCGCACGGTGAATTCCGAGGAATTGGCGTTGAAGCGGATCTGCGAAGCCTGCAGGTCCGACGGCGCGTCGATGCTGTACGTGCAGACCGGACACAGGCTGCGGTCAGTCACTGCCTGCATCATCACGTCCGCATAGTCTGCATCCGCATTGATATGGGCCGACTTCCGGCCTTTCGTCTGCCCCGCCTCCGAAACCTTGCGGAAAAGAAGCGCTTTGGCAGCCGCGTAATTATCCATGGTCTTATGGTAGTCCAGATGATCTTCCGTCAGGTTCGTGAAGGAGGCATTGTCGAACTCCACCCCTTCCACACGGCCCATGACGAGCGCATGGGAAGAGACTTCCATGCATACGTGCGTGACGCCTTCCTGCGCCATCCGGTACAGCATTTTCTCCAGATCCACCACATCCGGCGTCGTATTGTGCGTGGGATATTCCTGATCGCCAATCAGCATGTGGATCGTGCCGATGACGCCCGTCTTGTACCCGGCGCGCTGCAGGATATGCGCGCAGATATGGGTGGTGGTCGTCTTCCCGTTGGTGCCGGTCACGGCGATCATGCGCATCTTCCGGGCCGGGTAGTCGAAGAAATACGGCGTGATGTCCTCCATGGCCCGCCGCGTGTCTTTCACATAGACCACCGCCGTCCCCTCGGGAACAACGACCGGCTTCTCCGCCACGATGACCGCCGCGCCCTTTTCGGCGGCGGCCGCCGCGAAATCATGGCCATCCACGTGCGCGCCGGAAAGGCAGATGAAAAGGCTGCCCTTCTTCACGTCCCGCGAATCGGCGGTGATGTCCTCCACCATGCATTCTGCCGGACCTTCCGTCCGGATATATTCCGTCTGCTTCAGCAGATCCTGTAAAGCTTTCATGCCATGTCACCTCGATAGGGTTCTGTTTTCAATAAGCCTCACTTATCATAGCCTAAAACCCCGAATGTTACAATAGCGGCCCGGAAGCGGCGGACGCCGCCTGCCGGCTGCGCCGCCTCTCCCGAGGCCGCTTTGTTTCAGCATCTTCTTTTATTCATGGATTCTCGAAGGATCGACATACGCGTCGCTCGATCCGTAGATCGCCCGCCGGGGCACCTGCATGCCGAGCTCCGTCTCTGCGATGGCCTGGATGCGCGCCGGCGACTCCATCCGCGCCACATCCAGACGGATCACCGCGTTCTGCTTCTCCAGCGCGATGATCTCCGTCCGCAGCTCCTGCATATCATAGCTTCTCTGCGCGGCATAGCCGCTGAGGAAATAAAAGAGCCCCAGCACCGCTGCCAGCAGGCCCGCCGCAATGAAGACTTCCAGATGCGAAGTGCTGACCGCCGGGCTCCGGGCCGCAGAGGCTTCCTCCTCGTAGGCGGGCGCATAGTGTTTCGGCAGCGCATGGGTATAATTCAGCATTTCTGCATCCTGAGACAACATCAGACTCTGACCTCCTGCCTGTTACAGCTTTTCCGCGATGCGGAGCACAGCGCTCCGGGCGCGCGGATTGGCTTCTATCTCCTCCCGGCTGGGCTTCACGGGCTTTGCCGGCTTTTTGATTTCTCTGTGATGATGACACACGCACACCGGCAGCTCCGGCGGACAGATGCAGTCCTGCGCCATCTCGCGGAATGTATCCTTGATGATCCGATCCTCCAGCGACTGGAACGTGATGACCCCGATCCGGCCACCCGGCGCCAGATGCGCCACGCAGGCGCGCATCGTATCTTCCAGGATGCGCAGCTCCCCGTTCACTTCGATGCGGATCGCCTGGAACGTCCGCTTGGCCGGGTGCGGCCCGTCTTTCCGAGCCCCTGCCGGGACCGCCGCCTTGATGATGCGGACAAGCTCCATCGTCGTCTCGACGGGCTTTTGCTTCCGCGCTTCCACGATGAACTGAGCGATGCGGCGGGACCACCGCTCCTCCCCATATTTCCGGATGACGGCTTCCAGCTCGTCTTCACTGTAGCGGTTCACTACATCATGCGCAGTGAGAGGATTCCTCTGGTCCATGCGCATGTCGAGCCGCCCGTCATGCATATAGGAAAAGCCCCGCTCCCCTTCGTCCAGCTGATGCGACGATACCCCCAGATCGAACAGGAATCCGTTCACCGGACCGATGCCCCGTTCATCGAGAATCTCTCCGATATGGGAAAAATTGTCCCGCACCAGCAGGAGCCGGCAGCCGATGTCTTTCAGCCGTTCGCCCGCCGCCCGGATTGCCTCTTCGTCCTGATCCACCCCGATGAGGAGCGCCTCCGGCCCGACCTTCTGCGACAGGGCATAGGTATGGCCGCCGCCGCCGAGCGTGCAGTCCACATAGATCCCGTCCGGCACGGTATAGACGCCGTCCACCAGCTCATGCAGCAGGACGCTTACGTGATGAAATTCCATAGCGGCCTCTTATAAATTGAAATCCATGGGAAGATCCAGCGATTCCGCCATATCGGCCGCCGCGCCGCATTCTTCCTCCGACGCTTTCAGCACCGACGGACTCCAGATCTCGATGGTGTCCCCCACGCCGATGATCTTGGCATCCTTTTCCAGCCGGGCATACATGCGGAGATGAGACGGGATCAGGATGCGCCCCTGCCGGTCGCACTCCATTTCCGTGCTCTTGCCGATAAGGAACCGGCGCAGAGCACGCACATTTTTCCGCGTCTGCGGCAGTTTCTGCAGTTTTTCCTGCATCTGCTCCCAGCAGTCCCTCGGATAAATCGTCAGGCAGGTATCCAGACCGGGAGACAGCACAAAGACATCCCCCAGTTCCTCTCGAAATTTGGCAGGAAGAATCATACGGCCTTTGCTGTCGATCGTATGCGAGTATTCATTCATGAACAATTCTTCCTCACCTCTTTTTCTACCACTTTTAACCACATTCTACCATAAATCCCCACCTAATGACAGCAAAATCTGCATTTTCCCCTCCGGATTTCCCGAAAATCTCTCAAAAGCCGTCTGCTGCAGGCGGTCTTCTTCAGCAGAAATGAACCGCTTTCCCCGCGCTGTATCGCCTGTTCCCCGTATCCCGTCTCGTCATACCCGCCGCGGTGGGGCGCCGTCCCAAAAATCCTCCGCCAATTGAAAAAAGCGCCCGGATGGGCGCACAAAAAAACGGCTCCGAAGAGCCGCTCTGCAGGACCGGCGATCAGTCCCACACTTTTTTCATGATGGTCTTATATTCCTGCTGCAGGTGATTGACGATCACATCCAGCACGACGCGCACCAGCTGCGGGTCGAACATCTCGTTGCTGCTCGGGATGCAGGAATCCAGATAAACCGTACCGTCGTCCGCCGCCACATATTTGAAGACCTTGTAGCCGCGGTTCAGTTCGTTCAGGAACGCGTTGCACCGCTCGCGGTTGCTGTCCTTGATGAGGCCCGTGCCGATCTGCACACGGATGATCGTATAGATCGTGTTGTCCGTGATGATGCCCACCGGCAGCTTCTGGCCTTCCGCTTCGATATTGGACTTGAAGACCACCGTGCCGTTCGGATCATTCGGCACGGGATCCTTAAAGAAGAAATTCAGATTGTTCGCCTTCAGATAGGCCTCAAATTTATCGGCTTTGACATTCGTCTTGACTGCTGCGTCTGCCATACAAATACCTCCTCTGTGTTTTCCGATTAATTTTGAAAAATCTTTTTATATTATACCTTTGCTATCAGCCCTGCGCCACTCATCCGGCCCATATTTTGAAAATAAAAATCCGCCCCTGTCAATTGCTGACAAAGGCGGACGTTTCTGTGGCGGAGACGGTGGGATTCGAACCCACGGTACCTCGCGGTACAACTGATTTCGAGTCAGCCTCGTTATGACCACTTCGATACGTCTCCACGAATCAACGATGCGTCAGGAAAAACTCATCCACCAGCCGGCTGCATTCTTCTGCAAGGATGCCGGAGCAGACGGCCAGACGATGATTCATCACCGCCCCTTCACAGATGTGAAAGAAAGAATCCACGCCCCCCGCGCGGACATCCGCCGCGCCGTACACGAGACGGCCGATCCGGGCATTCATGATGGCCCCTGCGCACATCGCACATGGTTCTATGGTAACATAAAGGGTACATTCCGTCAAACGCCAGCGGCCGAGGCGCTCCGCTCCGCGGCGAAGGGCGAGGATCTCCGCATGGGCGGTCGGATCGTGGTCGTTCTCCCTCCGGTTATGGGCAGCGGCAAGCACCGCGCCGCGGCACACGAGGACAGCGCCGATCGGGATCTCCCCTTCGGCGGCCGCCTGCTTCGCTTCAAGAAGAGCAAGCTTCATATAGTCTGTATCTGTCATGATTGGTTCCTTTCTATAAGGGTATTATAAAAGAAATCAAAACCGCTGTCTTTCCCCCTACGAAGGATTTCCCAGCAGCCGCCTGCTGCATTCTCACTTCCTCCCTTTCATCTGGACTGTTTTTGTCCTGATTTTAAAGATTTGTCTCCTTACTCATTTTCCGCCCCTTTGATTTTACAGGTCGGGCTTGCGGTCTCTTTGCCTTCTTTCCTCTGCATTACACATTCATATGCCTCTTTATTTTCCGGGCCTGAGAAAATGGCCGGGCTTTCCGGCGCGCCGTCTTTACCCTGCGCTTACTCATGCTATAATAATACAGATTCAGACCTGTAAAGAGAGTAGAATATGTCGATTACCTGGTTTATTTTTGAAACGCTCGGCACCATCGCCTTCGCATTTTCCGGTGCGATGACCGGATTGTCCCGGCGGATGGATGTCTTCGGCGTCACGGTGCTGGCTGTCATGACCGGCATCGGCGGCGGCATGCTGCGCGACGTGCTCGCCGGCCTCACGCCGCCGTCCGCCCTGCGCAGCCCCGACGGGCTCATCCTTTCCATCGCGACGGCGCTCGTCGTATCGCTGCTTTATGAATTCGTACCGATTTCCCGGCGCAGCAAGAAATGGATTACCTTCCTCTACGCCGTCTCTGATACGTGCGGCCTCGCCGCTTTCACCGTCACCGGCGCGCTCACCAGTCTCTATGCCCATCCGGAAGAAGCCTATGTCATGCCCGTCATGCTCGGCCTCATCACCGCCATCGGCGGCGGCATCATCCGGGACATGATGGCTCAGCGCGTGCCCCTCGTGCTCCGCACCGACGTATACGCCCTCGCCTCCATCATCGGGGGCATCGCCGTATGCCTCGCCTGGCAGCACCTTTCCGCCGCGGCCGCATCGTGGATCGGCTTTTCCATCGTCCTCATCCTGCGCTGCGCCGCCATTCTTTTCCACTGGCAGCTCTATCATCCTCACCCCGGATTCCACAGGAAACTGCGGTTCCCCCATGATTGACGTCCCACAGAGGACAGGAGGTATTATCTTGAAATGGAATAAACTGCTGCTCACCGCTGCCGTCACCGGCGCGATTTCTCTCGCCGGCCTCACCGCCGCGGCGAAGACCATCCTGCTCGTGCCGCAGGACGACCGCCCCGTGAGCCTCGCCTATACCGCCGACACCGCGGAAAAAGCGGGCTACACCGTCATCACCCCGCCGGCCTACATGCTCTCCGGCCGGGACTATCAGGGCGCGCCGGACCGCGTGTGGTACTGGCTGCAGCAGAACATGGGCCGCGCCGACGCGGCGATCCTCTCCACGGACACCCTCATCTACGGCGGCCTCGTGGACTCGCGGAAACATAACGAATCGCTCGACGTCCTCACGAACCGGGAAAACCGCATCCGCACCCTGCACCGAGTCTATCCGGACGTGCCCATCTACGCCTTCGGCACCATCATGCGCACGCCCTACGCCTCCAGCGGCGGCGTGGAGCCCTATTACTACGCCAGCTACGGCACCTCCATCTACCGCATCTCCGGACTGCAGGACAAGATGGATGCCGGCACCATCACCCCGTCCGAATCGGCAGAACTCCTCTCGCTGAAGCTCTCCGTCCCTTCCGAATACCTTCAGGACTGGTTCAACCGGCGCACGAAAAACACCATCATCAATAAGCGCCTCATCGAAGACGCGAAAGACGGCGTCTTCACCTATTTCTGCCTCGGCTTCGACGACAGCAGCAAAAATTCCCAGTCCGCCCTCGAAGCGCGCTATCTGAAAGGCGATGCAAAAGGCCTCTCCGACAAGATCTATGGCTCCTTCCCCGGCGCGGACCAGCTGGCGCTCCTCCTCATCGCGCGGTATCACGTGGACTCGAACCACATGCAGCCCACCTTCTCCGCGCTGTACCCCCTTGGACGGGCAGAAGACACCGTCCCGAGCTATGAGAGCCAGGAAATCGGCCAGACCATCGCCCAGCACGTCGCGGCGGTGGGCGGCGTCATGACCAATAAACAGCCCGATATCCTCCTCGCCGTGAATACGCCCCTCGCCTCCACCGGCGAATCCGGCCAGTTCAGCAACTTCGGCATGCTCAAGGAAAGCACCACCGACTTCATGGACAAAGTCGCCGCCGCTCACGACCGGGGCGTGCCCGTGGCCATCCTCGACGTCTACTTTGCCAACGGCGCGGACAATACCCTCATGAAACTCCTCAAAGAGAAAGACATATTGTACTCCGTCGCCGCCTACAACGGATGGAATACCGCCAGCAACACCATCGGCTTCTCCATCGCGCAGGCCGTCCTCGCGCCGGAAATGACCGAGCAGGATCACAAAGACATGCTCTCTATCCAGTACCTCGACAACTGGGCGTATCAGGCGAATATCCGCAAAGACCTCTACCGCCTCCAGGAAGTGCTGGGCGACGATCCCGTGAAGCCCGTATCCCCCGCAGTGAAAGAAGAAATGATCGCCGAGCTGCAGCAGTTTGCGAAGAAAAACATGGGCCTCGATCCGGCTACCATTACGGCGGACTTCCCGTGGAGCCGCCTCTTCGAGATCGACGCCGTCGTGAGCCCCGTGCCGAAATATCCGGTGCTCCTCACCCGCGCGGAGAAAGCGCGCATCGCTGCGGAAAAAGCAAAGAAAGAAGCGGAAGAGAAAGCAAAGCTCGCCGCGCAGGGCAAGACGCCCGCCGGACAGACTGCCTCCCCCGCCGCTCCGCAGGCTCCCGCACAGCCTGCTTCCGGCGACCGCTCCGAGGTTGTCTGGCAGCCGGCGCAGCAGTGAAATTTTCTCGCAGAAAAACCGGAAGAGATTACTCTATCTCCTCCGGTTTATTTATTTGATCAAATTCTCAGTACGATGAGACTCCTGACCGCCGCGAGGTCCTTTTTCCCCTGTCAGGTGCCCCATGCACACTGACGGAACAAAACGCCGCTATCAAAATTGACAATAAAAAAAGACACCCCACGGGGTGCCTTTTTCTTTGCTCTTATTCAGCGACAGGATATACGCTGACCTGTCTCTTGTCTCTGCCCAGACGTTCAAATGCCACACGGCCGTCTACCAGAGCGAAGAGCGTGTCATCCTTGCCGATGCCTACGTTCGTGCCCGGATGCAGGTGCGTGCCTCTCTGGCGGACCAGAATGTTGCCGCACTTGGCGAGCTGGCCGTCGTGCATCTTCGTGCCCAGACGCTGAGAATGCGAATCACGGCCGTTCTTCGTGCTGGATACGCCCTTCTTATGAGCGAATAACTGGAGATCAAACTGAAGCATGAAATTCACCTCCCATGTTCTTTGATGAGAATCCTGTCCGGATATTGTTTCCGTATTTCTTCGAGTCCGCGGAACATCGTCGCGATGACCGCTTCCGTCCGCGCGTCCTCATGGCCATGGATATCCACCGTGAGAAGCCCGCTCTCCGACTCATACGAGCCGTCGATGCCGAGCGCATCCCGCAGCCCCAGCGCCGCCGTCAGCGTCACCGCCGACACCGCCGCGCATACGATATCATAGCCCAGCTCTGCCGTGTCCATCTCCCCGTGTCCGGAGATCCGGTACCCCGTACAGAGCCCCGTCCGGCTTCGGACCGCCTCTGCGGTGATCATCAGCCTTCGATCTTCGTCACTTCCACTTTCGTGAACGGCTGACGATGACCCTGACGGCGGCGATAGTTGGACTTCGCCTTATACTTGAAAATTCGGATCTTTCTGCCCTTGCCCTGTTCCAGGACCTTTGCAGTCACCTTCGCACCGGCCACGGTGGGCTGTCCGACCTTGCATTCGTCGCCTGCGACCAGCAGGACTTCGTCGAACGTCACTTCAGCGCCGACTTCTGCGTCGAGCTTCTCTACGGAAATCTTCTTGCCTTCTTCTACGCAGTACTGCTTTCCGCCCGTTTTGATGATTGCGTACATGTGTGCACCTCCCTCTCACTATACTCGCCGATGACAGGCAGCCTTCCGGCGTTTGCAGGCCCGTCCCGTGCGGTTGCGTCACAGCACCCAGTACAATGACTTATGTATTATACAGGCACGCGCCCGCCCTGTCAAGAAATCCCGCCCGTCCGCCGCGGAAAAATCCGGCATTTCCCTGTAAAATCTGGTATACTGTCTGTAAGAAAATCGTTTAGCAAATGGAGGGCTATCTATGGAAAACTACATCGGCCGGCATCTCCTCATCGACTGCTACCGCTGCCGCGAAGGCGTCATCGACTCCGCCGACCTGCTCATCCCGCTCATCAACTCCGCCGCCCAGAGCCTCGGCATCGAACTCTACGACACCTTCTACCACGAAGACGAAAAAGAGATCACCGTCTCCGGCTTCGGCGAGAACTGCCACCTCTGCATCCACACCTACCCCGAGCCGAACTACGCCGCCGTGGACATCTACCTCTTCGACACCGACGTGCAGCCCACGCTCGCCATGCCCATCCTGCGGCAGTACCTCCAGCCCGACAAGATCCGGGCCACTTCCGTCAAGCGCGGCAACATCGACACCGACCTCGACCTCAAGCCGAAAATCAAATCCAAATCCACCGCCATGCGCAAAGTGAAGCGCACCGGCCACCAGCTGAACGCCGCGGGCAAGAAAGTGGTCCACTTCATCCAGAAAAGCCGCGGCGGCAAAGACAAAGAATAGCAGGAACCTTCCAGAGTACGGGCGCGCCCCGTGCTTTCTGATTTTTTCCACACGAAAAGGCAGAGCCATCGCCCTGCCTTTTTTGCGTGCGTCACAGCGTCATGCCGCCCGCGATGAAATGGATATTCGCCTTCCGTTCCCGGAAATCGCGGTTCCGATCCCACGGATTATCGTCAAAGAGGAAATTCCAGTGTTCGTTCACCGGCGGTTCCACCGTGTCCGGCGGAAGACCGATGCCAAGTTCCAGGTCAATATCATAGCCCAAAAGGTTGGGGTTGAAAGTACCGCCCTCGCCGCTTGCCGCAATCTGCATGGAATACAGCCAATCATCATACGTTCCCATGGCAGAATGACCGTTACTCTGAATCAGATTCTGATTCTGCCAAAATGCACCAAATTCAATCCCACCCGGAGCTGTCAAAGCCCCGCTCTGAATCAAATCCCCGACATTCAGCTTATGTTCGTTTCCATCCGCTGCGAAATCCGGCAACTTGTCCGGGTTCACCGTTACTTTTGTAAGGAAGACTTTCAAAAGCGGGTTGGTGCTGCCTTCATAGATTTTCCAGATGCTTTCCGTTCCATCTGCATTGGTGCGATCAAAATCGAAGCCCTCATAACTACTGCTGTGTGTCCAGCTGCCTGTCTCCGATAGATTGTATCCATTGGAAACACTGCCATTTCCCACGAGGCTGCCAAAGCCGTAAACGTTGGAGATAGAGCCAGCATTGTTGCCTGCAATGGCACCAGTATCGGTGCTGCCGGTGACGCTCGTTGTGTTGTAGGCGTTGGAAATGGTGCCAGCATTATTACCAGCGATACCGCCTACGTGGATGTAACCGGTGATAGCCTGATTCTTTCCATCTGCGGTAATAACCGTATTGAAGACCTGATCGAGGGTGCCCGCGTTGGTGCCGGCGATGCCGCCCACATTGGAGCTGCCGCCTGCATTGATGACGCCCGTATTGTAGCCTGCGGTCACTTTGCCGCTATTCGTGCCGAAGAGGCCGGCAATGTTCTCGCTGTCTCCCGCCGCGGCGGTAAATTCCCTTTCATCCACAATGCCGTCCTTGTCGTCATCATTCCACGTACCAGCCTGGATGGTGCCATTGTTGTAGATCTGGTATTTGTAATACCCGTCATTTTCATCACGGCCACCGGTGATATCGCCGGAGTTCTGACCGATGAGGCCGCCTACGTTCTGGGTACCCATGACCTGCCCGCCGACTTCGTTTTTCAGGCTGGAATGAGTGACCGCTCCGGAATTTACGCCGAAGATACCACCGGTACCATTCATACCTGCATTTTCAGAATAAGTACCGGATACCGTCCCTTTATTGGTCATCTCCACATACTCAATCTTTCCGGTATTTTCCCCGAAGATGCCGCCTGCACCGCCGTTATGAGCAATGACGACGCCGGAATTTTCAATGCCGACCATATCATTTAGACTGCCGGTAATAGCCGCATTATTCAATCCGGCGACACCGCCTACGTGGCTTGCCCCTTCGACACGGCCTTCATTGCTGTTACCCATGCCATTCAGCGTTGCACCTTCCGGATTCCATCCGACAATGCCTCCCACATAATCTGCTTCCGGAGCAATGATGTCATTGGTATTGGTAGCGCTGGTAATAATACCCGGATTACTTACCGTACCATCTTCATTAAGATGACCATTGATACCGGCTACACCGCCAAAATATTTTGCCGGTGTAGTCTCTGTCACGTCATACCTGACATGTAATTCTACATCGTTATGCGTATTGGCAATCGTCCCGGTATTTTCACCTGCTACACCGCCAACGTACATCTGACCCGTGATGGTGCCGCGGTTGATAAGTTCCTGTTCATTTGCAGAAATGGTGCCTTCGTTGGAGCCGGCGATACCGCCTACGTAGTTGTCGCCGGTGATGGCGGCGGCGCTGTCATTCACGAGATTGGTAAGCTCAGGCGCTTTATCATCAGCACCGACACGGTTTGCACCGACAAGGCCGCCTACGTAGTTGTTGCCGGTAATCTCGCCGTTGTTACGGCCGTTGGTGATGCTGCCTTCGTTGTTGCCCACGAGGCCGCCTACATAGTCACTGGTATCGTTTGTATCGGAAGACGAATCGGCTTCGCCGGTGACGCTGGAAGCGTTCGCCACGTTGGAAACAAGGCTGTCTTTTCCTTCTTCTACAGCGGCATGATTCACACCGAGGATGCCGCCTACGTTGTCGCGGCCGCTGACGATGCTTTCATTGTAAACATTTTCCACCGTGCCGCCCGTCTGATTGATGCCGGCGATACCGCCTACGTTATCGGAATACTGCGTCGTATCGCCCTTGTAGACGCCGGTGGTGACGCCGAGGCTGTCCACATTGGTAAGCGTGCCCGCATTCACGCCGGCCACGCCGCCGATGGCGGTCGCATTGCCTGCACTGGCGTTGACAGCGCTGTTGCTGTTGCTGTTGGAAATAGTGCCGCTATTCGTGCCCGCAATCCCGCCGGCCACGGTGCCAGCTCCTTCTGCGGTAACCGTCGATGTGCCTACGGCATTCGCACCGGAAATGGTACCACTATTCGTACCGGCGATGCCGCCTGCACGGTTTGCCGACTGCACCACGTTGCCGAAGGTCGTCACGTTGGAAATGTTCCCGTTGTTCACGCCAGCCACAGCCCCGGCGTTTTCCGTGCCGGTGAAGGTGCTGGAGTAAACACGCAGATCTTCTACGGTGCCTGTATGAATTTTTCCTTCACCATCCTTGCGAGTTCCGATGGTGCCAAAGATGCCTGCATTGTTACCCGTTACTTTCAATCCGACGATGCGGTTGTCCCGGCCATCGAAGATACCCGTATAGGCTTCGCCTTCTCCACTTGCGATAGCTTTGTAGTCGTTCACACCGCTCGCGTTGATGTCGTTTTTCAGCGCAAAGTTGTAGCCGAGAATGTTGGTTGTTCTTCCTGCATTGGTCTCCTGTTCATAGTACTGCTGGATGCCCGCAAGCTGCTCGCCCGTGCTGACCCAGATGTAGGTATAATCCCGCGGCGAAGCACTATCTGCAACGCCTTCATTTCCGGCAACCGAGAGATTCAGTGCGCTGATTTTATCTACAAATTTACCATTCTGCGCATCGCTATCGAATTGCCCCAGATCAAACCGGTTATTTTCATAGTCCCACATATCGACGGTGATCTTGCTGCTGTCCGCCGCGCTGCCGTCTCCATTTTTGAACGCAATCGTGCCGCTCCCTGTCTCTGTGGAAAAATGGTCGAGGAATTCGTGAAGCCGGTTCACATTGACGCGCTCCGCGAGCCCATCAACGCCTTCTGTCGTCAGGGTGTTTACGATGTCCTGCGGCATTTGCCCGATGGAGTCACCCTCCATTCCATATTTTTGGTGAAGCATCTCTTTAATGGCGGAAATAGCTTTCGCTTTCCCGTCATCATCCATTTCTTCCAAATTGGAAATCACAATGCCTGCCTGCTGAAGCGCCGCGGTGATATCCTCCATGAAGGATTCACCCCGCACTTTGCCGATGTTCGTGAGGTCGAGCACTTTCTCGCCGGGCGCATCAAACGTGATATTTCCGCCCACATCGAGATCGCTGTCCATGTAGATGTCGCCAGAGGCGGTGACTTTGAGATCGCCGCCGGTGGTGACGAGGCCTTCGCCTTTGTTGCCGTAGTAGACGTTTACGTGGCCGTCCGCCGCATCGTTTGCGGTGATGGAGATATTCCCATTCACGGCAGAGGCTTTGGTGGTGTAGCCGAAGCGGTCTCCAATGTCGCTCATAGAGACATGAGGATCACTCACCGTCCCCGGCGTCCAGTCCTCCGCTATGCCATGGATGCCAGGTACAAATACTTTCTTGTTTTCTTCTGCCGAAGTGAGCTGGCCGTAAATGTCCACGCTGCCGCCGGCAATGGAAATACTTCCGGAATTATCTTTCGCAGGGTCATTTCCTTCTGTTGTTCCATTCCCCGTGGCGGTGACGCTGCCGTAGATGGTGACCTGCCCGTCCGCATCAATTGTGACGGAGGAGCCGTAGAGCTGCGACGCGCTGCCGAGCGCCACATCACCGGTCACATTGGTATTCGCTGAATCATGCGTATCCCCATTCAAATGGGCATTCAGGGTAAGCGCGCCGTCGCTGTAGATGAGGCCGCCGAAGTAGCCGCTGCCGCCGGTAGCCATGAAATCATTCAACGTGAGGCCCGCGCCGTACACGGCAAGGCCCGCGTCGTTATTGATGCCGAGGTCCTGCCAGTCGAAAGTCAGATTGGCTGTTCCGTCAGCCGCATTAATGATGGTGAGAAGCGGATCGTAGGCCGTGCCGTACTGGATGGAACTGATGCCGTTTTTACTTGTATTTGGATTATCAAAGTAATCTTTTGCATTTGGCAAAAACGCATTCAGGATAGGTGTGGAACCATAATAAATACGCCACACATCATTTTCATTGACTTCATTTTGTTTAGTACCATTAGAAAATAAAGAATCTCCAGTATTCGTCTTGTATTGATTGATGTCATCTTTTTCATTAAAAGCAATCGCCTTATTGGAGTTGTCCAAGTCGGTATCAGGATTATCCTCAACATACAAATTGGTAAAAGTATCCTTCAGCTGAGGGTCCGGCTGGATGTAGTAGGTGTTTTCCACCTTAAAACTAGCCCCATTGGCATTGGTATAAATACTGCCAATTTGTCCACTTGAATCATCGATATACAAATTTCCCGTAGTATAGGCATTAAAAATATATACTGTATCCCCCTTATATTGACCATTTTCAGGAAAATATCTATATACGCCTCCGATGATTCCTCCGAGAGAGCTGTGGGAATCCTCATCAGTATTTCCCCAAAAACTCCGAAGTGTTCCCAGATTATATATATTACTCAGCGTAATATTGCCAATCGACACGTCCGCTGCACCGACGATGCCGCCAACCTGACTCATTGAACTATGATTTTTATTAACGACTGTGATATTGCCCGTATTGAACGCATTGTTGATGCTGCCCGCATACATCCATCCGGCGATGCCGCCAACGACGTTGTAGCCATTGTAGATGGCGCCGGTGTTGTAGGCTTTCTCTACGGTGCCTGAGAGACGGCCCACGATGCCGCCCACATGACGGCCGAAATAGTCGTAGTTTTTATCGCCAATCAGGCCTTTGTTGTACACATCGTACAACAGGACTCGCGCCGAAGACTCTTCCGTGGTATCTCCTACGATACCGCCCATGTTAATGGGATCAATCTTACCAGAATCCACAGTATTGGACTGTCGTGTCGTACGAAGATGTCCGAGATTGTAGGAACCGGCGATCTCGCCCTTGTACATCATGCCGGCGATGCCACCGATCCCGGTGTACCCCATGACGTCGCCTGTGTTGTAGCTGTTCGACACAGCGGCATTATCATATTTTGTATTGCTTCCCCCACTCGTTAACGCAGCTTCCCAAGATTGACCGTCTCCCCTTTCCAAAGTTTTATTGCGGTCAATCTTCCCGACGATGCCGCCTGCATTGGCCGCTTTGCTTGCGCTCCCTACATATCGCGCGTCCTCCGGCTCCAAAGTATGGACCGTACCGCGGTTCGCACTGGCTGCGATGTATACGTTGTCTCCGTCCATATAGCCGACGATGCCGCCCATATTGCCGATAGTAAATTTCTCGCTACCGCTGCTTCTGATGGTTTCAGAGACAAATCCAGTTTCATTTCTTGCGCCGGTGGCCATGATGTCGCCGCCGTCATTCACGCCGTTGGTCACTATATATTTAATTGTATATTTATCAGTTTCTTGCGCATTTTCGCTGTTGGCAAAATAGCCTGCAATGCCGCCCACGTTGTGCGCGCCGCGAACCTCGTTCTCCCGGTTCGTGGCGTCCGTGATGTTCGTATCGACGGCGCTCCCCACGATACCGCCTACATTGCCCGCGGTGTAATAAGTAGACGTCATCCATTCCGGAACACCACCATTAACATTGGTAACGTATTCCCCGAACGTACCAGACGCGGAACTGACGTCGCCCGTATTCAGTACATCTGTAATCGTGCTGTTCCCAAACGCACTGCCTGCAATGCCGCCTGCATTGGCGATATAAACCTCAACTTCCGCCAGTCCATCACCATTCGTATCCGTACTGGAATGATCTGTGTGATAAATATATGTACCCGTCACCTGTCCATTGGCCAATACATTGCCGCTGTTTTCCGCATTCTGCACAGTGGTGCCTTCCATCGCACCCACGATGCCGCCCACGTTGTACGCGCCAGTGACGTTCAGGCGATTGTAGATCAGGTTCGTTCCATCGCCCAATGTCGCATTCACTGCCTGTCCTACGAGCCCGCCTACGTTATAGCTATAGCCTACGGTCATGGTTCCGTCAGCTTCCGTCCGCCCCGTCACTGCGCCGAGGTTATAGCTCGTACCGCCAAGGTCGCCTTTTTCCAGATAACCGATGAGGCCGCCGGCGTTACTGATCCGCCCACCCTCGCCATCTTCCGTGCCGGAACTGGTAATGGTGCCCGTATTAATGAGGCCATTGTAAACGGTACGATTCTCCTCTGTCCCGACACTTTCACCCCCGACACTCTTACCGACAATGCCGCCCACATTGGACGCACCGGTGACGGAGGCGCTGTTTGTGATGTTGGAAATCTGTACTTTGCCCTGCACGGAACCGGCAAGCGCGCCTACGTTATTTTTACCGGTGATGCTGCCGCCGACGAGGGTGACGTTATTGATGACCGCACCCTCTCCGACCACGCCGAAAAGACCGACGTTCTCCTCGGTTCCGCGATTGATATTCAGATTGAAAATATTGTAATCGAGACCGTCGAACGTACCGGTGAAAGCTGCTGTCGAGCCAATGGAAGCAAAGCCTGCTCCACCATTCCACTCTTTCGTAGCAGTGGCGTCGATGCTGTTGCGGAGAGCGTAGCTGCCGCTAGGGTTCGTATTGATGGCCTGGAGCTGCTCCACATTTTCCACCCACATATAGCCGTTCACGGATACATTGCCGTTAAGGATGTTTCCTTGTTTATCAATTTCCGTAACGGTATAGTTCTTATCCTGCCCCGAATAATCATATGTCGTCTTGCCATTTTCAGTTTTTTTCTGTACCGCATTATAACCGATGACAACATTTCCTGTATTAGTGGTGCGAATATTCGGCGTCACGGATTGCCCTTCGTCTGTCTTGATACGGTCAGCATCAATGACAATCCGATTGCCTTCAAAGGTAACATCAGTGGCATTGATATTGCCGAGGCTCATGAGAACGGCGTCCTGTGTCGTTCCCTGTACGACAAAATTAGTATTTCCCGCTTTATTTATAAAATCCGTGAATGCTGCATCATTCATCTTTTTATTAGACACGTAGAGGCTGCCTACGTTGATCTGGGCGGAGTTGCCGATTTCCACGCCGGATGGATTGACGATGTAGATGTTACCGCCCTGCGCGTTGATGGTCCCATAAATCTGGGACATGCTGTTGCTCTTGTCATAATTGAGCGTATTAAAATTATTTTTGTCCGAAGTAAAATTTACCGTGGCGTTGGCTCCCACATTAAAGCCTTTATCCCATACGATGACCGCATTCTGATTATTTTGATGAATGTCCATCTGTGTGCCGTTGGGAGTAATAGTTCCCGCAGCGTCTCCGCCTATAAAATGGCCGCCATCAGGAAGCGTGCCATTGGGTATGGGACTATTCGCCGCCAGCGCGGCGGGCGCGGCGAGGCAGAGCGCGGCCCCGGCGAAGAGGCCCGCGAGGACGCGGCGTTTCAGATCATTTCTGTATTTCATCGGTTTTCCTCCGTTTTCTCATCGATCAGAACATTTTATAAATCTGGAACCAGACGCGGCCGTCGTGGTCTTCCGGTTCGGACCGGTCGGGACGGGCGTCGATCTTCCGGGCGAAGTCGAGCTGGGCGTACCAGTCGTTCGGCATGGCGTAGCGCAGGCCCACGCCCCAGCCGTAGAGGTGCTCGGAGCGCTGGAAGGCGCGGTCGTTCGCATAGCCCGCGTCGAGGAAGACAGCCGCCTCGAGGCCTTCCACCCCCGTGGCGCGGCGCACTTCGAAAGTACCGAGCCAGCCGGCATCGCCGTAGCCGTCGCCGTTCCCGTAGGCGCGGACGCCGTTCATGCCGCCGAGATAGAACTGCTCGCTCCCGTCGAGAGGCCGGTTCGCGAACTGCCAGGAGCCGCGGAAGCGGTAGTTCCACGGGCCGTCGTACCAGATCTTGAAGAGGTCGCCGGTGAGCTTGTGATAGCTGCCGTCAAGGTAGGAGCCACCATCGGTGGACATGTCGCCGTACCAGTAAATGACGTCGTACTGGAGAAATTCGTTCGGCGCGTACTGGCTGCCGGAAATGCCCACGTGCCACACGTCGGCGTCTTTCTCCATACGCAGGGTGCCGATGCCCTCTACACGGAAACGGTATTTATTGGTGATCTTCCGGTGGTCGTAGCCGTAGATGAGGGTGACCCGGTCGGAGCGGTCGCGGTAGAGAGGCGTCAGGCCATAGAAGCTGATGCCTTCGGACTCGCCGAGGGAGTCGTAGAAGCCGTTCGTATGAAGCTCGTATTCGCTCTTGCTGTAGGCCACGCCGAGGCGGGTGCCGTCCCATCCGACGGGCGTCTCATAGCGGGCGCTCCAGTTCTTCACGTCGTGGCTGGACATCATGCCGGAGAGGCCGATCTTGTCGCCCTGGTGGCCGGGGTTGTTGATCTCGAGGTTGAATCCGTAGCGGTAGCGGCCGGAATAGTAGCCGCCCCCATTGTCGACGAATACGTAGTTGTTCCACACGGGGCGGCGCACGGCTTCCACGTCGACGGCGGTGGTGCCGGGGGCGCTCCCCGGGCGGAGGACGGCGCGGGCCGTGACGCCGGGCAGGTCGTTGATGTTATTGATGGCCCCTTCGAGGGTCCGGTCGGTCATGGTCTCGCCGGGCTTCAGTTTATGAAGGAATCCTTCGAGGACGGAGTCAGCCACATCGGAGGTGTTTTCCGTGAGGGTGATCTCGTCATAGGAGGCGACGTAGATTTTCAGTTCGAGGCGGCCGTCTTTCACTTCCTGCGGAGGCACGACGGCCTGTGCCACGGGATAGCCGCAGGATTTGGCGTAGGCGGTAAGGCGCGCGGCGAGCGTCTGGAGCTCGGCCACTTCTATGCTGCGTCCGCTGTATTCCCCGAGAAGCGCCGTGAGGCGGCCGTCCCGGTCGGGCAGCGCAAACCCGGTGAGGACGATGTCCTTCACATAGAAAGCAGGCGCCTCTTCGGTGCCGGTATTGCCGGGCCGCCAGCCCGTGTGCGACTCATCGACGACGACGGTCTCGTCTCCGGTGCGGTTGTAGGGATGAACCGCCACCGCCTCTTTATCGAAGGTGGGAATGGGCGACTGCGCCATGGCCGTCCCGCTCATGAGAAGCCCCATGAGCAGGGCCAGAGATAGTTTTCGTTTCATGTCCTTCTCCTTTGTCCTGTTTATTTTTCATGGATCCGTGGAAAGGTACACTTTCCGCATATTAATTTGCGGAAATATTTTACCGACAAGCCACCCCGCCAGTCAAGATATATAGTTCTTATAATTATAAATTTTCGGCTCTTTTTAACGAGAATTTCTGTCATGTTTGCCCGTTTCAGCAGGTTCCGGGACGCATCGCGACCACCCCTATGCTTTGCAGCCAAAGAAGGGGATGCCTCTTCCCCTTCTTTGGCTTTCCATCCACCTCTTTGCATCCACCCCTGTCCGCCGGGCTTTTTAGACCGATGCGGCCGGCCTGACCGAGCCTTCCCTGCCGGCCTTCCCGCGCCCCTGCCGGCGAAAATTTCTTCACGCCCCGCCGTCTGGGACGTAATGCGTCCCAATGAAAAATTTATATTTTCCGTCAGCGCCCCGTCAATCCTCTGTCAATCCGCAGACGGTCCGCCCTCTTTTCCCACGCAAAAAAGGCCCCTTTCGGAGCCTTTTTGTATGCCTGTCAGCGGAGGGAGCAGTGAATGCCCTCGAGCGCTTTGACGATGTCTGCAATCCAGGCGTCGACTTCTTTGTCGGTGAGGGTCTTCGCGGGATCGCGGAAGACGAGGGCGTAGGCCATGCTCTTGTACCCCGCCGGGACCTGTTCGCCCTGATAGAGGTCGAAGAGGCGGAGGGATTCGAGGCAGGCGCTGCCCGCATTGATGATGACCTCTTCCACCTGCTCATTGGTGAGGTCTTCCGGCACGAGGATAGCGAGGTCGCGTTCGTTCGCCGGGAAGCGCGGGATCTTCTCGTAGTCTGCGCCGTCGCTGTAGAATTTCGTCAGGACGGGCACGGAGAAGGTGAAGCCCCAGGCAGATTTTTTCAGTTCGCACCGCTCGGCCACCACGGGATGGAGCTCGCCGAAGCGGGCGAGGATCTCGCCGTCTTTCACAAATTCGGCGGACACGCCGGGATGAAAGACGGGATAGGCGCTGCGGCGGATCTCGTAGTCGCGGATGCCGAGGGCGGCGAGGACGTCTTCCACGATGCCTTTCACGTCGTAGAAGTCGTACCGGCGCTGGTCATTCGGGTAGCCCGCTTCTTCGGGAGAGCCGTAGAGAAGGCCGGAGACCTGGAGTTCTTCCACAGGGAGCTCGGCGATGGGCAGCGCTTTCGGATGGTAGACGACGCCCGCTTCGAAGATGGGCACCTGCTCGTTTTTCTGAGCGAGGTTGTATTTCAGGACGCGCATGAGGCCCTGGAAGAGGTTCGTGCGCATGTCCGGGTATTCTTCGGAGATGGGGTTCACGATCGGGATGGCGTTGTACACTTCGTCGCCTTCGGGGTAGTTCAGCTCGGAGAGGCGCTTCTTGTCCATGAAGCTGTAGGTCTCGACTTCGGAAAGGCCTTCGTCGATGAGGGCGGCCTGCACGGCCATGACGACGGTCTTTTCCTTCGACATGGTGCCCTGCCGGATGGCGCTCCACGGCGTGGTGAGCGGCACGTTCGCAAAGCCGTAGACGCGGGCCACTTCTTCAGCGAGGTCGGGCATGCCTTCCAGATCGAGGCGGAAGTCCGGCACGGTGACGGTGAGCTGACCGTCTTTTTCTTCCACGCCGAAGTGGAGGCGCGTAAGGATGCCGGTCATCTCTTCGGCGGAGAGATCGATGCCGATGTAGTCATTGATGGCCGAGACGGTGGTGGTGAGGACCTGCGGCGGCTTCGGGGAGGGCCAGCAGTCGAGCATGCCCGCAGCGACGGTGCAGGCGCCCTGTTCCTGGAGGAGCTGGGCGATGCGGTCGATGGCCTGCGAAGCGCGGACGGGGTTCACGCCCTTTTCATAGCGGCCGGACGCTTCGGAGCGGAGACCGAGGCGGCGGCTGGTGCGGCGGATGGAGGCGCGGTCGAAGACGGCCGCTTCGAGGAAGACGTTCTTCGTGTCGGCGGTGACTTCGGAATCGAGGCCGCCCATGACGCCGGCGATGCACACGGGGCCTTTCGCGTCGCAGATGACGATGTCCGACGCGGAGAGGACGCGCTCCTGCCCATCGAGGGTGACGAAGTGCTCCCCTTCTTCCGCATGGCGGCAGAACAGGCTGTGGCCGGCGACTTTGTCGTAGTCGTAGGTGTGGAGCGGCTGGCCGAATTCGAGCATGACGTAGTTCGCCGCATCGACGACGTTATTGATGGGACGAATGCCGTTGCTGCGGAGACGGTCGCAGATCCACTCCGGCGAGGGGCCGATCTTCACGTTCTCGAGGAGGCGTCCGCAGAAGCGGCTGCAGCAGGAGAGATCGTCGATATGGACGGAGCCTCGCCCTTCGAAGGGAGCGCCGTCTTCGGTGACTTTCACTTCCGGCAGGGTGATCTTCCGCTGGAAGATGCCCCCCACTTCCTGCGCGAGGCCGATCATGCTGAAGCAGTCCGCGCGGTTCGCGGTGAGTTCGAATTCGTAGATGATGTCGTCGAGGCCGAAGAGCGTGGTGAAATCCACGCCCACGGGGGTGTCCGGCGGCAGGATCATGATGCCTTCCTTATCCGCGCCGGGGAAGAGCACCGGATCGAGGCAGAGCTCGGGAGCGGAGCACATCATGCCCGCGGATTCGACGCCGCGGAGCTTGGATTTCTTGATCTTCACTTCGCCGATGGCGTAGCCGCCGGGGACGGAAGCGTCGTGCTTGGCCGGGACGTGCGCGCCGTGGAGCGCCACGGGGACGATCTCGCCGGACATGCCCGGCTTGATATTCGCCGCGCCGGTCACGATCTGGACGGGCGCGCCCTGCCCCACGTCGAGCTGGCAGACCACGAGGTGGTCCGCGTCGGGGTGTTTCTCCACGGAGAGGAGCCGGCCGGTGACGACGCCGGAGATGCCCTCGCCGGGGTAAATGACGTGTTCGACCGGGATGCCGTCGACGGTGAGCGTCTCCGCCATCGCTTCCGGATCGAGGCCGCTGATATCTACAAGGGTATTGAGCCATTTCAAAGAAGCATTCATCTATAGTCCCTCCTGATTAAAACTGTTTCAGGAATCTCATATCGTTCTCGTAGAAGAGGCGGAGATCGTCAATGCCGTAGAGCAGCATGGCGATGCGTTCCACGCCCATGCCGAAGGCGAAGCCGCTCACTTTCGACGGATCGTAGCCGTTCAGAGTGTACACATTGGGGTGCACCATGCCGCCGCCGAGGATCTCCAGCCATTCGTCGGCGTTCGTATCGCCGTGCATGCGGGAGGCGAAGGAAATGTCCACTTCGGCGGAAGGTTCCGTGAAGGGGAAATAGCTCGCGCGGAAGCGGATCTTCGTATCGGACCCGAAGATTTCTTTCAGGAAGATCTCGAGAGTCCCCTTGAAATCGGAGAATTTGATGCCCTTGTCCACCACGAGGCCTTCCACTTGATGGAAGACCGGAGAATGGGTGGCGTCATTGTCCCAGCGGAAGACCTTGCCCGGCGCGATGATGCGGATGGGCGAATTCGGCTCGTGGCTCTGGAGGGTGCGGGCCTGCACCGGCGAGGTGTGCGTACGGAGCAGGAAGTTCATGTTTTCCGTGAGGTAGAAGGAGTCCTGCATATCCCGCGCGGGATGGTCCTTCGGCAGGTTCAGGCAGTAGAAATTGTAGTAGTCCTCCTCGATCTCCGGCCCTTCCGCCACGGAGTAGCCCATGTTCATGAAGGTCTTCATGATGAGGTGGAGCGCTTTATTGAGCGGATGGATATGGCCTCTCTGATGATGCCGCGCGGGGAGCGTGATGTCGATGCGCTCTTCGCGGATGCGGCGGGCGAGGTTCGCGGCCTTGAATTCGGCGCGCTTCTGCGCTTCCACCGCTTCGATCTCTTCGCGGACCGCGTTCGCCGCCGCGCCCATGACGGGGCGGTCTTCGGCGGTGAGGTCCTTCATGCCGCGGAGGATCGCGGTGAGGCGGCCTTTCTTGCCGAGGTACGCCACGCGGGCGTCCTGGAGCGCCTTCTCATCGGCGCTGGCCGAAAGCTGCGCTTTCGCTTCTTCCGCGAGGCCCTCGAGCTCCGCTTTCATGAGCTCTGCCACGGCATGGCCGAGAGCCGCTTCGGTCTCCGCCATGAGGGGCCGCTCTTCTTTGCCGAGCTTCCTGATCTCTCCAAGGACGCCGGCCAGTTCTGCGCCGAGCGCCCGTGCGGAATCTTCCTGTGTCTGTCTGTCTCTGCAGGCATCGAGCACCTGCTGTGCTTTCTGCCGCAGCGTTTCCAAATTGTCCATCCGGAATGCCTCCTGAAAAAAATAAGGGAACGGGCCGAACGGCCCCTGTGGTGAAATAAAAAATCCGCCCCCGTAAAGGGGCGGAAATATTTCCGCGGTACCACCCTGATTTAGTACTCGCCAGCCTTAACGCGGCCCGGTCGCCCGCCCTACTCCATTCAGGCAGGAACTCCGGAGCGAACGTGATCTCCCATGTCTGCCGGCTTGCACCTCCTGCCGGCTCTCTGCGAAGACATGCTGGAAATCTCCTCTCCATCCTCGTCTCGTATGGTCTGTATTATATCACCGGCACGGCGCGTCTGCAAATCAGTAGACGGCGGCGTTCGCGATGACCATGCGCTGCACCTGGTTCGTGCCTTCGTAGATCTGCATGACCTTGGCGTCGCGCATATATTTTTCGTTCGGATTCTCGCGGGAGTAGCCGTTGCCGCCCATGACCTGCACGGCCTTCGTGGTGACTTCCATGGCTACGTCGGACGCGTAGCATTTCGCCATGGCGGAGAATTTCGCCGCTTCCTTGTCGCCCTGGTCGTGGAGCCAGCAGGCCTTGTGCACGAGCGCGCGGGCCGCTTCGGTCTTCATGACCATGTCGGCCATCATCTCCTGCACCATCTCGAAGGTGGAGATCTTCACGCCGAACTGCTTTCTCTGGTGCGCGTAGTGGATGGCGGATTCGAGGGCCGCCTGCGCGATGCCCACGGAGACGGCGCCCACGATCGGGCGGGAGGTCTCGAGGGTCTGCATGGCGAGGCGGAAGCCCATCCCCTCGCGGCCTACGCGGCAGGATTCGGGAATGAAGCAGTCGTCGAAGAGAAGCTCGGACGTGGCGGACGCGCGGATGCCCATCTTGTCTTCTTCCTTGCCGACGGAGAAGCCCGGCGTCTTCGTGTCCACGAGGAACACGGTGAGGCCGCGCACGCCGCCGCCCTCGCGGGTATTCGCGAAGAGGGTGACCTTGTCGGCGATGGGGCCGTTCGTGATAAAGCATTTCGTCCCGTTCAGCACGTAGCCGCCGTCGACTTTCTGCGCGCGGCAGGCCACGGCGCCCGCGTCGGACCCTGCGGAAGGCTCGGTGAGCGCGAAGGCCGCCATGCCGCCGCCGAGGAGGCAGTCGCAGAATTCTTTCTTCTGGGCGTCATTGCCGCCGATGAGGATCGGATAGGACGCGAGGGCATTCGCCGCGCAGATGGTGGCGACGCCGGCGCAGCCTTTGCCGAGCTCTTCCGCGATGATGGCGGAGGTGAGCAGGTCGAGCCCCGCCCCGCCGTATTCCTTCGGCACGGAGAGAGAGGTCATGCCGGACGATTTCAGGATGTCCAGGAGCGTCTCATCCATGACGCCGGTCTTATCAATATCCAGCGCGCGCGGCGCGATCTCTTTCCGGGAAATCTCGCGGGCCAGTTCTACCAGTTCTTTCTGTTTCGGATCGAAAGTGAAATCCATGATGTTCCTCCGTATTGACGACTTATCCGATGCAGGGCCCCGCCATTTCCCCCGATGCAGCCGGCGGAAACCGGACGGGCGCAGCTTGTCTCATAAATGATATTGTACAATAAGTTCCCCTTTTCTTCCAGTGAAAAGCGGAAAAAACAGCGGCGCGGCCGCAAAAAGACAGCTCCCGCGGAGGAGAGCTGCCTGCTGCGGCTTCATTCGTAATGAAGCGCGTCGATAGGATTGAGCTTCGCCGCTTTCTGCGCCGGATAGAGGCCGAAGACGAGGCCGATGACGACGGAGAAGAGGAAGGAGCCCAGGATGGGCTCGGCGGTGATGACGGTGGACATGTCGATGAGGTGCGGGATGAGCTGCGCGATGGCGACGCCCAGCACGACGCCGATGAGCCCGCCGGCGATGCTGATGGTGACGGCTTCGATGAGGAACTGCATGATGATCATGTGGTAAGTCGCGCCGAGCGCTTTCCGGATGCCGATCTCCTTCGTGCGCTCCGTGACGGACACGAGCATGATATTCATGATGCCGATGCCGCCCACGATGAGGGAAATGGCGGCGATGCTCCCGAGGAAGATGGTGAGCGACTGGGTGGTGGATTCCATGGTCTCGAGGATGTCCTGCGAGTTGCTGATGCTGAAATCATTCTCCGCGCCGGCGGTGAGACGGTGCCTCGTGCGGAGGAGATTGGTGATGTCCGTCTCCACCTGGGACATGACGTCCGCCGTGTCGGTGGTGAGGGAGATGGAATTCACGTAGGTGATGCCCATCATGCGCTCCTGCACGGTGGTGAAGGGACAGAGGATGCGGTCGTCCTGATCCTGGAAGGAGTAGCCTTTCTCTTCGAGAACGCCGATGACGGTGAAGGGATCGTTATTGATGCGGATCTTCCGGCCGAGGGGGCTCTCGCTGCCGAAGAGGTTCGTAGCGATGGTCTTCCCGATGACGGCGACGCGCTCGCGCCCTTCAAATTCCTGATTCGTCCAGTAGCGCCCTTCGGCGACGCCGAGGCTCGCCACGTTCTGGTAATCCGCGTTCACGCCGTACACCTGGGTGGTCCAGTTCTTGTTGCCGGAGACGACCACATAGCTCGAGCGCACCATGGGCGAGCTGTGGGCGATGTTCGGCAGGTTCCGCACGGCGAGGTAATCCTTGTAGGTGAGGGTCTCCATGGAGCCCGCGGCGGGGCGCACGCCGGGCTTGCGGCTCGTGCCGGGCGACACGGTGAGGAGGTTCGACCCGAGACTGGAAATATTCGTCTCGATGTCCTGCCGGACGCCGTAGCCGATGGACATGAGGGCGATGACGGCGGCGACGCCGATGATGATGCCCAGCATGGTGAGGAGCGACCGGAGCTTGCTCGACAGGATAGACTCCCACGCCATGAGGATGCTTTCGATGTAGATGTTCGTCATGGCAGCGGCCCCCTTACGTCCCGGCTGATGCACCCGTCGGAGAGGATGACGTGGCGCGTGGCGTAGCCCGCCACATCCAGCTCGTGGGTGACAAGGATGATGGTCTTCCCGTCCTGATAAAGTTCGGAGAAGATCTCCATCACGTCTTTCGTGGCTTTGCTGTCCAGATTGCCCGTAGGCTCGTCGGCCATGATGATGGCGGGATCGTTCACGAGGGCCCGGGCGATGGCCACGCGCTGGCGCTGCCCGCCGGAGAGCTCGCTCGGCATGTGGTCGATGCGCTCCCCGAGGCCGAGGTGCGTGAGGATCTCCACGGCGCGGCGGCGGCGCTCGCTCTTGTATACATTCCCGTAGATCATGGGGAGGATCACGTTGTCCGCTGCGGACAGGCGGGGCAGCAGATTGAACGACTGAAAGACGAATCCGATCTTCCGGTTTCTCGTGTAGGCGAGCTGGTCGTCGGAGAGATTCGCCACTTCCTGCCCGTCGAGCTTATACGAGCCTTTCGTGGGCCGGTCGAGGCAGCCGAGGATATTCATGAGCGTGGATTTCCCCGCGCCGGACGGCCCCATGATGGAGACGAATTCCCCTTTCGTGACGGTGAGATTGATGTCCGTCAGGACGGGCACTTCCTGTTTCCCGATGTAGTAGCTCTTCCCGACGTGCGTGAGGGTGATGACTTCATCGGGCGTCTTTGCGGGGCCCATGGTCAGAACCCCGGACGGCGGCGTTCATCCTTTGCGGAGACGGCCGCTTTTTCCTGAGAGACCGTGCCGGAGACGACGATCTCGTCGCCCTCAGACAGGCCGGATAGGACTTCCACGCTCGTATTCGAAGTGATGCCCGTCTCGATGTAGGCTTTCTCCACGCCCTGCCCCGCTTTCCGGTACACGTAGGAACCGGTGGTGTCGCTCCGGACGGCGGTGACCGGGATGAGGAGCGCATCCTTGTCCACGCGGCCGAGGATTTCCGCCCGGGCCGTCATGGACGGATAGAGGCCGTCCAGCTCGTCGCTGTTGATGAGCACGTACACCGTGTAGTACACGACGGACGACGAAGAGGAGCTCACCGACGACGAGGAAGCGGAGTATTCTTTCTTCGAGATGTTCTGCACTTTCCCGTGGAAGGTGCGGTTCGGATAGGCGTCGACGGTGAACGTCACGTCCTGCCCGATGGACACTTCCCCGATGTCCGTCTCATCCACGAGAAGCTCGATCTGCATGGACGAAAGGTCCGCCACGGTGGCGATGATCATCTGGCTGGACAGGCCCTGCGACACGGTGGAGCCCTCTTTCATGGGCTCCCCGATGACGGTGCCGTCCATGGGCGACAGGACAATGGTGTCGTTCACATCGGCTTCCGCCTTGTCATAGGCCGCCTGGCTGTTCAGGTATTCCAGCCGCGCGTCATCCATGTCCTGATAGGACACCGCCCCCTGCCAGTAGAGCCGGCGCATGCGGAAATAATAAGACTCTTTATTGGCGAGAGTGTTCTTCGCCTGCTGCAGGGTGGACTGCGCCGCCTTCGACTCGATGACGGCGATCTGCTGCCCTTTCGTGACCTGTTCATTCTGCTCCACCAGCATCTGCTGGAGCGTGCCGGAGACCGTCGCCGAGAGATCGACGCTGTTCACAGGCTCGATGGTGCCCGTCGCATCGATGGAGACGGAGATGTCTCCTTTCGTCACCGCGCCCAGCGTATAGGCGTCTTTCACCTCGGTCTGCGAGGTGCTGTACCAGTACCCGCCTCCGCCGATGACGACGGCTGCCGCCAGGAGGAGACCCAGCCATTTCTTATTCATTGGAGATCACTCCTTTTCCGTGAACTGTCCCCTGCCCTCCCGTGTGAGGGCTTTTCTTCATTATATCCGAATTGATTATTTTATGTCACTATTATTTATAAGTTTTTAGAAATTATTTTCATTCCGCCGCAAACGGCGCACAAAAAAACTGCGGCGCACACACCGCAGTTCCCGTTTTTATTGCAGGCCCAGTTCTTTTTCCCACGCCGCCCGGTACGAAGCGAAGCGGACCGCCGCCTCTTCTTCGTCCCTCCCGGCGAAGGAATAATAAAATTTGATTTTCGGCTCCGTGCCGGACGGGCGCACCGCCATCCACGAGCCGTCCGCCAGAAGGAATTTCAGCACGTTTTCCTTCGGCAGGCCGCCGATGCCCTCTGCATAGTCGAGCACGCGCGCCGCGTCCGGCAGGAACCGCTGAACGTCTTCCGTGCGGAGCCGCTCCATAATGCGGGCAATGGCCTCCTGCCCCTCTTTCCCGGCGAGCGTGTAGGAGATCGTCCGGTCGAGGCGGTAGCCGTACTCCGCGTAGAGCTGCCGCAGCCCGTCAGCGAGCGTCATGCCCTGCGCGCGGTACCACGCCGCCATCTCGCAGATGAGCATGGCGGAGACGACGGCATCCTTATCCTGCGCGTGCGTTCCCACGAGATAGCCGTAGCTTTCTTCGTAGCCCATGAGGAATTCATGCGACGGATCGTCCGCATACTGCGAGATCTTCTCGCCGATGTACTTGAATCCGGTGAGCGTCTCCTCCACCTGCACGCCGTGCTTCCGGGCAATGTCCGCCCCCAGCTCGCCGGTGACGATGGTCTTGATGATAGTGGACGCCGGGGTGAGGCGGTCTTTCCGCATGGTGAGAAGGAAATTGACCAGCAGCGCCCCCATCTGATTGCCGGAGATGAGCACGAAGCGGTCCCCGTCGCGGACGGCCGCGCCGATGCGGTCACTGTCCGGGTCGGTACCGATGACGATGTCCGCGCCGCACGCTTCCGCCTCACGGATGCCCAGAGCCAGCGCCTCGCTGTCCTCCGGATTCGGCGAACGCACGGTGGGGAAAGTCCCGTCGGGCGCTTCCTGTTCCTTCACCACGCGCACGTCCGTGAAGCCCGCCCGGGCGAGCGCCGCGCGGACCGGTTTGTTGCCGGAGCCGTGGAGCGGCGTGTAGACGATGCGGAGCGGCGGCGGATTGCCCTGATAGACGGACTGCCGGAAAATCGCGTCGAGGAAGGCCCCGACCGTCTCTTCGCCGAGCCAGGTGATGCGCTCTTCCCCGCCGATCTTCGCGATGCGGGACAGGTCTGTCACGGCATTGACGCACGCGGTGAGCCGGTCCGCGTCGCGGGGCACGAGCTGCCCGCCGTCCGGCCCGTAGACTTTATAGCCGTTGTATTCTTTCGGATTGTGGCTCGCGGTGATGACGATGCCCGCCAGCGCGCCGTAATGCTTCACCGCAAAGGACAGCACGGGGATCGGCTCGAGCTCGCGGAAGATCCGTACGGGAATGCCCGCCGCGCAGAGCACGTGCGCCGCCTCGAGCGCGAATTCCCGGGAATGGAGCCGCGAATCGTAGGCGATGACCACGCCGCGGCCGGTCTCACCGGGATACCTCTCCTGCAGGTAGTCTGCCAGCCCCTTCGTGGCGCGGCCCACCGTGTAGGCGTTCATGCGGTTCGTGCCGGCGCCCATGACGCCCCGCAGCCCTGCCGTGCCGAATGCCAGATCCTTATAGAAGCGATCTTCGATTTCCTTTTCGTCCGTCACCGCGGCAAGCTCCCGCTTCGTATCCTCATCCGCCCAGCGGAGCCAGTCTTCATACGTTTCTCTATATCCCAAACTATGTCCCCCCATATCCATGTGCAGTTTCCTGCATTATATCACCCCGCCGCGATTCTGTCCCGCGCCCCGGGCACACAAAAAGGCCGGCCCGGGGCCGGTCTTCTCATAATTCCGGATAGCCTTCCGGCGGACGGTACCGCGCGCCGAGGCCGGTGCAGGTGAGCGCCGCGCAGGCGGAAGCGAACTGGAGCGCCTTTTCGATGGGTTCCTCCCGGACGAGGTACGCGTGCATGAGCGCCCCCATGAAGGAATCCCCCGCGCCGGTGGTGTCGACGGTCTCCACCTCGTAAGCCGGCGTATGGAAGATGCCGCCGTCGGGCATGAACGCCCACGAACCTTCCTCGCCGCGGGTCATGACGATGGCCCCGTCGCAGTAATCCCGCATTTTCTTCGCCGCCCGGACCGGATCGTCCGTGCCGGTGAGGTCCCGCACGGCATCCCGGCAGGGCACCACCAGATGCGCCGCGCCCAACGACTCCCGGATCTGCCCTTCGGTGACGCCCATCTCCGCAAAGAGGCCGAGCCCCACTTCGAGCGACACGGCGATCTTCTGGTCCCCGTAGAAGGCCTCCCGCACGCCGGACATGGCCGCCCAGCCGGGAAGCAGGTCTGTGAAGAACACTTTCGCATCGCGGATGAGCGCCCGGTCGTCCGGATTCAGGCGCAGCTTGAAGAAGGCGTCCTCCATGATGAGGAAGATGCACTTGTCCCCGCGGCGGTCCACGGCGATCTCCGTGCGCGTGGTCCGCTCGCCGGGCCGAACATACACATGGGACGCGTCGACGCCTTCCTCCTCAAGGGAGGACCGCACCAGCCGGCCTTCCGCATCGTCGCCCACCGTGCCGAGATAGGCGCAGCGGCTCCCCAGCCGGGCCGCCTGCACGACGGCATTCGTCCCGCTGCCGCCGGGCTGCATCTCCGTGTGATGCACCATGCAGAAACTGTCCTTCTGCGGCAGCGCATCCAGCATCAGGATGACATCCGCCGCCAGCGTGCCCAGCCCGCAGATATCGTAAGCCATATCCTTTCCCTCACTCTCTGAAATGGACGGTCCCGCCGTCCAGCGAATCAATGACGGCCAGCGATTCGAGACGGTAGCCATCCGCCAGCAGCCGGTCATGTCCCGCCTGGAACGCTTTGTCCACCGCGACCGCGATGCCGGCGGTGCGGGACCCGGCCTGCCGCACCAGAGACGCCATGCCGAGCGCCGCCTCCCCGTTGGCCAGGAAATCATCGACGATGAGCACCGATTCCCCCGCCGGCAGGAACCGCTTCAGGACGGAAATCTGATTTTCCGTCTTCTTCGTATACGAATAGACCGCCGCCGTGTATGCGCCCTCCGTCATGAGGACCGATTTCGATTTCTTTGCGAAGACGAGCGGCACATGCAGCGCGTACGCCGCGGCCAGCCCGATGGCGATGCCGGAAGCCTCCACCGTCAGCACCCGGTCCACCGCGGCACCGCCGAACCGCCGGGCGATCTCCCGTCCCATCGCCATGGCCAGCTCCGGATCGATCTGATGATTGAGAAAGGAATCGACTTTCAGCACATTTCCGGGCAGGACGATGCCTTCTTCCCGGATCTTCCGTTTCAGTTCTTCCATGTCACAACTCCCCTCTGCGCACATGACGCTGCAGAATATACGCCCCGACCAGGAGCAGCATGACACCCGACAGGACATATACGGTAAAAATCGGCAGCAGCATGGTGACGCCCGCCGAAAGCAGCGGCCCCGCCATGCTCCCGAACTGCTGGGCCGTATTGGCCAGCCCGAAGACGCGGCCCCGGAAATTCTCCGGCGTGTACTTGACGAAAGCCGCATTGATGGCCGGATTCACGCCGATGATGAAGCACCCCACGAGAAACTGGAACAGCCCGAATCCGAAGACCGTATCCGGCACGGCCTGCAGGATCATGAGAACCCCGGCGCAGCCGAAGGTGATGGTCATGGCGTAGAAATAGCCTTTCCGCTGCCCGAAGCGCCCCCAGAACGCTGTGGTGAGCGCCCCCGCGATGCCGCCGCAGGAGAGGATGGTGCCCGCCGTGACCGCCACATTCTCCATGGAGCCCTGCAGCTCCCCGATGTACAGCGCCGTCACCGGCTGGATCATGAGGACCGCGCTCTGGAAAATGAAGAAGAACAGCAGGAGCTCCCGCAGGTGCCTGTTCTGCACGGCATAGCGCAGGTCGTCCATGATGGAGCTGTCGTCCCGGGCCGCCGCGGCCACGGGCTTCTCCTCCACGAAGTGCCAAACCGCCAGCCCGGCGAGCCACAGGAGCGCCGCCCCGATGAAAAAGGACGCCCGCATGCCGAAGATGTGGGAGATGACGCCGCCGATCATGGGACCGCAGATGCCGCCCACCACGAGCGAGGTCTGGGCGAATCCGAGCGTCATGCCCAGCTTCCGCGTGTCCACGCTCTGGGAGATGATGGCCAGCGCCGCCGCCACGAAGCCGTTCGCAAAGCCCTGAAAGGCGCGCACGGCGAAAAGCTGCCACGCCGTCTGCACCAGCCCCGCCATAAAGTAGGATACGCCGATGAGGAACGCCGCACGGAGGACCATTTTCTTTTTGCCCTTCGTGTCCGCCAGCTTGCCCCAGATCGGCCCCATGACGCCCGCCACGAAGAAGCACACGGAAAAGACCATGCCCGTCCAGATATTGACGTCCTTCCCTGTCACGCCCAGCTCCATCAGATAGAGCGGGAGGAACGGGATCAGCATGGTATAGGCCGCGGAAATGAAAAACATGACGATGATCAGCGTATACACATTTCTTTTATTCAAGATCAGGCACTCCTTCCGAAAGTGCAGGCCCTTTTACGACCGGTCCCGCCCGTCCGCTTCCTGCGCTTCCATCCACGCCAGCGCGTCGTCCATCATATTCGTCGTCACGAAATGCGCCAGCTTCGGGTACGTCACCCGCACCGCCCGTCCGCCGGCTCGTGCGAGCTCCTCTGCAAAATGCGCCTGCGCGCGGGGATCGATGGAGGGATCGGCCTCTCCATTCGTCATGAAGACCGGCACGTCCTTCAGCGCTTCCAGATGATGAAGCGGCGAAGCCTCAGCAATCGCATCGTAAAGCGGCCAGTCCCGCGGCTCCAGCACGCCGAAGCGCGCCTGGATAAAGAGATGCGTCAGCAGCCAGTCTCCGGAGCCATTGAAGCTCACCGCTCCGCGAATCGCGTCCGGACAGGCCGCGGCGACGCCGAGCACGGTCATGCCGCCCATGGAGTGTCCCAGCACCCAGGGCCGGCCGAAGCCGCGCTCCGCCAGGACCTGCCGCAGAGCGTGGAACTCCTTCTGATTCTGGAAGATCGTCTCCCAGAAAACTTCATAGGCCCCGATGCTGTAATAATCCGGCAGGGTCCCCCGCGCGCCGTGATGGACTGCGTCCGGCAGAAGAACCGTATACCCATGGGCCGCCAGCAGGACCGCCCGCGACAACTGCAGGGTCCCGCTGCTGCTCCATCCGTGATAAAACACCGCGCACTGCGCCCGGTCTTCCCGAAGGGGATGCACGATGCGGACCTGGATCTCCCCGACGCGCGTTTCTTCCACATCAAACTGGATCATGACGCCGTTCCTCCGGATACATCTTGTCCGTCCACTTCCAGCGGTTGTGGAGCCAGAACCACTCTTCTGGATATTTCCGGATCCATGCTTCCAGCCGCGCGTTGATGCGGTCCGTGATCTGCTGGATGGCTTCTTTTTTGCTGACGCCCTCATCTGCAGTGATGGGGTCCCCGATGATAATGGTATAGGTCTCCGGCCCGGTCTGATGGATGAGCGCCGTCATGACCGGCAGTCCGCACGTGACGGAGAAATGAGCCGGCCCTGTCGCGGTGAGCGTCCGCTGCCCCAGAAACGGAGACAGGATGCCCGTCTCGCCCGGGTCCTGATCGCAGAGCAGCCCCACGAAATAGCCCTGACGCAGGCGGCGCAGCATGTCCCGCACGCCGGTCTTGTATTCGACGGTCTGCCCCGGCAGAGAGCGGTACTCCGTGATGAACCGGTCAAATTCCTCATTTTTCTGCTTCATGGCCACGGAGAGGAGCGGATAACCGTACAGCGCGAGCGCCGCGCCTTCCACTTCCCAGTTCCCGCAGTGTGTAGCCGCGAGGATGCAGCCCTTCCCGCTCTCTTTGATGGCGTCCAGCTTCTCCGCGCCCACGATCGTCACATACTCGCGTATGTTTTCACGATTCAGCAGCGGGAAACGGAACATGGCCACGCCGAGCGGGCCGAAGCGGAGCGAGGACGCCTTCGCGATGCACCGTGCTTCCCTGGCATCCTTCGCGATCCCCGTGCGGAGGATATTGTCCACCGCCAGTTTTTTCCGCCGCGGCGGGACGCAGAGCCAGAAAAAATAACCGAGCCCCCTGCCCACCCGGGCCGCCCCTTCCGGGGATAGCCGGCAGCAGATGCGGCTCAAAAATTTCAGCAGAGCATACGTACCCTTCATACTGTTCCTCTTTCCCGATATAGATCTGTTTCTCTTAATTTTATTTTCTATTATAAGCGAAACCCAGCATTCTGACCAATGCCCCGCCTTTGCGGCCGGCCTATACCTGCTCTCCGCTTCGTTTACGCCGCACCGGAAGCAGGGCAAGGAAACTCCCACGCAAAAAAGACCGGCGCGCTGTCCGGTCTTTCTTCCTGTCCATTTTTATTTCTGCATGTTCTTTTCCAGTTTTTTGACCCGCTTGAAGAGGTCCGGCAGATGGCCGATCATGGCCTCCAGCCTTCCCCATTCGATATGGGGCCGCACGGGGTAGCCCACATAGACGCCGGGTTTCGTGATATTCCCGGTGACGCCGGTCTTGCCGCCCAGCGTCACATTGTCGCAGATCTCGATGTGGCCCGTGATGCCTGCCTGCCCGGCGAGGATGCAGTGATTGCCGATCTTCGTGCTGCCGGCGATCCCCACCTGCGCGATGATGAAGCAGTCTTCCCCGACTTCTACATTGTGGCCCAGATGAACCAGATTGTCGATCTTCGTGCCGCGATGGACGATGGTGTTGTTCATGGCCCCATTATCCACCGCACTGCCGGCGCCGACTTCCACATCGTCCTCCAGCACAGCACGGCCCAGCTGGCGGATGTGCGTATGGTGGCCCGCGGCATCCGTGGAGAAACCGAACCCCTGCCCGCCGATGACTGCATGGGCGCGGAGCACGACCCGGTCTCCGAGAATGCTGTTCTCATGGACGACAGCACCGGGATTCAGTTCACAGTTTTTCCCGATCCGGACGTTATGCCCGATGTAGCAGTACGGATAGATGACCGTGCCATCGCCGATCTCCGCTCCGTCTTCGATGACGGCGTACGCCATGATGCACACATCTTTCCCGATAACGGCCTTGTCGCTCACCACTGCCGTGGGATGGATGCCTGCCGGGAACTTGACTTCCGGATGGAACAGATCGATGAGCTGGCCAAACGCGCGACGGCAGTCTGGGACTACGATCAGATTTTTCGTGTAATGCGCCGGCAGTTCATCCACCAGAATCACGCCCGCCTGCATCTCTTCGATGTGCTCTGCATAGATTCCTCTGGCAAACGTCACATGACGCGGCCCGGCGATTTCCGCGCTGCGCACGTCTTCAATTTCGACCGCGCCGTCTCCGTATACCTTGCCGCCAACCAGTTCTGCCAGTTCTGCTGCTGTCTTTATCATAAGTCCCTCACTTCCCGGCGGCTCCTGCCGCCTGCTACCAGGGTACACAAAAGACAGACGCCCCTTCCTGAAGCTTCTGTCTCCCGCACTGCACCGTGCCCTTTCAGGACACGGCCCCTTTATTTGTTATTTCCCGTTTTTGCCGCATCGCTGCCGTCAATGCGCTTCAGCACTTCGTCCGTGATATCGACCGCGCCGGCAGGCACTGCCATTTTGTGCATCACGATGCCGATATCTTTCTCTTTGGCAATGGCTGCGCACTGCGATTCCACCAGCGACTGAATCTGCCGCTGCTTGCTCTGGATGAAGATGGCCCGTTCCTGCCGTGCATCAGCGACCTTCTTCTGCATCTCCTCCTGCGACAGCGTGCCTTCCGCCTGCGCCAGACGATCGGAAATCTCTTTGTTCTTTGCGGTGATCTCCTGCTGAATGCCCTTGATCTTTTCCGACCGGATCTCCAGCTGCTGGTAGTCGACGACTGCGACTTTATCCTCCCCGCCGCAGCCGGACAGTAATGCCGCCGCAGCCAGCAGACCAGCGCACGCGGCTTTCTCCCATACGGATCTCAATGTCGTTCCTCCCCGTTTATCTGATTTGTACCAGTTCATTGGCGATGTCTCCCGTCACATCTTCCGCATCCACATTGACGCGATAAGAGGAGAAAATCATCGCCAGATGTTTCTTTTCTCCAATGATGGCTGCCTTGTCACGGATGTCCTCCATGATCTTTTCCTTTTTATCCGCCATTTCTTTCTGCTTTTCTTTGACGCGGGTTTCCCACTGGCTGTTCCAGCGGTCCGCATCCGGCAGCGTCACCGAAGCAGCCGCAGCCTGACTTTTCAGCTGCCGGCCATGGATCTCGGCCGCCACCTGCGCTGCATAGGCTTCCAGCTCTGCTTTCGCCTTTTGCCGCCTGTCTTCAAATTCCTGTTTTTCCGCCTCGGTCCAGCCGTCCTGCTGAAGCTCGCCGCGGCGGCCGTTCAGCAGATCTTTCAGCTGCGACACTGCCTGAGATTTCTCTTCTCCGCCGATATTCAGGATTTTCAGCTTCAGATGCAGATTGGCAATCTGTGTATTTTCATCCGCCGATCCGCCTGTCAGCTCCGGATGGGACGGCTGCCGGCTGTGCCGTGCGGAAATCTCCTGATACAGGGTCTGGAGCTGGCGGTTCAGTGTGTCCTCCCGGATCTTTACCCGGGCCTTGTATTCTTCTTCCGCCGCCTTTTCTGCGTCCTTCGATGACAGGGCCGCTTTCATTTTCCGCTGCGTCTCTGAAAGATGGAGCAGGCTCCGCTGTTCATTCCTGTAACGGTGCAGCAGGTCTTCGTATTCTGTCTGCAGCTTGAAATACTCGGAATAGGCCGGATGCGCTTTCACCAGCGTTTCCAGATCTGCGACGCCATAGGCTTCCCGCTCTGTCTGCGCTTTGTTTCCGCAGCCGCCCAGCATCAGCCCCGCCGCCAGAACCATCGCAGCAAGAAGGCCGAAACGCTTACGCCCTGTCATACCCTCATCCCTTACTTCGACTGATCTGCCGTATTTTCCTTGGACTCTGCCGGCGCGGCGCTCTGCGCGATGGAAGACGTCACGTCTTTGGTGATATCCGTGCCGCCGTAAATCACCGCGTTCTTATCCACCACGAGGGACAGGCCTTTTTTCGATGCGACAGACTGCACGGCTGCATTGACTTTGTCCTGCATTTCTTTTTCGATTGCGACGCGCTTCTCATTGAACTGCTGCTGCATGTCCGCAAACAGCTTTTCCTTTTCCGCGTCGCTCATATTCTTGGATTTTTCATCAAAATCCTTCTGCATTTCTTCCGCCGTGGACTGCATCTTCTGCTGATAATCCGATGCCAGAGACGGATTAGCCCGGATCACCTGCTGCTGATCGACCACGCCGATATTGGACGTGGGTGCCGCGCTCGCCGTGTCCCCCATGGACATGAGCGCCATCCCTGCAATGGAGACGATGAAGACGCCTGCCAGCGCAAAGGAAAAAATCTTTACATTTTTCTTGTTTCCCAGAGATGCCATCATGATAGACAATCACTCCTTGTCACAAATTGGCAATCAGCCGAAGCCATCTGCCTTCTTCTTCATTATACACATATTCCAGTGTCATATAATTATGAATCCGGTAGGACAGGCCGTATTCATCTTCTTTCTTCCGAAAGTCTCTTTCATACCGCAGAGCCCACCGGTCTCCAAACTGTTTTCTTGCAAAGACATGGCTGCTGTTTTCCACCATATCATACTTATAGCCCAGCAGATATTCCTTCCCGAAACGGTGCGCCCATCCGGCATACACATTCCAGTCCATCGGCCCCGGATACAGCCGGGCCTCTCCGAAGAGCAGATCATTCCGCCCTATATAGTGCCCCAGGATGCCGTCAAGAGCCGTGGTCTTATTGCCATCCCGCCCGGCGTCCAGCCAGGCTTCAGTCCGGATATACCAGTGGTCCGTGAGTGCATCGACTTTGAGTTCTGCTTCTTCACCGGCGATGAATTCCGTCTGCACCGCGATCTCGTACCGGCGGATAAAGGAATCTTTCAGCAATTCTTCCTTCATCCGCTCCCCGATCTCCCGGCTGTGCCGCTGCACAAATCCAACAGGCAGTCCTTCCAGCCCACGCAGAAGCGCTTCCGTCCGCTCCGCCGCCCGGTACATGAGCACCCGCGGCACCGTCGTTTCCCGGAATATCAGCCGCCCGGACCGGACAATCGGCCCTGATGGAAGCAGATAGATGTGCACGCGGGTATGCTCTCCCGATTCCACTTCGAAGCTCGCCTGAAATTCCGGCAGAACGGCAGACAGGTATTCCCGCCCTGCGGACTGGGATACGCTGTCTGCCCAGCCGACCGAATCCACCGGCAGGCCGATCAGCAGCGCCGCCATGCGCTCCTCTACGCCCGCCAGATCCTGCCGGACCAGTGTTTCCGCCTCCGGCGTCAGATTGCCGTATTCGACGACCGTCTGCACATCCTGCACGATGCGCCCTACCGGCTGCAGAGTTACGGAAATCTCCGTTTCCGGACCGTAGTCTGCCGAAAAGTCAGATACGACATAGCCGACCACGACACGGTTAATGATATCCGCCAGCACCCGGTTATACTGCGCCTGATGGAGCAGGAAAATCGAATCATCTTTTCCCGCCAGCACCCGATCGCCAATGGCCTCAATGCTGGCACGTATCCGGGAGGCAACGGACGGCGGAATATCTTCCCCCGCCGAAGCCACAGTCACTTGAACGGACTCGACCAGCGCCGCCTCTGCTCCCTGCGGAAAAGCCAGCCAGCCAAGCAAAACCAGCCCGCCGGCCGCAAGGGATTTCAGTGCCGCAGCGCTATGCGCATTCATTCTTTCAATATACCTCTGACTGCTTTCCTGGGAACATTTCATCCCGCTGCCTCAAGCCGGTCAGAACTGCGCGCCGAAGCTGAAGTGGAACTTGTTCCTGTCCCCATGGCCGTAATCCAGACGGATCGGCCCGATCGGTGTCTGGAGACGAAGGCCGACACCGTAGGACCAGTTGATGCCATCATCATCGGTATACCAGGGGATTCTTCCTTCATCGATATCCCAGGCACTGCCCACATCGGTAAAGAGGACCGCTTCCACTTTGGATGCGACAGGAATACGATATTCCAGCGTCGCCGCATACATCTTCTCGCCCTTGAACTGATCATCTTCATAGCCGCGCAGGTTGTTGGAGCCGCCCAGTTCAAACAGCTGATTGTACGAGGTCTCCCCGGAAATGTAGCCGGCCATCACGCGCAGTGCCAGCACGTGACCGTTGCTGAGCCCTTTGTAGAAACGCCCTTCCGCGTTGAATTTATAGAAGTCATAGTCCCCGCCGAGACCGTTGCCGCCATACTGGATAGAAGCGGACAGCCGCCGGCCTTTGGTGGCATTAAAATAATTATCTCGGTTATCAAAGACATGCATGAAGGTAAAGCTGTTCGTCCGCCCCATGTTGTCCATGATGGCATTGTACCATTTATGACTGTCCCCTGATCCTGGTCCTGCGACCTGCCCGGGATCCCAAGCACCGCCCGGATCAAATCCGTCATGATCATCGTAGGATTCCCGCACCGTTTCCAGCGTGAAGAAGTTTCTCCGGTACTCGCTGCTCACGTGGCCCCAGGTCAGGTTGAACCCTTTCCGTCTCCGGTTGTAACTTGCCACCGTATCGCCGTCTGCATTGTAGTCATCGTAATCATACCGGCGGTCGAAAATGGAGAAGCCCAGCGAGTCGCCGTTATCGTTGATCCACGGACGGGTATAGGAGATCTGGTAGTTCTTCCCTTCCGAAGAACCGCCGAATTCCCAGTGGAAATTGACTTTATCACCGGTGCCGCGGAAATTGTTTTCTCCGAGTTCCAGAATACCGACCATGCCGTCCGATTCCGAGTAGCCGGCGCCGACGGAAATGACGCCGGTCTTCTGTTCGACCACATCGATTTCCGTGATGACTTCATGCGGCTTTGTACCGGGCAGCAGCTTCATATTGACATCTTCAAAGAACCCGAGGTTATACAGGCGCTCCATGCTGCGGCTGGCCGTAAATTTATTGAATGGCTGACCCTTCTTGTACCGCAGTTCCCGGAGGATGACATAATCTTTGGTCTTGTCATTGCCCTCGATGGTGATATCCTCTACTACGCCTTCCGCGATATCGATCTTCAGGATCCCGTCCGGCGTCACCTGAATATCCGGCACAGAGTACAGCAGGTACCCCTGCTGGAGGTATAGTTTTTCGATGTCCTGCATCTTCTGGCCAAGCAGCGTCGTATTCAGCACGCTGTTGTCCTGGATCCCCAGCATCTCCGTCAGCTGTTCGCTGGTAAATACAGTATTGCCTGAAAATTCCACTCCGTGAATGACCGGATTCGCTTTCGTGATATAGCTGAGCCGCACGCCTTCCGGCACCGCTTCCAGCGTCGGAACGATCTGCGAAAATACGCCGGTGCTTCCCAGTGAAGAAACATCCGCCTTCACACCGTCCAGCGTGAGACGGTCTCCCGCTTTGGTTTGGATCAGGGGTATCAGTGTCGACTTGACTTCATCCGGCACATTGGCGATATCTACGGACGCTACAGTCTGGCCCTCCATGGCCTTGACTGCCGCTTCATCATTGGGGGACAAATACAGTGAAGCATCCTCCGCAGGGCGGCTCACATCAATGGTTTCCCCCGGCGTCTGCGGAGTTATCGTATCCTCGATCTGCCCCTCATTTCCGGCTGCCTGATTCGGATCCAGGCTGACCATCTGACTCTGCGTCATGCCGTCTCCCCCGGAAGCGGCTGCCACCATGCCTCTTGTCATGGCCTGATTGACATCCGATCCCACCGCCGGTTCTTCTGCACAGACAGACAGCCCGGACAGCGAGGCAAACGCTGCCGCCATAAGAATCATTCTCTTACGATGTGATATCACCATAAAAACCTCCTGTATATGATTTCTCTGATACCTCTTGGTTTTCCGCCGATACAGATTCGGCTGAACTTCTTTCTATGTCATCAGGACTGGCCGCGAAGGGTCCGCCCTGCTTCTCCTACCACACTCTGGATCTCCCATTCTGTCAGAACAGGCGCCGCCGATACAGGCACGTTCTGATCGGCATTCTCCGCCGATTCCTTTCCATCGGGAGGCGCTGCAACAGTCTCCGAAGCCGACCGGACAACTGCTTTGGCGGGAACCGGCTGACTGGCCTGAACGTCTTCCTGCACCAGAGATACAGGCGCTTCTACCGGAGCCGTCTGCAAAGAATTCTCCTCCTGCCGGCTGTCCCACAGCGCATATCCGGAAACCAGAACTGCCGCTGCCGCAAGAGCCAGCGCCCGTGATCCCCACAGACGCAATCGCAGAGATGTGCGATCTGTTTCTTTCAGACGCTGCATTTCTGCCTGCGCCATGATCAGATTCCACTCACCGGACATCTCCTGATGGCTGGAAAAAGACCGTTCCGCCTTTTCCAGCCATCTTCGGACCGCTTGGACCCGCTGCAGTTTCTCTTTCACCGTGCACGCGCCTCCTTTCCTTTATAAGATATAATCGAAAATTCATAAAGGAAAAGAACTGCAAAAATCACCTGGTTTCACAAGAATCCTTTCATTTCTTTTCGGATTCTCGTTTTTTCAGCTTCAATCAGCATTCTCCCTGTTTTCTTTCATGGATCAGCCTCGACAGCATGCCCCGCAGACGACGAATGCCCCGTTTTTCCAGGCGATAAACATACGCCGTGCTTACATCCAGCTGCTCGGCAGTTTCCGCCGCCGTCCGCTCCTGAATGAACACATGACGCAGGATATCCTGCTCTTTTTCCGGCAGCCGGCGCATGGCCCGGTCAATCTCGGAGTGCAGCAGGCTGCGGTCCGCCGTCTCAAAGGCTAGATCCGGCGCCGTTATACCGGCCCAGACGCTCTGTCCATCCGATTCCGTCCCGTCGCAGGGAATCTCCTGATTCATCGTTTTCAGAAAATCCAGCATGCGGCCCCTGATCCGATGCACGGCATAAAGAGAAAACGCTACCTGCAGGGACGGATCAAACCGTTCCGCAGCCTCCATCAACCCGACCATGCCTTCCTGTACGAGATCCAGCACAGAGGATTCCTGCACGCGGTATCGCATGGCTTCCCGGCAGACCAGAAGCTGATAATTCTCGATCAGCTTCTGACGGGCGTCCTGACTTTCTTCCTCTTTGTACTGCCGCCAGAGTTCTGCCTCCTCTTCCGGCGAAAGCTTTCGTATATCCGCCAGAGAACGCATATAATCTTTCAGCATTCCATGCTCCTGTCCGGGCCTGTCCCTTTCTTTCAGAACTGGAACTGATAGTCAGCTCCTACATAGCTGTCATGGTCATTATTATACCACGCCGCCAGCCCGACGCGCGATTTCAAATCATACCGGAATCCGTAACTTTCTTCATCATTATTGACCCCCATCGTAGCGGTCAGCATGAAATCATTGAAAAGGTACTTTCCGATCTTGATATAGTAATAGTCATTGTTCAGTCCTGAATCGGCGCTGCTGTAATAATCCGTCAGCGAAGAGGTGACAGAAATCAAATCCAGCCCGAAAGTGTTCCGGATCAGGTCCTGGACGCCGCCGGAGAAAATCATGGACAGCCCCGCATTGAACAGGGCGCCGGTCGCGGCATCATTGTCCGTGCTGCCCGGTCCCTGCCGCAGCGTGAGCAGCGTAACGATCTGCGTATCATTGAGAGAAGGCTCGCTGTGCAGGTTGAAAATGAAATTCCCCGGCGGCCCCTTCAATTCCATGCCGACCCGGTAATGGCCGACACTGGTGTTGGCCTTCACATTCAGGACCGGCAGGAACGAATCCGGCACGCCACCCCATACGGCGGTCCCTTCTGTCACTGTAAATTCATTGGACAGATATTTGATGCTGCCCCGCTCCACATCCACACGGCCGGACATGAGCGGATGAGACAGACTTCCCATGGCATGAATCGAACCGTTCACATCAAGATCATAAAGGAGGCTGTTGTACAGCCGCACATCGTCCCCGACATTGACGCTGATATCCATCAGCAGATCCGCTCCGCCTCCGCCGGAAGTGAAGCTCATGGGGATGTCGATGACCGCATCGGCCACATTTACCATTCCGGTCACCTTGGGCATGCCCCGTTCCTCGGAAAGGACCGCATCTGCATCCAGTTTTCCCTGATAATACGGGGACTGGATGGCCGGTGCATGGATATGCATTTCCCCATCATAGCCGGAAAGCTGCATATGATCCCATGCTGCCCGTACAGCCGCGGACGCTGTGCCGCCGCCGATGCCGGCCTGTCCGGTAAATTCCGCCCGTTTCCCGGAAAAGACCAGTTCGCCGACGATACCCGTAACTGGTTCGGACAGGACATCTGCGGTCAGCATTCCATCCTGTACGGAAGCGCCGCCCTGGATGGACGGATCATCCCACGGGCCGGTAATTTCCAGATGCCCCCGGATCGGCCCGGAAGCGGATGTCACAGAATCCAGCATGAAGACCAGCGCATTGAGATCCGCATTGTCAAGATCCACTCTCATATCGAACGGAATATCCCGGCCGTCCGGCACGCGCGTCAATGCGCTCACCGGCATCGTCCCGCGGGCCGATGCTTTATAAATCCCTTTAGAGGCCAGCAGCTGATCGATCCGGAATACCCCATTGCCGGCGTTGCCCATGAGCGACAATTCATCGAACGCCATGCTGTTGTACTTCGGAGAGGCGACCGTGACTGAAATATCCGCCGTGGGATCAGCCAGCGTGCCGGCCAGCGTGATGCCGGCTGTCAGCTGTCCGCCCAGCGTCAGCTCCTTCAATCCGAGAACCTGCGGGATCCAGGAAATATCCATCTGATTCGCCGCCACTGTCAGATCGACAGCGCCGCGGTTCTGCACGGACCCCCGCGCCGCCAGAAGGCCTCCGGCGACAGGCAGATAGCATTCCCTGATAGACAGCAGGCCGTCCGCATAGGACAGATTCAGTTTCCCGTCGCCCATGACAGCATTGCCCAGACGGCCGCCGTCGATATTGACATTAAGCGCCACACTGGGATTCTCCATGGTCCCCTGCAGGACCAGCCCGCCGTTCATGGAACCGGTAATCCCGCTGACCGGCAGCTGGAAGAACTGCAGCGCGTCTTCCATTTCCCAGCCATTGAAATGCAGCCGCCCGCTCAGTGCGCCGGTCGTCAGATTGACCAGACCGCTCCAGCGGAACTGTCCGTTTTTCTGACGGAAGACGCCGTCCGTCACGCGGAGCAGACCGTCTTCATAGGAAATCCCGGCGCTGACCTGTTCAATTTCCGCGCCGTTCACCGCAATCTGGCGGCTGCCCATCTCTCCGTCAAATACCGGATTCGACGGAGAGCCGGAAATATGCCCGCGGAATGTCGCCCGCCCTGCCGCCGGACCGCCGCGCAGAATCCGCTCGATATCCACGTCGACCAACGCCGCTTGCAGATCCAAAGATTCTGCCGATACGGTCCCGTTCAGCACGGCCGCGCCTCCATAGATATAAGCCAGCCCATTGCTGATCCGGACTTCTCCTTCCTGATCCAGCCGGTATTCTGCCGAAATACTCTGATACAATTCGCCTGCTGCCGAGCCGTCCCACGCCATGAAGCGGCCGGTGATCTCCGGTGCCTGCATCGTCCCCGTCACGATCGTTTCATTCTGGAACCACCCGGTCACCGGTGCATCGATATCCGCCAGCCGAAGCACATTCTCGATACGCGTATGTTCGCTCCGTTCCGTCAGCTCCAGCGCATGATCGCCCTGCAGCCCGATCCGGCCTTCCAGAGTATGCCGCCCCGTCGCCGTATCCATAGATGCTCCATCGATGGTGAGCCACTCGCCGTCCGATGAGAGGTGGCCGGCCAGCCGGCTGAACTTCGCTTTCTGGAAATGACCGTCCATCACCGCCATTTCCGCGTCGAACACAGGCCGCTCCAGCGTGCCGGACAGTGTGCCGGAAACGGAAACTTTCCCGCCGAAATCCTGTCCAAGGAGTGCCGCCGCCGGCTCCACTTCGATCCCGCCGGCCTGCACATCCAAATCCATCTGCTCGCGGTCATACCGGCCGCGCAGGGAGAATGCGCCGCCGCCCATGGTGCCGTTCAGGGACGCCAGCGTCCATGTCTCCGCATTTCCTTCTGCTTCGCCGCACACGGAATCCACATTGACACCGCGTCCGGACAGACCGCTGCCGTAGAAGCGAACATGGAAAGTCTCGCCGTCTCCGCTGAAATCAGCAGACAATTCAGAAGCCGCATAGTCTTCCCACGACAGTGCCTGCCCTTCTGCCGCGCCGTTTAGCACGGACAGCATCAGCGACTGTCCGTCCCACCGGCCGGCCGCTTCCATCGTACCGCTCACCGTACCATTCACACCCAGCAGTGCCTGCAGTGGAGCCAGCGACAGCTGATCTGCCGCGGCCCGGAGCTGGAATTCGCCGGTCCCGATCCGGTAATACCCAGCGGCCTGAGCAGAACCGTCTCCCGTTTTCAGTTCCACAGGAGACAGTTCCGCCGTCCCGTCTTTCAGCAGGAACTGCGCCTGCGCTTCCTGAATCTCCACCCCGCGAATATGGCCGTCATGCAGAGCCAGCCGCCCATCTACGGCCATCCGGTTCCAGTCGTTCACCGGCCCGGACACATGGACGGCTCCGCTCACCCGGCCGGCCGCGTCTTCTTTCGGAAGGAGCTTTGACAGATCTGCATCCTGCAGAGACGCTTGACCGGATACAAGGGGCTCTCCTTTCCAGGATACGTCCGCGCTGCCGGTGATGCGCTGTCCATTGACCAGGACCTCCGCGCCGCTGAACACCGCGCGGTCATCAGCGACAGTGAAAGCCGCCTTTCCGTCCATCAGTTCATAATCATCCGCCGTCAAAGCGGCGCCGGCCATCTGCCCCTTCACCTCATAGGCCAGGACACCATCCGTATTGCGCACGCTGGCCCCGGTCACTTCTACCGTTCCGGACTTCATCTTTATTTCCGGTGCCGAAGAAGGCAGGTATGCCAGGACGCCCTGCAGAGAAGTCAGCTGAATCTCCCCGGTCCTGACCTCCGCCTGGAAATTCTTTTCATCTTCATAGGAAATCTGCGCATCAAAGGAAGCATCGGCAAATATCCCGCTCAATGCGGCGCTAATCGTCCCTTCATTCATCCAGGAAAACTGTCCTTCCAGTCCTGACGCCTCATACCGGCTGCCGTTCAGCGCTACCTGCGCAGTCCCGTCTTTGAGCAGGATGCGCCCGTGGAAGGCCCCGGGCTGTTCGTCCTTCTGCGGTTTCAGCAGGGTCTGGACATTCCACGACCCATCCGCATTTTCATAAAAATGCAGTTCCGGCCGATCCAGAATCACGTTCTGCACCATGGCAGAAACGCTTTCCCCGTTTTTCCACGCAGAAAAAGCCCCCGCAACGGTCCATCCGACCGTCAAAGAGGGCGACCTGAACACAGCCCGGCCGTTCTGATCTTTCAGTTCAATCTCCTTGAATTCCAGATTGTACAGCGGGTCGAGATCAAAGGATCTCCATGAAAGCGTACCGCTGATCCGCTCTTCGCCGGCAGCCAGCAGAAGCGGCTCCAGCCGGACTACGACAGCCGGACGCACCAGCAAGTAAGCGACCGCAAAAAGGAGGCAGAAAAGCACTGCCGCTATGCGGATCCATTTTCCCGCGTTCTTCATGCCTGCACTCCATGAGAATCGCTCCTGGCAGACAGGAGCTTCCATACCGGTAAAATAAGTCAGGATTGTTGCAGGATAAGCAACGACTTATGTATATAGTGTAATATGCAGTCCTGTAACCTGTCTATGAAAAAGATAAAATTTTACGTAAACTTTTCATCCGGGCAGATACAGAAAAACCGATCCAGTCCCGCACGAATGCCGGACTGAACCGATTCCCGCTTTTTGAATGGATTATTTTTCGTTTTCTGCACGGATCACTGCCGGGATGCCGAGTGCTTTTTCCAGCGTTGCCAGCCCCACGTTGTAGTCGTACATCGCCGTGATATAGTTGGTCCGCGCTGCATTCAGATTGTACTGCGCATCCAGCACGTCCAGATTGATGCCGACGCCGGATTTATACCGCACGGTCGCGATCTTGTAAGCTTCTTCCGCTTCCGCCACGGCGGCTTCCGTCGCACGGATCTTTTCCTTGGCGGCAAGAATATTCAGATAATCCTGCCGCACTTCGAGGGCCACGCTCTCGCGAATCTGTTCCAGCGATTCCTTCGCGGATTTCGCTGCCGCATTGGCCGACTTGATCTGCGCGTCCGTCGCGCCGCCGTCCCACAGGGACCACGTCAGTCCGCCGCTGATGTTCCAGCCTTCATTGTCAAAGCCCGGAAAATCGTCATCATCCCAGTTATAGCCGCCGCTTACGGAAATCGTGGGCAGATAACCGGACTTTGCTACCCGGACCTGCTCCTTAGCCGCTTTATAGGCATACTCCGCCTGCAGGATCTCCCAGCGATTCTTGTCGGCAATAGCCAGCGCCTGATCCATGGTGATGGTGAATTCCGGTTCCGGGAAATTCGTATCCGTCGGAATCAGCTTCGTCGACATGGGGAGCCGCATGATGTTGTTCAGATTGGCTTCCGCCACATCTTTGGTATTCTGAGCCGTGATGTATTCCTGCTTCGCATTGGCCAGCGATACATTGGAGGACAGCACATCCAACTTGGCCACGATGCCTGCATTATATTGCTGCTGCACATTGGTCAGGTGGCTGGAAAGATTCTCCACGGATTCCCGGCTCACATCCTCCAGATTGATCGCTTCCAGATACTGATAATACGCGCTGGTCGCGTTCAGTTTGGTATCGGCTTCCGAGAGGTATACCGCTTCTTCTGCTGCGTCTCTCTGATAACGGGCCGCATCGATCAGGCCTTCCGTGCGGCCGCCAGTCCACAGCGGCCACGTCACATTCAGGCCGTTGCTGTAGCTGTTCCGAATGGAAACGCCCGTCCGGCCTGTTGTGGCATTCGTGCCTTCACTTCTGTTGCGGCTGGCGCTGAACGTATAGCCGAGCGCCGGATTCTTGGCCGCCGCCGCTTCACTCACCGCCGCTTCCGCCTGCGTCAGCGCATATTCGGAAATGCGGATATCCCGGTTATTCTGGATGGCCGTCGATACCGCGCCCTTGAGATCGATCTGAATGCTTTCCGCAGGTGCCGTCTCAGGCGCTGCCGGCAGTTTCTCCGCCAGCAGCATGTTGTCGAAATTCACCTGTTTCCCCGGGTGTTCCAGTGCCTGCTGCACCGTGGCTGCCGCCGTCCCCGGCACGGCCTTTCCCTCATCAGCAGCTTCCGCCGTTGACACGGCAGTCAGCATCAGTGCCGTCAGGACCGCTGCGCCAAGCCGTCTATACTCATTTCTTTTCATCGTGCTTCATCCCTTCTGCATCCATGCGCCGGAATCTTCATCAATACATATAGCTGAGGCCCACATAATTGCCGCCGCCCCGCCGTTTTTCCGGCTGAATGGTCTGCAGCGTCGCAAATATATTCGGGAACACTTCATACCCGCCTTTGATGCGCACCGTCAGATCATTGGGGTCGTAAATATCCGCTCCGATGCGCCAGCGGTCCTTTTCATAAGACGCCCCTGCGCCGACTTCCCCGCGGATCATGCCGCCGTAGAAGTCCCACTGATTCTGATGAACGCCGTACTGGGCATTGACGAGAGAATCCTCTCCCAGCGATTCCACACCGAGCCGGACAAATTTTTCATCCCCGAATCGGAAGGAAAAATTGGGGGAAAATTCTTTCTCTGACGTATTATATAACAATTCGCCTTCCCCGGACAATTGAAAGCCGCTCATGACGCTGTCCAGTTTCCCGGACAGATCCCGCGCCTTGAAAGAGAGCTCCTTCGCGTTTTCCGAAGTCACCGCCATATTGTCCAAGATGACGCGCGCCTGCGATCCGGCCTGGCCGTCCCGGTTGAAATCGGCAAGGAATCCGTTCATCTGACGCGTCATGCCTTCCACGTCATTGGCGATCTGGATCCCCTGCGCCGTCAGCACCGCCAGGTTCTGCGTGAGCGTATTGATATTGGCGATTGTGTCCTTCATGTTGTTCTGCGTGCTCCGGTCCGCCATGACCGCATTCAGGCCGTCCAGCAGCTGCTGCGCAGAATCCGCCAGCTTATCCATCTTGTTCATGGCCGAATCGAATCCCGGCGCCGCTTCTCCGTGGACGGACATGCCGTCTTCCAGCACGCCGTCCTCCAGCCGTCCGCCGGCAACGCGCACATACATGCCGCCCATCACCCCATTGGACTGGATAGAGAACGAAGCGTCCTTCGGGACTTCGCTGCCGTCATAAAACCGCAGGCTCAGCACCGCTTCGCCCCGGTCGACAGAGATGTCATCCACCCGGCCTACCTCCACGCCGGCATAGCGGATCGGGTTGCCCCGCTCAATGCCCTCGGCCTCCTGAAAGTAGCCCGTCACATGGAATCCGTCTTTTCCGAAGAGCACCAGATGAGAGAGCTGGATAATGATCGCTGCAAAAATCAGGAGCCCCGCCAGCGCAAACGCGCCGACCTTCGCTTCCGTAGACCACTTCATCACCATTCCTCCTCTTCTCCCGGTCCTTCCGGCGTCTCCCATCCGTGGATGAACTGCTGCACCCGCCGGTCTTCCGACTGATAGAGCACATCCGGCGTACCGATGGCCAGAAATGAACCTTCATGCAAAAACGCCATCCGGTCCGCAATCATCCGGGCTGATTTCATATCATGCGTGACGACCACACTGGTGGCGTGCATCTCTTTCTGAGTGTGCCGGATGAGATGGCTGATCGCCGTGGACCGGATCGGGTCCAGCCCGGCCGTCGGCTCGTCATAAAGAATGATTTCCGGATCAAGCGCAGTCGCCCTTGCGAGGCTCACCCGCTTCTTCATGCCGCCGGACAGGCTGGCCGGCATCAGGTCTCCAATTTCCGCGTCTTCCAATCCCACCATGTGGAGCTTCTTCTTCACGATGGCGGCGATCTCCTCTTCCGGCAGGCGTTCATGCTGCCGTAGGCCGAAAGCAACATTTTCCCGAATCGTCATGGAATCGAACAGAGCGGAATACTGAAAGACCATCCCCATGTGCCGCCGGATGACGTTCCACGCATCTTCATCCAGTCTGGTGACATTCTGCCCGTTGATGAGGATCTCCCCAGCATCCGGCTTCAACAGTCCGATGATAAGTTTCAGGATGGTGGATTTCCCCGAGCCCGATGCGCCGAGGATGACCATGGTTTCGCCTTCCCGGATAGACAGATTCACGTCTTTCAGGATCTGCCGTTCTCCGAAAGATTTATATACATGCACCAGTTCGATCATAGGCATCCTCAGAAAAGAACCGACGACAACAGATAATTGGCGGCAAACAGCATGACGATGGAATACACCACCGACTGCGTGGTCGCTTTCCCGACGCCCTCTGCTCCGGCTGTGCAGGTCATGCCCCGGTCGCAGCCGACCAGCGCGACGATCATGCCGAACACGACCGATTTGATCATGCCGATATAGATGTCCGACGGTCCGCAGAACACGTCAATGGAATGCAGGAAAGTATACGCCGATACATTATCAAAAAAGAAAGCGATGATCATGCCGCCGGCAATACCGATGGTCACGCCGAACACATTAAGGATCGGAAGCATGGTCATGCAGGCGACAAACCGCGGCACGACGAGATACGCCACAGGATTGACCGCCATGCAGCGCAGTGCGTCAATCTGCTCGGTCACGCGCATGGTCCCCAGTTCCGCCGTAATGGCCGCGCCGACCCGGCCGGCCAGCACCACGCCGCACAGGACCGGTCCCAGCTCGCGCCCCATGCCGATGGCGACGATGCCGCCGATGGAAAACTCCGCGCCGTACTTGATGAGCTCGCCCGCAATCTGGATGGACAGTACCATCCCGGTGAAGAGCAGCGTCAGCGCTACGATGGGAAAGGATTTCACGCCGAGCGCCAGGCACTGCCGGGCCGTCTCATGAAGCTGGATCTTATGGAACTGGCGGAGCGCCGCAACGAAGAGAAGCAGCACCGCGCCCAGCTGATGAAAAATCCCCAGAGTCGTTTTCCCCAGCGATTCCAGAAACTCTGTCACAGGCTACCCCTCCCCGTTTTTAGTCATGATTATTATTATAATACATCAAAGGTAAGTAAAATTCAAACAAACATTTCTTGTCAGAAAAGAAAGGATCCTTCCCGCTAAAATGCGCTCTTTTTCCTGCCGAAGAGCGTGGCAAACCGCCTGCAATATATGCCAAAAAGGAGCAAGCCCTGCCTGCCCCTTTGCTCTCTGTTTCAGTCCAATCCGGCCGCGCCCTTTTCATTTGCACTGGCGTCTTTGTCCGGATTCTGCATCTCTTCCTTTTCCTGATTTTTCATCTGCAGCTGCATCTGATTCTGTTTTTCCCGGTCTGCTTTTACTTTCTGCAGCACTTTGTCCCGGTCCGCCGGCGACATGACCTGGAAGGTGAACTGGCCGTCCCCGTAGATGACGTAATCTGTATCTACGCGGCTCACTGGCGACTCCTTTTCCTTGGCCCGATCCGGCTCTTCCTTCTGTTCTTTCAGATAATCCGGCTTTTCCGGAGTCTGCCGGTTCTGGATTTTTACGCTGCTTTCTTCTTTTCCGTCTTTGGAAATCATGCTGATGTTCGGATCAAGGATCTCCACGACGACCTGGTTGTTCTGGTCCTCCTTCATCAGCTTATCGTGAAGGTCATTGAAATCCTTGTAGCTCCGGAGCCGTTCCACGATCTCGTCGGTCAGATTGTATTTCTGCTGCTCGATCAGGTACGGAAGAGGCACGACCCCGCCGCCGCGCACTTCCAGGATCATCTCGCCGAGAGGCTGATCCTCCGGCACCTTGAAAGTCAGATCTTTATAAAAGACTTCTCCGCGATACGGCGCCAGCCGGACGCGGATGAAGATCGAGTCGCCGGGACTCACCGCCATGGGCGTCGCCGTCGCGTCCAGCAGCTGCGCGGTGCGGCGCTCTTTCGTCACCTTCATATCCACGTCGATGCTGCGGAGCGGATAGGCTTCGAAACGGTTCTGCTCCAGAATCCGCACGACATTGAACAGCTCGTCTACGCTCCGTTCTGCTGCATCGGAGGCCGACCAGTACAGATTCTTCCGGGAAAACGGCTTCTGACTGCTGTTTTCCGGATACAGCGTATAGGCGATCTCCACACTGCCTTCTCCGCGCCGATCCATCACCCGGCTGATGGCGTTGTATACAGACGTTGCCGACAGGGTGGGCAGCAGCGCTTCATCCCGGATCATACGCACATTCAGATCCCTTTCATTCTGGAGATCCGTGTCCGTGACCGAGGCGTGCAGCGCGGTATACGGCGGCACGCGACCGCTGAAGCCGCTGATGCCGGCGCCGCGGTCCTGATCGACCATCCCGATCTCTGCGCCCACCGACCCCAGCTTGAAGGGGATGTTCCGGCTGGGAATCACTGTAAAAATATAGGAATTATGCATGAAATAGCCGCTGCTTCCATGGCTCATGAAGGGATGGCCGAACGCGACCATCCGGTCGCCGTCCACATAGGTCACCGTCCCGACGGCCCCCAGTTTCAGATCGCCCGTCACCAGCGACGCGGCCACCGAGCTGCCGGCTTCCAGAGGAAACACAGCCTCATCGTTCCCCGCGGCCGCCGCGGAATAGGGCGTCATGTGAAAATCCTTCATGCGGCCCGCCAGATAGTCCATGCCGTCCTGCGTATATCCGGAAGCCATGAGGGGCGTATCGATGGGAATAAGCCCCTCCGACGGCGTCGGCAGAAGAGACGGTTCGGTCCTGTCCTCCATTGTCCAGAGATTCAGCATATCGGAAATGGGCGTGACCATCCCTACCCGTCCGCTGGACTGCGGGAATCCATACGCCACGGCGCCGAGCAGCTTCCCGTCGATATAAACCGGGCTGCCGCTCATGCCCTGCGCGATGCCGTTCGTCTCATCGATCACCGGCCCGGAGACTTTGACCAGCACCAGATCGCCGCCGGTCGCGCCTTTATCTTTCATGACCCCGAGCACTTCCACATCGAATGTGGAGATTTCCCGGCCGTGGACCACGGTTTTCGCATAGCCCCGCATGCCTTCCCGCACTTCGGACACCGGCAGGAACGCCGGCTCCTCCGCGCGGACCGCACCGCCGTGCCAGCCGAGGCAGCACGTCAGCAGCACGGCCGCCGCGGCTATTTTTTTCATAGATCGTTTCATTGGTTTCCTCTCATTTCCCGTCCGGTCATTCTGCGGCTTCCAGCACGGCGACCACATCGCCGCGCGCGATGGTCTGTCCTTTTTCCGCCCGCACTTCACGGACCGTGCCGTCGCCCGCCGCCTTGACAGCGGGGACCGGACCGGCCAGCGTCCCTACTTCCGCAAGGACATCCCCTTCCGCCACCGCAGTACCTTCTTCCACGATGCTTTCGACCCGGCCGCCGATCACCGCCTTCTGTTCCATCAGCGGTCCCGCCGCTTCCGCAGGCAGAGCCAGTCCTGCCAGCACAATCGCCGCCGCCATGATTTTTTCGATTTTCATATCCTTCACGCCTCCGCCGCAGACACCGGGCCGTCTCCATTCCGGGCGGCCAGTCTGCCATTTCTTACATATTAATTGTATTCTACCATAAAGCCTTCATTTGGAAAGACAGCGCCGGGCACGCAAAAACGGCGGAGCCCGTCCGCCGTTTCATGATTCTGTCTGATGCTCAATGCAGGTCCTGAAGAGAATCCCGCATATAGTCCATGTATTCCAGCGCCGCCCCTGCTCCGATGGCATTGACATACATGGGCTGCTCCACCACATAGGCCGGTATGCCGGTCAGCTTCGTGATGATGGAATCCAGCCCCTGGATCTGAGCGCAGCCTCCGCTCAGCATGATGCCATGATCGCGGATGTCCGCCAGAAGCGCAGGCGGCGTCTTCTGCAGAACGCCCAGGATTTTCCGGTAGATGACCTGCATGACCGGCCGCATGGCGTTGGCCGTATCCTCGCCGGTCACGCCGACCCGCACGGGCAGCCCCGTTTCCAGCGATTTGCCCGCCGCTTCCGCCGCCTGCATGACGCCGGAAGCCTCCCAGAGAAGCCCCAGCTGTTTCTTCAGCATTTCCGCCGCCTGCCGGCCGATCTGCACTTTGTATTTTTCCTGCACGCGGAGCATGATGGCCTGATCCATCGCCAGCCCCGCTTCATACGTCGAATCCGTCACGACGATGCCGTGCCGGGACACGACGGACACATTGGCGGAGCCGCCGCCGATATCCACCACCATGGCCCCCTGCATTTTGTCCGTATTCACGCCCATGCCGAGGATCGCCGCGATGGGCTGATCGATGAGCACTGCTTTCCGCACACCCATGGTGACCGCCGCTTCGAGGAGCGCTCTGCGCTGCACGCCGGTCACGCCGGCCGGCACGCACACGATGAGCCGCGGATGAAAAAAGAGGCTCCGCAGATAGGAATGATTGATGATGGAGTTCAGCAGATAGGAAGTCGCGCCGTAATTGACGATCGCGCTGTCCCGCAGCGGATAGACGATGCGGATCGTCCCCGGCATACGTCCCTCCATCTCTTCCGCCCGCGTGCCGTAGGCAAACATCTCCCCGCTTTTCGCACGGACGGCGACGGCCGACGCCTCCGGATAGATCAGCCCTTTTTTCTTGACGTAGATCACCACATTGGAGGTTCCGAGGTCCATGCCGATGTCTTCCGTCCCGAAGGAGCCGAGCCAGTCAAGGAAGCTGAACCCGGGCCGGCGGTAGGCTTCCGTGCTTCCCGTCTTTCGTTCAGTTTGCATTGACACGGGAAATATGCGCTCCTAAGCCTTGCAGCTTTTCCACCAGATGGTCATAGCCGCGGTCGATGTGATGGAGGTCTCCCACTTCCGTCACGCCGCGGGCCGCCAGCCCGGCCAGCGTCAGCGCCGCGCCCGCCCGGAGATCCGTGGCGCGGACAAAAGCTCCCTGCAGGAACGGCACGCCCGTCACGATGGCTTTCCGCCCTTCGATCTGGATCGACGCGCCCATGCGCTGCAGCTCGCCGGCATGCATGAAGCGGTTCTCAAACACCGTCTCCGTAATGGTGCTGACCCCATTGCCCACAGTCATCAGCGCCATGAACTGGGCCTGCAGATCGGTCGGGAAACCCGGATAGGGAAGCGTCTTAATGTCTGTCGAGCGGATATGGCCGTCGCTGATGACGCGCACCCGGTCGATGTCTTCCCGGATGACCTTCACGCCGGCTTCGCCCAGCTTGGCCAGCAGCGGCTTGAGATGCTCCGACAGCACATTCTCTACGACCACATCGCCGCCGGCCATGGCCGCCGCGATCATGAACGTGCCCGCCTCGATGCGGTCCGGGATCGCCGTATGCGACACGCCTTCCAGACGCTTCACGCCTTCGATGCGGATCACATTGGTGCCTGCTCCTTTGATATTGGCCCCCATGCTCGACAGAAACGTCACCAGATCGACGATCTCCGGTTCTTCCGCCGCATTTTCGATGACCGTGCGGCCTTCTGCCAGAGAAGCCGCCATGAGCACATTTTCCGTCGCGCCCACGCTGGGGAAGTCCAGATAGATTTCCGCGCCCTTCAGTCCCTGCGGCGCTTTTGCCTCCACATAGCCGTTGTGGATTTCGATCTCCGCCCCCATCGCTTCGAAGGCTTTCAGATGGAGATCGATCGGCCGGCTGCCGATCATGCATCCGCCGGGCAGCGCGATCTTCGCATGCCGTTTTTTCGCCAGAAGCGGCCCCATCACGAGGAAAGAAGCGCGCATGCGGCTCATCAGCTCATAGGAAGCTTCCGTCTTGTCCACATGGGCCGCGTCAAAGGTCATTGTATTGCCGGACTTTGTGATTTTGACCCCCAGGGATTCCAGCACGCTGCAGATGGTCCGCACATCATCCAGCTCCGGCGCATCGACGACCGTCGCCGGCGTTTCCGGCAGCAGCGCCGCCACGATGATCGGGAGCACCGCATTCTTTGCGCTGGAAATCCGGACGGACCCATGAAGCGGAGTCCCCCCTTCGATAACTAATTTTTCCAATCCATTCACTCCAGTACCTGTAAACTCTATATGTGTGTCAATATCTATGTATAGGGAAACAGGCGTCCCGCTGCCGGCGCAGCCGAAACAAAGGGAAGGCCTGACAAATTCTACATTATCATAACACAAAATCACCGGTTCATCCACGCGCCCTCAGTCCAGCCGGCTGGTGATCTCCTTCACGCTCGCATTGTCCCCGAGAATGACCAGCATATCCCCGGCGCGCATGACCATGTCCGGCCGCGGATTGATGAAATTTTCTTTCTGCCGGCGAATGGCCACCACCGTGATGTGATATTTCCGACGTACATCCAGATCCAGCAGCGTCTTCCCGATCCAGGCTTCCGGGATATGGATGGTCACCACAGTGATATTATTGTTCATCTCGATGTAATCGACGATGCCGGACGAAGTGAGATTATGCGCCACGCGGATGCCCATCTCTTTCTCCGAATAGATGATCTTGTCCGCGCCGATCTTCTGCAGCATCTTTCCGTGCAGCTCGTCCAGCGCCTTCACGACGATGCGCTTGACTCCCATGTCCTTCAGGAGCAGCGTCGTCAGCAGGCTGGCCGACAGATCGCCAATGGCGACTACCGCCACATCCGCATTGCCGGCGCCGATGGCGTTCAGGTTCTTTTCATCCGAGGCATCCGCGCACACCACATATCCCAGCTTATCCGACAGGTCCTGGACGACGTCTTCATCCTTGTCCATGGCCATCACGTCATAGCCCATCTGATCCAGCGTGACCGCCACGCTTTCGCCGAAGCGCCCGAGTCCCGCCACAAAAAACTGCAGTTTCTGTTCCATGCCGCACTCCTTACCCAATGACCACATTTTCCGTAGGATACCGGACCTGTCCCTGATGCCGCTCCGCAAAGGCCAGCACCAGCGTCATGACGCCGATACGGCCGATGAACATGGCGAAGATCAGGATGATCTTGCAGAAATCATTCCACTGGTCCGTCAGCCCCACGCTGAACCCGACCGTGCTGAACGCGGATACGCCTTCGAACAGGACTTCTTCCAGCCGGAATCCCCGCGTATCGAAAAGCAGCAAGAGAAAAACCGTGAGGAAGGTCAGCGCGAAAGACAGCGTGAAAATGTGGAACGCTTTGGAAATCGACCGTTCGCTGATCCGTTTGTGAAAAACCACCACGTCCTGTTTCCCGCGGATCCAGGAGAGGACCGACAGAAAAATGATCATCACCGTCGTCGTGCGCACGCCGCCGCCTGTGGACACCGGCGCCGAACCGGTGAACATGAGCAGCATGACGATGAGCTGCGTGCTGATGCTCACGTCCACGATATCGAACGTGGTGAATCCCGCCAGCCGGGAAGAAATGGACATGAACAGCGAATTCAACACTTCCATGAAGACATTCATGTCCCCCATCGTCCGCGGATTGTTTCGGTCCATGATGAAAAACACAACGGCGCCGAACAGCGTAAAAAACAGCTCCGCCGTCAGCACCAGCTTGCTGTTGAGCGACAGATGCGACCACGACCGCTTCCGCAGCACGTCGTCGATGACAACGAACCCGATGCCGCCCAACAGCATGGTGACGATCACCACGGCGCACACAAAAGGATCCCGCGCGAAAGGCGAAAATCCCCCGGTGCCGAACAGGTCCAGCCCGCAGTTACAGAAAGCCGACACCGCATGCCAGTACCCGTAATAAATCCCCGCCGGCCCCATTTCCCGATAGAAATGAATGGCCAGCAGCGTGCCGGAGACGAATTCCACGAAAAACGTCATGGCGATGATCTTCCGCACCAGGAGCACCATGCCCGACGGAGTCTGCAGATTGAACGAGTCCCGGATGAGGAGGCGCTCCTGGAGACGGATCCGCCGGCCCGTGGATATCCCCATGATGGCCATGATGGTCATGATGCCGAGCCCGCCCACCTGGATCATGAACAGCATGAGAAGCTGTCCGAATAGAGTCAGGTCTTCCCTCATATTGATGAGGCTCATCCCGGTGACGCTCACCGCACTGACTGAAGTGAAGAGCGCGTCGATGAAGCCGATCTCCCTCGTGCCGGTCTGCGCGGCCGGCAGCATCAGGAGCAAAGCCCCGATCACCATGAACACGGCAAAACCGGACAGGATGAGCACGCCCCGCTGGAAACGCCCGAAAACAAAAAGCAGTGACTGTATCATAGATTCCCCTCTGGATCATCATCCGCCGGCAAAAATCCGGCTGATTGTATTATATGCATCCCGTTCCCGTTTTGCCAAATCCGGCGCGGCCCACGCAAAAAGCCGGGCTCCCGCTCCCGGCTCCCATCCCTTCAGACGACGGACGTCCGCTCCGGCCCCAGCATGCCGTACAGGATATCCACGATTTTTCCGCTGCTGTCCTCCATCAAAGGGCCGCAGTGCTCGGCCATCTCCTGCCGGCGTTCCCGATGAGTGAGGAGATCCCGCACCGTATCGGCCAGCTGTCCCCGCTTGACCCACACCGCGCAGCCCTTGTCCTGCAGGTGCGCCGCATTGGCCTGCTCCTGACCGGGAAGCGCATTGACCAGCACCATGGGGAGGCGCATCGTCAGCGCTTCCGTGCAGGTAAGCGCTCCCGGCTTCGTGACGATCAGGTCGCTGATTCCCATGAAATGCGCCACTTTATTGGTATAGCTGTGAAGCTCCACCGGATGCATCAGCTTGTCCCGGAGCGATGCCACCTCCTCGTAAGCAGAGATGTTCTGCCCGGTGATCACGATGAAATTCCGGATCTCCCGGACTTTGTCCAGCCGTTTCAGCGTGTCCGTGATATACCCGAGGCCGAGCCCGCCGCCCATGATCAGGACCGTCCCTTCCTGCCGCACCGGATTTTTTTTGCGTTCTTCATAAAACGACCGGCGCACAGGGATGCCCGTCGTATGGATGATTTCCCTCGGCACGCCGTGAGACGCCAGCTTGTCCGCCAGCTCCTGCGTGGGCACGCAGTACCCGTCCAGATGCTTGTAGATCCAGAGCTGATGAATGTCGAAATCCGTGATGACGCCCAGCAGAGGGATGGAGAGGGCCCCTTCTTTTTTCAGCAGATTCGCCGCGCAGGCCGGGAATGGATGCGTGAAGATCAGCGCATCCGGCTTCAGCGCCGCGTTGAGCCGCTTCATCCGACGGCGGAAACTCCATGACAGGAGGCTCTGCACGCCGTTCCCCAGGTACCGGTTCTGCGAATTGCTGTACAGCCGGTTATAAATGATGGGAAAGACGTCCAGCATCTTGAGATAGCTCTTCTTGATCAGCTGATCCAGAGAAAACGAATCGCCGGAGAGGAAATCCAGCACCCGCGCGCTGTCTCCCGGATGTTTCAGCTTGATGGTCTCCGCCACCGCCCGCGCTGCTTGGGAATGCCCGCTTCCGATGGAGGCGGAAAGGATGAAAAATTTTCTGTGCGGTCTCATATCCCGTTCCTTTGCTCTGCACCAGACGGCCGCCCAGCCGCCGATAAGAAGGATAGATGGGCAATTTTCCTCATTATACCATAGGGGCGCACAAAAAAAGAGCACAGCCGCGCCATGCTCTTCTGCCCTGAGGGGAAATCACTGATTGACTCTTTCCTTCAGCTGTTTGCTGACTTTGAAAGCCGGAGTTTTAGAAGCCGGAATCTGAATGACATTGCCGCTGGAAGGATTGTGGCCTTCTCTTGCTTTGCGCTGACGGACTTCAAACGTGCCGAAGCCGATGATCTGGACCTTCTCGCCCTTTTCGAGAGCGGCGCTGATCACATCGATGACCGCTTTGACCGTTTTTTCCGCGTCTTTCTTTGTGACTTCAGCTTCCTGTGCTACTGCAGTGATTAATTCCGTTTTGTTCATTCTAAAACATCCTCCTTCAAAACTTTTCAGGGCTTTCCCCGATGGTGTTCTATAAACTTCAGCAAATTCAGCAGAGCTTCTGTTCTCTCAGCCAGTCTTTCAGACGGCGGACATCTTTTTCATCTGCCTCTGCCGCCGACCGGCCGTCCCTGCTGAGGACATCTTCCCATTTGCCGAACTGTTCTGCATACAGACTGTTGAACCGGTGCAGTACGAGCTCCGGCTCCATTCCGAACGATCGAATCAGAGCAGCCATTTCAAAAAGCGCTTTGCCAAAACAGCGTTCCATCTCTGCCGGATCGCTGCCTGTCTCTGCCATTTCCATGGCCTTCCTCCAGGAGAATTCAAAGCGGTCTCTGAGATCTTCGGCTTTTTCAGCCTTTTCCCTGCATATAGAACTCACTTTCTTTTGCATTATACACGCAAAGAGTAGACTTGGCAAGCTGACGGAAAGCCCGGAGAGCAGGTGGGGCCGGCGCTTTTCCCTCATCTTTCGGACCTCCCACGTGCCGAGAAGTTCTGCGGTCTCTTCGGCAGACATCGTCCCGAACACATAGGGATGCCGCTCGATCATCTTGTCGGCGATGCCGTCCGTCACGTCCTGCATGGAAAAGAGCCCCGCTTCTTCCGCCACCCGGGCGTGGAACACCACCTGATACAGCACATCCCCCAGCTCCTCTTTCAGATTGTCCATATCGCCGTGATCGATGGCGTCCACCACCTCATAGGCTTCCTGGATGAGATAAGTGCGGAGCGTCTCATGGGTCTGCGCCCGATCCCAGGGGCAGCCATCCGGCGCGCGCAGCGCTTCCATCACGCGGCGCAGGCGGTCCAGGGAAAAAGCACCGCATTCCCGGCGCAGGCATGTCTCCGGGTCGAAGATCAGGCACAGCGCCCCGCCGCCTGCCGGGTACGACAGCGCTCCGGCCTGCATAGTCCGCGCCTGCCGCCGCGATTCATCCCACAGCGTGACTTCCGATGCGCCGCTGAATCGCCGCAGGAATTCCCGCTTCACAGCCTCCATGCCATCCGGTCCGCCAATATCTGTCACGACGACGGCCTGCAGAAGCGACACCGGCAAAGCATGAAAAGAAGAGGCCGGACACACGGTGAAGCCTCTTCTCTCATCCACTCCGGCTTCTCTCAAAAAGCTGAAGTCCATTTATTTTTCCTTTTTCCCGAAAATATCCACTTTCCGAATCCCAGCGGCCAGTTTCCTGCCGATCTTCGGCACGCTCTCCACGTCCTCCGCCTTCACGGTATGCGTCATGACGATGGCCAGCGCATACACAACGATGCCCACGCAAATCGCCGCCAGCGTGGCCAGCGTATTGCTGTGAAGCACCGGATAGGCCGCCGCATAGACGCCCACCACGGCCGCGCCCATGACGCCCGCCGAGAGGAAGCAGCGCAGCGTATGTCCCAGATCCATCGTATACTTCGTGTATTTGTGAAGGAAATACAGATTCAGAAGCGCCGCGACGCCGAAATCGGCGTTCGTCGCCCACGCCGCGCCGAGCACGCCCAGACTGGGCAGCGCGGTGAGGTTCCACGACAGCACGATCTTTACGCAGGCGCTGACTACCATATTGATGAAGGGAATCGCCGTCTTCCCCATCCCCTGCAGCACGCCGGTGGTGACCTGCTGCACGCCGAGGAGGAAAACGCCGAAACTCATCACGGCAATGCACGGGCCGGCTTCGGGCGTCGCGTACAGCATCGCGGAAATCGGCGTCGCGATGACGCACATGCCGATGAAGGACGGTACCGTGATGATATTGGCCATGCGCATGGCCAGCCCGGTCCGCTTATACACCACATCGGGGTTGTTCCGCGCCATGGCTTCCGAAATGACAGGCACCAGGCTGGCTGCCAGCGACGCGGTCATGATGGTCGGCATATTGACGAGCGCCGTCGCCATGCCGGTGAGATACCCGAAAAGGGTCGTCGCTTCTTCCACAGCAAAGCCCGCCACTTCCAGCCGGCGCGGCACGATGAAGAGATCGATATTCGACACGATGGGGAGCATGATATTGGCCAGCGACACCGGCAGCGCCAGGATCAGCAGGCGTTTCATGATTTTTCCCGTCGAATCGGGAATGATGGATTTGTCCCGCGCTTCCTTCATCTCTTTCCGCCAGCCGCGGTTTTTATAGTAGAAGAAAAGCAGCACGAGAATGCCCATGAAGGCGCCGGGCGCCGCGCCAAACGTAGCGCCGGCCGCGCCGTATTCCAGCCCGTGCGGGAGGAGCACCACCGCCAGCCCGATCATGATGACCACCCGGAAGAGCTGCTCCACGATCTGCGACACCGCCGTGGGCGTCATGTTCTGAAGTCCCTGGAAATACCCGCGGAGCGTCGCCAGGATCGTCGCCATGAGGATGGCCGGCGACAGGGCGAGGAGCGACCAGTAGGCCCGCGGATCCCGCACGATGCCACTGTCGATGAGCCAGTGCGCGCCAAAATAGAGCAGGCCGCTGAAGAACAGCCCCGTCGCGGTGAGCGCCATGAGTGAGATGCGGAAGACCCGCTGCCCGCCGAGATAATCGTGGACCGCATTCTTCTCCGCCACCATGATGGAAATGGCGACCGGGAGCCCCGCCGACGATACCGCCAGACAGAGCAGGTAGATCGGATAGGCCATCTGGTACAGCCCGATCCCCTCGCCGCCGAGGAGCCGGGACAGATAGATCCGGCTGAACGCGCCAATGAACTTGACGATGATCCCCGCCACCGTCAGGATCAGCGCGCCCTGTACGAAAGTATTTTTATGCACGTGTGATTCCCCCAGAAGTCGATGTGCGGATCTCCCGGTGCAGCGCACGCAGGAAATCGGTCAGCCATTTCATGGGTTCGCCTGAAATGGCGGCTTTTTTTATTTTAACACGCACCGGATTGTTCGGCAAAACATGGAGCTTCGCCAGCCACTGCGGCGGCAGCTTCATGATGTCCAGCCCTTCCGCCAGATCCGCATCCGCCCAGGTGAGGAGGAAGCTGTCCCCCTCCGTGACGATGCTACCGATGCCAATCGTCCGGGCGAGAACGCGGAGCCGCACCGCGTCAAAAAGTTTTTCCACCGGCTCCGTGGGCGTGCCGTACCGGTCGATCACCTCGTCGATGAGATCTTCCAACTCTTTCTCCGAAGCGACCGAAGCCAGCCGGCGGTAGATCTCGATCTTCTGCTCCGGCCTGGCGATGTACGCTTCATTGATATACGCATCCTGCATGAATTCGATCACCGTATCCGGCAGCTTCTTCGGCATCGGCTCCTGCCGCTTCTCCGCCTTCAGCCGGCGGATGGCGTCATCCAGCATCGTGCAGTAGGTGGCAAACCCCACGGCAGCGATGTTCCCGTGCTGCGCCGCGCCGAGGAGATTGCCTGCGCCGCGGATCTCCAGGTCCCGCATGGCGATCTTGAATCCGGCACCGAGCTCGGTGAATTCCCGGATCGAATCGAGGCGCTTTTCCGCGACTTCGGAAAGCACCCGCCCCCGGCGGTAAAAGAAATACGCCCGGGCGATCCGGTCCGAACGGCCCACGCGGCCGCGCATCTGGTACAGCTGAGACAGGCCCATCCGGTCCGCATCATAGACGATCATCGTATTGGCATTCGGCTGGTCCACCCCGTTCTCAATGAGCGTTGTGCAGAGGAGCACATCGTATTTCTTTTCGAAGAAATCAAACATGATCTGCTCCAGCTGGTCGCCGTTCATCCGCCCATGTGCGATGCCGATGGTGACATCCTCCGGCAGGAGCGTCTTCAGATGCGCCGCCATGGCGTCGATGGAATCGATGCGGTTGTAAATGAAATAGGTCTGCCCGCCGCGTGCCTTTTCCCGCAGGATGGCTTCCTGCACGATCCGGTCGTCGTACTCTGTCACGTAAGTCTGGATGGCATGGCGGTTCGACGGCGGCTGCGCGATGGTCACCATATCCCGCACGCCGGTAAGGCTCATGTGAAGGGTGCGCGGAATGGGCGTCGCCGACAGGGTCAGCACATCGATGGCACTGTCCCGCGATTTCCATTTCTCTTTCTGCACGACGCCGAAGCGCTGTTCCTCGTCCACCACGAGGAGCCCCAGCCGCCGGCATTCGATCTTCTTCGACAGGATGGCGTGCGTGCCGATGAGCACGTCCACCGAGCCGTCTGCCGCGCCTTTCAGGATGGCTTTTTTCTCTTTGGCCGTACAGAAGCGGTTCAGCACCGCAATGTGCACGCCGAAGCGCTCCATGCGCTCGCAGAACGTCTGGTAGTGCTGCTGCGACAGCACGGTCGTCGGTACGAGCACCACCGCTTGATAGCCGCTCATGACGCATTTGAACACCGCCCGCATGGCCACTTCCGTCTTGCCGAACCCCACGTCGCCGCAGAGCAGCATGTCCATCGGCTCCGGCTTTTCCATGGCCCGCTTGATGGCTTCTGCAGCAGACAGCTGGTCCGGCGTCTCCACATAGGGGAAGGCTTCTTCGAATTCCCGCTGCTCCGGCGTGTCCCGGTCAAACGCGATGCCCGGCGTAATTTCCCGTTTCGCATAGATGGCGAGCAGCCGCTCCGCCAGCTCCTGGATGGACTGCTTCGCCTTGCTGCGGATCTTCTCCCAGGACGCGCCGCCCATTTTCGACAGCACCGGCGCCTGCCCTTCCGGACCAATGTATTTCTCCAGCGTGGTGATCTGCTCCATGGGCAGGTATAGCTTGTCCCCGCCGGCATACTGGATCGTCACATAATCCCGGTGCATGCCGTCGATCTCCAGCGTGTGCATGCCGATGTAGCGGCCGATGCCGTGAGTCCGCTGCACCACGTAATCCCCCTGATGGAGGTCGGAAAAGAAGCGGATCTGCTGGCCTTTACCGGCAGACCGGAAGCGCCGCACTTTCGGTCGGCCGAGGATATCGCCTGCCGCAAAAAAGGCCAGCTTCATCTCCGGCAGCTCGAACCCCTTGCTGATGATGCCCGGCACGATGGCCGCTCTGCCCTCTTCCAGCGCATCCGACAGCGGCAGTCCGTGCTCGCGGAGCGCCTGCCCGATCAGTTCTTTTTCCGACGGCTGCAGCGCCGCGATGCCCACCTGCCAGCCTTCCCGGAGGCGGTAGGCCGCCTCATCGGCAAACAGGGGAAACTGCCGCTGGAAATTCGTGGCTGTCTGGCCTTTCCACATGAGGGTTTCCTTCACGGCGAATTCCGGCAGGCTGCGGTTCAGCAGGGAAAACAGGAGGATGTGCCCCCGCCGGGCGGTGATTTCTGCCCATCCGGCACACCGCGTGCGGTTTTCCCGTTCCTCTCGAAGATAATCCCGGAGCTTTTCTCCGCACCGCTGCGGCTCATCATAGACGAGGAGCCCGCCGCCCGCATAGGCCGGAAGGCAGGCCTTTTCCTCCCCTTCCGCATGGAGCGGTAGCAGCGAAAAGGTCTCAACGGCCGCGATGGACCGCTGATCGTCCTCATTGAACTGGCGGATGCCGTCGATCTCATCATCAAAAAATTCGAGACGGTACGGATGCGCCTCGTTGATGGCAAAGATATCGATGATGTCCCCGCGCACGGCGAAATGACCGCACCGCTCCACCTGATCCACCCGTTCATAGCCGTATGCCACGAGCTGCGCCAGGAAAGGCTCCCGCTCCAGCACGTCTCCGATGTGAAGCTCCAGCTTTTTCTGCCTAAGCGCCGAAGGCTGGGGCAGCCACTGCGCCGCTTCCACCGCTGTCGCTAGGACGACGCACCGTTTTCCACGGAGGAGTGCCGACAGGGCCTGCATCCGCCCGCGCAGCGCTTCCGTTCCGGTGAATGTGACGGCGAAGTCTGCTTTCTCCACCACGGGAAATGGCAGGATCTCCAGATCCGGCGAAAAGAACTGCAGGTCTTCCTCCCAGCGGAGGATATCTTTATGTTCCGGCACGATGATGACAGCCGGCTGGTCCGCCGTCCGCAGGGCTTCTTCCAGCCAGGCTTTCTGCGCGCCGTCCGCGCCGCATATCATGGCTGCCTGCTTTCGTTCCAGCGTGTCGGCCGCTGGCTGGAGCAGGCCCGAGGCGCGGAGCCGCTCGGTGAGCTGCGGGCCGGCCTGCACGGCTTCCCTATCTTCAGTCTCTGCCATCTCCGTCCTCCTCCCATGTCTCTTCTGTCCGCCGCACACAGTCCCCGCCGTGCAGTTCGTCAATGCGCGACTGGATCGACTGGCCGGCATACCGGAAATCCGGCGCGATGTCCGCCATCGGCACCAGCACGAACGCCCGCTCCCAGAAGAGCGGGTGCGGCAGCCGCAGGAAATCGCTGTCCCGCGTGACGCCCTCTCCCCAGATCAGATCCAGATCGAGCGTGCGCGGCCCCCAGTGAATGAGCCGCTCTCTTCCATGCGCCTGCTCGATGGCCAGCAGACGGCGCAGCAGGTCTTCCGGCGTTCCGCCCCAGCGGACCCGCACCGCCGCATTCAGGAAAAGCGCCTGCTCTTCCAGTCCCCACGGCAACGTCTCATACATCGGCGACCTGGCCTCCACAATGATCCCCTGATGCGCCATGGCGCGGACCGCGCTTCGCAGCACAGCCGCCCGGTCGCCTAGATTGGAGCCGAGAGAAATATAGTATTCACCCATCGCGCCGCTCCGTTTCCACCGTCACGGCCACATCGCCGAGCGGCCCCGGCACCGGTGCCGACGGCTTATGCACCGTCACGACGATGCTGTCCAGCAGTGGAAACCGCGCGAGTACCCGGCGGCCGATCTCTCCGGCCAGCCGTTCGATCAGCGCATACCGCTCTTCTTCCGTGACCTGCCGGATGAGCTCATAAATTTCCGCATAATTCACCGTATCTTCCAGCGCATCCGTCCGGCTTGCCCGACCCAGCGGGAGCCGCAGCTCCGCATCGATGGAGAAGCGCTGGCCCAATCGCTGTTCTTCCGGCATGACGCCGTGATACCCGTAAAAAATCATATTTTTCAGACAGATCCTGTCCATGTCCGCGCCTCCTTCCTCACTGCATGAGCGCATCCGTCATTTTTACCATGCGGGCCACCATGCGCACATTGTGCACGCGCACCATGGCGCATCCCCGCTCCTGCCCCCACAGGCAGACCGCGCCGGTCCCCTCGTCCCGCTCTTCCGGCGGTAGATCGAGGACCGCGCCGATGAACCGCTTCCGGCTCGGCGCCAGCAGGAACGGATACGGCAGCGCCGTCAGCTCGCGGAGCCGCCGGAGGATCTCCAGATTCTGCCCGCCGGCCTTGCCGAAGCCCAGCCCCGGATCGAGCCACAGATTTTCTTCTTTCACACCGTGCGCCAGCGCAATTTCTATGGACCGGCAGAAATGCTCTTTCATGCATGCGATGAGGTCTCCGTCGTATGTAGTACTGGTCTGATTGTGCATCAGGATGACCGGCACGTCATACGCCGCCGCGGTCTCCGCCATCTCCCCATGGTCCTGCTGCAGCCCCCAGATGTCGTTCAGGATGTGCGCCCCGGCGCGGAGCGCCGCATCTGCCGTCTGCCAGTGATACGTATCCACCGATACCGGCACAGACGACGCGCGCAGCACGGACGGCAGGAACGTCAGGAGCCGCTTCGTCTCCTCCTCCGCTGAGAGCGCCGTGCTGCCGGGCCGCGTGGATTCCGCGCCCACATCGATCACGTCCGCGCCGTCCGCTTCCATATCGGCCGCATGACGCGAAGCGGCGGCCTCCGTATCCCACCGGCCGCCGTCGGAAAAAGAATCCGGCGTCACGTTCAGGATGCCCATGACCCGCATGGGCCCGCCCAGCGTGAGCGCCCTGCCGTCGCTCCACCGATACGTCCGCGTCTGTTTCATGCCTGCACCTGCCTCTAAAAAGATATTTCTCATTATACTACACCGCCGCATGCCGGAAAATCGGCACAAAAAAAGCGGCCCGCGCCGCTTTCCTGGCTGTGCAGTCATTGAGGAGTATGACCCGCACCGCAGCGAAATTGATAATCAGGGAAAGAATCATCAATCAGGCCCAAAGGATGTCTCCTTTGCTATGGCATTTCCTCCATATGATTTCATTATACCTGTAAAACAGGCAAAGTCAAGAAACTGCCTTTCTTCATGGATAGAAAAAAAGCATCCATGCGCCTCATAAAAGTCCCTGCACCGTCTCTCCGTAGAGCGCCGCGCAGTCTGCCGCCGTGCGGAGCATCCATCGCATCCCCTCGTAGAGCGGCGCCTGCCGCAGCGCCTCCGGCAGACGGTCATCCGCTGCGGTCAGCGGACGAAGCGACGCGAGGAAACACTCCGCGCCGCGCGCTTCATAATTCCGGATGCGCTGCGCCCTCGCTTCCGCTTTCAGATAATCGTCCGACAGGGTCCGGCCGTACGCCGCCATCCGCGCCAGTTCATGCAGCGCATGCTGCACCAGCTCCGCCATCACGCGGAGCCCATCCGTCTCAGCGGGCCCGTACAGCGCGAAGCGCGCCGCCAGTTCTTCCGCTTCCCTCATCAGCGCCTCCGCCGCCAGCAGCAGCCGCCGCGCCGTCTCGATCTCCGGCCGCTCCCGGAATGCGCGGGCCATCTTTTCATACAGCGCCGGGCAGGCCGCCTGCGTCCGCGAAGCCAGCTCGCGGATCTGCACCCATCCCCCGCCGGCCGCCGCTTCTCCCTCCGTCACCTGCCGCAGGATCCGGCCCGCTTCCTCCGCGCGCCGCGCCTGTTCTTCAAAGGCTTCCAGAAATCTGATTTCTTTCCCGTTCATGCAACCTCCATCCGTGCAGTCCTCTGCACTGCCGTCTGTATTGTATCACAGGCCGTCAGCCCAAAAGAAAAACTCACAGCACAGCCGGGAGCTCTCTTCCCTCAGGATAATTTTTTGAACAGGCTCACCATTTCCAGCGCGTCCATGGCGCACTCGAAGCCTTTGTTCCCCGCCTTGAGGCCGGCGCGGTTCAGCGCCTGCTCCACCGTATCCGTGGTGAGCACGCCGTAAAGCACGGGGATCCCCGCCGCAAGCGACACCTGCGCGATGCCCTTCGTCACTTCTGTCGCGACGTGTTCATAGTGATCCGTCTCGCCGCGGATGACTGCGCCCAGACAGATCAGCGCGTCATACCGGCCGGACTCGGCCATTTTCTTCGCTGCGGAAGGGATCTCGAATGCGCCGGGCACCCAGGCCAGGTCCACCGTATCGAGATCGACGCCGTGCCGGGCCAGCGCGTCCGCCGCGCCGTCGATCAGCTTCGACACGATCACTTCATTGAAACGGGAAGCCAGGATCCCCACACGGATCTGGCTGTCATCGAAAGTACCGGAAATAATGCGCATCATTCATCCTCCTTGTCAAACTGCAGCAGATGGCCCATCTTTTTCTGTTTCGTCTTCAGATAAAATTCATCTTCCTTGCCGGCTTCCATCTGGATCGGCACGCGCTCCGTGATATGGATGCCGTAATCGGACACCTCTTCGATCTTCTCGGGATTGTTTGTGAGCAGCCGGATCGTGTCGGCACCGAGGTCGCGGAGCATCTGCGCCCCTACCATGTACTCGCGGAGATCCGCCGCGAAGCCCAGCTTCAGATTCGCTTCGACCGTGTCGTAGCCCTGATCCTGCAGCGCATAGGCGCGGATCTTATTGATGAGGCCGATGCCCCGCCCTTCCTGCCGGAGATAGATCATGACCCCGCGCCCTTCCGCCGCGATGCGCTTCATGGCCGCGTCGAACTGCTGGCCGCAGTCGCACCGGAGCGAGCCGAAGCAGTCGCCGGTGAGGCATTCCGAATGGACCCGGCAGAGCACGGGGCGGCCGTCCGCCACGTCGCCCATAACGAGCGCCACATGATGCTCCCCGTTCAGGCGATTGATGTAGCCCACGATGCGGAACTCGCCGTAGCGGGTGGGCATGCGCGCCTCCGCCACGCGCTCCACCAGTTTCTCGTGCTTCTTGCGATACTGGATGAGGTCCTGGATATTGCCGATCTTCATGCCCCTCTCCCGGGCGATGCGGAACAGGTCGTCGCGGCGCGCCATGGTGCCGTCCGGATTCATGATCTCGCAGCAGAGCCCCGCCGGCTTGAGGCCGGCCATCCGCGCCAGATCGACCGTCGCTTCCGTATGGCCGGCGCGTTCCAGCACGCCCCACTTTCTCGCGCGGAGCGGGAACAAATGGCCCGGGCGGCGGAAGTTTTCCGGCTTCGCTCCGTCTTCCACTGCCTTGAGCGCCGTCACCGAGCGGTCATACGCCGAGACGCCCGTACCGGTCCCGACGTAATCGATGGATTCCAAGAAGGCCGTCTGATGATTGTCCGTATTCCGGCGGATCATCGGGCCGAGGAACAGTTTGTCCGCCAGCTCGCCCGCCATGGGCATGCAGATGACGCCCTTCGCTTCCGATGCCATCCGATTGACGTTTTCCGGCGTAGCAAATTCCGCGGCGCAGATGTAGTCCCCTTCATTCTCCCGGTTCTCCGCGTCCTGCATGATGACGCAGTGCCCTTTCCGGATCTCTTCGACGATTGTTTCGATGGAATCAAATTTATACTCCATAATGACCTCCTGTCACATGATAGGAACGCAGCGCGTCCATTGTCAGCCCTGTATGCTTCGGAGCCTGCATGAGCTGCTCCACATATTTGCCCAGTATATCACACTCGATGTTGACGGGATCGCCCGGCCGTTTTTCCAGGAGCGCCGTCTTCAGCCCCGTGTGCGGGATGATGGAGACAGAAAATCCCCGGCTGTCCCGCGCGGTCACCGTCAGGCTGACGCCGTCTACGGCGACGGAGCCCTTCTCGAGGAGATATTTCATCTTTTCCGGCAGGAACGCGATGCGCAGATTTACCGCGATGTCGTCCCGGGTCACCGACTCCAGCTTCCCCGTGCCGTCGATATGCCCGGACACGATGTGCCCGCCGAGCCGGTCCCCTGCGCGGAGCGCCCGCTCCAGATTCACCGGAACGCCCGGCCGGAGGAGGGAAAAGGCAGTGCGCGCCATCGTCTCCGGCGTGGCGTCGGCCGCAAACGCATCGTCCCACAGCCGCGTCACGGTGAGGCAGGCGCCGTTCACGGCGATGCTGTCCCCCTCCCGGGTCCCTTCGAGCACGGTCCGGCAGGCGATGACGAGCTCCGCGCTCCGGCTGGTCCGCCCGATCCGGCGGATAGTGCCGACTTCTTCAACGATTCCCGTGAACATGCGCTGCCTCCCTGTCGATATATCCTGTGATTTTCCAATCGCATCCGCTCGGCTCGCAGGCCACATCTTTCAGCCTGACCGCATCCGGCAGATGCGCCGCGCCGAATCCGCCCAGCGGCGACGGCGCGTGTCCGCCTCCGATGAGGATCGGCGCCGCATAGAAGCAGACCTTGTCGATGATGCCCGCTTCCAGCGCCGCCGCGGCCAGCGTCGAACCGCCTTCGAGCAGGATCCCGTCGATGCCGCTCATCGCCAGACAGGTCATGGCCAGATTCAGGTCCACTTCCCCGTGCAGGCCGTCGGCCACGATGAGGTCCGCGCCGAGCGCCTGTACCTGCTGTTTCTTTTCCTCCGGCGCCTGCGAAGTCGTGAGGAGGATCGTATGCCCCGGTTCATGGAGCACCCGGGCCGTCAGCGGGATGCGGAGCTGGCTGTCTGCGATGATGCGCACGGGGTCCTCGGCGCCTTCGATCCGCGCCGTGAGTCTCGGGTCGTCAGCCAGGACGGTGCCGATGCCGGTCATGATGCCTGCGTACTGCGCCCGCAGGCGGTGCGCCTCCTCCCGAGAGGTCTCCGACGAAATCCACTGGGAGTCGCCGGTATAGCAGGCGGTCTTGCCGTCCAGAGACATGGCCGCTTTGTACAGGACGAAGGGCTTCTTCTCCGTCACAAATTTCAGAAACACTTCATTCAGCCGCCGGCATTCTTCCTCCATCACGCCCACCGTGACGGGAATGCCCGCCGCGCGGAGCTTCTCGATGCCCCGCCCGGCCACGAGCGGATTCGGATCCACCATGGAGGTCACGACCCGGGCCACTTTCTTTCGGATGATGAGGTCCGCACAGGGCGGCGTCTTGCCGTAATGCGAACAGGGCTCGAGCGTCACATAGAGCGTCGCGCCCGCAGGATCTTCCCGGCAGCTGGCAAAGGCGTTCACTTCCGCGTGCGGCCCGCCGTATTGCTGGTGCCAGCCTTCGCCGATGATCGTCCCGTGCTTCACGAGCACGGCCCCTACCATCGGATTCGGACGGGTATGGCCGATCCCCCGCCGCGCCAGCTCCAGCGCCAGCTTCATATATCCGCGGTCTTCAGCAGAAAACAAAAAGCCACCTCCTTTTTCAGGACGCGGCTTGCGAAAGCAGAACAGCTCTCTTCTTTCATCCAGACTATGGGAGAGGATTTCCTCTTCCGTACTGTCGGCTCCGGGATCGCACCGGATCTGCCATGCGGCTCGTGGGCTCGGAGCACCGCTCCATTACCACCGGTCAGGAATTTCACCTTGCCCTGAAGAGATATTTCATTGATTGTCATTATACACAGAGCGCCGGGGAAATTCAATCCATCTGACGGAGCCGGCGCTCAATTTCCCATCAGGACCGGCTGCAGGGAGGCCCGCACCTGCTCCGCGATGCGCTCCGGTGCCAGGAGCTGGCCGCCCTCGGTGCAGGACACGCGCTGCCAGCCGCAGCGGTCGGCCAGCATCTGGTAAGCGTCATGGCACCGGCGCAGGTACTCCACATGCTGCTCATGGATGTCCATGGAACCGCCGGCTTCCGCCCGCCGGCGCACCAGCACTTCCGATACGGCCAGCGGCATATCGAGCAAAATGACCGTATCGGGCCGCGGCAGGCCCAGTTTCCCATACTCTGTGTCCTCCAGCCACTGCAGGAACTGCTCCCGTTCCTCCCGGCCGTCCATCTTCGTCATCTGGTGGACCATATTGCTCGTGGTGTACCGGTCTGCAATGACGATGCCGCCGGCTTCATAAAATAGTTTCCACTTCTTCCGGAAAGAAGCGAACCGGTCCAGCGCAAAAAACAGAGAGGCCGCGTAGGGATTGACGTCGGCGGGATCGCTACCGAATTCCCCGTTCAGATACATCCTCACCAGTGCGGAGGACTCGCTCTCATAATCCGGAAAGGAAATATGGAGCACCTCCCGCCCCTCCGCGCGGAGCGCCTGCTCCAGGAGCGAAGACTGCGTGGCTTTCCCGCTACCGTCGATGCCTTCCAGTACGATCAGAGTTCCCTTCATGCGTTTCCCATCCTTTGCTGTGATGCAAAAAAGGAGGCCATCTGCCGGCCTCCTTCCATCATTGTTCTTTTTTTGCGTGCTGTTTTTTCGGATTGAACTGGTTCATGGCCTTGTCCACACCGATCCGGAGCGCCCCTTCGATCGAATCGGCCGTATACCGCTTCGCCGCTTCGATGGCCGCGATCTCCTCGCCGTACGGCCGGCCCAGCACGTGCTGCACGACCGTATGGCCGTCCCGGGGATGGCCTACGCCGATGCGGAAGCGGTTGAATTCTTCCGTCCCCAAGTGCGCGATGAGCGATTTCAGACCGTTGTGCCCGCCGGACGCGCCCTTTTTGCGGATGCGGGTCTTTCCCGGAGGCAGGTCCAAGTCATCGCAGACGACGTAGATATCATCCGGGCCGACTTTGTAGTACCGCGCGATCGCCCCCACGGCTTCGCCACTGTTGTTCATATAGGTAAGCGGCTTCACGAGCAGGATCTTCTCGCCCTCCCGCACGCAGGAGGCGATGTCCGCTTTCATATCCTCTTTCCACAGGGAGACGCCCCAGCGGGACGCCAGCTCATCGATGACGTCAAATCCCATGTTGTGCCGCGTGTGAGCATACTCAGCGCCGGGATTGCCCAGTCCCACGATCAGTTTCATGGCTGTTCGTCTTATTCCTTGTCGTCAAACAGCTGGCTTACGGAGACTTCGTGGAAAATGCGCATGATCGCTTCTCCGAGAAGCGGAGCCACGGACAGGACGGTCAGCTTCGGCTGCATCTTTTCCGGCGGAATGGGCAGGGAGTTCGTCACGATCAGTTCTTTGATATTGGAATTGCGGATGCGTTCCGTCGCCGGGTCCGTCAGCACCGGATGGCAGACTGCCGCATAGACGGATTTCGCCCCGGCTTCCGCCAGTGCCTTGGCGCCTTCGCAGAGAGAGCCTGCGGTGTCGACCATATCGTCGACGATGACGCAGTTCCGGCCTTCCACCGTGCCGATGATGTTCATGACTTTCGCCACGCCCGGTTCCGGACGGCGCTTTTCAATGATGGCGATCGGAGCGCCCACGCGGTCCGCCAGCTCTCTGGCGCGGGTCACGCCGCCCAGATCCGGCGATACGATGGTCAGATCGTCCAGATGCTTGCTGCGCACATAGTTCGCGAGCAGGGAAGCCGACATGAGATGGTCCACCGGCACATCGAAGAAGCCCTGGATCTGTCCGGCATGGAGATCCATGGTGACGACGCGGGTCACGCCGGCCTTGGACATGAGGTCCGCCACGAGCTTCGACGTGATCGGCTCTCTGCCGCGGGTCTTGCGGTCCTGGCGGGCATAGCCGTAATACGGCACCACAACGGTGATGTGGCGGGCAGAAGCTCTCTTTAGGGCATCGACCATGATGAGCATTTCCATCAGGTTGTCATTGACGGGAGCCCCGGTTGGCTGAATCACGAAGACATCCTTGCCGCGGACGCTTTCATTGATCATGACCTGGATCTCGCCGTTGTTGAACCGTCCGCACATGGCTTTCCCCAGCGGAATGCCGATGTAATCGCAGATTTCCTTTGCCAGTACGGGATGTGCCGTACCGCTAAAAATCTTCAGTTTGGATTCGTCTTCCATCTTCATTTTGCCTGTCTCCCTCTTCAAAAATGAACAATGAAAATGCACAATATAATTATTTTACCACATCAATCCTTATATGTATCGTCCTTCACCCAATTTTCGATATTTTTCTGCCGGGCACGGGCGACGGACAGTGCTTCTGCGGGCACATCCTTCGTGATCGTCGAACCGGCTGCCGTGAAGGCGCGCTTCCCGATGTGCACCGGCGCCACGAGGTTCGTATTGCAGCCGATGAAGGCATGATCCTCCACGACGGTGCGGTATTTCTTCTTCCCGTCGAAGTTGACCGTCACGGTGCCGCAGCCGAAATTGACTTTCTCTCCCACGTCCGCATCCCCGCAGTAGATCAGATGCGGGAGCTTCGTGCCGTCCCCGATATCGGAATTTTTCACTTCCACGAAATTGCCCACTTTTATGTGGTCGTGCATGACCGTTCCCGGGCGCAGATGAACGAACGGCCCCATCTCGTTGTGGCTGCCGATCGTGCAGTCATGCGCATAGACGCGGTTCAGGTGGTTGTCGTCTCCGCAGACCACATTATCCAGTTCCGTATCCGGTCCGATGCGGCATCCACATCCCACCGACGTGCGGCCTTCCAGGATCGTTCCGGGATAGATGACGGTATCCTGCCCAACCGTAACGTCCTGCTGGATATAGACGCGCTCCGGATCGATGATGGACACGCCGCTCAGCATGAGTTCTTCCGCCTTTCTCAGGCGCAGCACCCGGTCCGCCGCCGCCAGCTGGACGCGGGAATTGACGCCCATGGTCTCCTCCGCGTCTTCCGCTGCCACCGGAACGACGATAAGTCCATCCTGAATCATGAGGCCGAATACGTCCGTCAGATAATATTCTCCCTGCGCGTTGTTGCAGCCGATTTTCGGGAGCGCTTCCAGAAGCGACCGAATATCGAAGCAGTACGTCCCCGTATTGATCTCCCGGACCGCGAGCTGCTCCGGCGTCCCGTCTTTCTGCTCCACGATGCAGGTCATGTGCCCTTCGCAGTCGCGGATGACCCGGCCGTAGCCGAAAGGATCCTCCATGACCGCCGTGAGCACGGCGGCCGCCGCGTGATTTTCCTCGCAGGCTTCGATCAGCCGGCGGATCGTCCCGCTCCGCAGAAGGGGCGTATCGCCGCAGATGACGAGCACATAGCCGTCCTTCCCTTCCAGTACCGGCGCGGCCTGCATCAGGGCATGGCCGGTGCCGAGCTGCTCCTTCTGTTCCGCGAAAGCCGTCTGATCCCCGACGGCTTCCCGCACCATATCTCCTTTATATCCGGTGATGGTCACGCAGGACGTGCAGCCCGCTTCCTTCACCACGCGGATGACCTGCTCAATCATGGGCACGCCGTTCACTTTATGCAGCACTTTCGGAATCTCGGACTTCATCCTCGTCCCCATGCCGGCTGCCAGAATCACCGCCGTGATTTCTTTTTCCATTCTGTCTCCCCCCAATACTATCCGCTGAAAATCAGCATGTCTGTTATTGCAGCAAACCCGCCGAAGTGCCGCAGGAAAACGCCCCCTGCGCTCTGCCGCACGGGATCAGCGGGTTTCTTTTTTCTTATTATAAAGGCTGATGCGCAGAATTTCTATTTGCATTCCTGTTTTTTCTTCATTTCTTCCTGTTTAGCCCGCGGATTCTCTCGGCAGACACAGAAAAAAGACGGCCGCAGCCGTCTCTTCCGTCATCTGGCATACGTTACTTTGAAATTCTCCTTTGTCGGCCGCGGACGGAGCGCCTGCGCGCTGTGGCCGACAGCCAGCCCGCAGAGCGGAACGGCTCCCTCCGGGAGACCGGCCGCTTTCTGCCAGTCTTTCTCCCCGCGGATGGAAAAAATCATGCCGTGGATATAGACCGACCCCAAGCCAAGATCCGCCGCTGCCAGATGCATGTTCTCGATGAGGCAGGCCGCGTCGTATTTGGCGATCTCCTCGATGGCTTCCGGCGTCTTCGACACCAGAAGAAACAGCGGCGCGCCGTAGGACGGATCGCCCGCTTTCCCCGTCACCCGGGAAAAGGCCGTTTTCATCTGTGTCAGCACGGATTCGCTGGTAATGACCGTGAGCACATAGCCTTTGCTGTTGTGCATGCCCACCGGCGCGAGCTGGGCCGCTTCCACGAGAGCTTCGATCTCTTTATCCGCGACTTTCTCATCCGTATAGCTGCGCACGGACTGGCGCATATGGAGCACATCAAAAAATTCCATATTGATTCCTCCTTTTCCATGAGGTTCAGACATAAGCCATGCCTTCAGCAGTGATTTTGACAAGGCCGCCGATGCGCAGCGCCGCGACACGCCCCTCCCGGCACGAGGCTTCCCCGTAAATGAGGCCGCCCGCCTGCCGGGCGTCGATGCGGACCGCTCCCCGCTGCCGGAAGGCCATGCATGCTGCGACGGCCGCCGTCCCGCTGCCGCAGCTCGACTCATTGACCAGTGTGTCCGTCTCCTTCACATAGACAAACGGATCGAGCACTGCCCCATCCCAGAACAGGATGCCCGCCGCTTCCTCTGCCGGCACCGGATAGGCATCAAGCACAGCGCGCACGAGGCGCTGCTTCTCGTCCGGCGAAGGCATCCCGCAGAAACAGTAATGTGTGATGCCCGGGAAGACCGCCCGCCAGAACTCCGCTTCCCCCGCTTTCACCCGGTCGATGGAAAGCGGCAGCGGCATCTCCGCCGTCACATCGAACGAGGCACGGCTGACCGGCCGCACGGTGCAGCGCACATTGTGGTCGATGCCCGTGCAGGAGATCTCGAAGGCTTCTTCCTCCGCAGGCTCCGGCACCGGCTGCCATCGCTCCCGGTCGAAGACTTTCCACGCCGCAGCGGACCGGACGGCATTGCCGCAGAATTCGCCGCCCATCATCCGGATTCCCATATCGCAGAAACGGGGCGGCGCCGCATCGAGGAAGGCTACCTGTTCCGCCGTCACGCTGCCCGGCTCCATCAGTTTCCGTGCGAGGCCGCTCTGCCTGTCTTCCGCGACTGGATCCAGAACGAGAATCGTCGTGTTCCCGGAAGGATCTGTCTTTACAAAATGCAGCTGTTCTGTCATCTGTTCTTCCATAAGTTTCCTTTCTGCTGTCGGCTGCGTCGCTCACCGCTCCTGATACGGTCTGCAGGCCTGCTGTTTTTCCTCGATGCGCCGTACGAGCATTTCCCGGTCTCTCCGGGACAGTGCCGTCAGCAGCACAGGGACTTTCACCAGCCCGCCCGGCGTTGCCTCTCCCAGGTACATCTCGTTCCACCGCGGGGAAAATCCGGCGACCGCCTCATAAGCCGTCGCAAAATACACCGGTTCCAGAAGCTGTTCCCGCCAGCTTCGCCCGCGCAAAAGCCGGCCCGGCGCCAGGAGCAGCAGCCGTTCCCGGCAGACGAACGCCACCGGCAGCTGCAGGCGCCACAGCCGCCAGAGACCGAATGCCAGAGCCGCGGCCGCAGGGAAGAAGAAGATCCGCTCCCCGCGCAGCCCCTGCAGGAGCAGCCCTGCCGCCAGCAACGCATACAGCAGACACGGTCCCCACACCCACAGGGACGCCCGCCCGCAGGCCCATTCCGGCTCTCCGTAAATTTCCCGGCTGAAACGGTCCAGCATTATCTCCCGCGCTCCCCGTTCAGCGGCCGCCATCTCCGGCGGCTCCGCGGCTCCCCGAAGACCGCATCGTAGATCATCCACTGCTCGGCGTCGCGTTCCGTCCACCGGCGGGGCAGCGAACGCGTCTCTCTGTCAGCGGGCTCCGCAGAAACCATTGCTGCGGCAGCGGCCGGCACAGGGGTCTCCTGCCGGCGGGCATAGTCCTGCCACCGGCGGAGCCGCTCCGCTTCTTCCGCCGTCATCGGCGCAGACGGCTCCGGGACCGGGACAGGAGCCGGGGACGTCCGCACGGGACGTTCCTCCCGGCCGGTCTCCCCGGCCACGCGGACACGGTCCTCCGCATCTGCCTCTTCGCCCGTTTCCGCTTCCGGCAGTTTCCAGGCGCGGCGCAGCTTCCTGCGGAACCGCTCATAATCATAGCCGCCGCGGGTCTCCGCGGGGGCGGCCGGCTTCGTCTCCGATGTCTCCGGCGGTGCCGGCGGGTCCTGCCGCTCTTCCGGCGCCTGTCCGCGCTGTTTCTTCCGTTTCTGCAGGGAAGAGAAGAAATAGATCAGCGCCACGATGAAAAACAGGTTCAGCCAGTCCATGGCTCTATCCTCCGCTTCCGCCGATTACCGGCGGTCTTCCGGCTCGCCGCTCCGGCCTGCGATATTCTGCCGCATGTCCGTATCGGCGGCGATGTTCTGCAGATTGTAATAATCCATCACGCCCAGATGGCCTTCTTTCAGCGCTTCCGCCATGGCGCGCGGCACCTCGGCCTGCGCCTCCACCACTTTGGCCTGCATTTCCTGCGTGTACGCCTTCATTTCCTGTTCCTTGGCGACAGCCATGGCGCGGCGCTCTTCCGCCCGGGCCTGCGCGATCTTCTTGTCCGCTTCCGCCTGGTCGGTCTGGAGCTGCGCCCCGATGTTGCGCCCTACGTCCACATCGGCGATATCGATGGACAGGATCTCAAACGCCGTGCCGGAATCCAGCCCCTTGCCCAGCACTGTCCGGGAAATGTGATCCGGATTTTCCAGCACGTCCGTATGGCTCTCCGAAGAGCCCACCGTCGTGACGATGCCTTCCCCGACGCGGGCGATGATCGTCGCCTCTCCCGCACCGCCGACGAGCCGGTCGATATTGGCGCGCACCGTGACGCGGGCGCGGACTTTCAATTCGATGCCGTTTTTCGCCACGGCCGAGATGGTAGGCGTCTCAATGACCTTCGGATTGACGCTCATCTGCACTGCTTCCAGCACGTCGCGGCCTGCCAGATCGATGGCCGCCGCCTGCTCGAAGCTCAGCGCGATCTGCGCGCGGTGCGCCGCGATAAGCGCATCCACCACATTATCCACATTACCGCCGGCGAGGTAATGCGCTTCCAGCTGATTGGCATTGAGCGCCAGCCCCGCTTTCGTCCCCTTGATGAGGGGCAGCACGATCATCCGCGGCGAAACGCGGCGGATGCGCATGCCCACCAGATTGAACAGAGAAATGCGCACATCCGCCGCCAGTGCGGAGATCCACAGCCCCACCGGCACGAAGTGGAAGAACAGAGACAGGATGAGAATGACGACCACAAATGAAAGAACGGGAACAACGAATACCATGCTAAGTCCCTCCTATATACACTCACCGGATCTCGCGCACCACGACGCGATTGCTTTCCGCCCGGACCACGACCACCGGTTTCCCGGCTTCCACGAAATCGCCCTGCGTCACTGCATCGAGCACCGTGCCGTCGATTTCTACCTTCCCGGCAGGCCGGAGCACGGACCGAGCTGTCCCCCGTTTCCCCTCCCAATGGATGAGATTTTCCGACGAGGACACATAGCCCTTCTGCGACGTCAGACTGAGCGAAAGAGAAATCTTTTTCCACAGCCGGTTCTCCGACAGCCGCCCTGCCAGGACGCACAGGCCGGCCACGGCCGCCACGAGACCGCCCGCCAGGACATACATGGCCGTCACGTCCGCGCCGAACAGGAAGTACAGCGACGCCGCCATGGCCACCAGTCCGCCCGCCGCCGCTGCGCCGGTCGCCAGGAACAGCAGGTCGGCAAAGACGAGCACCAGTCCGCCGAAGAAAAGCAGCGCTTCCGCCATCGGCCAGGCCGTATCATACCAGCGGCTCCACAGCAGGAGCAGGCCGAAAAGCGCCGCCACCAGTCCGCCGCCGGAAAATCCCGCCGTCTTGATTTCGACCAGGATGGAAATGAAAATCACGGCGACAAGGATCCCTTCTATGACAGGATGCTGTAAAAGTTCCATAGACACCTCCCTGCTGTCATTGCTTTATCATATTATAGCATGAAAACTGGCGGCACAAACGGGTCCGAAGCTCATAGATAAAGAGCAGGGACGTCCGCCCCTGCCCTGCCTTTCTATTCAGTTGGTCAGCGACCGAAGCGGCGCGGGGATGCGTCCGCCGCGGGCGATGAAATCATCCGCCCGGAACCGGCTCACTTCGATGACCGGCGCATAGCCCATCAGGCCGCCGAAGGTCACCATATCCCCCGGCTTCTTTCCCGGCGCCGGGATGAGACGGACCGCCGTGGTCTTGTTATTGATCATGCCGATGGCCGCCTCGTCTGCAAGGATGGCGGAAATGGTCGCCGCGCTCGTGTCGCCGGGCACGGCGATCATATCCAGGCCGACCGAGCAGACGCAGGTCATCGCTTCCAGCTTCTCCAGCGTCAGGCTGCCGCGCTGCACCGCTTCGATCATCCCCAGATCTTCGCTGACCGGGATGAACGCGCCGGACAGGCCGCCCACGCTGGACGAAGCCATGAGCCCGCCTTTTTTCACCGCGTCGTTCAGGAGCGCCAGCGCCGCCGTCGTACCCGGACCGCCGCAGCTCTCCAGCCCCATTTCCTCCAGCACCGCCGCCACGCTGTCGCCCACAGCCGCCGTCGGCGCGAGGGACAGGTCGATGATGCCGAAAGGCACATGCAGCCGTTCCGTCGCCGCCTGCGCCACCATCTGCCCCAGCCGGGTGATCATGAACGCCGTGTTTTTCACCGTCTTGGCAACCACTTCGAACGGCGCGCCTTTCACTTCTTCCAGTGCGCGCTTCACCACCCCCGGCCCGGAGACGCCCACATGGATAGCGCAGTCGCCGTTCGTCACGCCATGGAACGCGCCCGCCATGAACGGATTATCCTCCACCGCGTTGCAGAAGGCCACGAATTTCGTGCATCCATCCGCGTCGCGGTCCTTCGTGCGCTCTGCCAGTTCCTTCACGATCTCGCCCACGCGGCGCACCGCATCCATATTGATGCCCGCCTTCGTGGAGCCCACCGCGACGGAGCTGCAGATGCTCTTCGTCACGGACAGCGCTTCGGGGATGGAATCGAGCAGCTTCTCGTCGGAAGCAGTCATGCCGCGGTCCACCAGTGCGGAGAACCCGCCCATGATATCGATGCCCAGCGTATCCGCCGCCCGCTGCAGCGTCTCGGCGATTTTCACATAATCCTTCGCCCCGCAGCCGCCCGCCACGAGAGCGATCGGCGTGACGGAAATGCGGCGGTTCACGATCGGCACGCCGTATTCCGCGGAAATCTCCCGGCTTACTTCCGTGAGATGCTCCGCCTTCCTGCAGATCGTGTCGTAGATCCGGCGGCACAGAACCGCTTCGTCGTCGGATACGCAGCTGAGGAGCGAGATCCCCATGGTGATGGTGCGCACATCCAGTTTGTTCTGGTCGAACATGCGCTCTGTCGCAAGAATGTCTTCGATGTCCAGCATGGCTCTCACCTCTCAGATCCGGTGCATCGCATAGAAAACGTCCGCCAGCTGCACCCGCACTTCCACGCCGAGCGCTTCGCCGATGCCTCCCATCGTCTGCTGAATCTCCGCCAGCGTATTCTTCGAGCCCTCCATATCGCACATAAGTACCATATTGAAGATCCCGTCCACGATAGTCTGCGACACCGTGAGCACATTGATCTCATGATCGGCCAGACCGCGGGTCACACCTGCGATGATGCCCACTCTGTCCGCCCCGACTACCGTCACTACGATTTTTTTCATAGGATTCTCCCTCCCGGGACAGACCAGGCCTGCCCGCATACCAGAAAAACTTTTTCTTATGATTTTTCATTATACCATGACCGCTTTGCAGAATAGAAACCGCGGTCCGCCTGCGCTTCCACCGCAGATTCTATCGCCCTGCTGAGCGGCAAATTAAAAAGATTTCGCGTTCGTCCGTTCCTTACAGACAATTTACACCTGTGAAATTCTCTGCATATTCTTATAAAGAAAATTCTTTTTATTTTTACAGAAGCCGAGAGAAAGAAAAAATATATGAGCTTCTCAGCTATGTCTGAAAAGGTTATGAAATATATCTATATCCTTCAAAACAGTATAATTCCGGGAAAAGAAAGTGTATAATAAAAAGAAATAAAGAAATTCTATCTTCTGTTTCAAGAAAGGAGCTGTCATGGGACTGCAGAAATATATCTCATGGAACGTCAATGGACTGCGCGCCTGTCTGAAAAAAGGATTCATGGATGCGTTCCAGTCGCTCGACGCCGACTGTTTCTGTCTGCAGGAAACGAAGCTCCAGCCGGGACAAGTGGAGCTGGATCTTCCCGGCTACCGCCAGTACTGGAACAGCGCCGTCAAGAAAGGATACAGCGGCACGGCGTTATTTACGAAGGAAGAGCCGCTTGCCGTCACATACGGCATGGGGCTGGAAGAGCACGATCAGGAAGGCCGGCTCATCACAGCGGAATATCCCGACCGCTATCTCGTCGTCTGCTATACGCCGAACAGCCAGCGCGGGCTCACCCGCCTGGACTACCGCATGCGCTGGGAAGACGATTTCCGCTCCTATCTTCTATCTCTATCACAGACGAAGCCCGTCATCCTGTGCGGCGACCTGAATGTCGCCCACTGCGACATCGATCTGGCCAACCCGGCACAGAATCATCAGAATGCCGGCTTCACCGATGAAGAGCGGGGCAAAATGACCGAGCTTCTCGCGGCAGGTTTTACGGACACATTCCGCCTGCTGCATCCGGACGCCGCGCAGGCGTACTCCTGGTGGAGCTACTTCGCCAAATCACGGGAACGGAACATCGGCTGGCGCATCGATTATTTCCTCACGTCTTCGTCTCTGGACAGCCGCGTCCGCGGCGCGTCGATCCACCCGGAGATCTTCGGTAGCGACCACTGCCCGGTCGAACTGGTGCTGGAATGAGAATTTAACGATTTTTTATTTTCCGTTGCGGAAGGCTTACGGCCCTCCGGCTATATTGGCAAAGGGAGTTCAGTCATGGTACAGCCTGTCCATTCCCCATCTCCTGTCTCTCCGCAGGCGCGGCAGCTGGCCGAAGCCATGCGGGCGGCGGCGCTCGGATGCTACGAGGCACCGCTGCCGGAGGAGGCGTCCGGGGACACGGCCTTTCTTACGAAAGCGTTCGCGTCGCTCCGGGAACGGCTCCGGACAGACGCGAAGCTGCGCGAAGCCGCGGAAACCGAGCGGCGCACGGCCGTCTCCGGCATCACGCACGATCTCAGGACGCCGCTCACGACGATCCTCGGCTATACGGAAGCGCTGCAGAAACATCTGGATCATACGCCGGAAAAGAGGGACGCCTATCTGGCCGCGATCGCCCTGCGGGCCCGCGACCTGTCCCGCCTCATCGATGCGCTTTCTGCAGCCAACCGTTCAGGCGGCCTGCCGCCGGTCCAGCTGACGCCGCAGCCGCCGGCACTGCTTCTCAGGGCCTTCCAGGAAGAACAATCCGGCTGGCTGCAGGAACAGCAGGTCACGCTGCATCTGGAGCTGGATGATGCACTGGTGCTGCCGCTCGACTGGCAGGCCTTCCGGCGCATCCTCATGAATCTGCTGACGAATACGATCAAATACCGGGAAGCACCGGCTTCTGCCGTCTCGATCCGCTTCCAGGCAGAAAACGGCCGGCCGGTCTTCACCTATCACGACGACGGCCCGGGCGTACAGCCGGAAGAAGCGCTCTCTCATCTGTTTGAACCGGGATTCCGCGGGCCCGGCGCCGCGCGCCGTCCCGGCTCGGGGCTCGGCCTTCACATCGCCGCGCAGATCGCCGCCGCGCACGGCGGCCGCATCTCCGCCCGCAACGAAAACGGACTGACCATCTCCATTGCATTTCCCACGACAGGAGGTTTACCATGCTGAACGTACTCATTGTAGAAGACGATTCTCTGATCGCTGAACTGGAAAGAGATTTTCTGGAACCCAACAATTATGTGGTCCGCATTGCGGAAAACGGCGAAGACGCGATGAAGATCATGGACGAAGTAAAGATCGACGCCATCCTGCTGGACGTCATGCTGCCGGGAGACGACGGCTTCTCCCTCTGCCGCAAGATGCGGGAAAAAACGGACGCGCCGATCCTTTTCGTTACGGCCCGGAAGGAAGAAGTCGACAAGATCCGCGGCCTCGGCCTCGGGGCGGACGACTATATCGTGAAGCCTTTCAGCCCGACGGAACTGGTCGCCCGACTCCGCGCCCACATCTCCACCCATCAGCGCCTGATGAAGTCCGAATCGTCTCTCCCCGCGGTGGAGGAAGGCATCACGGTCGACGACCTGACGATCCGCCCGAAAGCCCGTCAGGTCATCCTGGACGGAAAAGACGTGTCCCTAACCGGCAAGGAATTCGACCTGCTCTGCTTCCTCGTGGAGCATCCGAACGAAGTCTTCTCCAAAGAGCAGCTCTTTGAAAAAATCTGGAGCCTCGACCCCATCGGCGAGCCGGCGACTGTCACGGTCCACATCAACCGGCTGCGCGATAAACTGAAAGCCATCGCAGGCCGCCCCTATGAACGCATCGAGACCGTCTGGGGCGCGGGCTACCGCTTCCATATGGACTGAGAAAGGCGGCTGTATATGAATATTCTTGTGACCGGCGGCGCCGGTTTCATTGGTTCTCATCTGGCGGACGCGCTCCTTGCAGAGGGGCATGCCGTCACGATCATCGACAATCTGTCCAGCGGCACGACAGAATTCCTGCCGGAAAACGCGGAATTCATCGAAGCGGATATCCGCAGCCGGGACGCGCTCCGCTTCCTCGCAGACCGCCGCTTTGACGTCATCTATCACGAAGCGGCACAGACCATGGTGCCCGCCTCCATCAACGACCCCTATCACGACGCGGACGAAAACATCATGGGGCTGCTCTCCCTTCTGGAAGCCGCGCGCGCAGGCGGCGTGAAAAAAATCATATTTTCCTCCTCCGCCGCGGTGTACGGCGACAGCGAGGCGCTCCCCCTGACCGAAGACGCAGAACCCCGCCCCGCCTCGTTCTACGGCCTCACCAAATGGATGACGGAGCGGTATCTCGACCTGTACCGCCGCCTGTACGGATTGGACTACACGGTGCTCCGCTACAGCAACGTATACGGCCCCCGGCAGGGCGCGCACGGCGAAGGCGGCGTAATTTATATTTTCGCCAAATTGCTGGCGGAAGGCGCGCCGCTCACGATCTTCGGCGACGGCGGACAGACGAGGGATTTCATCAATGTGCATGACGTGGTCTCCGCCAATCTGGCGGCGCTCACCTGCGGGAGCGGGGAAATCTGCAATGTCAGCACAGAAACGGAGCTGTCCCTCAATACGCTGGCCGAAACCATGGTGCGGCTGTCCGGGAAATCCGTCCCGGTCCGGCACAGCGAAGCCCGCGCCGGCGACATTTACCGGTCGTGTCTTTCTCACCAGAAAGCGCGCCGGCTCCTCGGCTGGACGCCCGCCTGCGACCTGTCTGACGGACTGGCCGAAACCATTTCCTTTTTTGAAAAAAAGAAGCAATAAAAAAGCACACGCACAGCGTCTTTCCGGACGCTGTTTTTGTGTGCCTTTTTATGTTCACCGCTGCTGAAGCAGCTCTGCCAGCCGGCGGGCGGGACCGTCTTCTTCATTGGTCAACGGCAGGACCTCTTTTGCCGCCGCCTTTGCTTCCGGCTCCGCGTTGGCCACCGCACAAGACCAGCCGGTGACCCGCAGCATGGATGCGTCGTTCTCCGTATTGCCGAAAGAAATCATCTCCTCCGGAGCGATACCCCACCGGCGGCCGAGCGCACGGAGCGCGGCTCCTTTGGACACACCTTTTTTGTGGATATCGAGGAAGAAATCCCCTGGATGCACCATCTCCACCACATCGCCATAATGGTTCTGCAGATAGGCGCGGATGGCCTCGCGCTTCCGGGCATCCGGCTCCACCACGATCAGCCGCGTGGGATCGGTCTCCGGGTGGTAGAAAGCTTCTCCCAGATAGACCGCCTCCTTTGAGCGGTACTTCCGGCAGCACGCTTCCGCTTCCGACGGCGCCGGCAGGCAGATCGCATCTTCGATATAGGACTGGATAAGCCAGCCAAAGGTCCGCCCATCCTGCAGGATCTGCGCGGCCGTCTCCGCGGGGATGCCTTCTTTCCGCAGGACAGTCCCTGACTCCGCCAGTCCGACCCACGCGCCGGTATAACAGATCACAGGCACATCGCCCAGTCCGAGCAGCTGCGTCTTCTGCCGGGCGGAATCAAACATCCGCCCCGTAGCCACCACGATGCGCATCCGTTGCGCCGCCTGCCGGATCACGTCCCGTGAATACGCAGAGATCGTCATGTCGTCGTGCAGCAGCGTCCCGTCCAGATCGATGGCCGCCAGTTTCCATTTCATCCTTCTCACGCCTTCCCTGTGCCGGCCGGATGCCCGGCCGTTTCTTCTTGTCCAAAAGTATTATATAATGATACTGTTTTGCAGGAAACCGATTTCCTGCCGTCGTTTGTCTATCCTGCGGGTGTGTTTTCATGAAATACCGTCTTCTTCTCGTGCTGACCGCTGCGATCTGGGGCTTTGCCTTCGTCGCACAGGTCGTCGCCATGGACGACATCGGGCCTCTCACGTTCAGTGCCTGCCGTTCCTTCATCGGCTCTCTGTCCCTCCTGCCCGTGCTCTTCCTGAGCCGCCGGGAAGCGCCGCCGAAGCCGCCGGATTTTCCCGAATGGCTCGGCGTCTCCATCGCGGGCTGCCTCCTCTGCGGCGGCACCCTGTTCCAGCAGTTCGGCCTGCTCTATACGACCGCCTCCAAGGCCAGCTTCATCACGGCCACATACATCCTCATGGTGCCGCTCTTCGGCCTTTTCCTGGGCAGCGTTCTCCGGAGGAACCACGTGATCGGCGCCTGCCTCGCCATGACCGGCGTCTATTTCCTGTCCGTGACAGAAGCCATGCAGATCGGCCCCGGCGACGGCCTGGTTTTCCTCGGCGCGCTCTGCTTTACCTTCCATATCCTCTATCTGGATTATGCGTCGCAGCGCTATGCGCCGCTGGAAATCGCCGCAGGCCAATTTTTCGTCTGCGGCCTTATCAGTCTTGCCGGCGCGCTTCTCTTTGAATCCATTTCCCTGCCGGCCCTGCTCGCCGCCTGGTGGCCCATCCTCTATGTAGGCGTCTTCTCCACCGGCGTGGCCTACACGCTGCAGGTTGTCGGCCAGAAACATCTGCCGCCTACGGAGTGCTCCATGATTCTCAGTCTGGAAATGGTCTTCGGCGGCCTGTCCGGACTCTTCTTCCTCGACGAGACCATGACGCTCCGCGAAACGGCGGGCGTGCTTTTCATGGTCGCCGGCGTATTCCTGTCTCAGTTTCCCAGCCGCCCGGTGCTGCATCTGCCCTTCCGGCTCATCCGCCGGCCGCCTGTGTGATTTTCCATAAGAAAGGATCTGTCATGAAATTAGTCATCGCTGAACCGCTCTCCATTTCCGAAGAACGCCTCTCCTCGCTGGCCCGTCCGCTGGAAGAGGCCGGATGGATCATCGAATCCTATGCGGACCGCCCCGCCGGACAGCAGGAGCTGGGCCGCCGCCTCGCCTCTGCGGACGCCGCGGTCATCGCCAACTATCCCTGCACAGCGGAGGCTCTCGCGGCTGCAACGCAGCTCCGCTATCTCTGCATCGCCTTCACCGGCGTCGACCACGTCGATACGGCTTTCTGCCGGGAACACCGCGTCGCCGTCTCCAACTGCGCCGGCTATTCCACAGAAGCCGTTGCCGAGCTCGTCTTCGGCATGGCGCTCTCCCTTGTCCGTGATCTGCCCCATGCAGACCCCGCCGTGCGCAGCGGAAAAAACAATGCAGGATTTCTCGGCGGAGAACTCGCGGGAAAACGCTTCGGCATCATCGGCACCGGCGCCATCGGATGCCGCACGGCAGAACTGGCCCGCGCCTTCGGCTGCGATGTCTGGGGATGGAGCCGCACGCCGAAAGACGACCGGATCCGCTACACGGATCTGGAAACGCTGCTCCGCACCAGCGACATCATATCCATCCACCTGCCGCTGACGGACGCCACCCGGGGGCTCATCGGCCAAAAAGAGCTGGCTCTCATGAAACCTACCGCGCTTCTCATCAACACCGCCCGCGGTCCCATCGTAGACAGCGCCGCACTGGCGGATGCGCTGAAAGACGGACGACTCGGCGGGGCCGGCATCGATGTGTATGAGCAGGAACCGCCGCTCCCGGCCGATCATCCCCTGCTCTCCGCGCCGCACTGCCTGCTCACGCCCCATCTGGGCTTCTTCAGCGCAGAAGCCATGGAGCGGCGCGCCGCCATCGTATTCGACAACATCCAGGCATGGAAAGACGGCCGGCAGAAAAATGTGATCTGCTGACCGATATAAGAAAAGACGGACCGGTTCATTCCCGTCCGTCTTTTTCTTTTGCGCTCCTTCGCAGATACAAGATCTGCACCGGCGCTCCGAAGGCTTCTGTTACCGCCCCTTCCTCAAATCCCATCCGCCGGTAGAAAGCCCGTGCCGCCTGTCCTTCCGGAACGCCCGCGGGATGCGTCATCACCATGACATTTCCCGGCCCGATCTGCTCCAGCGCCGTGCGAACCAGTCTTTCCGCCGCATGACGGCGGCGGAAGCATCTCCGCACGGCGAGAAAATCCAGCGAACCCGGTGCCCGGGTATACAGAAGCACGCCGGTCAGCGTCCCGTCCATCCAGCACGAAAGCGCACGTCCGGCCTCCATGTACTGCAGCACGGTCTGACGATGCGCCGCCATGCCCTCTTCCGTCTCCAGCCCGGGAAAATCATGGCGCATCTCCCGCGTGAGCGCCATCCATTCTCCGATCTCCTCCGGCCCGCTCCGGCGTATATCCATTCCTTATCCCCTTTCCCCGCATAAAAAAAGATGTGCCGCACGGACACATCCTTTTTTCGTATACTCAGGCGTTCTTTGCCGCTTCAGCCAGCTTCGTGAAAGCTGCCGGATCATGGATCGCCAGTTCAGACAGCATCTTGCGGTTCACTTCGATGCCGGCTTTGTTCAGGCCTGCAATCAGCGTGCTGTAGGTCAGGCCGTTCTGACGGGCCGCCGCGTTGATGCGGACGATCCACAGCTTGCGGAATTCTCTCTTCTTCGCTCTGCGGTCTCTTCTTGCATAATAGAGAGCCTTCATGACCAGTTCATTGGCCTTGCGGAACTGAGCGTGGCGGGCGCCTCTGTAGCCCTTTGCCAGTTTCAGAATCTTTTTATGTCTTGCGTGATTGGTAAGTCCGCTCTTTACTCTTGCCATTCTTACATCCTCCTTCTATCAGCCGTTCGGCAGCATTCTTACAACGCGTTTGTAATCAGACTTGGAAATCATAGCTGCTTTTCTGAAATTTCTCTTTCTCTTCGGAGATTTCTTTTCAAGAATATGGCTATGGAAGGCTTTGTTTCTCTTGAACTGACCGGAACCGGTTTCAGTGAAGCGCTTTGCTGCGGCGCGGCGGGTTTTCATTTTCGGCATAATCAATCTCTCCTTTATCAAGCTTTCGGCGCAATGACCATCGTCATATTGCGGCCTTCGATTTTCGGCGGCTTCTCTCGAACAATCGTATCTCCGAGCTCTTTGGCGACACGTTCGAGGACCTCTCTGCCCAGCTCGGGATGCGTCATCTCTCTGCCGCGGAACATGATCGTCACTTTGACCTTATTGCCGTCGGCGAGGAAACGCTGTGCGTGCTTCAGCTTCACGAAGAAATCATGATCGTCGATGTTCGGACGAAGCTTGACTTCCTTGATCTGGAAGATCTTCTGTTTCTTCTTGGCTTCCTTATCACGCTTCTGCTGTTCATATCTGTACTTGCCGTAATTCATGATGCGGCACACCGGGGGCTTGCCGTTCGGCGCGACCTCCACGAGATCAAGTCCTTTTTCCTCTGCCAGACGAATCGCTTCGCGAAGAGCCATGATCCCCAACTGTTCGTTTGTATCGCTGACGACCCGGACCTCACGGGCACGGATCTGCTCATTGATACTGAGTTCCCTACTTATTCTTTTCACCTCCGAAAAAGACTTCATTGCAAGGAAAAGCGGACAGCCGAAGCCGTCCGCCCTGAATTCATACGTGACCTTAGTAGCGCAAGCCTTGTAAGGTGAGAAGCGGATGACTTCTTCTTGCAATTGATACGTGTAATAGTATATCCGCGCTCCCGCCATTTGTCAAGAAAATTCCACAGGTTTTCCCGCGTCTCCTCCCCCTGTATTCTGTACCTGCCGCGGGGAGTGCGGCTATCTCAATGATAGCTGTGCAAGCCACCTCATATCTCATCCTCATATTCAGCGAAAAACATTTGCCCTTAGAATGAACAAACCAAAAGCCATTGATTTCTTGAAATCCGTCGGAGTCCAATTCTCTCTGGAAGACAGGAAGCACAATGGTTTTCTTATTCGTAAAATACCAGATAATAATATTCCAGTCTGCAAAGGCAGCGCGGAACATGTCCATGGAGACATTCCACCATGCAATCAGGCTTTTTTCATTTTCCGCATCACCGCTGTATTGAAGGTCTTCTCATTAATGATGCCGTCTCCGAGTTTTTTTCAGCCGATCTGTTTTCTCTCTCAGATTTTCTGAGTATTGCCGCAGTTCAACTATTTCCTTGCTTGCCTTGGAAAAACTCGCCGCAAAGGAGGAATTCATCGCTGCAGACAGGCCGAATCCGAAGGTAAATTCTTTGCTCGGCATGTGACCTCCTTACAAATAATCAGAATGCCTGATATAATAAAATTAAGAAAGGATGATGCCTTATGTGGCTTATCGTTATTCTTGGTGCTTTGATTTTATACAGCACATTGATTGTTTTTATTACAAATTATTTTCCGATTCTCTTTTTCCCTTTAATTTTCCTTCCTGTGTTTATAGTCATTTTAATGAAAATGTCCCACAATACATGGAAAGAAAATCTCGGCCTTCTCACCATCGGCCTTATCGGCTGTCTGTGTAGTACCATCTAACCTATCCTCTTCAGTGTCCTCCGGGACGCTTTTCTTTTTGTACTGCAATTATTTTCCGTTTTGGATTTCCTCGATGAAGCCCGCGTATTCACACCTGTCAGCGACGGGCCTCCCGAGATAAAATCCCGCTGGCGTCGCGGTGGCCATAGCCATTTAGAGCGCCAGTTTTTTGATGTTCCGGAGTCCGTTCCGGCGCAGCGTCCTTTTATCCAGGACGCCTATGCCAGTAAAAAACACATCACCGGGGCAAGATGACGGCCTTGAAATCGGCCGCCGGCATCGCAATCACATCGTCCGCGGGGCATCCGATCATGCGGGCGGCCACCGCTGCCTGATACCGCATGGACGCGGCGATGAAAGGCGTATTGTCCCCCATAACACTGACTTCGCCCTCCGCGGCGACGAGATCCGCACCGGTGAGGGCTTCGAAATCGATCGCGGGCTCGGATACTTCCGCCCCTTTGAGGGTCATGGGCTTTGTGAGGTGGATGGTCATGCTTTCCTCCTTTTACGCAAGACCGAGGGCGTCGCGCACTTCCGCGAGATAATTGGTGCTGTCTACGTTGCCGATGTAGTTATACTTGTCCAGCTCGAGCACGGTTTCCCCATCCACAATGATCTTAATGTAGTTCACTTCGATGGTGTTCTTCGTATCGCTCGTGGTATCCACGTCGAGCCTGCCCAACTTGGTGGCTTTCATCTCCGCCAGAGAGCCTTCTGATGTTCATCATGTACACAAAAATTGATGGTCAGCGGCTCCATCACAGCCGTTCCACAATAACAGTATTTCACTCCATGCCCTTCGTAAAACCGTCTGGCCAAATTCACGGCCGGCGGTCCATCTCCGGGAGATGGTGCCAGTATTTCTCCGGCATGAAAGAGCGGCGGAGAGCGGGGTTCTGTCTGTCGGCTATGGCGATGCGGCGGTAATAGGTGCGCCACATCCGGCGCATTGCCTGTTCTTTTCCGCTCCAGCGAATTGTATCGGCCTGCTCCGGCACATCGGCGAAGAGCATCGTTTTCGTATCCCAGAAAGCGGCCCGCTTCCGGCGCACATCGTGAATGGCCCACGGTTCCGCCGCCAGCCGCCGGCGGAAATGACTGGTCAGGAGCGGCAGCACGTCGTGAGTGGGACTGATTTCCGCGTAGAGCAGTCCTTCTTCCAGCTCACTGAAACGGATCAGTCCCAGAAGCTTCCCTGCCTCTGCGCCGGTTTTCTGCGCCCACTGAAAGACGGTCCATGCCCAGCGTTCCGTCCGATGAGCGTACAGCGCCCGCTTCAGGCGGAACCCCTGCCGCATATAGGTAAAAAGAAAGTTTTCCCTGTCCGGCTCCTCCGCCAGGAAGGCCCGGTACAGCCACTGCGACGCCGCGCGGCCGCAGTCCCGGTAAAAGGCGGCCGCCACCCGTCCGGCCCGGTCTTCGCGCGTCTGCACCGCCGTCTCCCGGGAAAACAGCGCAGCCGGTCCCGGGCCGGCGCAGATTCCTTCCACGCCGCTCGTCCCGTCATGATAAGCTTCGTACACCGCGCACAGAAATCCGGGAAAGGTCCCGTCATACCGATAGATCATATCACACCTGCCCTTCGAAAAGGCTCATTTCCCGCATGGCCCGCTGCGTCTTCACCGAGACCAGATCGTTCCGCAGGGAGGGGCCTCCGCCGTAATACCGCCCTTTTACCGTAAGAAAATGACGGGCCCGCTTCCACACGAGGCCGACGCGGCGCAGGCTGTCCGCAGAGAGCCAGCCGTACCGGCGGAGTTTCACGATGCGGATGGCGGACTGTACGCCGATGCCGGGCACGCGGAGCAGCATCTCGTAAGGCGCCCGGTTGACTTCCACCGGGAACAGCTCCCGGTGCCGCAGGGCCCAGCAGGCTTTGGGATCCAGTTCCAGATCGAAATCCGGCGCGGTCTCCGGCAGCAGTTCCTCTGCGGTGAACTGGTATTTCCGGATCAGCCAGTCCGCCTGATACAGCCGGTTTTCCCGCAGGAGAGGCGGCCGTGCGATGACCGGCAGATGCGCGCCCCGTATGACCGGCACATAGGCCGAGTAATAGACCCGCTTTAGTCCCACCGCGCGGTACAGCCCTTCGGTGAGCCGCAGGATCTGGCGGTCGCTCTCCCCGCTGGCCCCCACGATGAGCTGCGTCGTCTGCCCCGCCGGCACGAACGGCGCCGGTTTCCGGCGGGCCCGCTTCTCTTCCTCTGCTTCTGTCAGCCGGTCGTGAATGAATTTCATCGGCGACAGGATGGCCTGCCTCGATTTCTGCGGAGCCAGAAGCCGGAGGGACCGCTCCGACGGCAGCTCCATATTGACGCTCATCCGGTCCGCATACCGCCCCAGCTGCTCCAGGAGCCGCGCGTCCGTGCCGGGGATGGCTTTCATGTGGATATACCCGTTGAACCGCTCCCTCTCCCGGAGCGTGCGGGCCACCTGGAGAAAGAGCTCCGTGGTGTAGTCCGGCGAACGGATGATGCCCGAGCTCAGGAAAAGGCCCTCAATGTAGTTGCGGCGGTAAAACGCCATGGTGACGCGCACAATCTCCTCTACGGAGAGCATGGCCCGCGGCGTATCGTGACTCCGGCGGTTCACGCAGTACTCGCAGTCGTAGATGCACGCATTCGTCATGAGGATCTTCAGCAGGGAAATGCACCGCCCGTCCGCCGCCCAGCTGTGGCAGATGCCCGCCCAGCTCGCGTTTCCCGTCCCGCCGGGCGTGTTCCGCCGCCGCGAACCGCTGGACGAACAGGATACGTCATATTTGGCGGCATCCGCCAGAATGGCCAGTTTTTCTTCCAGTTCCATATGCCCTCCTGATCCTCAAACATTTTTTCTTATTATATCATAAAAAGAAAATATGTTCGCCGGAAATGCCCATACGAAAAGCCCCTGACCTTTCACCCGAAGGTGTCCGGACAGAGGCTCCTGTTTGATGCTGATCAGATCTTCTGGCCGAGACTTGCCATCAGCTTCATCTTCTGGATGATAGCCTCGCCGGCTTCGCTCTGGAGATAGTTCAGCGTCGTGCGCGGCACCATGCGGCGCACGGTCTCCCAGTCGTCCTCTACGAGGGCGCGGCGCACCGTGGACGCACTCACCACCTGATCGCCTTTCTGCTCGCGGGGGATGATCTTGAGCTCGATGCCGTTCGAACCGAAGACTTCCTTCATCGCCCGATTGTAGGCGAGAGTCGTCTTGTCCGTCGGTTCATCCCCGACGAAGCGCACGGTGATATTGAGCGCCGGCGCGATGCGCGTGGCGAAGACAGTGGCGTCGAGCTTCGTCTGCGCTGCCAGTTCCTGGGTGCCTTTGATGAAGTACGTGGGGAACGTCGCGTTGGAAATGATGTAGTCGCCGCCGCTCACGATTTGTACGCCCCGCATGTCCTGCACGCCCTGCTTCATGAGGGAGAAGCGGTCGGAGAACGGGAAAATGGAGCGGTCTTCCTGCACGGCGAAGATGATGACTTCATCGCAGTTGTTGACCGCATATTCCACGAGAGACCGGTGCCCCAGCGTGAAGGGATTGCAGTTCATGACGATGGCGCCGCGGTTGCGTCCTTCCCCGGTGCCGAGGATCGGACGGATGCGGTTCAGGTATTCTTCCAGCGTGTTCTGCCCTTTTTCAAGGAGCGCCGCATAGGGCTCCGCCACGCAGACGAGCTTGAACCCCATATGCTCGAAGACCGGCACGTTCTGCGGCTTCGTGAAGATCTGGTTCCCCGTGATGCCGCGGCGGTGGGACTCGCCTTCCAGATTGCGGATGATGCGGTGCGTCAGACCTTTGTGCTGGTATTCTTCAGAAATGGCGATGTCGCGCATGACGCGGCCGCCGAGCGAGCCGGTCGCGATGAGCTTGCCGTCGTCAAACAACCCCATGGTATAGTCGATATTCCCGGTGAACGTCAGATCGAACCCCTTCAGGAATTCGATGACCTGCGCTTTGGCTTCGGGATCAGTCAGGTAAATCTCCTGTTCTGTGATCATTCGGGTATCCTCCTTTCGGACAACCTGTTTTTATGCGAAAAAGTAAATCTTCATGACATATTTGTCATGCATCCATTATAACAGATAGACTACTGCAAATCAAAAAGGGATTCTATTTCCTGCGCCCGCACCGTGGAAGCCGAAATAGCATACACTTTTTCTGATGAGCAGACCGGAAAGTGATCAGCACACAAAAAAACTCCCTGCAAAAAGGGAGTTTTCTTTTATTCCTGAATCTGATAAATAGCGAGCGCATTCCGCCGCGTTGCTTCGACGACCGTCTCCACGGGCAGGCCTTTCAGGCGGGCGATCTCTTCCGCCACGTACTGCACCTTCGACGGATCGTTCCGGCGGCCGCGGAAGGGCGGCGGCGTGAGGTAGGGGCTGTCCGTCTCCACGAGAATGCGATCGAGCGGCAGTTCCTTCGCCACTTCTTTGAGCTTCGTGCTCTTCGGGAAGACCACCGGGCCGGCAAAAGAGATATAGAAGCCCATCCGGATGAGTTCCCGGGCCATCTCCAGACTGCCGCTGTAGCAGTGGAGGATGCCGCGTAGGCGGTCCGAACGGTGCTCTTTCAGGATCTTCACCGTGTCGCCGTGCGCGTCGCGGTCGTGGATGAGGATGGGCAGATCCAGCTCTGCCGCCAGGTCGATCTGCCGGCCGAACCACTCTTTCTGCGTCTCGATCTCGCTGTAAAGGTAGTAATAATCGAGTCCGATCTCGCCGATGGCCACGATCTTGTCCCGGTGCGCTTCCACGAGCTGCCGGATCCCCTCCAGCTCCTCCTCCGTCGCCTGTGCGGTGAGCTGCGGATGGATGCCCGCTGCCGCGTACATGTGCGGATACTGCTGCGCCAGGGCCAGCGCTTTCCGGCTGGTCTCCAGATTTTCCGCCGGGCAGACCACGTAGTCGCAGACTTCCCACACGGTCTTCATCATGGCGTCCCGGTCATTGTCGAACGCCTTGTCGTACACGTGGGCGTGCGTATCGAACAGTTTCATCTCATTTCACCCGGCTGCCCGCAGGCATATCCACGAACGGCACCACAAGTTTCCCATCCTTCGAGGCGGCGAGGATCATGCCCTGCGACTCGATGCCCATGAGCTTCGCCGGCTTCAGGTTGGCTACGAAGATGACATGCTTCCCGATGAGATCCGCCGGCTGGTAATACTGCGCGATGCCGCTCACGACGGTGCGCGTTTCCCCGCCGAGAGAGACCGTCATCTGGATGAGTTTCTTGGATTTCTTCACGTTTTCCGCGGTGAGGATCTCGGCTACGCGGAGATCGGTCCGGAAAAAGTCGTCGATGGAGATCTGCGGCAGCGCTTCTTCGGCGGCTTCCGCTTTCTTCTCTTTCTCCGGAGCCGCTTTGGCCGGCGCCTTGGCCGCTTCTTTCGCCTCCTCTTCGATCTCGATGCGCGGGAAAATGGGATCTCCCTTCTTCGTCTGGATGCCGTCCGGCAGCCCGCCCCATACGGCGTCAGCCAGGAGCGCCGCCCGGAAGTCCGTCAGGCCGAGCTGATTCCAGATCTTCTCCGCGGCGATCGGGATGACCGGTTCCGCCAGGAGCGCAGTAATGCGCAGGCCCTCGCAGAGATGATACAGCACCGCGTCCAGCAGCGGCGCTTTCGCCGGATCCTTGGCCAGCACCCACGGCGCGGTCACGTCAATGTACTTATTGAGGGAGCGCACGAAGGTCCACACCGCTTTCAGCGCATCGTTGATCTTCCAGTTGTTCATGCCGTCGCGGTAATCCCGCAGCGTGTCCGCCGCATGGGCTTCCACCTGCGAGGATGCTTCCGCGATGACTGCATCGCCGGACGCATCGCCTTTCGAAACGATGCCCTTCCGGTATTTTTCCGCCATGGAAAGCGTGCGGTACAGGAGGTTCCCCAGATCGTTCGAGAGATCGGAATTGATGCGGCCGATGAGGCGGTCGCGGCTGAAGTTGCCGTCCTGCCCGAGCTGGATGTCATTCAGGAGGTAGTAACGGATCGCATCGGAGCCGAATTCTTTCAGGAGCGGGATCGGATCGATCACATTGCCCTTGGACTTGGACATCTTTTCGCCGTCTACGATGAGCCAGCCGTGGCCGTAGACCATCTTCGGAAGCTCGATGCCGAGGCTCATGAGCATGATCGGCCAGATGATGGTGTGGAAGCGGACGATTTCCTTGCCTACGAGATGCACGTCCGCCGGCCAGAATTTATGGAATTTCTCCGGATCGTCCACGATGCCCGCAGCGGTGAGATAATTCACCAGCGCATCGAACCACACGTAGACCACGTGTTTCGGATCGAACGGTACGGGGATGCCCCAGGAGAAGCTCGTGCGGGAGACGCACAGATCCTCCAGCCCGCTCTTCACGAACTGGATCATCTCATTGCGGCGGGACGCCGGCTGGATGAAATCCGGATGCTCTTCCACGTATTTCATCCACTGGTCCGCGTATTTCGACATCTTGAAGAAATACGCCTCTTCGCTCACGCGCTGGAGCGGGCGGCCGCAGTCCGGGCAGATGTGGTTCTCGTCCAGCTTGTTTTCCGGCCAGAACGATTCGCAGGGCACGCAGTACCAGCCTTCGTACTTGCCCTTGTAGATGTCTCCCTTGTCGTAGGCGCGCTGGAAGAGCATCTGCACCACTTTGTAATGCCGTTCTTCGGTGGTGCGGATGAAATCGTCGTTGGTGATGTTCAGTTCTTTCCACAGTTCCTGGAACATGCCGACGATCTTGTTGGTGTATTCGATGGGCGTCACGCCCGCTTCGTCCGCTTTCTGCTCGATCTTCTGGCCGTGCTCGTCAGAACCGGTGAGGAAGAAGACGTCATAGCCGTCGAGGCGCTTGAACCGGGCCAGGCAGTCTGCGATGGTGGTGCAGTAGGTGTGGCCGATATGGAGCTTTGCGCTCGGATAATAAATGGGCGTCGTGATGTAATATTTCGGTTTTTCAGACATATGAGATCCTCCCTGTATTGGCTTCGTAATTTTTATTATACCGCAACTTCCGGGAGAAATGAAAATCTCCCCGCACGAAAAAAATCCTGCCGGCCCGGCGTATGGACAGACAGGATGACAGTCTTTCGTTTTATGATTTTATGAAGCAGACGTGGCGGCTGTACGCCTCCGACTCGCGGAGCCCCAGCGCCCACTCGCCTGCGCGGAGGACGGTCTCCACGGGGATAGCTTCGATGGGCACGTAGCTGCCGTCCCGGATGGTGTGCGCCACATGATCCTGCGTCATGGGAAGGTCGCTCGACGACAGCGCGCAGGACCGCGCGCCCAGCGGATGATGCAGCTTCGCATTGCTCGGGCCGAACAGGGCGATGGTGGGCACGCCGCGGCTGTCGAAGACATACATGGGACCGCTGTCATTGGTGAATCCCGCGGCGCACCACGAAGCGGCCGCCATGAATTCGCCCATAGAGAGATGCCCCGCCGCGACGACGGCGCGGTCCCGCCGCTCCATGTGCGCCAGCGCCTCTTCGATGAGAAGCCGCTCGCTGTCCACGCCGAAGAACACCGGCGTCCAGCCTTGTCCGGCGAAATGATCCGCCACGGCGCCGTACCGCTCCGCCGGCCAGTTCTTCTCTTTCGTGGAGCTCCCCACGGAGAGGCCGATGAGACGGTCCCCGCGGCGGATGCCGTGTTCCCGGAAAAATCGCGCCGCACCATCTTCCCACGCTTCGCAGGTGTAGGTGCGGAGGCCGCTGTTCGACGTATCCGACACGCCCAGATCGGCCAGCACGCGCAGATATTTCTCGGCGGCATGGCAGTCCTTGCGCTCTACGAGGAGCTGCCGGTCCATGAAGAACCGGTCGATCCGCGTGCCCGCTTCGCCGGTCCAGTACCGGGGATGCATGGCGAGCGCCATGAGAGATGTGCGCGCCGTGCCGTGCAGGACGAGGAGCAGATCCGGACGCATGGCCCCGATCTGCCGCCCCAGTTTCCACGTGGCCCCCATGCCCATGGACTTCCGGTCCGCCGGCACAATCTCATCCACATTCGGATTATAGCGGACGGAATCGATGAACCGACGGTCCACGACGAGCACGATGCGGGACCCCTCCGCCGACCGCCGGAGCACTTCCAGGAACGGCGTGATGGACACCATGTCCCCGAAGTAGAGCATGTAAAAGATAACGATGGTCTTATGAGACAGATCCAGCGGCCGGCTCATGGCTGTCCCTCCCCGCGCTCGCGGATGCGCTCGATGGTCCGCGTGGTGGAGTAGCCGTCCACAAAGGGCAGGATCTCCACGCGCCCGGCGTACTCCCGGCCGGCCACCTCGTCCGCGCGGTAGTCCCCGCCCTTCACGAGGATGTCCGGACGCAGGCGGGACAGGAGCTCCCGCGGCGTGTCCTCGCCGAAGACGACCACATCGTCCACGAAGCGGAGCGCCGCCAGCATGAACGCCCGGTCCCGCTCGCCGTTGATGGGACGTTCCGGCCCTTTCAGCCGGCGCACGGAGTCATCCGAATTGAGCCCCACGAGCAGGTGGTCTCCCAGCGCGGCCGCCTGCTGGAGGTAGGTCACATGGCCCCGGTGCAGGATGTCGAAGCAGCCGTTCGTGAAAACCACAGTCTCTCCCTTTTCCCGCCACCGAGCGATCTTCTGCTCCGCCTCTTCCCAAGTGAGGGGCCGGTAATGCTTCCGCAGGTCGCGCCCTTCGCTCTCCCACGCGTCCAGCACCTCCGCCCGCTTCACCGGGTAAGTGCCCACGCGGGACACGGCGATGCCCGCGGCGGTATTCGCCAGCTTCAGCGCGGTCTCCGAGTCCTTCCCCGCGGCAAGGGCCGCTGCCAGGACCGCCATAACCGTGTCGCCCGCGCCGGACACATCGAACACGTCCCGCGCCATGGCCGGGCAGTGGATGATCTCCTTCGCCCCGATGCTGGTGATCCCTTTTTCCGAACGGGTCACGAAGAGATATTTCAGATGATACCGTTCGCGCACCATCACGCCGGCCCGCTCGATGGCTTCGTCCTCATTGGGGATCGCCGCGCCGCAGCAGTCGGAGAGTTCTTTCAGATTCGGCGTGATGCCGTAGGCGCCGGTATATTTCCGCCAGTCGCTCCCCTTCGGATCGACCAGCACGGGGATCTTCCAGCCGTGGCCCCGGCGGATGACCGCTTCCGCCAGCTGCGGCGTGATGAATCCCTTGCCGTAATCGGAAAGGACGATGCAGTCGAGGCCCTGCGCCTGCCGCTCGTCCAGCCAGCGGAGCACCGAGGCGAGGCCCTCTTCATCGAGGGGCACGATCTGTTCGAAATCGAGGCGGAGCATCTGCTGCCGCGCGCCGAGGATGCGCATCTTCGTGATGGTGCTGTACCCGCCGCGCACGAGGACCCCGGACCCGTCTATGCCGGCCTCCGTGAAAAGCGACTGCAGGATATGCCCGCTCTCGTCCTCTCCGGCGAGGCCCGCCATGGAGACCTGACAGCCCAGCGCCGCCAGATTGGCCGCCGTATTCGCCGCGCCGCCCAGGACGGAGCGCTCGGACTGCACCAGCGCCACCGGCACCGGCGCTTCCGGAGAGATGCGGTTCACGCTGCCGGATACGTACCGGTCCAGCATCACGTCGCCGATGACCGCCGCACGGACCTTCCCCACCTGTTCTCTCAGAAAAATCGTACCTTCCTGCTTCATGCTTTCACCTGCTCTGTTCTCTCATTCTTCTGCTCTGCGGTCTCCCGGAGCAGCGTCTCCCACGCGTCCCACACCGCTTCCGGCCGGTACGCCTGCATGGCGAGGCGCGCCGCGAGTCCCATGGTCCGCCTCCGCTCGCCGCTCCCCATGAGCACGCGCAGCGCCTTCGTGAAGGGCTCCGCCCCCTCTTCGCAGAGAAAACCGGTCTTCCCGTCCTCGATAAGTTCGTTCACTGCGGGGCAGTCCCGGTACCCCACGGCGGGGATGCCGCAGCTCATGGCCTCCGTGAGCGCCAGCGGAAATCCTTCGTGATGGCTGGGAAAGGCGAAGATATCCGTCCGCTCCCACACACTCTTCATATCTTTCGTGGTCCCGCAGATCCGAACCTGCTTTTCCAGCCCGTATTTCTTGATGAGCGCCCGGAGAGACGCCACGTAGGGCTTGTCGTACGCCGCGCCCCAGAGCTCCACCTGCCAGTCGGGAAATTCTGCCGCCAGCGGCGCGAACGCCTCGATGAGGAGATGCTGCCGCTTCGTCCGCCCTGTGAGCCGCCCCACGCAGGCGATGGTATGCACCTTCCGCGCCTGTCCGGGATCGGCATGGCACTCCGGCGCCTCTACCGCATTCGGGATGGCGACGAACCGGTCATAATCCAGATGGCGCTTCGCCCGGTCAATGAAAGACGGCAGGAGCACCTGGATCCGCGCGCTCCGGAGCAGGGCTTTCTTCTCCGCCTCCGGCGCGCCTGCAAAGATCTCGTCCGGATCGTTGTGCAGCATGGAAATCACCGGGACCTCCGTGTCGGCGCCTTCCAGCAGGAGCCGCCCCGTCGGTTCGCGGAACGACACGATCACATCGGGCTTCTCCCGCACGAGGACCTCCCGGAGCGCCGGCGCCGCCTTGGCGAGGAGCCGGTAGTTCTGATTCCGCGCCGCCGTCCGGCTGAACGGCCGCACCGCTTCGCGCAGCAATTTTCCCAGCGCGCCCGGCTTCACGGCGGGCATCCCGCTCACGTGATACAGATTGTACACCTTCACACCCTCCGGCAGGGGAAAGAACGGCCGCCCGTCCTTTTCGTCCGCGAAGACCGCCGTCACGCTGTGCCCCCGCGCCTGCATCGCCTCCGCCATGCGGGACAGCACATGCTCGATGCCGCCGCTGTAGCCCACGTATTTATGAAAATCTGCCAGTATGATATTCATGATGGTTCTCCTGTGCGACCCACTGATACACCGGTTGTATTATATCAAAAATAGCGGAGCCTTTCAGTCCTCAGCCGCCGGAAAGGCAAACAAAAAAGACCCGGTCTGCACCGGATCTTCTGTTTCATGGTGGAGACGGAGAGGATCGAACTCTTGACCTCCTGCATGCGAAGCAGGCGCTCTCCCAGCTGAGCTACGTCCCCATGACGCTTGATGTTCACGATTATATCACAGGGACAACCGTCTGTAAAGTCTCCAAATTTCTATTTAATAAAAAGGAAAGCAACCCCAGTAACAATAATAGATCCTACGATTGCAACACCAAGGGCAAATAGCCATAGCCAAAAGAGACAAGTAAGCGGTCTGCGCCAATTTGTAAAAAAATCTTCTGGCAATTTCACATGTACCACTTCCAAAATTCAAATTGCTAATATAATTTCGAGTTTACGACGATTTATTTCTGCCGCTCCGCCAGGATCTTTTCCGCCGCCCCGAGCACGGCGAGCACCGCATGCTCGAAGGTGAGGCTCCCCTGCAGGTACATGGTGTACGGCGGGCGGACCGGCCCGTCTGCGGAGATCTCGATGGTGGAGCCCTGTACGAAGGTCCCCGCCGCCATGAGGATCGGGTCCGTGTAGCCCGGCATCGGCCCCGGCACGGGGCGGGCGTTGGAATCGACCGGCGACCAGCTCTGCAGCGCTTCCGCGAAGAGGCACATGTTCTTCTCCGAATCAAGCTCGATCGCCGTGATGAGGTCGCTCCGGAGATGGCCCGGCTCCGGCGACACGCGGAAGCCGAGCTTCGTGAAGACCGCCGAGGCAAATTCCGCGCCCATGACGGCCTGCCGCGTGATATGCGGCGCCATGAAGAGCCCCTGGAAGAAGGGACGGTAGCTCGCGGCGTAGGAACCCATCTCGGCCCCCAGTCCCGGCGCGGTCAGCTCCTGCGCGCACCGGTCCACCAGATCGGCGCGGCCGCAGATATAGCCGCCGGTGGGCGCCATGCCGCCGCCCGCGTTCTTGATGAGCGAGCCCGCCGTGATGTCCGCGCCCAGTTCGATCGGCTCCTCCCGGCAGGTGAATTCCCCGTAACAGTTGTCCACGAAGCAGACGGCGCGGGGATTCTTTTCCTTCACCGCCGCGATGATGGCGCGGATATCTTCCGGGAAGAGCGCCTTCCGGTCCATGTAGCCGCGGGACCGCTGGATGAGCACGAGCGACGTTTTCTCGTCCACCGCCCCGCGGATGGCGTCCAGGTCGTACGTGTCGCCCCGGAGCGGCGCCTCTTTATACAGGACGCCCCGCTTCGCCAGGCTGTGCGGCGCATCGCCGGAAATGCCGATCACACTCTGCATGGTGTCATACGGTGCCCCCACGGCGGAGAGCAGAGTATCCCCGGGATCCGTGAGCGCCAGCAGCACCGTGGCGAGGGCGTGCGTGCCGGACACGAACTGCGGGCGCACGAGGGCCGCCTCCGCGCCGAACACGTCCGCCCAGATCTCTTCCAGCTTCTCCCGGCCCGGGTCGCCGTAGCCGTAGCCGTTGGACGGCGCGAAATGGAACGCGGACAGCGCATGCTTCCGAAAGGCTTTCAGCACCTTCTCCGTGTTATAGAGCGAGATGCCCTCCATGTCATGAAATACGGGCCGGAGCTCGTCCAGCGCTTCCCGATAGATGGTTTCCAGTGTGTCTGTCATTTGCGTCCCCCTCTCAGCGATTGTCGACCGTATCCGGATTCATGTCATGGCGCAGCAGGCGGTACCGCGCCATGTCCTTCCACTCCGTGCCGGGCCGCCCGTAGTTGCAGTACGGGTCGATGGACAGCCCGCCCCGCGGCAGGAAGCGCCCCCACACCTCGATATAGCGCGGGTCCAGCAGCCGAATCAGGTCGTCCATGATCATATTCACGCAGTCCTCATGGAAATCGCCGTGGTTGCGGTAGCTGAAAAGATAAAGCTTCAGCGACTTGCTCTCCACGATCAGCTTGTCCGGGATGTAGGAAATATAAATAGTGGCAAAATCCGGCTGCCCCGTCTTCGGGCAGAGGCTCGTGAATTCCGGGCAGTTGAATTTCACGAAGTAATCCCGGTCCGGGTGCGCGTTCGGCACCGCTTCGAGGACGTCCGGATTGTAATCAAAACTGTACCTGGTATGCTGGCTGCCGAGCTCCCTGAGCTGCTCCAGCCCTTCTCTTTTTTCCATGATGCTCTTCCTTTCCGTCAAACGTACGCCCTGTATTATATCGCATGGCGGCCCCGCCTGAAAAGCCGCGCCGCCGATCCGCCGGCGTCCCATGCAAAAACGGCCGCCGAAGCAGCCGTTTCCCGTCCGTTCACAGGCCCAGCGCGAGCCGTCCGTAGATGACGCCCGCCGTGACGAGCGCGATGAGCGCAAAGCACACGTAGTCCATGCCCTTCGGCGCGACGCTGTCCATGAAGGTACGGTGCCCGCCGCCGAAGCCGCGCAGCTCGAGAGACAGCGCCATGGTCTCGCTCCGGGAGAGGGAGCGGAGCATGAGCGGCCGCACGATGGACATGTAACGGTGAACTTTTTTGAAGAAATTTCCTTCCATGGCGAGGCCCCGGCAGGCCTGCGCCTCCGCCACCGCCCGGTTCTCTTCAATGAAGTCCGGGATGAACCGGAGCCCTGCGGTAAACATGAACGCGTATTCATAGGGAATCTTCATCTGCTGCACCATGGACGCAGTCAGGTCCTGCAGGCGCGTCGTGCCGAGGAGATAGATGAAGAGCAGCGTCATGTCCATCATGCGGAGCGCCGCCACGATGCACTCCCGGACTGGCCCGCCGCCGGCGTATTCGATGAGCCCGAGGAAGAAGGCGAAGACGCCCAGCATGACTACGGCCTTCGCATTCTTCAGGAGCTGCCCCGCCGCGAGGAGGAGCAGCAGCTCCGCTGCCATGAGGACGGCCAGCCCTTCCGGCCGGCTCAGCACGAGCGCCCACACCGCCGTCCCCGCCGTGAGCAGGATCTTTGTGATCGGCACCAGTTTCGTCATCATTGTCCTTCCCTCGCTTTCCGATACATCTCACAGAAGGCCGCCATGTCCTTGCAGTACGGCGCGCCCGGGAGCGACCGCCCGAGCCGCACGGACGCGGGGCAGGCGAGCCCCCACGCCTCCGGCCGTCCCTCGGAGAACAGCTTCTCCGGCACGCCGTCGAACGCGACCCGGTGATCGGCGATGACCACCACCCGCGTGCACTCCCCGGCGACGATGTCCATGTCGTGCGTCACGAGGATCACCGTGATGCCCGCGTCTTTCATCTGCGCCATCAGAGCGGAGAGCCGCTTCTTCTCCCGGCCGTCCTGCCCGCTCGTCGGCTCGTCCAGCACGATGTACTCCGTATGCATGGCGAGGGCCGACGCGATGGCGATGCGCTGCTGGTCGCCCCGGGAGAGCGTCCGCGGATAGGCGTCGGCGAAGCGGTACACGTCCGCCCGCTTCATCGCCTCGTCCACCACGGCATCCAGTTCGGCGCCGCGCTTCCCCTGCTGGTACGGGCCGAAGCCCACTTCCTCCCACACGGTGGACATGAACATCTGCCGGTCCGGCTGCTGGAAGACGTAGCCGATGAAGCGGCTCCGCGCCGCCGCGTCCTCCTGCGTCACGTCCTGCCCGTCGTAGAGCACCTGCCCTGCCGTGGGTTTCTCGAGGCCGGTGAGCAGCCGGGTGATGGTGGTCTTGCCGCTGCCGTTCCGCCCGGTGACCGCCACGAATTCGCCCCGCCCGAAAGACAGATCGACATCCCGCAGGATCTCCGGGCCGTCCTTGCCGTAATGGAACGACACCTGTTTCAGCGTCAGCATCCCGCTCCCTCCCCTCTGAAATTCTTCTTCACAGAAGCCGCCGCCTCGTCCAGGCTGAGGAACGGCCGGTCGAAGGTCTCCCCGCACGCCTCAAGATCGAGCTGCGCCCGGAACAGGTCCGGGATGGCTTCTTCATACACATGACCGGCGTACATGGCGCGCATCACCGCTTCCGGCGCGCCTTCGCTCACCACGCGGCCGCCGTCCAGCAGGACGAAGCGCTTCGCATAGGGCAGCACCGCTTCCAGATGGTGCTCCGCTACGACCACGGTCATGCCGTAGTCCCGGTTCAGGCTCCCCACGAGTTCATAGAAATCGCGGATGCCTTCCGGATCGAGCGCCGACGTGGGTTCATCGAAGACGAGCACCTTCGGCTCCTCGGCGAGCACCGCCGCAATGGCCAGGCGCTGCCGCTGCCCGCCGGAGAGCGTCGATACCTTCCGCTCCTCCAGCCCGTCCAGATGGACCTTGGCCAGCGCCTCCTTCGAGCGCCGCCCGATCTCTTCCGGCGGGAACCCGTGATTCTCCAACGTGAAGGCCATTTCCTCTCCCACGGTCATGGTGACGATCTGCGCGCCGTAATCGGCGAGGATGACCCCGATGCTGGAGGCGAGGTCCGCGATGTTCGTCTGCGTGGTGGCCTTCCCGTCCGTGTAGACCATGCCCCGCATGGTGCCGCCGAAGTAATGCGGCACAGCGCCGATCATCGCCATGAGGAGCGTCGTCTTGCCCGCGCCGTTCGGCCCGGTGACGACTACGAAATCGTGCTCTGCGATCTGGAGCGACACGTCGGTAAGCGCCGGCGTCCCGGAAAACGGATAGGTATAAGTGAGATGCTCCACGCTCACCACGCCGGGCTGTTCCTGCCGGAGCACGAGACCGCTGTGGTCGCTGTCCTCTTCCTCCGTGTCCGCCATGTAATGCATGGATTCGAAGAGCCGGAGCGCCGGGAAGTACAGGAAGGGCGTGATGATCGCATTGCCCACCGCCACGAGGACCACCGCCGGCATGATGCCGTAGAGGAAGACGTTCATGGGGATGCCCATCACCAGCTTCAGGATGGTCACGAAGACTGTGCCGGACACCATGGTCGTAACGAAGCCGCAGAGCAGAGGCCGCACGGAAAATTTCCCGATGCGGATGGGCGGCACCTTGTGGGCGAAGAAGCCCGCCACATAGGCCCCGGCAAATTCGCTGGCGAAATCGCCGTAAGGGAACGCCGACTTGCTCGTGAAGACCTCCATGAGCGCCGCCACCATGCAGATGCCGAGGCACTGCCGGAAATTCGGCTTCGTGAGGAGGATGGCCACGCAGTAGGTGGCGATCATCCAGTTGGGCGTGAATCCCGCGATGGACGGCGAAACGAGGTGGAGGATCATGCCGATGGCGAGCATCAGCGTCGATACGGTGAGCCAGCGGAAGCGGCCTCCTCTCGCTTTGGTAAATACAAGCTGTGATACGTCTTTCACCGGCTCCATGCGTCTCTCTCCTTTCCGCCTTCCGGCTCTCTTTCCAACAAAAAACCTTTCGCACCCTCTGCACGAATGCAAAGGGACGAAAGGTTCAGTTTCCGCGGTGCCACCCTGATTGACTCTCACGAGCCCGGCTCCATATACATGATAGTATACGCTTTCCTGTAACGGTGAAAGTTCCGTCAGTTCCTACCCCGTCTCCGGATCGGACTGCCTCTCCCGGGCCCATTCCCCTGACGTCAGCATACCGGACTCCCACCGCCGCCGGCTCTCTTGGATGCATCGCATCAGCGTACTCTTCCCGCTCATGGAGTGTATGATTCTTACAAGTTATGACAAGTATAGCATTCCCCTCTGCCCCTGTCAACCGCGGCCGCCCGCGGCGCAGAGCCGAAGGAAGCGCGCACGCCTGCCGGCGCCGGCTTACCGCAGGGCGCACCAGGCATCGGCGAGACGCGCGTATTCCTCCATGGAGAACGTCTCTCCCCGGCGGCGTCCGTCGATGCCGGCGGCGGCGAGGATCTTCTCCCCGAGCTCCGGCGCGATGCCTCCGGTCTTCATGGCGTTCGAGAAGACTTTCCGCCGCTGCCCGAAGCCCATCTTCACCATCTGGAAGAAGGCCTTCTCATCCTGCACCGCTACGGCGGACTCCGTCCTCCGGCGCATCTTCAGCACCGTCGAGGTGACCGCCGGCCGCGGGATGAACGCCGACGGCGGGATGTCGATCACCTTCTCCACCGTGCAGTAATACTGCACCGCGATGGTGAGGGCCCCGTAGGCCTTGCTGCCCGGCTCCGCCAGGATGCGATCCGCCACTTCCTTCTGCATCATGAAGACGAAAAGGGAAATGGGCAGCTGCGACTGGATGAGATGCAGCAGGATCGGCGTGGTGATATAGTACGGCAGATTGGCCGCGGCGTGCCACTCCCGATCGCCGAGGATCGCCGGCAGATCGGCCTTCAGCACGTCTTCGTAAATGATGCGCACATTGCCATACGGTTCCAGCGTGTGAGACAGCACCCGCTCCAGGCTGCCGTCGATCTCGAAGGCCGTCACCTCCGCGCCGGTGCGGGCCAGCGCCTGCGTGAGCGTGCCGATGCCCGGGCCGATCTCCATGACCGGCGTCCCTTCGGAAAGCTCCGCCGCTTCGGCGATGGCGCGCACCACGTCCGGGCGGATCAGGAAATTCTGCCCCAGATGATGTTTGAGCCGCAGGTTGAACCGGCGGACGATGTACTGCACGGTCTGGCGGTCGGCCAGTTCGACTTCAAGCATGTGTGTCCTCCCTCGCAGCGGAAAGCGCCTGCTCCCACTCTTCTTTGGTAATGCCGAAATGATTGAGCCGCTTCAGAAACTGACGGGCATTGCCCCAGCCGATGCCGAGCGCGGCGCCCACGGCCGCCCGCTTCCGGGACGCCTCGCAGCTCCCCGTGAGCCCTGCGGCAAACAGGTCCGCCGCGGTAAAAAGCCCGGCGTCCTCCTGATGCTGCACGCGCACCTTCCCCAGCGCCTCCCGGATGGCTTCGGGCGACGCGTTCTCGATGCCCACATCATCGCCCGTCTTCGCGTCCTCTTTCGGCACGAACGCATGGAGCGCCTCCGGAAAGAGTGCGGCCAGGCGCTTCCGGATCCGCTCTCCCGGGCCGTCCGGGTCCGTGAGGATGATGATGCCCCGCTTCTCATAGGCGGCGCGGATATCCGCCACGACAGCCGGACGGAGCGTGTACCCCTCCGTCACGATGACGTCCGCCTCCACCGCGCGGGCGATGCGGGCGGCGTCCGATTTCCCTTCCGCAACGATGACCTGCCGGATCATGTCAGTCCCTCACCACATAGCCGATGCCGCGGATGGTGTGGATGTATTTCCGGCCGATCTTCTCGTCGATCTTGCTGCGGAGATACCGCACGTACACGTCGACGATGTTCGTATTGCCCACGTAGCCGTAGCCCCAGACCTCCTCGAGGATCTGCTGGCGGGTGAGCACGCGGTTCTTGTTCTTCGCCAGGAAGAGCAGCAGGTCGAATTCTTTCTTCGTGAGGTCGATATACTCATCGCCCACGCGCACTTCATGCCGGTCCGGATAGATGTAGAGATCGCGGATGGTGTACGACGGGTCCACCACGATGGCCGGCTCGTCGTGCCGGCGGAGCGCCGCCCGCACCCGGGCCACCAGCTCCTTCGTCGCATAGGGCTTCGTCATGTAGTCGTCCGCCCCGGCGTCCAGCGCGCGCACCTTCGCATCGACGCTGCCGTTTTCCGAAAGGTAGATCACCGGCAGCGAGCTCACCGCGCGCACCCGCTCGAGGATGCCGTGCCCGTCCTTCATGGGCGGGTCCGGGTCCAGCACGATCAGGTCGATCTGCCGCTGCCCCGCCAGGTCCACCGCCGACTCGCCCGTATTGTCGTGCAGGCAGGTGAAGCCCTCCGACTCCAGTTTCATCTGCAGGAAATGGCCCACGCTTTTATCGCTCTCGATGATGAGCACACAGTTTCTCATAGTCCCCCTCCTCACAGCCAATTCTCCGTCTATCTGCAGAAAGTCCGGTGCGGGCTGGGCACAGCCCCGTCCGGTCTCTTCTCATGGAAATCCAGTTTTCTCTAATTTTTTCCAATTCTATGATAACATAGGCATTCTCAAAATTAAATATCCGCAAAGATTCCCGCCGGCAGGCCGGGCTTCCGCTCCCCTTTCCGGCACAGAAAAAACGCCCGCCGAAACGGACGTTTTTTTGATCGGTCTGCCGCGCGGTCCGGTCACGGGCGCCCCAGCGCCGCGCGGAGCCAGTCCGCCAGCAGCGGCCGCGCCTCCGACAGGTCGAACAGCCAGGCCGCGCCGGCCATGGCGAGCAGCAGGAGAAAAATCACATTGCCCCACACGTACACCGTGCGGAACCGCGTGTCTTCCGTACCGGTGAGGCTCCGGAGGAACGACATGAAGAGCGCCAGCAGATTGAACAGACCCAGTCCGAGGAGGAGCGTCATCCCGGAGAGGCGGTACACGGTCGCCTTCTCGATATTGGCCAGCACGGACGCGGACCACCCGGCTCCGGCCAGAAAAGCCGCTGCGATGACCGCCACGAGCCCTACTGCGGCGGCGGATTCTCGCTGGAGTTTTCCCAGCTTCTCTCTCACACCCTGCGCGGCCGCCACCGCGGCATCCGCCTTCCCGATCATGGCGGCGGCCCGCCGCTCTTTCATGGCTTCCGACGCGTCCAGCAGGTTCAGATGCGCCGCTTCCAGAGAGACGAAATCCGTCAGCTGCCGGAGCCCGCCCGCACAGCGCGCGCCGACATCTTCCCGGTCCGCCGCGAGGAGACGCAGATTCTCCGCAAGCGTGTCGATGCTCTTCGTCCGGTCGCGATGGATCTCCGTCAGGCGGAAGAAGACCCGCGACGGCTCCGGCGCAAAACCGCCCATGAAAATATCTTCGAACCGGCGGCCGTAGTCCTCCGCCTCTTTCCCATCGAACCGGCGGAGCGAGGCGGACAGCTCTTCCAGCACCGCGTCCAGCGCCTCCGTCTTGCAGTCCCGATTATTCAGCAGCATCGTCTATCCCTCCGTCTGAATCCGCACCTTCGGGATGACCGTCCGGTCTCCCGCACCGTCCCGCCAGGTGAGCGCCCACGCATGCCCGTCCTTCCGGACCGCCTGCTCCAGATACCACGGGCGGAGCGAGGCCGCTTTCCGGATGACCGCGTCGGCGGTCTTCTTTTCTTCCGCCGAGAACAGCGCCTCCGGCGGCGCTTCCCGGAGCGTCAGCGCTGATGCGCCGGCCGTCCCGTAGGCAAAGTAGACCGAAGGGACCACGGGCCCGCAGGCCCACGCCTCGAAATCATCGTCGAAGCAGGGCGCGCTGAAGGCCGCATAGAATGCCGTCTGCAGGCAGTACAGGATCTTCTGGAGCTGCCAGGGATTGACCGGCGTCCCTTCTTCCGTACAGAAATACAGCACGTACCGCGCTGCGTCTTTTGCGTCTCTCACCGCCGTCACCGTCCTTTTTATCTGTATTATATCACTGCCGCCGGCCAGAAAGCGGCACGCAAAAAGCCGCCCTGTCCGGACGGCTCCGATTCACTGCACGAGATAGACATTGACCCGGCGGTTGCCCCAGCGGTACGCCTGGTCGAGATCATCCACGCCCACGTCGACGATCTGCCCGTTGATGCCGCCTCCGATATCATCGGCGAGCGCATAGCCGTAGCCTTCGATGAAGAGGAGGCTCCCCATGGGGATGACGTTCGGATCCACCGCGGCGTGCCCCTTGCCCGCGATATTGCCCGACGCCGTGCGGCCCGTGCCGCCTCCGTCGTAGGGCGTATAGGCCGTGGACTGCATGCGCATCACCTTTTTGTACCGTCCCTGGAAGACGGGCGCGCTGCGCAGCTTCTGCCACACCGCCTCATTCACCGTGCCGGTGGGCTCCATGCCGCAGAAGCGCTGGAAATCCCGCACCTTCGCCGCGGTGCCGCTGCCGTAGACGCCGTCCATCGCGCCCGGCGCGAAGCCGTGGAGCGTGAGCAGGTTCTGCAGATGCGCCACCCGCATGCCGCGGTCGCCCTGCCGGAGCTCATGGCCCCCTTTCGGCGTTTCGCTGAGCGCCTTCCAGGTCCTGTCGTCGATCTTCCCGGACACAGGGAGCCCCTTTTCCCGCTGGAAACGGCGCACAGCCTCGCGGGTCTGACTGCCGTAGACGCCGTCCGCCGCCCCGGAGAGGAATCCCGATGCCTGCAGGCGCTGCTGCGCTTCTTTCACGCGGCCGCCCCGCGCGCCCTGCGCCAGTTCGCCCTTCCCTGCGCCGCCGCTCCTGCGGAGCGCTTCCATGGTCTTCTCATCGACGATGCCGGACACCGGCAGGTCTTTCTCCTTCTGGAAGGCCCGCACCGCCCGTTCCGTCGCCGGCCCGTACACGCCGTCCGCCGTTTCCGTCAGGTATCCGCATCCCGCCAGCAGATGCTGGCACTGCGCCACTTCCGGTCCGCGGTTCCCTGCCGTGAGGAGGACGCCGCCGCCGCGCCGCTTCTCCCTGTCCTCCTTCTCGATGCGGGCGACCGTCGCTTCATCCGCCGCGCCGGTCACGCGGAGATCATGATCTTCCTGAAAAAGCGCCACGGCTTTCTCCGTTGCCGCGCCGTAATTGCCGTCCGCCGGGCGGGCGAGATAGCCCGCGTCTGTCAGGGCCTCCTGCAGCTCGGCCACCGCCGCGCCGCTCATGCCCTCGCGGAGCGTCTGCGCCGGCGCCGTCTGGACAGAAAGCAGCCACAGGAGCACCGCCGCGGACCATATATACATCCTGCGCAAAAGCGTCACCTCCAAATCTGTCTTATTTTATCACCGCTTCCCATTTTTGTAAAAAATCAGGCCTTCCGAAGGCTCTTTGTCTCCACTTTTCGTGGAAATCCGGCACTATATCAGTCATTCCATGCAAAATTCATTTCTGCATCCCATCAGATTGTCCGCACCGGATGCTACTTTTCCGTCTGCTGTCCATGGGGAAAGGAATCTTCGCGCCACAAAAAAGCAGGCGGCATCGCTGTCGTCTGCTTTGGTTTCATTCCGTTTTCGGCGCGCTCGGGCAGATGTCCCGGAGGAAGCATCCTGCACAGTCCGGCTTCCGGGCGGAGCATACTTTCCGCCCGTGCCAGATGAGCCAGTGATGCGCCGCGGACCAGTCCTGCATGGGGATGGCTTTCTGCAGTCCTTCCTCCACTTCGAGCGGCGTCTTCCCTACCGCGAGCTTCAGCCGGTTCGACACGCGGAAGACATGCGTATCCACCGCGATGGCCGGGTAGCCCCAGAGGACGCTCCGCACCACGTTCGCCGTCTTGCGCCCCACGCCGGGGAGCTTCGTGAGCGCATCGAAATCCTGCGGCACTTCCCCGCCGTACTCGTCGAGCAGCATCCGGCACGTCCCCAGCAGATGCTTCGCCTTCGCGTGGTACAGTCCGCAGTCGCGGATCTCGTTTTCCAGCTCCGGCAGGGAGAGCTCGATCATCTTGGCCGGACTGTCCAGCCGCGGGAAGATGCGGTGCGTGATCACGTTCACCCGGGCGTCCGTGCACTGGGCCGAAAGCATCACCGCCACGAGGAACGTGAAAGGATTCGTATAGTCGAGCGCGGTCTTCGTATCGCCGTAGACTTCCTTCAGGCGCCGCAGCTGCTCCTGCCGGACGGCCTTCGTCACCCTCATGCGTTCATCAGCAGGTACTCATGGGCTGCCAGCGCCGCTGCTGCTCCTTCGCCGGCCGCGATGATGACCTGCTTATACGGTCCGTCCGTCACGTCGCCTGCCGCAAAAAGTCCGGGCACGCTGGTATGTCCTTCTTTATCCGTCACGATCTCGCCGGCGCGGTTCTTCTCCACCTCCGGCGGCAGGAATCCGCTGTTCGGGAGGCCGCCCGCCTCGACGAAGCAGCCGTCCACTGCGAGCGACGCCGTCTCCCCGGTCGCCGTATACCGCACCGCCACGGACTCCACGCGCTTTTCGCCCTCGATGCGTTCCGGCACGCATCCCGTGAGCACTTCGATATTGTCATGCTCTTTCATGCGCGCGACGAGGATCTCCTGCGCGCGGATGCGGCTCCGCACGAGCAGGTAGACTTTCGGGCAGATCACGGACAGCTCGATGGCCGCCTGCACGGCGCTGTCGCCGCCGCCCACGACCGCCACCGTCTTGCCTTTATAGAACGGCCCGTCGCAGGTCGCGCAGTAGCTCACGCCCCGGCCGGTGAAGGCCGCCTCGCCGGGGATGTCCAGCGTGCGGCTCCGCTTCCCCGCCGTGACGATGCAGGCCCGCCCGGTCATGTCCTGCCCGTCGTCCAGATGGACGAGGAACGTGCCGTCGCTCTGTCTGGTGAGCGTCTCCACCTGCGCGACTTCGAAATCCACCGGATACTGGCGCACATGGGCCTCCATCTTTTCCGCCAGTTCGAAGCCGGAGATCGTCGGGAAGCCCAGATAATTCTCGATCTCATTCGTCAGCAGGATCTGCCCGCCGAAATCGGTGGTGATGACCACGGCGCGGAGTTCCTTCCGTGCCGCGTACAGCGCGGCGTTCATCCCTGCCGGGCCGCCGCCGATGATGATGACGTCATAGTCCTTCATTGCGTTCCTCCTTCTACTATATTGAAAATTTTCGTTTTATCTGTTTCTATTATATCGGACATCGGACAAAACTGCAATGCGTGCAGACCGGCTCAGAGCCCGGCGTGCTCGCCGATGAATTCCCGGAGGATCGAATGATCCGGCACGAACCGCTCGTCCAGCTCTGCGAAAGGCATGAGGAACGTGAGAAGCCGCTGCGCTTCCGCATACTGGCTGCTTTCCCTCCCGATCGCCCGGAGCAGGGGCAGCGCCTTTTTCTTCAGCACCGGCAGCTCATAGAGGAGCGCCGTGTTGAACGTCTCCTCCGCCCGCCCCTGGAAAAGGAAAATGTTCTCTTCCTCGCCGCGGCGCACCCGGTTCCACGAGGCGAGCGTCTCTTCCGCCGTCATGCCCCGCGTGCGCGCGTCCCGCACCATGCGCCGGAGCAGGCGCGTGTCCGTGGTGGAGATGCGGTTATGGTTGTTGATGGAGAGCTGCGTCAGCGCGCCCAGATAGATGTGCATGCACTGGTAGCCCGGCACGAAATGGGTGAGCTCCGGATTCAGCGCGTGGAGCCCCTCCACCATCACAGGCTGGTCGCGGCCCAGCTGAAATTCCTCTTCGCTCCAGCTGCGCTTACCCGTCTTGAAATCGAAGCGCGGCAGGCGGATGCGGCGGCCCTCCAGCAGTTCGCCCATCAGCTCCTGGAAGAGCTCCACGTCGAGGGCGGACAGATTTTCATAATTGACGTTCTCGTCCTCGGTCCTCTCTTTATAGAAATCGTCCAGGGAGACCATCACCGGCCGGACGCCGTTCACCCAGAGCTGGATGATGAGCCGGTTCATGAACGTCGTCTTCCCCGCCGACGACGGCCCGGCGATGCACACGAGGCGGATCTTCGGCTGCTGGCTGCAGATCTGGTCCGCCAGATGGCCGAGGCTCTTTTCATGGCGCGCTTCCGCCATGGCGATGAGATGGCGGATGGAGCCGTCCTCGATGGCCCGGTTCAGTTCCGCCACATCGCGGCATCCGATGATCTCGCCCCATTCCTCCGCCTCGAGGAAGACTTTCGCAAAAAGAGGCTCTTCTTTATAGCGGCCGATGGTCTGCTCGCCCTGCGCGGGAAACCGCAGCAGGAACCCCGGCGCATACGGCGCGAGACAGAACGCGCGGAGGCATCCCATATGGGGCAGCATGGGGCCGAAATAATAATCGGTGACCGTGCCGCAGCGATACACGCCGAAGCTGGTGAAGGGATGCTTCGCCAGCATGTCCGCTTCTTCCGTGCGTCCTTTTTCCCGCAGGAATTGCAGCACGTCCTCCCATTCGAGCCGCACCTGTCGGATGGGGCGCTGCTCCTCCGCGATGGCCTGCATGGCCGTCTCCAGCCGGGCCAGCTCGCCCGCCAGGGGAATGTGCCCGTCCGGGAAGCGGCAGTACAGCCCGTTCCCCAGCGAATGCTTCACCTGTACGTCCGCCTCCGGGCCGTACACCTCCTGCACGGCACAGACGAGGAGCATGATGAGCGTCCGCTGATATGCCAGATAGCCGTGCTTCGACGCGAGCGGCACCCACGCGACGGACGCTCCGTCCGGCAGCGGCGTCTGGAAATCCAGAATATCCCCGCCGCAGTCCGCGAGCACCGCGTCCTCCGATACCGCTTCCCCGTGGAGCTGCCGCCACAGGTCGCCGGCGGTGCTGCCCGCAGGCAGGCTGTGTGTTTTCCCTTCGCAGAAAATATGCATCGCATGTCCCTCCATCCTGAATCGTTCCGGGTATGTCCGGCTTTTTCCCTTTGTCTTTATGATACAATAGAAGAAAAGGAAAACCGAATAAAAAACAGCATTTCAGAAAGGAGATCTGTCATGAATTCCTATGATGACGCCAATGTCATGGACCGCGGCCTGTCCATCAACATGCCCGGCCTCATGAAAGATGTGTACGCATGGATGGCCATCGCGCTCCTCATCACCGGCGCGACCGCCTACAATGCGGCGCAGAGCCCGTTCCTGCTCTCGCTGCTCCTCGGCAGCCGCCTCACCATGTGGGGGCTCCTCATCGCCACGGTCGCCCTGGTGTGGCACCTCTCGTCCGCCGTGAGCCGCATGTCGCTCAAGACGGCCTCTACCGTATTCATCATCTATTCCATCCTGAACGGCCTCACGATGGCCTCGGTCTTCATCGTCTACACGATGACCTCCATCGCGAGCGTCTTCTTCGTCACGGCGGGCACCTTCGCCGTCATGTCCGTGTACGGCACGGTGACGAAAGCCGATCTGTCCCGCATGGGCAATCTGTGCCTCATGGGGCTCTTCGGCCTGATCCTCGCGACGATCGTCAATTTCTTCTTCGAGAGCTCCATGCTGGACCTGCTCCTCTCGTACGCGGGCATCCTGATCTTCACCGGGCTCACCGCTTATGACACCCAGCAGATCCGCCGCATCGCCGAGACGCACGACATGGGCGCCACCGATGAAGGCCAGAAGATCGCTCTCATCGGCGCGCTCTCCCTGTACCTCGACTTCATCAACCTGTTCCTGTACCTGCTCCGCATCGCCGGAGACCGGAAATAACAGAGACCGCAGAAATCCCGCTTCCTTCTCAAGAGGAGGCGGGATTTCTGCGTCCGCGGTGCTGGCAAATGCGCATAAAAAAGCCCGGAGGGCATTCCGCCTTCCGGGCTTTTATCGGTGTATGGAATTATTTCACGACGAGGTTCACGACGCGGCGCGGCACGACGATACATTTCACGAGGGTCTTGCCTTCGAGATGCTTCGCCAGTTCCGGCAGCGCTTTCGCCTTTTCCGCGATGTCTTCCCTGGACATTTCCACCGGCACGGTCATGGTGGCGCGGACTTTGCCGTTCACCTGGACGGCCAGCTCCACTTCGTCCACCGTGAGGGCGCTCTTGTCCACTTCCGGCCATTTCACGTCGTGGACGCTCTGTTCCGGTTCATCCAGATGCTGCCACAGCTCTTCCGTGATGTGCGGCACGAAGGGCGCAAGCAGGATCAGCAGGTTCCGCACGAGCTCCCGCGCGCAGGCCTCATGGATGGAGTCATGTTTCTCCACATAGAGGTACATGGCGTTCACCAGTTCCATGATGGAGCTGATGGCGGTATTGAAATTGAACTTCCCGTCCAGATCTTCCGTCACCTTGGCGATGGTCTGATGCAGGCGGCGGCGCAGGCTCTTTTCGTCTTCATTGAGTTCCGGCGCCGAGGTCTTCGAGAGATCCATGTAGCGTCCCACGATGGCCCACACGCGTTTCAGGAAGCGGTAAGAGCCTTCCACGCCCTGATCGCTCCAGGCGAGATCCTTCTCCGGCGGCGCCGTGAAGAGGATGAAGAGACGGGCCGTATCGGCGCCGTACTTCCCGACGATCTCTTCCGGGCTGACCACATTGCCTACGGACTTCGACATCTTGCCGCCGTCTTTCAGCACCATGCCCTGGCAGAGCAGATTGGTGAAAGGCTCCGGATCACGCACGAGGCCTTCGTCCTGCAGGACTTTCATGAAGAAGCGGGAATAGAGCAGATGCAGGATGGCGTGCTCGATGCCGCCGATGTACTGATCCACCGGCATCCAGTAATCCGCCTTCTCCCGGTCGAACGGCTTGTCCGCGTTCTGCGGGTCTGCATAGCGGAGGAAATACCAGGACGAATCGATGAACGTATCCATGGTGTCCGTCTCGCGGACCGCATCGGCGCCGCACTTCGGGCATTTGCAGTGGAGGAACTTCTCGCTGGTCTCGAGCGGGGACGTCGCGCCCGCCACGAAATCCACGTCCTTCGGCAGCACCACCGGCAGATCTTCTTCCGGCACGAGCACCGGGCCGCAGTGCGGGCAGTTGATGATCGGGATCGGGCAGCCCCAGTAGCGCTGGCGGGAGATCAGCCAGTCGCGGAGTCGGTAGTTGACCTTCTCTTCGCCGATGCCCATCTCTTCCAGCTTCTTCGTGATGGCTTTCCGCCCTTCCGCGGAGGAGAGGCCGGTGAATTCGCCGGAATCGACGAGATGGCCGTCCGTATGGTAGGCGTTGTCCATATCTGCCAGCACGAGGCTGTTGTCGTCATTCTGGACGACGAGCTTCACAGGCAGATCGTATTTCTTCGCGAACGCCCAGTCGCGTTCGTCGTGGGCCGGTACGGCCATGACCGCGCCGGTGCCGTATTCGTAGAGGACGTAATTCGCGATCCAGATCGGCACGCGTTCGCCCGTGAACGGATGGAGCGCGTAGCTGCCGGTGAACATGCCCAGCTTCTCCGCCGCTTCAGACGTGCGGTCGATGTCGTTTTCATTTTTGACCGTATTGATGAATTCACGGATCTTGTCCGCTTCCGGGTTGCCTTCAATGAGTTTCGGCACCAGCGGATGTTCCGGCGCGAGCACCATGTAGGTCACGCCGTAGAGCGTATCCACGCGGGTGGTGTAGACCGGGATCGTCTCGTCCATGCCTTCGACCTTGAAGGAGAACTGCGTGCCCGTGGAGCGGCCGATCCAGTTGCGCTGCATCGTCTTGACGCGCTCCGGCCATCCCGGCATGTGATCCAGATCGGCCAACAGGCGGTCGGCATAGGCGGTGATCTTCAGGAACCACTGGGAGAGGTCCTTCTTCACGACCGGCGTCTTGCAGCGCCAGCAGCGTCCTTCCTCGACCTGTTCATTTGCAAGGACCGTATGGCAGCTTTCGCACCAGTTGACCTTCGCTTCCTTCTTGTAGGCGAGGCCGCGCTTGTAGAAGATCTCGAAAAGTTTCTGCGTGTGTTTGTAATAATCTTCCCGGCAGGTGAGCACCTTGCGGTCCCAGTCATAGGACAGGCCCAGTTCTTCCTGCTGACGGGTCATATTGTCGATATTGGAATAGGTCCATTCCGCCGGCGGGATGCCGTGCTTGATCGCCGCGTTTTCCGCAGGCATGCCGAAAGCGTCGAATCCCATCGGATGGAGCACATTGTAGCCCTGCATCTTCTTGAAGCGGGCGATCACGTCGCCGATGGAGTAGTTTCTCACATGGCCCATGTGGAGATTGCCCGACGGATACGGGAACATTTCCAGCACGTAATACTTTTTCTTGTTCGGATCTTCCTTCACCGCGAAAGCATCCGTTTCCTTCCAGATCTTCTGCCATTTTTTCTCGATCTGCTGAGGAACGTATTTTTCCATACACTCACCTTCCATATCTGTGGAAATCCCGGCAGCGCCTGTTTCCGCTATGATTTTTAAGTATATCAGTTTCCATTATAATATGCGGCCCGGGGAGCGTCAAACAGAAAGAGGAAAAGCGCCGGCCTTTCCCCTTTTCTCTGTCTTTCAGTCTGCTTTCCGCCCGCTTTACAGCGCCTCGTCCAGGGCGCTGTACACCGCCGGCGTCTCGAAGCCGTACCGCCAGAACGCCGCGCCGCCCAGGTCATACTTCCCCAGCAGCTTCAGCTTCTCCGCGAGCGACCGGTTCTCCTCCAGCCACACGCGGCGGCGCACGCCGTTTTCCCGCCAGTCCGCGTAGAACATGCGCTCCTTTTTCTGCCAGCGCGGCACGATCTTGTGCTTCCGGGTGAATTCGTCCGTGTACAGCAGCGTCAGCACATCGGAACTCACGCTGCCGTCGTCGCCGGTCCATACCCGCGTATAGAACGGCAGCCCCAGCACGAGCTGGTCCGCGGGGATCTCTTCGAGCAGCGGAGGCAGCACGCGGTCCAGCCAGTCGTAGGCGGAGACCGGCCCCGCATAGGGACTGGCCGCCGCGGTCTGGTCGTACCCCATGAGGATCTCCCAGTCCGCATGCTCCGCCAGCCCCTTCCGGTCGTAGCAGCCGCTCCAGTAGCTCCCGGGATCGCCGATGGCCGTGATGTCCACGGAAATTTTTTTATTCCGCTCATGCATCTCGTCCGCCACGTCCGCCACGAAATCCGTAAAGGCCGCCGCGTCCTTCGGGTCCATATTTTCGAAATCGATGTTCCAGCCGTCCAGCCCGTACACCTCCGTATAGGCGGCGAGGCGGCGGAGGAACTGCGTCCGCTCTCCTTCGTCCTTCAGGAAGGCCGATGTAGCGTCCGGGTCAAAATCATTGTTGATCATCGGCATGACCGCCACGCCTGCTGCCTGAGCCTGATCGATATAGGCGATGGGATAGTACCGCTTCCCTGCGCTGATGTTGGCGTACGTGCCCCATCCCGGCGACACGATGCGCTTCTGGTCCTCGTCGTCGAAAAACGGCCGGTCCGGCGCGAAGTCCATGTCCGGGTCCCACATGATGAAGACCTCTCCGGAATTTTTGATGGGCTTCTTCTTCTCGTCTTTCTTTTTGTCCTTTTTCTTTTTCTCCGGCTTCTTCGGCTTGTCAAACTTGATTTCTTTCTTCTTTTCGTTCAGCTTGAATTTCAGCCCCGCCTGGTCGCCGAAAAACGTCAGGTCCGCCAGGCCGTCCGCCCCTACGGGCAGGCGCACGGTCTCCCGCCCACCGTCGTCTCCCACCGGCACCGACACGAAATATGCGCCGTCCTCCCGGGTGATCTCCCAGCGTCCGCCCCGGGCGAGCGTCTCCGGAGCGCCGTACACGCGGCCGTCCCGCAGGAAAAGCGTCTCGCCCTTCCATTCCTTGTTTTTGATTTTGAGCGCGTCGCCCTGTCCTTCCGCCGCTTCCGCGCCGGCTGCGCCTGCGAGACAGCAGAGCGCCAGCGCCGCTGCCCCGATCCAGATTTTTTTCATGGTCTGTCCTTTCTCCGCGCGGCCGCCGCCGGCGGATCTTCCCATCCGTAAAATAAGGATTCTTCCTGTTGGCAAAATCTGTATAATATTAAAAGATGCAGGGGCCTCCGTCAAGCCTTGCGGCCGGCTCCTGCGCACCCGTTTCCGATTCTGCTGCGCTTCCGCAGAGAAAGGACCATCATGCATCAGTACCTCGCTTTCATCGGGGACTTCCCCATCCGCTTCTACGGGATCTTCTTTTCCCTCGGCATCCTCTCCGGCTGCATCACCGCCTATTTCCTACTGAAAAAAGACGGCCGCGGCTGGGAAGAGCATATCTTCGATCTGGGGCTCACCATCGCCTTCTCAGGCATCCTCGGCGGGCGGCTGTGGGACGTCTTCTTCTTCGACTGGGATTACTACCACGACCACCTCTCGGAGATCTTCTTCGTCTGGCAGGGCGGCATGTCCATCCAGGGCGGTCTCATCTTCGCCTTTGCCGCCGCCTACATCTACCTGCGGCGGCACCATATCCCGGTGCTTCCCTTCGCGGACGTGGTCGCCCCGGCCATCATCCTCGGGCAGGCCGTGGGCCGCATCGCCAATTTCATGAACGGCGACGCCTTCGGCCATCCCACCGGCGAAGCCTTCGGCCTCCTCTATCCTCACACTACGCTCGCCTTCCGCACGTACGGCGCGCAGCCTCTCTGGCCCGCAGAAGTCTGGGAATGCCAGGGCGACATCCTCATCTTCGTGGCGCTCCTGTGGCTCTCCTGCTTCCGCCACGCGAAAGGCACCGTCTTCTGCGTGTACATCATGCTCTACTCCCTGCTGCGCTTCTTCCTCGAATACCTCCGCGGCGACTACGGCACCCTCCTCTGGGGCCTCAAGAGCGCCCAGCTCACCAGCCTCGGTGCCTTCCTCCTCGCCGCCTGTGCGCTCCTCTACTTCCACTTCAAATACAAAGAGGAAACGGACGACCCGCCCTCTGAAAACTGACCATACAAAAACCGCCGGAACAAAAATCCCCGGCGGTTTTTGTGCGCGTATTTTTTTGAAATTGGAACACCTCTTTCCACCTTCGTCCCACGAAAAAAGCAGGGAATATCCCTGCCTTTTCGGATTCCTGTAACGTAAAGAAGGAAAATATAATTTATTCGGCGTCCTTGGCCATGAGCGCTTCCACCTGCGCGGTAAGTTCGGCAATGCGTTCGTTCTGCGCGGCAATCTGCGCGTCCTGCGCATCAAGTTTCGCCTGTACGTCCGGCGTGATGGCCCGATGGCCGCCGCCCTGACCAACGCGGAAAGTCACGCCCAGATTGAAGGCGCTCTTGTTGTCACTGCCAAAGGACGTCGCGCCACCGAGAGACATCATCACGTCTTCATTGAAGTGATAGAACCCACCGATAGCCGCGGCCTGCGTGCCGTCGTAGTTGCCCATGGCTGCCGCAATCTGGAATTTGGAACCCGTGCCGTCGTAGTCGAGCGGATGAAGGCCTGCGAGCGCGGCAGAGATGGCTCCCACATGATCGATTTCATTGCCCAGGTCATTCACTTTATTGGACAGATGATTCACGTCCTGCTGTACGCCCCAGAGCTGGCGTCCATTGACGGCTTCCATCGAGTCCGCGGAAACGCTCCCATCCGCTACGTGAGCGATCTTTTGTCCATCCATATCCAGTCCACCATGGAATACAGCCTCTCCATTCACATTCAGGCCTCCATAAATGGTTTGTCCTCCTCGTATGATACTGGTCCCCCTAACTTCCTGATTATGTTTTACAGTTAAATCATTACCCACATCTACATTGGCATGAGTCTCAACCCGTCCTGTAAATTCACTCGCTTGTTCTACTGTCAATTTTCCTCCGACGGTTTGGTCTCCACCAACAGTCTGATTATTCTCAACTTTACTAGATCCCACCGTGCTATGGCCTTGAATTGTCTGATTCTTCTCTGCGATTATATCGCCTTTAACATTCACATTCGCCTTTGCAGTAATAGTGCCATTTACTGTGAGAAACCCCTCCACTCGTTGGCCTTTTGTTACTGTTACAACACCATCTAATGTTTGGTCTGCATGTGCCGTATAGGCCATTCCCCATACGGAACCGCACACCACACAAGCAGCCAGTAAAGCGCGCAGGCCGCGCCGATTCGATTCCTTTTCAACTATCCGATTCATACGTAGTTCCTCCTTTTACTTTCGTTCTCGATTTGTGTGCAGAAAAGAGCATAGAACAAGTATGCTATACCTGACTGCCCTCCGGGCCGGATGTAGGCACCGTTTCAGTGGCGCCGCATTCCCTCTCCGGCAGGTTGGCCCGTCCGTGCCTGTCCAAAAGAAATGAAGGCACGAAAAATAGACAGCCTATCGCTAAGCTGCCTGATGCACACAAAATTATGAATAAAAGGGCGTACGTATCCCCGAATACTCCGATTCTCAATCACTCCGTGATGGGCAATGTCAGAAATTTCCTGCCTGACCCCCCCCTGTATACTGATTCATCGTTCTTCTCAAGGACGCATAATCATAAATCCCTTCAGGTTTCAAGCCAGAGCGCATATACTCACCCCCTTTTCTTTTGTTTCTAGTATCATACATCCTGCCCTACAAGGCCGCAACCTTTTTTCAGTAGGATTCTGTTATTTTTATAATTTCCTGTCTTTTTTACTTGAATAAAAAAGCAGAAAGCTAATTTTTATATTCTGATTTTCTGCCATTTTGGATAAAAAAGCAGTCTATACGAGACCTATCCATGTTGAATCAAGAAACACCTATATAGACTGCGGAGCAATGTCAAAATAAAACCATCCCGCTTCCCTTTAAAGAGAGGCGGGATGGTTTATTTGATGTCCATGAATTGCTCAAGGCGGTTGATTTCGAAGTCTTCTTCGATCTGGACAAAGGCGGGGAGGTGGAGGGGATTTTCGTGGAAACCGAAGAGGTGGGAGGGGCAGCGGCAGTCGGTGCAACCGAAGCCGGGAATGGACCAGTCGGAGATCGCGGAGACGGCGCGGGCGAGGTCGTGCTCCAGGTCGTCGGCGGCGCGGATGGGGATGCAGCCCACCCACTCAGCCTGTTGACGGAAGTAGTCGATGTGCCAGTGCATGCCTTTCCGCAGGCGGCGGTGGCGGGCGATGCGCTGGTCCAGATTCTTTTTGGCCGATCCGGTGTAGACGTACCAGCCCGCGGGGAACCGCACCGCGCCCAGCCGGCCGACCGCGATGGTTTCCTCATGGTCGAGCCGGAGGACGAGGAGGTAGTCCCCGCGGTTCCCCGCTTCCCTGTCGAGGACGGAGAGCGGCGACGGGAGGAGGCGCACGCTCTCCGGGACGGTGAAATCCGGCGTCCATCGGAGCGCCGCGGCTTTCCAGTCGATGTGCGGCGCGGCGGTGCGGAAGGCTTCGGCGAATTCCGGGTCGGTGTGATAGTCCGGCAGAAACCACCGGGCGCGGTCCCACTGGACGAGGACGAGGAGCCCCGCCCGGCCGCCCGCCTTTCCGATTTCTCCCAGATGGAGCACGTGCTTCCGGCCGCGGGCGGTGACGGCGTCGGGAAACATGGCACCCCGCCGGCCGAAGAGGGTGCAGGACTTCACTTCCACCGGGAACTGCACGCTTTCGTTGCCGAGGAGCAGATCGAAGCGGCTGTCGCCCATGGGGACTTCCCGCCGCAGCACGCGGTAGTCTTCCCAGCCGGGAATCTTCTGATGCTCCACGAGCCAGGCCGCGGTGTCGTTTGCACGGGCCGTGTCGAGCGGGACGGGCTCTCCTTCGCGCTCCACGCCGACGATGCGCCAGGCGGTGCGGCTCCCCGGCTTCGCGTGAGGCGCGGCGTAGAGGGTGACGCCCGGAAAGAGCAGCTCCCGCATGCGCCCCGGATTGGGCATGTGTGCTTTCACGACGGCTCCGTCCATCTCCATGAGGATGACGAAGCGGTTCGGCCGGCTCACGAAGCGGCCTTTTCGGAGGAACAGATACTGGATCATGGCGGTCTCCCTTCGCAGAATTTCTTTTATTGTAGCATCTCCCGCCCGTTTCCGCGCACACAAAAAGCAGAGCCCGAAAGCTCTGCTCTTTCTGAAAATCAGACGTTGAAGCGGAAGTAGGCCACGTCCCCGTCCTGGATCTCGTAGTCCTTGCCTTCGATGCGGAGGAGCCCCTTCTCGCGGACAGCATTGAAGGAACCGCAGGCCATGAGGTCTTCATAAGGCACGATCTCCGCGCGGATGAAGCCGCGCTCGATGTCGGAGTGGATCTTGCCGGCGGCCTTCGGCGCTTTCGTGTGCGCGTGCACCGTCCAGGAACGGCATTCGTCGGGGCCGACGGTGAAGAAATTGATGAGGCCCAGGAGCGAATAGGCCGTGCGGATGAGGCGGTTCAGCCCCGGTTCGGTCTCGCCCAGATCGGCGAGGAACGCTTTCGCCTCTTCCGCGTCGAGCTCAGACACTTCCTGCTCGATTTCCGCGGAGATGGGCACCCACTTCGCATTTTCCTTTTCCGCTTCCGCCGCGGCTTTCTGAACGTACGGATTCGCCATCGGGTCGGCGATGTCGTCTTCGGCCGTATTCAGCACGTAGAGGACCGGCTTCAGCGTGAGGAGGTTCAGCTCTTTCAGGATCTCCAGATCGTCTTCGCTGAGGTCGAGCATGCGCACGGGCTTCCCGTCGGACAGCGCTTCGTAGACGCGCTCCAGCACGGGGAGCTGCGCCTTCGCTTCCTTGATGCCGGCCTGCGCGAGCTTGGCCGTCTTCGTCTTTTTCTTGTCCACACTCTCCAGATCAGCGAGGCACAGCTCCGTATTGATGATGTCCATATCGCGCACCGGGTCGACGGAGCCTTCCACGTGGGTGATGTTTTCATTTTCGAAGCAGCGCACCACATGGGCGATGGCGTCCGTCTCGCGGATGTGGCTCAGGAACTGGTTGCCGAGGCCTTCGCCGCGGGACGCGCCGGCCACGAGGCCCGCGATGTCCACGAAACGGGTGAAGGCGGGCGTGGTCTTCTTCGGATGGAACATGTCCGCCAGGTCGTAGAGGCGGTGATCCGGCACTTCCACGACGCCTACGTTCGGTTCGATGGTGCAGAAGGGGAAATTCGCCGCTTCTGCGCCGGCTTTGGTGATGGCATTGAAGAGCGTGGACTTGCCCACGTTCGGCAGGCCCACGATGCCGATCTGTAAATTGGTGCTCATGATTCTCCCCCCTATGGCCGCGGACAGCGCGGCCGGACAGCAGGAGAGCACAGCCCGTGCGGACTGCGCCCTTCCTTCGTTTCTATCGCTTCGATCATTTCCGTGCGGCGAGCGCTTTCTTCATGCGCTCCACCGCTTCGGCGGTCAGTTCCGGCGTATTGAACGCGGTGAGGCGCACATAGCCTTCGCCGCAGGGGCCGAAACCGGAGCCCGGCGTGCAGATGATCTGCGCTTCCTTCAGGAGGAAATCGAAGAAGTCCCAGCTGGTCATGCCTTCCGGCACGGCGAGCCATACGTAGGGGCTGTTCGTGCCGCCCGTCGCGGAGAGGCCCGCTTCCTTCGCGCCCTCAAGCATCATCTGCGCGTTTTTCTGGTAGATGCCGATGGTGGCGCGGATCTGCTTCTGCCCTTCTTCGCTGTAGACCGCTTCGGCGCCGCGCTGGACGATGTAGGAGACGCCGTTGAATTTCGTGCACTGGCGGCGGTCCCAGAGCTTGTTCGCTTCCACTTTGTCGCCCGCGGCCGTCTCCAGCATCAGCGCGTGAGGCACGACGCAGAAGCCGCAGCGCACGCCCGTGAAGCCGGCGGTCTTGGAGTAGGACCGGAATTCGATGGCCACTTCCTTCGCGCCTTCGATCTCGTAGATGCTGTGCGGAATGTTTTCATCGGTGATGAAGCATTCGTACGCCGCGTCGAACAGGATGACGGAGCCGGTCTGCTTCGCGTAGCGCACCCACATGGTGAGCGCCTTCCGGTCCATCGCCGCGCCGGTGGGATTGTTCGGCGAGCAGAGATAGATGAGGGCCGGGTCATGCGCCGGCAGGTTCGGCTGGAAGCCGCATTCCTCGTAGCACGGCAGGTATTCGATGCGCTCGAAGGAGCCGTTCACGAAACGGCCGCTGCGGCCGGCCATGACGTTGCTGTCCACATAAACCGGGTACACCGGGTCGGTGACGGCCACGATGTCATTGATGTCGAAGATCTCCTGGATATTGCCCACGTCGCATTTCGCGCCGTCGCTCACGAAGATTTCCGACGGATCGATGTCGATGCCGCGCGCCTTGTAGTCGTGGTCCACGATGGCCTGGCGGAGGAAGAGGTAGCCCTGCTCCGGGCCGTAGCCGCGGAATGTCTCCTGCCGGCCCATTTCGTCGACGGCCTTGTGCATCGCTTCGATGACGGCCGGCGCGAGGGGCTGCGTCACGTCGCCGATGCCGAGGGAGATGATCTTCGCCTCGGGATGCGCCTCCTGATAGGCGGCGGCTCTCTTCTTCACTTCCGCAAAAAGGTAGGACCCCTGCAGATTCAGATATGCTTCATTACAATGTGCCATTTGTTTCACTCCTGTCCAAGAAATTCATACACTGTATTTTAACATAGTTGCAAAGATTTTTCTGCCCATGCCAAGCGGCGCGGCGCAGTTTTTCCCCGCAGGGCGCGCGCTTTTCTCTCCGCCATGCCTCTTTTTCATGGCGCCATGGAAATAAAAAATCGTGGTGGACCGGGGACGGGCCTATGATTTGTCCGATAAATATAGTAAAGTAAAAGCAGGATACAGAGGCCGAGCCGCGCGCTCATCTGTCTCCGGTTTCCGCGCTCCGGGAAGGAGGCCTGCCTTCCCGCCTGAGGAGCCGCCGGGAGCCGGAAGCGCCGACTCCGCCTCTTTTTCTGCGGCCGTTCGCAGAAACCGTGTTTTCACTGTAAGGGGGGAATTGTTTTGAATCTGATTTTTGCAGCCATCGTCACCATCTGGGCCGGCTGGCTCATCATCAAGCGGTACAAGGCGCAGACGGTGCTCTTCATGGCCGGGGGCATCATGCTGGCGGGCTCCGCCATCATGGGCTACGGCACCATCCTGCCGGAAGGCAAGGGCACCGGGCTCATGGGCTTCGACCTCTTCGAACTCATCCGCACGCTCTTTTCCAACCGCGTCGCGGCCCTTGGGCTCAACATCATGGCCGTCGGCGGCTTCGCCCGGTACATGGACAAGATCGGCGCGAGCAACGCGCTGGTCAATCTCACCATCTCGCCGCTCCTCAAGCTGAAATCGCCGTACATCGTCATGAGCGCCTGCTGGGTGCTCGGCATGTTCCTCGGTCTGGCGATCAACAGCGCCTCCGGCCTCGCCATGCTCCTCATGGTGACCATGTTCCCGATCCTCGTGGCGCTCGGCGTCTCCCGCATCGCGGCCACCGCCGCCATCGCGACGACGCTCTGCCTCGACTGGAGCCCCGCGGATACGGGCACCATCCTCGCCGCGGAGATCTGCGGCATGAACCCGGTCATCTACTGGCACACCTATCAGATCCCGATCGCCTGCATCGTCATCCCGGTGGTCGCCGTAGTCCACTACTTCACGCAGAAGATCATGGACAAGCGGGACGGCCACGTGGTGAAGCCCATGCGTTCGGAAGACGTGGCGGTCCACGCGGAGAACGACGCGGAAAAGGCCGCGCTCAATTCCCATCCGCCGAAACTCTTCGCCATCCTGCCGGTCATCCCGCTGGCCCTCATCCTCATCTTCTCGCCGCTCTGCATCCCCGGCGTGAAAATGAACATCATCATGGCCATGTTCATCGGCACGGCCATCGGCATGATCGCACAGCTCATCCGCACCCATCAGCCGAAAATGGTCTGCGAAGAACTGCAGATCTTCTTTGACGGCATGGGCCGCCAGCTGGCGAACGTGGTGACCATCATCATCGCCGGCGAATTCTTCGCGAAGGGCCTCACCACCACCGGCTCCATCGACGCGCTCATCACCGGCGCGCAGCACACCGGCTTCGGCGCCGCGGGCCTGACGCTCGTCATGATCGGCATCATCGCCGCGTGCAGCATCATCATGGGCTCCGGCAACGCGCCGTTCTTCGCCTTTGCGAACCTCGTGCCGGAGATCGCCGCCCGGACCGGCGTGAACGCGGCGTTCATGATCCTGCCGATGCACCTCATCGCCAGCTCCGCCCGCGCGATCTCGCCCATCACCGGCGTCATCATCGTAGCCAGCGGCATGGCGGGCATCAGCTCCTTCGATCTGGTGAAGCGCACCGCCATCCCCATGGCGACGTCCTGCATCCTGATCGTCATCGGCAACTTCGTGCTCTTCGGCTGATCGCCCATGAAAAAGAAAAACGCGTGTCTCTGCGGCACGCGCTTTTTTTCTGCCTTTTTTCTGCCTTTCCCGTACGCCGGCTGCACCGGCGCGGCCGCAAGGGTTGTGCCCGGCGGTCCATCAGACGGGACCGGCCCCGACGGGAAGAGACGTTTTCTCTTCGTCCACCCCGCATCGGACGCACAAAAAAAAGACGGCATTTCTGCCGTCCCTGTCTCCTGCCTCACAGCTCGAAGACGACGCGCCCCAGCACGTGATCCACCGGCACCGGGCCGATGAAGCGGCTGTCGCTGCTGTGGTTGCGGTTGTCGCCCATGACGAAGACCGTGCCTTCGGGCACCGTGTAAGCCCCGTCCATGGAAAATTCCATCGGCTCGTTGATGTACGGCTCGTCCAGCCGTTCGCCGTTGCGCCACACCGCGCCGTCATGGAATTCCAGCGAGTCGCCGCCTTTGCCGATGACGCGCTTCACCCACACATTGTGTTCCTGCCGGGATCGATCAAAGATGGCGATGTAGTTGTTCATCGGTTCCGTCAGATCGTCCACCCAGGAGCGCTCCCGGCGGGTGCGGCTGTCGATGATGACGATGTCCCCGTAGTCCGGCATTTCCCGGAGCACGTGAGAGATCTTGGACACGATGAGATACTGCCCGTTGTCCAGCGTGGGGTACATGGACTCGCCGGATACTTTTGTGGGCACGAAGAGGAAAATATGGATGAGCATCGCGAGGAAAAGCGCGACGACGATGGAGTAGATCCAGTCAAAAACTTCTTTCATGGGGCCTCCCAATAAAAAAACAGCGGACGAGGCGTACGCCTTATCCGCTATTTTAACAGATTAATTCCGTTTCTTACAACTTGACCGCCGGTTTTTCTTCTCCGAAGCGGTGGATGGTCTCGATGAAGCGCACCGTGCCCGTCTTGTAGCGGAGGAGCATGGTGCTCGTGCGGCAGCCGCCGCCGAAGTACCGCAGGCCGCGGAGCAGATTGCAGTCCGTGATGGCCGTGGCGGAGAAGATGCAGTCGTCGCCCTTCACCAGATCGTCCAGCGTGAGGACGCGGCTCGGGTCGTCGATGCCCATCTCGTGGAGACGGGTGATCTCTTCATGATTGTGCGGGAGGAGGCGGGCCTGCATGTCGCCGCCGAGGCATTTCAGGCCGACCGCCGCGAGGACGCCTTCCGGCGCGCCGCCGGAGCCGATGACCATGTGGATGCCGCTGCCTTCGATGCCGCATTCCACCGCCGGAGCCACGTCACCGTCCGTAATGAGGCGGATGCGCGCGCCCGCTTCCCGGCATTCGCGGATGATCTTTTCATGGCGCTCGCGGTCGAGGATGACCACGGTGAGGTCGGAGACGTCGCGCTCCATGCCCTCCGCCAGGCGGCGCAGGTTTTCCGTGACCGGCGCATTGATGTCGATGCGTCCTTTGCCGCGGGGGCCGACGCAGATTTTTTCCATGTACATGTCCGGCGCATGGAGGAGGCAGCCCTTCGGCGCGATGGCCAGCACCGCGATGGCGCCGTCCTGTCCTTTGGCGACGAGGTTCGTCCCTTCCACCGGGTCGACGGCGATGTCCACTTCCTCGCCGCCTGCGCCGACGTGTTCGCCGATGTAGAGCATCGGCGCTTCATCCATCTCCCCTTCGCCGATGACGACGGTGCCGGAGATCGGAGTGAGCGCGAACTGCGCGTGCATGCCGTCTACGGCGAGCTGGTCGGCGCCTTCCTTATCGCCCTTGCCCATGAGACGGCCGCTGCGGAGCGCCGCCTGTTCCGTGACGCGTACGAATTCCAAAGATAACTGTCTGTTCATCCGTATACCTCCTCTATGTTGAACTGCGGATTACTAGTATTTCCTTATTGCACGTTGCATTTATTGTATCATGTTTTTCTTTATCTTTCAGTATACACTTTTTCCGCCCGGCCCGTTGACAGGCCCCGCCTCTGTTTCCTAAGATAAAGAAAACAGAAAGGAAGGTGTCCCATGCATCCCACATCTCCGATCCGCGCCGTCCAGTGCTGGGGCGACAGCCTCACCGCGGGCTACGGCGCCGCGCCCTCTGCCGGCTGGGTCCCGCGCCTCTCGCGCCGCTTCCCGCAGCTCGCGTTTTACAATCACGGCGTATGCGGCCGCTTCTTTTCGGACATTCTCGCCGATGCGTGGACCGTCGTGCACTACCCCGCCGAAGGAGAGCTCCTCTTCCTCATGGGCGGCACGAACGACATCCTCTGCGGCGTGCGGTACGACGCGCTGTGCCGCGCGGTGGAGCAGGAGATCCGCGCCCTCGCCGCGCGCATCCCGGTCGTGCTGGGCGTTCCGCTCCTCACGACGCGCGCCAGCATCGCCGCGGGCTGGCAGCAGGAATGGCAGTACGAAGGGACGAACGGGACGCTCCGCCGGTACGGCGATTTCCTCCGTGCGCTCGCGGCGGAGCTCGCGCTCCCCGTGCTCGATTTCCAGGCGGCCTTCCCGCAGGACGACGCGTTCTACGCGGACGGCGTCCACCCGAACGGCGAAGGCTACGCCCGCATGGCCGGGACCGCCGCGCCGTTTTTCGCCGCGCTCGCCGAGCCGCCGGCTCCTCCCCGCCCGGATGCAGAAAAAGCCTGACCCGAAGTCAGGCTCTTTTTTTATGCGTTGACCGATTCCACGAAGCGGATCACTTCCGCCTGCTTCTCCGCGAGGAGCGCCCGGCTGCCGCGGGTCTCCATGTTGAAGCGGATGAGCGGCTCCGTGTTCGACGGGCGCAGGTTGAAGCGCCAGTCCCCGAAGTCGAGGCTCACCCCGTCCAGATGGGACACGGCCCTGGCCGCACCGCCGTATTTTTCCTCCACCGCGCGGAGCACGCCAGCCACGTCGCGGGCCGGCAGGTTGATTTCCCCGCTGCACGGGAAGGCGTCCTCCATCTGACGCACCAGCGCGGCGAGGCTCAGCCCCGTCTCGCTCACGATCTCCGCCACGATGAGCCAGGGGATCATGCCGCTGTCGCAGTAGGAGAAATCCCGGAAGAAATGATGGGCGCTCATCTCCGCGCCGTAGATGCCGTGCACCCGGCGGAGCGTCTCCTTCATGAAGGCATGGCCGCCCTTCGACTCGACGCACCGGCCGCCGAGCCGCGCCGTCACCGCTTCCGTATTCCAGAAGCACCGCGGGTCGTGGACGATGGTCTCGCCCGGATGGAGCCGCAGGAAATAGCCCGCCAGGAGCCCCACCATGTAGTAGCCCTCCACGAATTTCCCTTCATTGTCCACGAAGAAGCACCGGTCGAAGTCGCCGTCCCAGGCGATGCCCATGTCCGCGCCGGTCTCCTTCACCTTCGCGATGAGGGGCACGCGATTCTCTTCCAGCATGGGATTCGGCACGCCGTGCGGGAACGTGCCGTCCGGCTCCATGTACATCTCCGTCACGCGGAAGGGAAGCTTCTCCGCGAGCCGCCGGAAGATCGGCCCCGCGCAGCCGTTCCCCGCGTCCGCCACGATGCGGAGCGGCTTCATGCGGGACACATCCACATAGGAGAGGATGTGCGCGATGTAATCGTCCATCACCGATTTCTCCGCGACGGTCCCCTTCCGCTCCGCTTCGGGGAACTCGCCGGAGAAGGCGAGGCGCTCGATGTCCCGGAGCCCGGTGTCCGCGCTCACGGGGATGCCCTCTTCCCGGACGAGCTTCATGCCGTTGTTGTCCTGCGGGTTGTGGCTCGCGGTGATCATGATGCCGCCGGAAAGCCCGTAGTGGAAGACCGAAAAATACATCATCTCCGTGCCGCAGAGTCCGATGTCCACCACGTCCGCGCCGCCGTCCGCGAGACCCCGGATGGCCGCCGCAGCGAGCGCCGGAGAAGAGAGGCGGATGTCCCGACCCACCGCGGCCGTCTTCGGATGGTACAGCGCCGCATAGGCCCGGCCCACGCGGTACGCCAGCTCCTCATTGATCTCCGCCGGCATGACGCCGCGGATGTCGTAAGCCTTGAAGCCGGAATGGCTCATCGAGAGCTCATTCATCTCCGCCGCCCTCTTTCTTTGCGCCCGACGGGTCGATCCGGTCCAGCACCTTCGCGTAACCGTCCGCGCCGAACTTGAGGCAGCGCTTCACCCGGGAGATCGTCGCCGTGGACGCGCCCGTGGTGCCCTCGATCTTGTCATACTTCTCTCCGTTGCGGAGCATGCGCGCCACCTCCAGCCGCTGGGACATGTCCCGCAGCTCGTTGATGGTGCAGAGATCTTCAAAAAATTCGTAGCAGTCTTCCCGGGAGTGGAGCTGAAGGATCGCATCGAAGAGCTGATCCGTCAGGGGATTGACCAGTCGCTGATTCACACTCATAAAAACCTCCTCCGCCCGCAGGCGCACACAGGAAACAGCGTCCTCTTTCTTTTATTCTTTAATTCACTACAATTATAACATTCAGTATACACTCCCGCAATTCATGGCCGGCGCCAGGCGGCGGAATTGCCTGTTGACTTTTCATTAATCATACTGTAAGATATTTTCAATCACACAACTTCATACACTTTCATCACGAGCAGCGGAGGGACTGGCCCAAGGAAGCTGCGGCAACCCCTCGCAAGAGAACCGGTGCCAATTCCAGCGGGATTTCCCGAAAGATGATGCGCTGCTTTTACTTTCATCTTTGGGATGAAAGTTTTTTTATTGAGTAAGGAGCAATTATTCAAGATGATCGAGCTGAAGCATATCAACAAAAGCTATGACGGCCATATCACCGCGCTCGAAGATATCAATCTCACCATACAGGACGGCGAGATCTTCGGGATCATCGGGCAGTCCGGCGCGGGCAAGTCGACCCTGATCCGGTGCATCAACATGCTGGAGCCCCCCACGTCGGGCGAAGTCCTCATCAACGGGAAGGACATGACGAAGCTCTCCCAGAAGGAGCTGCGGGAAGAGCGCAAGCACATCGGCATGATCTTCCAGCATTTCAATCTGCTCTCGAGCCGCACGGTCTGGCAGAACGTGGCCTTCCCGCTCGAGCTGGCGAAGGTGCCGAAGGCGGAGCAGGAAAAGAAGATCGCCGCCATCCTCGAGCTGGTGGGCCTCACGGAGTACCGCGACAAATATCCGGCGCAGCTCTCCGGCGGCCAGAAACAGCGCGTGGGCATCGCCCGGGCCATCGTCTCCGATCCGGAAGTGCTCCTCTCCGACGAAGCGACCTCCGCCCTCGACCCGGAGACGGTGAAGTCCATCCTCCAGCTCTTGAAGCGCATCAACAAGAAGCTGGGCATCACCATCATCATGATCACCCACCAGATGGAAGTCATCAAGCAGATCGCCGACCGCGTGGCGGTCATCGAGAAGGGGAAGATCATCGAGGAGAGCTCCGTGGTGGACCTCTTCACGAACCCGAAGACCGAGACGTCCCGGAAATTCATCGGCTCCGTCATCTCGAACGAACTGCCGGAAGGGCTCTCCCACATGAATATCACGAAGGAGCGGCAGCATCCGGAGGACCTCACGGCGCTCCGCCTCTCCTTCCGCGGCGACGTGGCAGACGAGCCCATCGTGGCGAACCTCATCCGGAAATACGATCTGGACGTGAGCATCCTCTACGGCAATATCGACTACATCCACGGCGTGCCCTTCGGCAAGCTCATCGTCACCATCGCAGGCGCAGAGGAAAATATCCGCGCCGGTCTCTCCCATCTGGACAATCTTCCCATCGAAAGCGAGGTCATCGGCTATGTCCCCAGTCATAACTAATCTTCTTCTGAAAAGTCTCGGCGAGACCCTGTACATGCTGGGCGTCTCCGCCCTCATCGCCGCGCTCGTCGGCATCCCTCTCGGCATCCTGCTCGTCGTCACGGAGAAAGGCGGCATCCTCGCCTGCCCGGCCTTCAACAAGCCTCTCTCCTTCGTGGTGAACGTGGTGCGCTCCATCCCCTTCATCATCCTGATGGTGGCCATCATCCCGCTCACCCGCCTCATCGCCGGCACCTCCATCGGCACCACCGCCGCCATCGTCCCGCTGACCATCGCCGCCATTCCCTACACGGCGCGCATGGTGGAGACCTCCATCCGCGAGATCCCCTCGGGCCTCATCGAAGCGGCGGAGTCCATGGGCGCCACGCCCCTCCAGATCATCTGGAAAGTCTTCATCCCTGAAGCGCTCCCCGCCATCATCGAGACCATGACCGTCGTCATCGTCACCCTCATCGGCTCCAGCGCCATGGCCGGCACCATCGGCGGCGGCGGCCTCGGCGACCTGGCCATCCGCTACGGCTACCAGCGCTTCCAGGCCGACGTGATGATCGCCACCATCGTGGTACTCGTGGTCATCGTCCAGGCCATCCAGTTCATCGGCAGCCGCCTCGCCCGCAAAGCGGACAAGCGCTGATTCGTTTCTCCCTCCCCACCGGGGCTGTGAAGCCTGCGCCACACGGGCTCTGATTCATACAGCAGAAAGGACGTCCTATCATGAAAAAGTACATCATCGCAGGTCTTGCAGCTCTCACCGCTGCGGCGCTTCTCGCCGGATGCGGCGGAAATTCCGGCGCCAAGCCGGCCGCGCCGGAGAAGACGGAGATCACCGTCGGCGCCACCGCCGGTCCCCACGCGGAAGTTGTGGAAGCCGCCGCGAAGGAAGCGGAGAAACAGGGCCTCACCGTCCACGTGAAAGAATTCTCCGATTACATCACGCCCGATCAGGCGCTGGAAGACGGCGAGCTCGATCTGGCCGTGTACCAGCACAAGCCGTTCCTCGACAATTTCAACAAGCAGAAAGGCGCGCACCTCGCCGCCATCGGCGACGCCATACTCATGCGCATGGGCATCTACAGCAACACCGTGAAAGACGTGAAGGACATCCCGGACGGCGGCGTCGTCTCCATCCCGAACGACCCCACCAACGAAGGGCGCGGCCTCCAGCTCCTCCAGGAAGCGGGCCTCATCAAGCTGCGCGACGGCGCGGGCAATACGGCGACCCCCGCGGACATCACGGACAATCCGAAGCATCTGGAATTCCGCGAGCTCGAAGCGGCGCAGCTCCCGCGCAGCCTCGACGACGTGGACGCCTCGGTCATCACCATGAACTACGTCATGAGCGCGGGCCTCTCCCCGAAGGAGCAGGGCATCTTCCTCGAAGCGAAGGACAATCCCCTCGCCGTGATGATCATCGCCGCCCGCGAGAAGGACAAAGACGATCCGGCATACGCGAAATTCGTGAAAGCCTACCAGTCCGACGCGGTGAAACAGTTCATCGCCGAGAAATACAAAGGCACCATCGAACCCGCGTGGAACTGATCCCGGGCACGCGAAAAGACCGTACATTTATTTTGTACGGTCTTTTTTTGATGGGTCTTCTTTTATTTCCCGAAGAGCGCTTCCTTCGCGAGGCGGTCCGCCAGCTCATTGTACCGCACGCCGGTGTGGCTCTTCACCTTGTGGAAATGCACGGCGAGCCGGTCCCGGATGCTGTCGTAATACGCCCGGAGCGCCTTCGTCCCGGGGCGGTTCGCCTGCCACTCGCCGGTGCACCATTTCTCGAGCCCCGCGTAGTCGTAGTACAGCTCGAGCCGCGGTATGCCCCGCTCGAGGCACACTTCCATGGCGCGCCGCGCGCCGGCCACTTCGCCCGCCACATTGCGCATGGCCGCGTTCTCCGGGTCGATGAAGCGGCGTCCCTCGGTCTCCGTCTTCCCTTCATACAGGAAGACCGCGCCGTAGGCGTACCGGTCCGGCAGGAAGGGCGCGTACGAGCCGTCCACATAGGCGGTGAGCGCATCGGCCGCTTCCAGCGGCCCGGCCTCCTCCGCCGCGTCCCCCGCGAGGTACGCTTCCGCTTCTTCCTTCGTGTAGAATCCCTTGAACGCCGCGCCGGGCCAGCCCGTCACTTCCCGCTGGCAGTCCGCCCACGTGCGGTACAGGCCCGGACGCCGCCCCGCCTTCACGGCGTACCACGATTTCTTTTTCGCCGCCATCTGTCCTCCCCGCCGGCCTTCCGCCGGCAAATTGTCTTCCCCGGGCCGCTGTGCTATGATGGAAGCGCAGAAACCCATGAGAAAAATTTATGGATGCGCGGCCGTCCGCCGCCGTCCCGTGTACCGATTATACAGAAAATCCGGGAGGTGTGCCAATGAAAATCACGACGCTTTTCCCCGCGCTCGCTGTCCGGAACTACCGCAATTTCTGGCTCATGCAGTGGGTCGCGCTCATCGGCTTCTGGCTCCAGCTCACCACCCAGCAGTGGCTCGTGTACGAACTCACCGACTCGGCGCTCCTCCTGGGCCTCGTGTCGGCCATGCAGTTCACCCCGGCGCTGCTCTTTTCCCTCTTCATCGGCTTCTGGATCGACCGCCACAGCAAGCGGCTCATCCTCGCGGGGACGCAGCTCTGCTACATCGTGCAGGCCGCGGCGCTGGCGGTACTCCTCTGGACGGGACACGCTGCCTACGGGTGGATCCTGCTCTTCGCCTTCCTCCTCGGCTCCATCGACGCGGTGGACATGCCGGCGCGCCTTGCCTTCATGCCGAGCCTCGTGGGCAAGCCCCAGCTCCAGAGCGCCATGGCGCTGAATTCGGCGAATTTCAACATCACCCGCATGTTCGGCCCGCTCCTCGCGGCGTGGCTCCTCACGTACATCGACTACGGCTCCATGTTCGCCCTGAACGCGCTGTCTCTCGTACCCATCTTCTTCACCTACCTCGCGATGAAAGTGGACGAGCCGCCGCCCGTGCGGGAGAAGACCGGCGCGCTCGCCGGCATCCGCGAGGGCCTCGCCTTTGCGAAGGACAGCCCCGTCATCCGGACGAACCTCCTCTCCATGGCCGTGGTGTCCGGCCTCGTGATGAATTTCGGCACCTACGGGCCGCTCTTCGCCGACCGGGTGCTCCACGCGGGCATCCAGGGCTTCGGCTCCATCCTCTTCGCCATTGGCGCGGGATCGCTCATTGGCGGCCTCCTCTCCGCCACGGGCCGGAAGGCGCGGAGCCAGCGCTTCCTCTTCGTCTCCGCCGTCACGTGCGGCCTGTGCCTCGCCCTCGTGAGCCGCATGAGCCTCTACGGGCCGGCGCTTCTCCTCTTCGCCGCGCTGGGCTTCTTCGTCATCCTCTTCCTCATCCACTGCAACACGGCCATCCAGATGGCCAGCCCCTCACAGTATCTGGGGCGCATCATGAGCCTCTACTCCTTCGTCTTCCTCGGGAGCGCCCCCTTCGGGAGCCTCTTCGTTTCCTCCGTCATCGAGGCGGCGGGCACGCAGGACGGGCTCCTCGCCATCGGCCTGCTGGAGACGGCGCTGCTCGTGCTCATCCACATCCGGGCCGGCCGCTCCGCCTGATCCTTTCCACACAAAAAACGCACCGCGCGGGATCGTCCCGCCGGTGCGTTTTTTCATGCGCGTTATACTTTCGTGCTCTCTTCCAGCACGTGGTCTTCCGTCTCGAAGAGCGCACGGGCGAAATCGTCGGGGTCGAACTTCTGGAGGTCGTCTTCCCGTTCGCCGAGGCCGATGTATTTCACCGGCACGTGCAGCTCTTCCGTGATGGAGAGCACCACGCCGCCCTTGGCGGTGCCGTCCAGCTTCGTGAGCACCACGCCGGTGAGCGGCACGATCTCGCTGAAGGACTTTGCCTGGCTCACCGCGTTCTGCCCGGTGGTGGCGTCCAGCACGAGCAGCGTCTGGTGCGGCGCGTCGGGGATGACCTTCTTCACCACGCGGCTGATCTTCTTCAGCTCTTCCATGAGGTTCACCTTCGTCTGGAGGCGCCCCGCCGTATCGATGAGCACCACGTCCGCTCCGCGGGCCTTCGCGGCCGACACCGCGTCGAACGCCACCGCCGCCGGGTCCGCGCCCTCGGCGTGCTTCACGATGTCCGCGCCGGTGCGCTCCGCCCAGATGGTGAGCTGCTCGGACGCCGCCGCGCGGAAGGTGTCCGCCGCGGCGAGGAGCACTTTCTTCCCTTCTCTGTGCATCTGGCTCGAGAGCTTGCCGATGGTGGTGGTCTTGCCCACGCCGTTCACGCCCACGATGAGCCACACCTCCGGATGATGGGGCATTTCCTCCTCATGGGGCGCTTCCCGGAGCATGTCCGCCACGAGCTGCTGCATGTAGGGCATGACTTCCTTCGTGCTGGTGATGCGCCCTTCCGTCACGCCCCGGCGGATCTGCCGCATGAGATAGTCCGTGGTGCGCACGCCCAGGTCGCCCGTGAGGAGCACCGCCTCCAGATCGTCCAGGAAATCCTCGTCGATCTTCGCGTAGCCGATGACCACCGTTTCGATATTTTTAATGAGGCTCTTCTTGGTCCGTTCCAGCCCCTTTTTGATCTTGTCAAAAAATCCCATCTTAATCCTCCTTGATGTAGTCTTCCATGCGCACCGTGACCAGCGCGGACACGCCCTTTTCTCCCATTGTAACGCCCTGCAGCGTATCTGCATACTCCATCGTCTTTTTCCGGTGGGTGATGACGATGAACTGGGCCCGCTGCTTGTACGCCTCCATCATGCGGCTGAACCGCTCCACGTTCGCGTCGTCCAGCGCCGCGTCGATCTCGTCCACGAAGCAGAAGGGCGCGGGCCGGTAGGCCAGGAAGGAAATGAGGAGCGCGATGACCGTGAGCGCCCGCTCCCCGCCGGACATGAGCGTGAGCGGCTGGCGCTTCTTGCCGGGGAGCTCCAGATAGAGCTCCACCCCGCTCTCGAGGGGATGCGCCTCGTCCGTCAGCGCGAGCCGTCCGGACCCGCCGCGGAACATGAGCTGCATGATGCGGCCGAATTCTTCATTGATCTTCCCGAAAGCCTCCGTGAAATGGGAGGCCATGGCCTCGTCGATGCCTTCGATGACCTTCTCGAGGCCGGCGCGGGCTTTTTCCAGATCCTCCACCTGCGTCTCGTAGGACCGGTACCGTTCCTGCTCCAGCGCGTACTCTGCCTCCGCATTGGGATTCACCGGGCCGAGCGCGTCGATCCGGCTCCGCAGGCCCGCGAGCTGCTTCTGGATGTCCTGCATGTTGCCAGGCAGGCGGAGCGCTTCCGCCGAGGCTTCCGTGAGCCCCGCGAGCTGGAGGCGCGCCGCCTCTTCCTTTTCGAGGCGCTGCTGCTCCTCGATGCGGAGCGCCCGCTCGGCGAGCTTCTTTTCCAATGCCACCGCCGCGTCCTGCGCCTCCCGGCGGGCCCGTTCGCTCTCGTTCCGCCGCTGCGCCGTGCGGTCCATTTCCTCGCGCAGGGCGTCCCGCTCTGCCGCCGCTTCTTTCTGCCGCGCTTTCGCGTCTTCATACTGCGCGGAGAGCCGTGCCATCTCGGCGGCGCGTTCTCCGTCCTCGGCCTGCCGCTTCGCCAGATCCGCTTCGGCCTGCGCCTTCCCGGAGGTCTCCGCAGCGAGCGCGGCGGCCCGCTCCCGGCCGATCTCTCCGGCGCGGCGGGCCGCTTCTTCCGCCCGGACCAGCGCCACCCGGCGGTCCGCCTCGGTCTGCGCCGCACGGTCCGCCGCTTCTTTCAGCGCGCGGAGGCGGCTTTCCTCCGGCATGGACGGGATTTCTCCGACGGCGGCCTCCTCGGCCCGGAGCGCTTCCTGCGCTTTCCCGCCCGCCACCAGTGCGGCCGCGGTGGCCTCGCCGTCCTTCCGCGCCTTCTCCTCCGCCGCTTCCGCCGCGCGGAGCGACTGCACGAGCCCCTCCCGGCGGCCGCGGTCGGCGGCGTCCTCCACATGGAGCGCCTGCCAGGCCTCGCGCGAGGCGGAGAGCGTTTCCGAAAGCGCTTCGTTTTTCGTTTCCTGCGCCTTCCGCTCCGCCGCCAGTTTCTCCGCGTCCGCCTCGGCCTGCGCCGCTTTTTCGCCCAGTTCGGCGATCTCCTGCTTCCGCCCGAAGAACGTGTTCGCCTTCTTCCGGAGGGAGCCGCCCGTCATGGATCCGCCCGGCCGCAGGATCTGCCCGTCCATGGTGACGAGGTGCAGCCGGTATTTATATTTCTTTGCGATGCGCCGCGCCGTGTCCAGATCCTCTGCGATGAGCACCCGGCCGAGGAGCGCCTTCTTCAGGTCCTCGATGCCCGGCGCGCAACCGAAAAGGTCCGCCGCGATGCCCCGCACGCCCGCTTCCCGGGCCGCTTCCCGCTCCACCGCGTCGGAAAAGCGGGGCTTCATCGCGTCGAGCGGATAAAAGGTGGTGCGCCCGGCGTTCTGCCGCTTCATCCACCGGATGATCTCGCCCGCCGCCTCCGCCGTGTCCGTCACGATGTACGACACCATGCCGCCCAGCGCCGCTTCTGCCGCGTCCGTATACTCGCCCGGCACACGGAGCAGCTCGCCGAAGGCCCCGCGGATGTGGGACTGCCAGGGCATGTCCGCCGAGAGCACCGTGCGGGATGCATTGGTGAAATTCGCGTATTCCTTCTCTGCCCTGAGAAGGTACGCCTGCTGCGATCTATACTGCGCTGCCTGCGACCGCGCCTCGTTCCACCGGTTCAGCAGGGCGAAACTCCGGTCCTCCCCGGCTTTCAGCGCGGCGCTTTCCTCACGGCCCTGCGCTTCCAGCGCCTTCATTTTTTCCGCACGGGCCTCCGCGTCCCGGTCCAGCGCGGCGAGCGCCTTCTCCGCGTCTGCCCGCGCCGCCGCCGCGGCCTGCTCCGCTTCTTTCGCCGACGCTTCATCCGCCGCAAGCCGTGCCGCCTCGTCTTCGCTCCGCCGGAGCGCGTCCGCCAGCCGCTCTTTCCGAGCGGTCTTCTCTCGGATCTCGTCGATGAGCCGGCGGTGCGAGGCTTCCGCCGCGGAAAGCGCATCCGCCGCGGCCGTCCTGTCCGCCTCGGCCTGTCCGAGTGCCTCCCGGGCTTCTGCAAGCGCCGTCTCGGCCTGCGCCTGCTCCGCCTCTGCGGTCCGGAGTGCGTTCTCCGCCTCGGACGCCGCAGCCCCATGGGCCGCCGCGAGCGCCCGGAGCCGCTCCATCTCTTCCGCGCCGTGCGCGCGGGCCGCTTCCGCCACGCGGTAATCCCCGTCGATGCGGTCCATGTCCCGCTGCCGCTCTGCCGCGTCAGCCATGGCCTTCCGGTACGCTTCCTCCCGCCGGGCCGCTTCGTCCTCGATGGCCGTGCGGTCCGCGTCCAGCGCGGTGAGCCGGCTCTCCCAGGCCTGCTTCTCGTCGGCGAGCGCGCGGTGCTCCGTCTCGTACCGCGCGAGCATGCGCCGCACCGAGGACAGTTTCAGCAGGGACGCCGTGGCCTCCGCCGCCTCCCGCTCCTCCATGAGCGCCGCGAAGGTCTTCGCCTTCTCCGCCGCCTCCGCCATGGGGCCGAGCTGCTCCTCCAGCACCGCCATGAGATCTTTCACGCGATCCATGTTGTCTTCCGTCTTCCGGAGCTTCCCGAGGCCCTCTTCCTTCCGCAGGCGATACCGGCTGATGCCCGCCACCTCCTCGAAGATGAGCCGCCGCTCCTCCGGCCGTGCGGAGAGCACCTGATCCACCCGGTTCTGCCCGATGATGGCAAGCGAACCCTTCCCGAGGCCCGTCGCCGCGAAAAGGTCCTGGATATCCTTCAGGCGGCACGACCGCCCGTTGATGTAGAAATCGCTCTCCCCGCTGCGGAGCACCCGCCGCGTCACCGATACTTCCGCCGTGTCGAGAGGCAGCTCCCGGCCCGTATTGTCCAGCACCATCGTCACTTCCGCGCCGTTCTTCGCCCGGCGGGATGCCGAGCCCGCGAAGATGATGTCCTCCGTCTTCTGCCCGCGCAGATTCCGCACGTTCTGCTCGCCCAGCACCCAGCGCACCGCGTCGGAGATATTGCTCTTCCCGCAGCCGTTCGGCCCGACGATCATCGTGATGCCGTCTGCAAACGAGATCTCCGTCCGGTCCGCAAACGACTTGAATCCCTGCAAAATGAGACGCAGCAGCTTCATACTCCACTCCTTGTCCTGCTATCCGTTTCAGTCAATCTTTTTTATTATATAAGAAATCCGCCCTCCGGACCAGCTGCGCACGCGAAAACGCCCCGCACCTTCCGATGTGGAGCGCTTTGAAAAAAGGGAATTTCCCGACTGTCAAGTCCGAACAGATGCGCCGGCCTCTGTCCCTGCGTCACTGGCCTTGAAATCAGCGGAACCAATCAGCTCCTGCAAATCATTGAGGAAACAGCTCACATAATAGCCGTCGCAGACCGCATGGTGAACCTGCACAGCCAGCGGCAGCCTGCAGCGGCCATGACTTTCCCTGAATTTTCCCATGGTAAAAATCGGCAGCAAATAGGTGAACGATTTGACATTGATATTGAATCCCGTAAACGAAGTCCACGGCACCATGGAAACAGTAAAACAATTTTCCGGCATGTCCGGTTTGGCCGTCATCACTTTCACCGCCCCGTAACGCCGCAGGTCTTCTTCGTACCGGCGGCAAAAGAGATCATAATCGTCGGAAAATTCTGTCCAGAGATTGGAAAACGTCTTTGTGTCTTCATGAAAGACTGTATAGCAGGGATGCATGGTCCGGTAGACCACGAGCGTCCCGTCGGCGCGGAACGCCGTACGGAACGGCTCATAGCGGTTGACCACTTTCGTGAGGCAGTACAGCATCGCCGGATACAATCTGAGTTTCCGCCGGCGAAGTTCCGTAATATCCATGCTCACGGTCATGCTGTACGTACAGGGCACTTCATTCAGATAATGTTCAAAAAATTCTTTCCGTCCCCATGTCTCCCTGTCAATCCTTTTATAGTCCATGCTTTCTCCTCTTCCTACCGCCCGCATCTTATCTTGTTACCGGCTCACCCAGAGGCTGCCTTTCAGGGTGAAGCGCCAGGGGAAATCTTTGCCGTACCGGGCGTAGTCGATATTCCGCCGCTTCGACGTCTCCACTTCGCAGGGCGCGCCGTCCTCCACCCACAGGGGACCGGTCACGAGGTCTGCGCCGTAGAGGGAACGGTCGATGCCCATGGCGAGGCAGAGGCGGCCCGGGCCGCAGGTGAGGGCGGTCCCTTTCGCCCGGCCGCGGCGGCGCTGCATGAAGTCCAGCCCTTCCACGGGCTCGCCCGCCCGGAGGAGGACGCAGCCCGCGGTGCCTTCGGCGTCGCAGCTGATGTTGAAGCAGCAGTACATGCCGTAGATGAGGTACACATAGGCGTGACCGGGCTCGCCGAAGAGGACCTCCGTCCGCGCGGTGCGCCCTTTATAGGCGTGGGCCCCGTCGTCGGGGCGGCCCTGCCAGAAGCCGCCGTACGCTTCGGTCTCGGTGATGCGGACGGCCGTACGCCCTTCCGCAGTGTCATGGACGAGCCGAGCCCCGATGAGGCGGCGCGCGGTCGTGACGGGGTCGGCGTCGTAGTCTTCCCGCCGCCACCTCACCGGACTTCCACCTCCGTCCCGATCTGGAGGTCTTCCGATGGATGGGTCACCACGCGGTCGCCGTCCTCAAGGCCGCCGATGACGAGGCGGTCCTGTCCCATGGTGCTCGCCACGGTGACGGTGCGTACGTCAATCAGGCTGTCTTCATTGACGATCTCCACCATGTCGTCTTTGATGAAGGCCGAGGAGGGGATGACGTAGCCCTCCACCTGCTGGCCGCTGTTGATGCGCACATCGTATGTTTTGCCGATCTGCATGGCCCCGTCCGGATTGTCCGCCTGCACGCGGTACACGGTGTAGGCATCGCCGTTCGTATTCGGCTGGGGCTTGAGCTCGCCGTACCAGGTGCCGCTGCCGTCGGAAATGGTGACGGTGAGTGTCTTCCCCGCTTTCGCCCGCTCGAGGATGGGGTCCATCTCCGCCGGGATCTGGAGGCTCGCCACGACGGGCGAATTCTGCCGGATGACGAGCGCCGGCTGGCCCGCGGCGGCGGTCTTCGTGTCCGCCACGTAGTTCTGGGAAATGATGCCGCTGATGGGCGCGAGGATGGTGCAGTCGTTCACCGCTTTCTGCGCGGTCTGGAGGGCGATCATGGACGCCTCGTCGGTCTGCGGGGCGGCCGCCGGCGCCGGGGCTCCGCCTCTCCGGGCGCGGAGGCGGTTGTATTCCGCGCGGGTGATGATGCCCTGCCGGAGGAGGGACGCTTCCATGCTGTCGTCGACGGCCGGCGCGGGAGCGGCCGCGGCGGCGCCGGCGGCGATGCGTGCCGCCATTTCGTCCCGCTGGGCCTCGTACGGCGCCGGATCGATCTGGATGAGGAGCTGTCCCGCCTGCACGGCCGTGCCGATATCCGGCAGGTCAGAGAGGATCTTCCCCGACACGAGCGGCACCACGGAGAGCGTGTGAAGCGCTTCCAGATGCGCCGGCGCTTCGTATACGAAAGGAGCCATCTGTTTCTGCGCATGCACCACGGAGACTTTCGGCGTGCCGCACCCCGCGAGGGCCGCTGCGAGGACGGCCGCGGCGGCGAGCCCCAGCCAGCGGATGCGCTTCCCGGTCATTTGCCGGCCTGCAGATCCGCCGCGACGGCGTCGGCGAGCGCATCCAGCGCGGCCTCTTCCTTCGGTCCCGGCGCGGAGAGGATATGCACCGGTTCGCCGATGAGGGAGCAGTCTTTCCAGGTGTCCGTCAGTTCTTTCATAACTTTCCCCGCGATGTTCGGCGCCCAGGAAGAATTGCCGATAAGGGCGATGCGGCGGTCCTTCACGAGATGCTCGCCCATCATGGTGAGGAAATGGCGCATGAGCGGATAGAGCCCCATGTTGTACGTAGTGGAGGCGAAGACGAGATGGGAATAGCGCATCACTTCGGCCATGGCGTACGCCGCGTCGGTCTTGCAGAGGTCCATTACCTCCACGGAGGCAACGCCCCGCTCCCGCAGCTTCCACGCGAAGCTCTGCGCGGCGGCGGCGGTATTGCCGTACACGGAGGTATAGAAAATGGCCGCCCCTTTCACTTCCGGCTCCCACTTCGCCCAGCGCGCGGTGTCCGCGAGGATGCGTCCGATGTCCTCTTCCGTGCGGAAGACCGGGCCGTGGAGCGGCGCGATGCACGAGACCGGCACGGCGGAGACCTTCTTCATCGCCGCGAGCACCTGCGGGCCGTACTTGGAGACGATGCACGTATAGTACCGGCGCGCCCCGTCTTCGTACTGCTTCGCATAATCCAGCTCATCGGCGAAGACGCTCCCCTTCAGCACGCCGAAGCAGCCGAAGGCGTCCGCGCTGAAGAGCACCTGCTGCTCTTCCACATAGGTAAAGGTCACTTCCGGCCAGTGCACCATGGGCGCGGAGAAGAAGCGGAGCGTGCGGCGCCCCAGCGGGAGCGTCATCTTCTCCCCGGTGGTCACGTAGCGGTCCTTCATGGGCCGGTGGAAGAACTGCTCGAACATGCGGAGCGCCTGCGCGCTGCCGGCGAGTTTCGCTTCGGGATGGCGCTCGGCAAGCGTCAGGAGGGAGCTGCTGTGGTCCGGCTCCATGTGGTTCACGATGATGTAATCCAGCGGGCGGCCGCGGAGCAGGTACTCCACGTTGTCCAGGAATCCGTCCATGACGAGCGCGTCCACCGTGTCCACCACAGCGGTCTTCTCGTCGTCGATGAAATAGGAATTGTACGACACCCCTTCCGGGATGGGGATGATATTTTCAAACCGGTTCGTCACGAAGTCATTGACTCCGATCCAGTAGATGCCGTCTGCGATGGCCTGTACCTGATGCATGGTTGTCTCCTTTGTATGAAATGGGGCCTCGGCCCCGGGGTTTCCCATTTATTGTATTTCATGGCCCGCGCCATTTCAAGGACGCGGACGCACGCAAAAACGGCCCCGCGGGGCCGCTTCTCTCATCTCAGGATCGATTTCAGGAACGCCTGCGTGCGCTCGCTCTTCGGATGGACGAAGATCTCGTCGCTGGTGCCTTCCTCCTCGATGTGTCCGTCCACCATGAAGAGGACCTTGTCCGATACGGACCGGGCGAACGCCATCTCGTGGGTGACGATGATCATGGTCATCTTCTCGTCGGCGAGCTGATGGATGGTCTTCAGCACTTCGCCGGTGAGCTCCGGGTCGAGTGCGGACGTCGGCTCGTCGAAGAGCATGATCTCCGGATTCATCGTGAGCGCCCGGGCGATGGCCACGCGCTGCTTCTGGCCGCCGGAGAGGCTCCCCGGGTAGACGTCCCGCTTCTCCCACAGGCCGACTTTCCGGAGCAGGCGCTCCGCCGTGGGGAGCACGTCCTCCCGCTTCATCTTCTTCACGTAGATGGGCGCGGCGAGCAGATTGTCCATGACCGTCATGTGCGGGAAGAGATTGAACGACTGGAAAACCATGCCCATCTTGCCGAGGATGCGCCGGGCGTCATTGTCTTTCGCGTAGACCACCCGGCCGTTCTTCTCTTCGGCGAGGTACTCCCCTTCCACACAGATGGAGCCGCCCTGGATGGTCTCCAGATTATTGAGGCACCGCAGGAAAGTCGACTTGCCCGCGCCGGACGGGCCGATGATGGAGACCACCTCGCCCTTCTCCACCGACAGGCTCACGCCGTGGAGGATCTCCTGATTTCCGAAGGATTTCCGGATCTGGTTCATTTCGATAAAAGCCATCCGATTCACCTCATTCTTCATAGACGGCGTAGCGTTTTTCCAGCCAGCCGAGGGCACGGGTCAGCACGAAGGTGCACACCAGGTAGAAGACCGCCGCCACGACGAACGCCGTGGTGTCGAAGTCGCGCTGCACGATGGAGCGGGTCACGCGCATGAGGTCGTTCATGGCGAGGACGTACACGAGGGACGTGTCCTTCAGGAGGGTGATGGTCTCATTGCCCAGCGGCGGGATGACGCGCTTCACCACCTGCGGCAGGACGATGTGCCACATGGTCTGCCAGTAGGTGAAGCCCAGCACCTTGGCCCCTTCGTACTGGCCGCGGCTGATGGACTGGATGCCGCCGCGGAAAATTTCCGCGAAGTACGCCGCGTAGTTCGCCACGAAAGCGATGATCGCCGCGGAGAAATCGTCGATCTGGAGCTCGATGCCCGGGATCATGGGCAGGCCGTAGTAAATGAACAGGATCTGCAGCATGAGCGGCGTGCCGCGCATGATGTAGATGTAGAATTCCGCCACGCGGCGGAACAGGCCGAATTTTGACAGGCGGACGAGAGACAGGAGCACCCCGCACGGAAGCGACAGCACGTAGACGATCACGAAGATCTGCGCCGATACGCCGAGCCCTTCCACCATGTTCGGCAGGATGCCGAGGATATAATCCAGCATACGAAACCTCTTTCCATGAAACGCAGAAGAGACAGACCGCCGCCTGTCTTTCCTGCTTTGCTGTGTTACAGTACCATATTACACTGCCGGCGGATTTCCCGCAAGCCCGCGTTTACTGTTTGACCGAAAGATCGGTGCCGAACCATTTCTCGGAGATCTTCGTGGCTTCGCCGCTCGCTTCGACCTTCTTGAAGCCTTCGTTCAGGAGCTTCACCAGTTCGGCATTGCCTTTCTTCACGCCCACCGCGTACACTTCGTTCGCCACGACGCCCGGCAGCACGCGGAACTGGCCCGGCTTCTTCTGCATGTAGTAATTGATGAGGACGCTGTCCCCCAGCACCGCGTCGGCGCGGCCCGACTCGAGGTCCATGAAGCAGGACGTGAAGTCCGGATAGAGCTTCCACAGGGCGAAGGAATCGCGCACCTCGGGCTGCTTGTCCATGGCGCTCTGGCTGGTGGAGCCTTCCTGCGCGCACACGTTGCGGCCTGCGAGCTGCTTCGCGTCGGTGATGTCGGAGCTGGCGAGCACCACGAAGACCTGCTTGTTATTCAGGTACGGGTCGGTGTAGTCGAGCACCTTTTTCCGCTCTTCCGTCACGGTGAGGCCGTTCCAGATGGCGTCGATGCGGCCGGCGGCGATCTCCGACTCCTTGCTCGCCCAGTCGATGGGCTTGAATTCGATCGGGATGCCGATCTCCTTCGACACGGCCTTGCCCATGTCGATGTCGAAGCCCACGATCTCGCCGTTCTCATTGCGGAAGCCCATCGGGGCGAACGTGTCATCGATGCCGGCGACGATCTTGTCCGGCTTCGCTTCGGCCGCCGCCTTTTTGTCAGAGCCGCCGCATCCGGCGATGAGGCCCGCCGCTGCCGCTGCCAGAATCCCCGCTGCGATCGCTTTTTTCCAGTTCATTGTCTGTCTCCTTTTCTATTTCCCGATCAGATGGTGATGTCCTGACCGAACCACTTCATGGAAATCTTCGTGGACGTGCCGTCCGCCTTCATCTCTTCCAGCGTCTTGTCGAGGCGCTTCTTGAACGCTTCATTGTCCTGCGCGATGCCTACGCCCACCGGCTGGCGGTTGTACCCCGCGTCCACCACGCGGAAGCCCGCGTCGTTCTCCTTATTATAATAGAGCGCCACCACCTGCGACACGATCATCGCGTCGATGCGGCCGATCTTCAGATCCATGAAGCCCGACACATTATCCGGGTAGAGCTTCAGCTCCGCGAAGGACGCCTTCACGTCCGGCTCGCTGTTGATGGCGTCGAGGCCGGTGGAGCCTTCCTGTGTCGCCACGATCTTGCCCGCCAGGTCCGCCTTGGACTGGATGGGCGAATCTTCCTTCACGAGGATGATCTGCACGGAATTTTCATACGGCCGGGAGAAAAGCATGTTCTTCTGCCGCTCCGGCAGGATGGTGAGCCCGCTCCAGATGGCGTCGATCTTGTGGCTGCGGAGCTCCGTCTCCTTGCTGGACCAGTCGATCTGCTTGAATTCGATGTCGCTGCCCATGCGCTTCGCCGCTTCTTTCGCCATGTCGATGTCGAAGCCCACCAGATTGCCGTCCTTGTCCTTGAACCCGAACGGCGGGAAATTGTCGTCGAGGCCGATGACGATCTTCTGGCTGTCTCCGCTCTGCGCGGGCGCTTTGTCCCCGCCGCCGCATCCGGCGATGAGGCCCGCCGCGCCCATCAGCACGACGCCTGCGAGCAGCACTTTTTTCCATTTCATAGCGAATCCCCCGTTTCTCTTCATTTCTTTATTTGAGTAAAGAATCATTTGTATGAAGATATCCTACACTATCCGCCGCCGGCTGTCAATACTTCTCTCCGATAAAGAAATAGAGAAGCGGAAAATTTCCGCCCCGCCCGCCCGAAGGACCGGGCCCGCCATGATATAATACAGGTGTCGGACGCCGCTGGCTTCCGGCAGAAAGTGTGAACTCATGACGAACCCCATCCAATTCGATCTGCATATCGGGAAGGAGAAGCCCTACTCTGCGAAGGGCGCGCCCTGTCCCTTCTGCCGCCCGGAATCTCTCACGAACATCCTCGAGCGGCGGAGCGACATGATCTGGCTCATGAACAAGTACCCCGTCTTCCGCGACACGTGGCCCACGGTGCTGGTGGAGACGTCGCAGCACGACAGCGACATCTCCCTCTACAGCCCGGAGAAGCTCCATGAGGTGATCGCCTTCGGCGTGGAGAAATGGCGGGAAACGGCGACGCGGCCGGAGTTCCGGTCAGTCCTCTATTTCCGCAACTTCGGGCCCCGCGCGGGCGGCTCCCAGCGCCACCCCCATTCGCAGATCATCGGCCTCTACCATTACGACTACCGGGAAAACATCTATCCGGAGAATTTCCTCGGCCCGCTCCTCCACGAGGACGCGGACTGCTACGTGACGCTCTCGGATTACCCCATCTGCTGTATGGCGGAATTCAATGTGACGCTCAAGAAGGACGGCGGCACGGACCGCTTCGCCGACGCCGTCCAGACCATCGCGCGCTTCGTGCTCCGCGATTTCCCCATCCCCTGCGACAGCTACAATCTCTTCTTCTACGAGATCCGCGGCCGCATCCGGGTGAAGGTCTTCCCGCGGTACACGGCGAGCCCCCTCTTCATGGGCTACCGCATCACGCAGGTCGCGGATGGCACGAGCCGGCAGCACATGCTGGACACGCTCCGCTCCGACCGGTATTTCGGCGGCTGAGAGGTATCCATGAAACTGTACGCATTCAGCGATTTCCACCTCTCCGGGGACCCGCCGTCGAAGCCGATGGACATCTTCGGCGAGAACTGGAAGGACCACCGCGAGAAGATCCGCCGCTCCTGGCTCGAAACGATCCGCCCGGAGGACACGGTCATCCTAGCGGGCGACCTCTCGTGGGGGCGCAATCTGGCGGAGGCGCTCCCGGATCTCCTGTGGATTGCGCAGCTCCCCGGCCGGAAGATCGTCGTCCGGGGCAACCACGACTACTGGTGGGACACGGTGACGAAGATGACCCGGGCCACGGGCGGCGCGTTCGAATTCCTCCACAACAATGTGCTCCGCGTGGGGGACATCGCCCTCGCGGGCACGCGGAGCTGGCTTCCCGAGACGTCCCGCAATTTCTCAGACAGCGACGCGGCGATCCTGCGGCGTGAAGAAGGCCGCCTCGAGCGGGGCCTCGCGCTGGCGGAAGTCTCCGGCGCGCGGCGCATCTTCTGCGTCCTCCACTACCCGCCCTACGACGAGCGCCGCCGGCCCATGCACATCCTCTCCCTCATGAAGGAGCACGGCGTCACGGACTGCATCTTCGGCCACATCCACGGCACGCGCAATTTCCACGACCTCCCCTCCGAGCTCTGCGGCGTGCGGCTCCACCTCACGTCCGCGGACTATCTGGATTTCAAACCGTATTTTCTCTGCGAGGTATACGATGGCACACAAACTGGCAGAAGGCCGCCTGCTCTCCGGCTACATCTACGGCGACGCCCATACGGGAGAGTACGTCTACTTCCCCGCGAGCGAGCTCGACGCCGAGCACCCCGTGGCCGTCTATGAATCGCCCGCCGGCCGGCGGGACGTCACCATGGAGGAAGCGCTCTCCCTCATCGAGCACCGGAGCCTCCGGCCCGCCCGGCATCCTGTCTTCGGCGAGAAGACGCTGTAAAAAAAAGAGACCCGCAAGGGTCTTTTTTTCGTGGTCATTTCCCGCGGTCAGTCCGGAAAAAATTCGGCGGCGATGCGCCGAAGCGCTGATTCGATGCGGGAGAAATCCCCCGTGAGGTCGAGGGTGCGCACGTCGATGCGGCTCCCTGCGAGGCGGTACGTCTGCGCCGGCTGCACCGCCTCGTCCGTCCGGGCATAGAGCAGCAGGCCGGACACCGTCCGCGCAGGGCCGAGGAGCGCTTCCCGGTTCTTCACATACGTGAAAATCTGGTACAGATTGTGCGAATGCTGCGTGCGCCGGCCCCAGTGTTCCTGCATGGCATGGGAATAGCACTTCGCATCGAGGACCAGCTCCCGCGCGCCGTCCGAGAGCGTCACGTCGCTCTGCATGGCCGGCAGGAACGTCTCCTCCCCATCCGCCGCCCAGGGGATGCGCCGGGCCCCGGGATGAAGCCTGGGGAAATACAGGGAAAACCAGCCCAGCAGGAATTTTTCATACAGCCGGGCGAGCGCATCGTCCGTGAGCGTCTCCCGGAGATGCGTGCCGCCGCTCTTCTCCGTCATGAGAAGCCCTTTCGTGAGCAGCTCCGCCAGCCGCACGAGCCACTCCACATTTCCCGCATTCCGAGGGAAGATCAGCCGGCTCCACGGCACGCGGGACAGGTCCAAAGCCGCGACGGAAGAAAAATACGACAGCTCCCGGCGGAGCGCCGCCTTGTATTTCCGGTCCACCTGCGGCGCGCGGAGCAGCGCTTCCGCTGCAGCCCGGAGAATCCGGTTCAGCAGATGGTCTTCGGAAAATTCATCGTATTCGCAGGCGAGCCGCGGCCGCCGCGCCGCCCGGTCCGCGATGACCCCGGGCATGTCGAGCCGCCCCCGCAGGCCCGGCAGGTCGTCCCGCCGGAGCACGTAGTCCCGCGGCAGGCCCTGCTTCAGCTGCCACCCGATGCCCTTCGCAAAGAGCGCGGCGAAAAGATTCTGCACGTCCCGGAAAGGCTCCGTCCCCGCGCTCCGCCACGCCGCCAGATGGAGCGAACGGAAGGCATAGGCCAGCAGATAGTACAGGTTCCGCACAGGGATGTGCTCATTCCGCTCCATGGACCGCCTCCCGGAGACGCGCCTCCCATTCCCGGACCGTCTCGCCGTCGTCGTACCAGTACTCCCGAAGCGTCGGGAGGAGGTCATACTCCACGATGCTCTCCATCCACTCCTCCGTGCAGGTCTCCGCGCCGCAGAAATAGCTGTGGCCGATGCAGAAGCCCTTCCCGAGCGACGGGTCCTGCGCGATGGCCTGATTCAGCGCTTCCACCGTCCGGATGAGCGCATCGAAGCGAGCATCCCCGAGCCGCGCCTGATACGCCCGGAAGCCGTTCGAGGCAAAGCCCGGCGCCATCTCGAAAAAGCCAAACCGGCGGCGCAGGGCGTAATCGATGAGCGCGAGGCTCCGGTCTGCCGTATTCATCATGCCGATGAGGTACACGTTCTCCGGCACAGAGAAGACGCGGTCCCCTTCCGGGAGACGCACCGCCTGCCCGCGGTATTCCTTCTCCACCGCCATGAGCAGCTCTCCGAAAATTTTGCTGAGGTTGCCCCGGTTGATCTCATCGATGAGGAAAAAGAAATCCTCCCCGGGCCGCTGTGCCGCCTTCTCGCAGAACCGATAGAAGAGGCCTTCTTTCAGGCGGAAACCCTCGCCGTCCGGTTTGTAGCCGAGGATGAAATCTTCATAGGAATAACTCTGATGGAACTGCACCATCTCGACGCGGCTGTCGTCCCGCGCCCCCATGAGCGCATACGCCAGCCGCCGCGCGGCAAAGGTCTTCCCCACGCCGGGCGCGCCCTCGAGGATGACGTTCTTCTTCCGCCGCACGAGCGCCGTCAGCCGGTCATACGCCGCGCCGTCCATGTACACTTCCGCAAGGAAATCCTCTTTTGTATAGGGAGGCACTGCCGGCTCCGCAAAGACCGCCGTGTCTTCTTTGAGGACGTGGGGCGCCACCTCGGGGAGTGCGCCGGGCAGGTCGGCCGCCTCAAGCGCTTCCGCCAGCTCCGGCCGCAGCTTCCACACCCATGCACCCGGCTCCGCATCGCCCGCGGGCCGCACGAGGTACAGCACCGGCCAGTACGACACGCTCCCATCCTCCGTCGTATGGAGCGGACAGCCGGTCTTCTCCGCCACGCGGCGGGCCAGTGCGGACGACTGCTCATTGTAGAAATTCGCCGTCTCCCCGTACCTTTCCGCGAGCTGTGTGCACGACGCCTCGCCGCCTGCCGCCTGCATCCGCGCCATGACCGTAAGGCTGTCCGGCGTGAAGACCGTCCCATCTTTCAGCAGAGCCGCCCACTCCTCCCGGGAAATCTGCGGGTCGTACCCCTCCGGCTGCCAGAGGGAATTCTTTTCTTCTTCCTGATTTTTAGTTTCGTCTTTATATGTTTCAAGGACGTAAATATAAAAGCCGAAATCCATCGTCAAAATATGAAGCCCGTTATCCTGCCAGCAGTCGTCAGTGCGCTGCTTTTGAAACATTTCTCTGACGTCTTTATCCTTGAGTAATTCTTCCCTCATTTCATCATAAAAAAACAACATTTGCCGGAGATTTTCTTCGTAGGCTCCTTTTTTAATGACATAAGAACTCTTCAATATATCGGCCACAACTCGAATAATGCTGTATTTATAAACATAATATTTTCCCGGATATTTAAGCCATAGATATACACTGATGGGATTTTCTTTCTGAAAAGAAGAATACCCTTTCTTTGTATCATTCAATCTGTTTTTATCGCCATATTGCCGCAGTAATGTTTCAGCATCTTCCTTAAAGGTTTCAATCCGTTCTACGTAATCCAGGGATTCATCATAAAGGTTGCGAAACATGGACCGTACCATTTCCGGTGCTGCCGAAGTCATTCTCAACAGCATGGACTTCGGAAAATTACCCGAAGAATCCAACATATTTCCCGTCTTTCTCAATGCAGTTTCCAGCATGGCCGGGAAGTCTTTTGCTTCGATGTCCCAGTGATTCTGGAACCACTGCACCATTTCCCACTTGTATTTCTCATTGGTCCACCACTGACCGGGAAAGTCTTTTTTATACTCCATCAGGATATTTTGAAAAATCTGTCTGTCAAACATGGCTGCCTCCCTGCTTTCTGTTTCTGTATGTAGATGCCTTTATTATACAGGATAGACCTATGGAGCGGTAAAAAATTTTCTATTTTCGGAAAAATGCAAAAAATTTCCACGCAAAAAGCGGCTGGGACGAGGGGATGTCCTGCCGCTTCTGTGTGGATTTATTTTGTTTCGTCTGCGGGCGCTTCGGCTTTGGTTTCGGCCGCGGCCTGCGCCGCTTCGTCCCGGAGCTCGGCTTCTTTCTGCTCCATCCAGGTGAGCGCTTCGCCCAGGATGTAGAGGGAGCCGCACACGAGGACCATGTCCCCGTCTTTCGCTTCGGCCACGGCGTCGGAAAGGGCCTGCGACACGGAGGGTTCTTCTTTCTTCTCGCAGGTGAACATGCCGGCGAGCTCGGAGGTCTTCCGTGCGCGCGGCGTGGGCGCCTCGGTGAGGAAGACTTTATCGTCTTTCCGCACAAGGAGGGAGATCACTTCGTCCGTGTCCTTGTCCTGCAGGGAGGCGAAGACGATGAGGCGGCGCTTGTCCGGGTACTGCTCGGCGAGGGACTCGGAGAGCGCTTCCGCGCCGGCGGGATTGTGCGCGCCGTCGAAGACGACCGGGATGCCCCGCACGTCGTGGATCTCGAAGCGGCCCATCCAGCGGGTGCGCGCGAGCCCTTCGCGGAGGTCGTTCTCATTGATGCGGTCGTCCTGCTTCATGACGATGGTGAGCGCCATGGCCGCCACGGCGGCGTTCACCGCCTGATGCGGCCCGACAAAGGGCACGAAGAGCAGGCCCTTCTCGAGGTCTTTCGCCACGTCTTTGCGCCGGACGACGACGATCTGCCCGTGCTGGTACTTGCTGCGGCTGTCGATCTCGAAGTCGCGGCCGTAGAAATAGAGGCGGGATTTTTTCTCATGCGCTTCTTTCTTGATGGTCTTGAGCGGGATGTGCTGCGCCGCGGTGACCACGGGGATGCCTTCCTTGATGATGCCCGCCTTCTGGTGGGCGATCTTCTCGAGGGTGTCTCCCAGGTAGGCCATGTGGTCCATGGCGACGTTCGTGATGACGGAGACCACAGGCTCCACCACGTTCGTGGAGTCGAGGAGGCCGCCGAGGCCCACTTCCACCACGGCGTAGTCCACGTGCTGCTCGCGGAAATGCCAGAAGGCCATGGCGGTCAGGAGTTCGAACTCCGTGGGCGCTTCCAGGCCGTCTGCCTGCATGGCTTCCGCCGCGGCGCGCACCACATCCGCCGCCCGGGCGAAGTCATCCCGGGAGATGTCGCGGCCGCCGCAGTAGATGCGCTCCGTGTAGTCGATGAGGTGCGGCGAGCTGTAGCGCCCCACTTTCAGCATGGCGTTCTCGAGGACGCTGGTGATCATGGCGCAGACGCTCCCCTTGCCGTTCGTGCCGGTCACGTGGATGACGCGGTACGCCCGCTCGGGATGGTCCAGCCGGTCCAGGAGGGCTTCGATGCGCTCCATGCCCGGTTTGATGCCGAAGGAAGCGGCCGCTTCCAGGTAGGCAATAGATTCTTCGTAAGTCATGTGTGCTCCTATCATGCGGCGGGGAAGGTTCCTCCCTCCCCGGCCGGCGGGTCTTACAGTTTTGCCAGGAACGCCAGGCGTTCGTCCAGCGAGGCGAGCTTTTCCTTCAGCGTGGCGAGCTTCGCTTTTTCCTTGTCCACCACAGCCTGCGGCGCTTTCGCAAGGAACCCTTCGTTGGCGAGTTTCTTCTCCGTCCGTTCGATTTCCTTCTCGGCGGCGGCCTTGTCCTTCATGATGCGGGCTTTTTCCTTGTCCGCGTCGATGAGGCCGCGCAGCTCGAGGTAGACTTCCATGCCCGTCACGACGGTCGCGAGGGCATTGTCCGGCTTCGGCGCATCCTTCGAGAGGAGGGTGAGCGTCTCCACGTGGGCGAGCTTCTCGAAATACGCGCGGTGCGCATCCACGGCCTGCCGCAGGTCTTCCCGGTCCACGGCGATCTGCACGGCGCAGGCTTTGTTCGGCTGGACGTGCGCTTCGGCGCGCATGTTGCGGATGGCTTTCACCGCGTCCATGATGCGCTCCATCTGTTCTTCCTCTTCGGGGAAGCGCAGCTCCGGATCGGCTTTCGGCCACGGCGCGCGGGCGAGGCATTCGCCGGTGTGCGGCAGGTGCTGCCAGATGTGCTCGGTGATGAAGGGCATGAAGGGATGGAGCAGAGCCAGCATGCGGGTGAGGGTGTACACCAGCACGTACTGGGTCACGCGGCGGTCGTCATTGTGCTCGCCGTAGAGGCGCGCTTTCGCCGTCTCGATGTACCAGTCGCAGAAGCAGTTCCATGCGAAATTGTAGATGCTGTCTGCCGCTTCGCCGAGCTCGAATTTGTCGAGGTTCTGGGAGACGTATTCTTCCGTCTGGGCGAGGCGCTCGAGGATCCACCGGTCGGCCAGCGTGTACTGCTCTTTCGCCGGCACGAAGGATTCATCGTAGTCGTCCAGATTCATGATGGTGAATTTCGCCGCGTTCCAGATCTTGTTCGCGAAGTTGCGGTTCCCTTCCACCCGTTCGTAGTAGAAGCGCATGTCGTTGCCCGGCGTATTGCCCGTGACGAGGGTGAAGCGCAGGGCGTCCGCGCCGTACTGCTTGATGACTTCCAGCGGGTCGATGCCGTTGCCGAGAGATTTGGACATCTTGCGGCCCTGGGAGTCGCGCACGAGGCCGTGGATGAAGACGTACCGGAAGGGGATCTCATGCATGAATTCCATGGCCATGAACATCATGCGGGCCACCCAGAAGAAGATGATGTCGTAGCCCGTGACGAGGACGCTCGTGGGGTACCATTTTTTAAGAAGGTCAGTCTGATCCGGCCAGCCCATGGTGGAGAAGGGCCACAGGGCGGAGGAGAACCACGTGTCGAGCACGTCTGGGTCCTGATGGATGTGATGGCTGCCGCAGTGCGGGCATGCGTCGATGTCCGTCCGGGAGACGATGGTCTTCCCGCAGTCGTCGCAGTACCACACGGGGATGCGGTGGCCCCACCAGAGCTGGCGGGAAATGCACCAGTCGTGGATGTTTTCCAGCCACTGGATGTACGTATTGGCGAAGCGGTCGGGAACGAACTTCGTCTTCCCTTCCTTCACGGCCTGCATGGCCGGACCGGCAAGGGGCTTCATCTTCACGAACCACTGCTTCGTGGTCATCGGCTCCACGGTGGTGTGGCAACGGGAGCAGTGGCCTACGGCGTGCTTCGTCTCTTCGATCTTCACGAGGAGGCCCATCTCATCCAGGTCGGCGATGATCTGTTTCCGCGCATCTTCGCGGGTCATGCCGTTGTACTTGCCGGCATTCTCATTGAGCGTGCCGTCCAGATTCATGATCATGATGGATTCGAGATCATGCCGCTCGCCCACGGCGAAGTCGTTCGGGTCGTGCGCCGGGGTGATCTTCACGCAGCCCGTGCCGTACTTGGGATCGACGTATTCGTCGGCGATGACCGGGATCTCCCGGTTCATGATCGGCAGGAGGAGCTTCTTGCCGATGAGGGACTGGAAGCGCTCGTCTTCCGGATTCACCGCGACGGCCGTATCGCCGGGGATGGTCTCCGGACGGGTCGTGGCGATCTGGACGTAGCCGTCCTCGCCCACGATGGGATAATTCACATAGTACAGATGGCCGATCTCGTCCTCGTGCTCCACTTCGATGTCGGAGAGCGCGGTCTGGCAGCGGGGGCACCAGTTCGTGATGCGGTTGCCCTGATAGATCAGGCCTTTTTCATAGAGGGAGCAGAACACTTCCCGCACCGCCCGGGCGCACACCGGGTCCATGGTGAAGCGCTCGCGGGTCCAGTCGCAGGAGGAGCCGAGCTTGCGGATCTGACGGCCGATGGTGTTGCCGTATTTTTCCTTCCACTGCCATACCCGTTCGAGGAATTTCTCCCGGCCCAAGTCATACTTCGTGAGGCCTTCTTCGGCGATCTGCTTCTCCACCTTGACCTGCGTGGCGATGCCCGCATGGTCCTTGCCGGGGAGCCAGAGCACGTTATAGCCCTGCATGCGCTTGTAGCGGATGAGGATATCCTGCAGGGTCCCGTCCAGCGCGTGCCCCATGTGGAGCTGGCCCGTCACGTTCGGCGGCGGCAGGACGATGCTGAAGGGCTCTGCCCCTTCCTTCGGCTCGTCATGGAAGACGCCGTGCGTTTCCCAGAAATCATACCATTTCTCCTCGATCTGCGAGGGATCATAGCTGCCCAGATTCTCGTACTTGTTCATGTTTCCACTCCTTTATTGTCAGCGCTGTACCGGGGAGGAGCCAATAAAAAAGCCTTTCATCCCATAGGACGAAAGACACTTCCGCGGTACCACCTACATAGCCGGCATAGCCAGCCTCTCTCATGCGGTTAACGCCCGCCTGCGGTACAGCTCTCGCTGCCGGCTCCGGGGTGACCTGCCGCTTTCCTTCCGCCGCCCTCTCAGCCATGAGGCGGCTCTCTTGGGGAATTCCCTGCGGCTTCTTCCCATCTACGCTGTTCATATACAGCTGTATCATACCAGTCCCCCGCCGATTTTGCAAGGCATTTCCCTGCCTAACCATAATAGCTAAAGTTCTATTTCACAATATACTTTAAGATTCTCGTACAATTACCAAGCAGATTTTTACTCTTTTTTACTTTTCCTGGCAGATACAAAGACTATGTTTTTTCCTAACACATAATTCAGAATAACAACAATTAACTGTATGAAATATTTGACATAGACCTTGTCAAAATGGAAAAATTCTACGAGTACAATAACTCCCAAATAGTCAATAACTCCTGTTATCCCTCGTGCAAAGATATAACGGGTCATCTCTTTAATCAATTCCGATATATTCTCACACTTGGTATGAAAAACATATTCCTTATTTAATATATAAGCAACTATTTTAGTCAAGATAATTGCAATCAAATTACCGATTTTATAATCGATAGAAAGCAAAATCAGTATCTGATACGTTGCTATATTAATGATCATTGTAGCAGTGCCAATTATCCCATAGCTAATAATTTGGGCATACTTGTTCATTAAGCTTCTAAATTTCATTCATACTATTTCCTGCACAACGACACCAAAAGGCGGGATATATTCTCCCATATATGGAAGCTGCTCCTAACATATTTCTATAATCACATATTAGACATTGACAATTTTATCACTTTGGTCCCGACAGTCCTGTTTTCTCACTCTATATTGTACGTCCTGTAAAATTTTCCTGTTCGCCGCTATGATATCCCCCAACAAACCAACAACAATTGTCTGAAAACCCGCCAGCAGAAGAATAGCCGCGAGAATCAAAGACTGCGTATGACCATTTCCATCTCCGGCCAGAAAAAAGCTCAAAAAGCGAATGCCTAATATTATGCCGAATGCTGAAATAATAGTCCCTAATACGCCAAAGAAACATAAAGGCTTGTACATCAAGAATGAACGAACTATTACCGTTGCCGAACGACGCATATACCGCCACATGCTGCTGAACAGTCTAGATGGTCTGGTTTCCTCATTGGTGCGAATAGGAACAGATGTCATCGCTATTTTATCATTCCCCGCCTGAATGATAGTTTCCAGCGTGTAGGTATATTCGTTAACCACATTCAGCCTCAGTGCGGCTTCCCTTGAATACGCACGGAAGCCGCTGGGTGCGTCGGGAATATTTGTCCCTGATGCGATGCGCACCACCCAACTCCCCAAATGTTGAAATTCCTTTTTCTTCCAGGAAAAGTGTGCGGTTTGATCAATCGGTCTTGCCCCGACAACAATGTCGGCATTCCCATCCAAAATGGGGCGAATCAAATTCTCAATATCCGCACCAAAATACTGATTATCAGCATCTGTATTCACTATGATATCGGCGCCCAACTGCAGACAAGCATCTAACCCTGCCACGAACCCTTTTGCCAGTCCCTTATTCTGCTTAAAAGATACGATATGCTGAATACCCAGTTCCCGTGCCACCGCTACCGTATGATCCGTACTGCCATCATTAATAATGAGATATTCAATCTCATCAATTCCATCAATATGTTTCGGTAAATCACGATAAGTCAGCGCCAAAGTCTTTTCTTCGTTATAACATGGAATTTGAATAATAAGTTTCATTAAAGTTCACTCCTCTTACTTTACAAAAATATGTATTTCCGGCAGCTCAACACAATAATTGGAGAGCCACTGCTTCCCCTCTTCAACCATATCAATCTTAACAATATAATGACCAGGTTGTCTGAGTAACTCTTCATCGATCATAATCGTTGTTTTCATCCCATTATATACACTCGATACTGTCATCCTTTTTCCATCCCAAAGTTTTAATCTCCCATCACAATCATAAATATGATATGCTAATGCATACTTATGCTCATTAACATAAAGGCATTCATCCTCACAGTCAAATTGAATATTCACTTTAGCCGGAGCCCCATTATTTATTTCAATTTTTTTTTCGCAAGATCCAATCTTTATCTTTGGGAACTCCAACACTTCCGTTCGGGTATAAATTGGATATCCAGCTTTTTTTACCTGTTCACTCAGTTCTTTACCTATGATTCTCACATTATACCCCACGCTATTTTTTACTATAACATTCCAGCTGTTGTTAAAAACAATATTTTTTGAATTTTCCATATTATTCGGTAACATTAATAAAATACAAGTTTCAACAGACTTGTCAGGAAGAGTATATTCAATCATGCTCTCTGCTGCTTGTGCTCGGACTCCTAATCTACGCTCTTCATCAATATATTTTCTTGATTGCTCGGACATAGGATCGGTAATACCTTCATCTATAAATATTTTTATGTTTTTATAATTATTTAAAAAACTGTATAACTCTTTATTTTGTGTGATTTTATTTTGCTGCACTACTAAGCATGAACTATATGCATTCTGGGAAATCATAAAAAACAAAGTACAAATGCCAATGATTCTACATAATTTTAACCCTTGTCTAAGATTATTAAAAATTTTTTTGTTATCTATAGTATCAAAAAAAAGAACAAGATAAGCTATTAAAGCCGAAACAAAAGTTATATTTAGTGTGTTTGATAACTTTTCTTCAAACATAATTCCAGGAACGCAAACCACATTAAACCCAGATTTACCAATAAGTGGTACCGTCCAGTAATTTACTATTAGCCCTGTAATGATAAATATCAGAAATGCAATATTTCTTTCACTTTGTATATAAAACAGCTCTTTATTTTTTTCTAAATATACTCCTCCAAAAATTATTAATATGCCTGCTATCATATCTGAATATCGTCCATAAAATAAGAAATCTATTCTTTCTTGACTCGGCAACATGCTTAATGTCGTAACAGCAAATACCCCCAAAATGCATAATAAACAAAAGATAAAAAAATAACTTCTATTATCCCATTTTTTATATTTATAGTCTTTTATAATTTCCTTAAATAAATATAGAGCTCCCCAAAATGCAAATAAAAAAGTTGATGCCAAAAGATACCACATTTTACCAATCATAGATATAAAAATATCAGAAAAAAGTTCAAAAGCATCTAAGCGCACTAATTTCAAAATATTACTTCTTAAATCATTACCTATAAAGGCGTTGGCTTCCCCCCACATTAACTGCGACAACCAAATTTTCATATAATGATTAATTATCATTATAGTCAACAATATCAACAAAGCAATTAATACACTCTTATAGGAAATCTGGTTAAGCCACAATAAAATAAAAAGCAACATAAAAAAAGCAATAATAACAGGTAGTGTTCTGTTATGAATAATATAAAGAAAAGAAATATTAAATGAAAAAAGCACAAGACTCATTATATTTCTTGTTTTTAAAAAGTAACTGCAAGACAAAAGAACAATCAAAAACCAAACATAAATAAAGGTTTCCGCCCATCCAATTTGGGATTGAAAAATATATGATGAATAGCATGCCGCGATAAAAGCAATTGTAATCCTAAAAGTCAGCTTGCCTTCAGGATATATAGCTTTAGCTATTTCTATGCTCGCACAGAATCCTATGATACTTAAAAACACATTAATTATAATTGAATATTGATAAAGTTGTTCCATATTATGTGTAATTGAAAAAAGAGGCAAAAGTAATAGACTATAACCGTATGAATACCAAGCGGGCTCTGCTTTAGTCCAAGGGAGCCCTGCAAGGTTAGCTGCATGCCCCCAATAACCAATTTCATCATAGAAAATCATTGGTCCTTGTATATCAGTTATATGAATCAGCCTAACAAAAATTATAATCGATAAATATATACAAAATAGTACTTTTGCCCCTTTGTTTTTATCTGATCTTTTTCCAATTAAATTCATTTTTCTCTCCATTTAATCTTTCTTAAAGGTAATTTCTTCATATATGTGTTTTGTATAGTTCTCATCTGTTAGACCTAATTCGCATAACTTTCCAATTAATATATCTTCATGCTCAGGCTGCCAAATATGATCGTGGACTTGGTGGAAAAATTCAACATATCTTTGTGCATTTTTCTCTAAGTCACAATATTTTTTAGCATATTTTAGTGCTGCTTCACTTCTTCTCCACAATTCATTTTTAGTTAAAGTCAAAAATTGAATAGCACTATAAATATCATTTTCTTCATGTTCATCATATCGTACTTTTATGACGATATCATCAGGGTAATCAGAAAACGTGCCTATATCCGTTACAATTGCCGGCTTGCCCATCCCAAACATACGATGCAAACTGGCCGAACTTTCTCCTTGAGTCGGATACCGAAGATTTAAGCAAAAGTCACAGGCTCCCATATAAGTCTTAAATTTATCAAGATCCACAAATCCAGTAACCTCTACATTGTTTTCCAATTTTCGTGATGCAATTTCTTCTAATAAATGCAGCTCTTTTTGTGGCTCTCCAACAATGAAATATAGAAAATCGGACGATACGGTGTCTTTATATTTTCTTAAAGCCTCTAAAATAGGGATAATACGTTTTGCTGTTGTCGCAAACCCAAAACTTCCCATAACAAAGGACTTATTAGGATTTATCTTAAGTTTAGCCCGGCAATGATCCTTCCAGGAATTTATATCTGGTAAAATTTCCGAGTGTAATAAAATTTTAGTTACCGGCACATCTTCCCTAAATCCCAGTGTCATCTGTTTTGCTGCTTCTGAATGTAAAATAATTGCCGACGCCGATTCAATATAACGCCGGTTCATACATAAATCTAATGAATGCGTTTCCCACGGGGGTCTCCCTTTTCCTTCCAAAAAATCCTTGGCAATTCTCTTACCGTATTCACCGTGACAATAATAAACTTCCCTTAGATATGAATCAGCTCCCTTTTCAACAAAATATTTTTCCGCGGCCAAATGATGTAATCCAAAATCATGAAGCTCTAATATTCCTGGATATTTACACAACATATCAACAATTTCTCCGTGATATTTTTTATTGTTTCCAACGTGATAGACAATTAAATCTAAGCTTTCGCGAAGTGCTTTTTGATTCAACTCTTGGATTTTATGTATTTCAAAATTTTGAGTTATCTCCTGATTTTGAGGTTTGACAGATGAAAATATGACAATTTCTAAATATTTTTTCAAAGCCAATACTAATTCTTCGCTAAAATCAGATATCCCGGATTTTAGCGGTTTAAATGGTGAAAGATACCCTATTCTCATTTTTAGCTCCTTTAAATTGTTTCCGTTAATTTATCAATCACAGCATCCCACGTTATATTCCTAGCAAGTACAAATCCATTTTCTCCCATTTCTTTGGCTTTCCCTTTATTGTTATAGAGCTCATCAAAACATTGACCAATTGCTTCCGGCTCATTCTGTGTAATTAATGCATTTTCGTTGTGCGAAGCAAACTCTAATACACCACCGGAATCATTGCATGTTATAATCGGCTTCTTTGATAAAAAGGCTTCCAAGGTCACATACCCATAATCTTCATCAATAGGTGAAAAATAAACACCTAAAGCGTTAGAATATAACTTCAATAAATCTTCATCAGTTACAAATCCCAAAAATTGTACTCGCTTATCAACACCAAGAGAAACTGCCAATTTTCGAAGATTCTCATACTCAGCACCTTTCCCCGCAATTTTCAGAGAAATGTCATTACTACAAAATTGCAACGACCGGATTGCTAAATCCGTTCGCTTGCCAGGATCTAATCTTCCCACCGATAAAATGTAATGTTCAAATTCACCTGAATAATATCTCCCTGCCAAAGCCGGTGGATGATAAAGGGGAGTAGAAGGAATCCCATTATATTTTTTTAATCTAGAAGAAACATTTTTTGAAATTGAAAAAACGCGTTTAGCCTCCGATATAGCAATTTGATCCATTTGACGAATTTTTTTGGCTGTTTCCGCACCACCATTAATCGTATTTAATCCAAATAATGTTTCATTATCAATTAAATCATAGGCCTGTCTATGTTGGTGCATAAGCCAAATGACCTTATTAGAATGCTGGATCATATAGTTCGGAACTTTATTAGCTATCACTAAATCGATTTTTTGGCCATTTACTTCAGAAAGATCAACTAAGCGCCACATAAGAAATTGATCAAGTAAAATTTGAGTAGGGTACCATTTAAAAGGCATTGAAACAGTCTCGGCATTATATCCTCTTTGCCGTAATTCCCTTGTTAAGCTGTTTACTAAATTCTCTGCCCCACCACGCATGAAGGGAATTTGTGAATGTAATACAGCAATTTTCTTTTTTTTCATATTATTTTTCCTTTACCCCAATTACCGCATAATCCTGTGGTCCATACATTAAATAACACAAATCATTAAATTGTCGTATAATTTCTTTTGTTTCCTCCATTGTCGCTTTAACTGTAACTCCGCCCCATTGAGAACTTGAGTTAGCATCTATTATCTTTACTTTAGAGTATCCACACCATTCGACTATAAAAGCTATCATTCGCGGATCTAAGGGACGTTTATGAGAAGGATCAATATAAAATGTGTCCGCACCTACAATTAAATTCCTTGGATTCTGGGTTTCAAACAAAATCATTCCGCCCGGTTTTAATACTCGATAACTTTGCTGCAGCAATTCCATTAAATCCGACATAGCCAAATGTTCGATAATCTGGAAACCTGACACCATATCCACACTGTTATCTGGCTGTGATGCTAAATAAGCCAGACAATCCATTTGGAGTACATGATGTCCCCGCGCCTCACATAACGCATTTTGCTGCGCATTCAAATCTATTCCAACGTAATTTTTCGCTCCGTTTTCCCGTAAAATATCGAGCCATTCCCCTCTACCGCTTCCTACGTCAATAAATTTAGCTTTCGTCCAATCAGAAATATATTGCTTTATGATAGGCACATACACACGCTGGCGTTCGCGTATCAGATCTTCTGAGCCACGAAATTTTTCTTCAAAAGCATGATAAAATTCTTCATCATCCGTAGGCAGATTTTCCATTTTCCTCAATTGTATCCGCATCTGCCTGTTTTCTTCCAATAATTGTCCTATTTGTTGTTGTTGCTGATTTATTTTTTGAGTTAAATTTCTCAAGAGATCTCTTTCAAAAGAAATAGCATTAACTACCTTGCCGTTAAAATAGCTCATTTTTTGATAATGTGGAAATATGTACCATCCCATAAAAATCTTAAGCAATTTTCGAATAACTTTTTTTATAAATACTATTTCTGCGCCAATCCATTTCTTATTGGATGACAAAAGCCAATAACCAGTAAATGTTTTATCCGCATCGGCCGCTTCTAAATTTTCATTTAATTGATTCCAAAGATGATTATCAAACGTATTTTCTTCAAAATTTAAATCTGACGCTTCATATTTCTGCGCTTTCTCAACATCTGTTTTCCAAGAATGATCCATTGCAAACTTTCTATTCTTTATTTTTTGCTGAAATTCTTTTAGTGTTTCCATTTCCCTCATCCCAAATGTTCTTATACATTTAAATATTTATACTGCCATTTCTCTATGAAATCATTCATCAAACCGCATAACTATTAGGCCCTAAAAAATTTTGCCGTTTAAAAACTCTTCATACTGATTACAGATAGTCTCTGTTTCTCCAAAGGCCATTTGCTTCCCATGATTCAGCCAGAGAACCCTGTTACATAGTTCCCTAATTTGATCCAAAGAATGAGATACCAAGACGGTCGCCGCGCCATTTTCTATGATTTCCCTCATTTTTGCAGCGCTTTTCTCCTGAAATGCTCCATCTCCTACGGATAACACTTCATCCAAGATTAGAATTTCCGGCTGCACCATGGAAGCAATGGAAAAAGCCAGCCGAGACTGCATACCTGTAGACAATTGTTTAAAAGGTCTGTTCTCGAACTGACGCAGCCCGGAAAAATCCAGAATTTTTTCATAGGCCGCATCCATGAATTCTTCGGTATATCCCAGCATCGCCCCCCGGAGATATGCATTCTCCTTGACGGTCAAATCCCCGTCAAATCCGGAGGCCAATTCTAACAAGGCGGCAATCGAGCCATTGCGAATAATTCGTCCAGCCCGAGGTTCCATCACGCCAATAACTGCCTTTAGCAAAGTGGATTTCCCGGCGCCATTTGTTCCGATAATACCCAGCATGTCTCCCTTATAGAGTTCAAAACTGACGTCATTAACCGCCATAAAAGTTTCGACATGATATTGGCCTTTCAAATGCCGCATGGTCCACTCTTTCAGACCGATGTCCTTAAAATCTCCAATTTTATAGCTGATGGAAACGTGTTCCACCTTAAGTATTGTTTCCATGAGGACTCCTTAGACGTAATATAAAAATTCATGATTGTATTTTTTATACATATAGGCCCCCAATCCGAATACAGCCAAGGCGAAAGCCGCCGCCAGCAAATGGAATTGAAGTGTGGGTATTTCTCCATCCAATACGATTTTCCGAAAATAGCGAATGTACACATAAAGAGGATTCAGCAAAAATGCACATCTCACAGTATAACTGAAGCTGTCTATCGTATAAAAAATAGCGGACATCCACATAATCAACTGCGTCATGATTCCCCAAAGATACTGCATATCACGGAAAAACACAAAAAGTGCCGAAAGAATCAAACCAAGGCCCAAATTAAATATAATCAGACAAACCACAGGGTAAACTAAAAAGATAAATTTCCAGGTAAATGGAATATTATCCAGTACAACAAAGGCAAAAAAGATAAGAAGTGTGAGCACAAAATTAATCAAGGATGAAACGTTTTGGGAAAATAGAAACAAATATTTTGGAACATTGATCTTTGTGAATATTCCGGCATTATTAACAAGAGCATTCATTCCTAATGTTGTAGCATCACAAAAATAGGAAAATATCAGCTGTCCTGCAAATAGATAAATCACATAGTGATCCATATTCGCTCCAAAAAAATTATTGAAGACCATCCACATAACCAGCAAATTTATCAAGGGTGCAACAATACTCCAAGCCATGCCAAGAATCGTTCGTTTATATTTTTTGGTAAAATCCCGTTTTACCAGTTCCTTAAATAAGAATTTATATTGCTTCCATTTCAGCAGCATGTACATTCCGCTCCATTTTTAAAGGCAATGATGTAGGATTCCATTACCGATTGCGCCAATCTTCAAGAGTGTCTTTCAAAATAGTATCCAGACCATATTTTGGCACCCAACCGGTGTCTTTTGTCAGTTTGCAGTGATTGCAACAGACAACTGGCGTATCGCTGGGACGCATTTTCGTTGGATCCTGTTCTATGGGAATCTGGCACGTTGCCATGGCACAGAGCCTCTCCAGAATTTCCCGCGCGCTGTATGCTTTTCCTGAGCCGACGTTATATACTTCTCCCTGTTTTCCTTTTTCCGCAATCAGACGATATGCGCAAACCACGTCTTTTACATGTGTGAAGTCTCTTTTCGCTTCCAGATTTCCTACCCGCAAGCAGGAGACCTGTCCCCGCTCTACCGCTACGATGCCAGAGGCAAAATCCGGAATTAAAAATCCACGCGACTGGCCGGCTCCTCCGTGATTGAAGGAACGAGTCATGCAAATATGCATCCCATAGGTATGCACATACACCCCTGCCATTTCCTCCTGTGCTTTTTTTGAGACCGCATATGGCGTCATCGGGCAGGTCTCCATGGATTCATTTACATTTCGCCCGGCTTCTCCCAGATTCCCATATTGATCCGAAGATCCCACTATGACTATATGACAATCAGGAACCGTCTTCCGTACGGCTTCCATCAAATTTACCGCCCCGATGACATTAATCTCTATCGTGTCCTGAGGGAACTTCCAGGAACGTGCTACATTTGCCTGTCCAGCCAGATGAAAAATCATATCCGGCTGTATCTGAGCAATAATTTTCGATATATGCTCCGCATCCATCAGATCAGCAACTATGGTGTTGTCGCCTTCATGGCGATCCACCCCTATTACTGTATAATCATGTAGTTCCAGTTCCCTGCGCAGATACGGTCCTACAAAGCCCTGACTACCAGTAATCAGCGCCGTTTTCATTCCTTCATCGCCGCCTTTTCCCGTTTTGCCAATTGAAAATCATGCTCCGCCATAATGGCGCACAGCTGCTCATAACTGGTTTTCTGCGGATTCCATCCCAGCAGAGTCCTGGCTTTGGTCGGATCGCCCCACAGATTATCTACATCTGTGGGACGGAACCAGGCTGGATTCACTTCTACCAAAATACGTCCGGTTGCTTTATCTATTCCTTTCTCATCCATACCGCTACCTCTCCATTCCAGTTGAATACCGTCATGGGCAAAGGCCAGGGTAGTAAATTCTCTCACCGTATGTTGCACCCCCGTGGCGATAACAAAATCTTCCGGGTTCTCATATTGAAGTATCCGCCACATGCATTCGACATAATCTTTTGCATAGCCCCAATCCCGTTTACTGTCCAGATTTCCCAACTGTAGCTTTTCCTGTATTCCGCACGCAATACGTCCAGCTGCACGAGTAATTTTCCTTGTTACAAAGGTTTCTCCGCGACGTTCGGATTCATGATTAAAAAGGATTCCATTAACAGCAAACATACCATATGCTTCCCGATATTCTTTTACCATCCAAAAACCATATTGTTTGGCAATTGCATACGGGCTGTATGGATGGAACGGCGTAGTTTCTTTCTGCGGCACTTCTTCTACTTTTCCGTATAATTCTGAAGTAGATGCCTGATAAAATCTACAAGTTTTTTCCATCCCCAGAATCCGGATGGATTCCAGCATCCGAAGCACCCCTAATGCGTCTACATCCCCCGAATATTCCGGTACATCAAAACTTACCTGCACATGACTCTGTGCAGCCAAATTATACACTTCATCAGGGCGCACCAGATTCATTATACGGATGATACTGCTTGAGTCACTCAAATCCCCGTCATGCAGCGTAATTTGATCCAGCAAATGGTCGATTCGCTGTGTATTCGGCAAAGAAGAACGACGGGCCATCCCATGAACTTCATATCCTTTTTCCAACAGCAATTCTGCCAGATAAGAGCCATCTTGCCCAGTAATTCCCGTAATTAATGCCTTTTTCATATGAAGCACTCTCCTTTATTTAAAGATATTCATTTCTGTTGCAGATTTTCAGATTTTCCAAAACTTTTTTTATATTCCCTGCGCTTCCTTTATCACAGACCAGCAGTGCGTCTTCAGTGTCGACAATAATGATATTCTGGAGCCCAACGGTTGCAATCAGTTTGTTTCCCCCTTGGATAATGGAGTTTCTGGTATCAACGGTCACTGCATTCCCAGATATAACATTCCCAAATTCATTGCTTTTCTGCAATCGTCCTACAGCCAGCCAGGAACCTACATCGTCCCAGCCAAAAGCACCGCCAAGAATATAAATATTTTTCGCCTTTTCCATTACCCCATAATCAATGGACTCATCTGGAAGTTGTTGGAATACCGTTTCAAGTACCTTCTGTCCATTCTCTGCGTTCATGGATTCACGAATTCTCATCAAGCCATCATAAACCACAGGCAGATATTCCTTCAAATTATCCAAAATAGTGGAAATTTTCCAAATAAACATTCCACTGTTCCAAAGATACTTTCCAGAGGCCACGTATTCCTTTGCCGTATCCAGATCTGGTTTTTCCACAAAGTGATCGACTCGATATGCACGGCCGAGCATCTGATCAGGACTGAATTGGATATACCCATACCCCGTTTCCGGCGCATCGGGCGTAATCCCTACAGTCACCAGATTCTCCCCCTGCTCAGCCGTCTGGCTGGCATCTTCTAAAGTATTAAGAAAAATTGGTGTATTTTTAATCAGATGGTCCGAAGGGAGAACCAGCATCACAGCATCCCCATATTTCTCTGCCATATGAATGGCACCCAACCCAATACAGGGAGCCGTATTGCGTCCTACCGGTTCACAGATGATATTTTCCTCTGGTATCTGCGGCAATTGTTCCATAACCAGTTTTTTATAATCCCGATTTGTTGAGATATAAATATCTTCCCTCTCAACCAGAGGAGAAATCCTGTCGACTGTCAACTGGATCATAGTTTTCCCGCTGTCCGTCAATGCAAGGAACTGCTTCGGCATCGTCTGCCGACTTTTCGGCCAAAACCGCTCCCCTCTCCCACCTGCCATAATTAATGCCACTTTTTTCATATTGTTTCTTCCTTTCAAATATGGGAGAGTAGAATTCTGCATTCTCCCTGAATATGATATTTCCCCAAGGCTGCCGGCATGAAATAAGAATCTCCTCGTCCAAGCGAATAAGTCTTATTTCCAGCGCAGATTCTGCCGGCCCCCTCTACACATAAAACATGATGAAAGGATTGTCCATCACAGTTCAACGTAACCCCCACTTGCACGTCAATCCTATAAGACCGAAAATAACGACAAGAGAACATCTCACATAACTGAAATTCCGGAAAGTAAACTGCTATATTTGATTTGCATTCCTCCGGGATGATAGGCTCATAAGACAAAACCTGAGAAGCCCGTTCCAGATGAAGTGGCCGTAAATTTCCTGATGAATCTCTCCGTTTATAATCATAAATACGAAACGTTGTATTGGAACTTTGTTGAATTTCTGCAATCAGGATTCCCTTTCCGATCGCATGAATTGTCCCGGGCAGGATATAAAAAACATCTCCCCGTGATACTGGGACCCGATTCAATATATCACAGATTGTCCCATTCTGTGCCCGCTGAAGAAATTCTTCTCTCGTAATTTTCCGCGAAAAGCCAAGATACAGATACGCCTGCGGTTCACAATCCACAATATACCACATTTCGGCTTTCCCATGCTCACCGAATTCCGATAAAGCCGTATCATCAGAAGGATGCACCTGAACGGACAAGCTTTGATCTGCATCTATCAGTTTAACAAGCAAAGGAAACTGCTCCCCCTGACAGTTCATTCCCCAAAAACCAGCATGATCCCTTTGGGCTAATGTATTCAGAGTCATACCTTTATAATCGCCGCTTTCTACAGTGGATACGCCATCCGGCAAAGCAGCAAGTTCCCAACTCTCGGCCGTTTTTTCCAACGCATCCGCTTTCCCAAATTCCTTTTTAAGACGATTTCCTCCCCACAAATAATCTTTATAACAGGGATGCATTTTCAGTGGTTCATACATCAGCCTAAAACCTCCTTACAAAGTCGCTTCAACTTTTCTGCAGAAGCTTCCCAAGTGAATTTTTTTACCTGACTGTATCCCCGACGAACCATTTCAGCCGCATAATCCTCATCAGATAACACTTTCCATACTCCTTCCGCGATGGATTTCTCATCCAAAGGATTCACGAATGTCCCGGAGTCTCCTGCAATTTCAGGAAGAGCGGCCGCCGAAGAGCAGACGACCGGACACCCACAGGCCATAGCTTCTAATGGGGGCATACCAAATCCTTCGTATAATGAAGGATATACAAATACGTCCGCATTCTGATAGAGTGTATTTTTCTCTTCATCAAATATAAATCCGGGAAACAATATATCTGAACTATAAGGGGACGCCGCTGCGCTCTGATAAATTTCTTCGTTATTCCAACCCTTTCCACCGGCTAATACCAACTGATGAGGAATTGCATATTCTTTTTTTAATAGCAGGAACGCATGAATAAGACGAGCCAAGTTTTTTCTGGGCTCAATTGTGCCTACATATAACATGAAAGGCTTCCTAAGCCCCCATTTTTTCGTTAATCGATTAAATGGAACTGCCGCTTTAGCTAGCGAAGGAGCACAAGGAATCACCGAAATCATTTCTTTTGGGACTTTCATCAATTGAGCAATTTCTGTTCGTGAGAATTGCGAAATCGTGATAATATGATCACTGGTTCTAATGCTTCTGAAAATCCCCGCGTGCAGACGCTTCAAATTATTTCGGCTCATGGTTTCCGGATATCGCAAATAGGTCATATCATAAACAACGGATATAACTTTCCCCATCACTTTTGGTGGAACAATATAATTAAAAAAGATGTTCAAATCCGCCACTGGAAACATCTGGCCATAACTCAAAGGCAACCATTCCCAAATTCTACGATAAATCCCATAGGGCATACATGCCTGTTCCCTGACAGGCATGCTGATACCACATAATGCTTTCCGATTATCATGACGATACAGAAAATTAAACACATTCCCTGCGAAGGACAGCCCGTCTTCATCCTTCAATCGCTTTGCCAATTCATAGGTATAATTACCAATTCCAGAACGATTTCCACAGCAAAGCTGAAGTTCCAAAGCTACTTTCATTTCTCTTCCCAAGATCCTGAACGAACCCACCGAGTAAATAATTCCGACAGAGCAGCCACAATCTTATGTCCCTCTTCCGCTGTCTTTCCTACCCCATTTAAGTATACTTTCAGTTTGGGTTCTGTTCCTGATGGACGCGCCACTACCTCTGTGCCTCCTTTCAGCAAGAAACGGATAACATTGGAACGCGGAAGACCAGTCTCATCATTCTGATAATCAACTACATGCATAACTTCTAATCCAGCCACTTCATGAGGTGGCATTTCACGCAAAACACGCATCATTTCCTTTATTTTCGCAGCGCCGGAAGCGCCTTCAAAGACGAAACTCAAAAGCCGGCTCTCATAAAAACCATACTGTTTATACAGTTGTCTCAAAACATCCAGCAGAGATTTCCCCTGTACTTTGTAAAAAGCAAACATCTCACAGATTAAGAGAGATGCATTCACCGCATCTTTATCACGGACATAATTTCCACTCAAGTATCCGTAACTTTCTTCAAACCCAAAAATATATCGTTCCATGTGGCCTTCTTTTTCCAGCCGGCCAATTTGTTCACCGATAAATTTAAAGCCCGTAAGCACTTCCCTCAATTCAATATCATATGCATTGGCAATCCGTTCTGCCATAGGAGTTGTCACAATGGTTTTTACCGCTACAGGATGCGCCGGTAAATTTCCTGCCATTGCACGCATTTTATAAATAAAATCTAAGAGCAACACGCCCATTTCATTGCCAGTGATAAGCTTATACTCTTCACCCTCCCGCACAGCGGCTCCCACTCGATCACAATCGGGATCCGTAGCCAGCACCAGTTCACTGTTTGTGTGTTTAGCCCACTCTATACCAACTTTCAATGCGTCTCTTTCCTCCGGATTGGGAGATGGACATGTGGAGAAATTTCCGTCCGGCTCCCGCTGTTCCTCCGGGATGACGATATGAGAAAAACCGTTTCTTTTCAAACATTGCGGTACGCAGGATATACCCGTCCCATTCAGCGGCGTATACACTATCGAAACGTCTCTTGGAACATCTGCGGGTAAAACGGATGTATTTGACACGGCTGTCAGATATCTTTCCACCATGTCCCGACCGATATAACTTACGAGACCAACCTGAAGTGCATTATCAAACTGCATCCATTTGACCTGCGCAAATGGATCTACTCCGTTAATTTCCATCTGAATTTCTTTTGCAGCCTCGGTGGTAATCTGTCCCCCATCACCGCCATATACCTTATACCCGTTATATTTAGACGGATTATGGCTGGCAGTAATGACAATGCCGCCGCTGCAATGTAGATCCCTCACGGCGAAAGACAGCGTAGGCGTTGGCATTAACTGGGGATAAATATGAGCTTCGATGCCATTGGCAGCAAGGACAGAAGCCGCCGTTTTTGCAAACAGATCTGAATGTATACGGCTATCATAGGCAATAGCAACAGACGGCTTCTTCTCTCTTTTCAACAAATAATTGCAATATCCCTGTGTTGCTTTTGCGACAGTATATATATTCATACGATTAGTACCCACGCCAAGCACACCTCTAAGTCCGCCTGTTCCAAATTCCAATTCCCGATAAAACCGGTCTTCAATCGCGGCTTCATCAGATTGAATGGACACTAACTCTTCATGCAATTCACGATTATTGACCGTCTGAGCCAACCAGTATTGGTAACTCTCCTGATAGACTTTCATTTTGAAAATTCCCTTTCTATAATATCATTCAAAATTTGAGCAGAACGATCCCAGGAAAATCTTCCCGCATTTTTTACTCCCTTCCGAGCCAGCTCGTGAGCATGTTCAGGATTCCCTATAAGATGCAAAATTCCTTCTTTTATGGAATCTACACGATAAGGATCTATGTAAACGGCACCTTTTCCTCCAACTTCCATCATTGCTGAACCACGACTTGCTAAAACAGGCACTCCACATTTCTGAGCTTCCAGAATAGGAATGCCAAACCCCTCATATAAACTTGGAAAAAGAAATAATTCTGACAAAGAATAAAGCGTCGGCATATCCTCATCTGGAACATATCCTATAAAATGAATTTTCCGCGAATTTTGAAGAGTTTTCAAAATATCTTCCGATCGGAATTTCCATCCCTGTTCTCCCGCTATAACCAAATGGTGTGGAATCTTTTGAGCAACCGTATCAAAAGCCTGCAGCATTCGTTTCATATTTTTTCTTGGATTCTGATTGCCAACAAAAAGAAGAAAACGCTCAGGTAAATTATATTTTTTTCGTATAAGATATAACTGTACAGGTTCTCTTACAGGATAATAATAATCAGAAGCCGCGCATGGCACAACATGAATTTTATCTTCCGGAATCCGAAGAATACGCTGCATTTCCAATTTTGTAAACTGAGAAATGGCCAAGAACAAATCTGCCCTGCGGCATATATAGTAATATTGTAATCGCCACCACATGACTCGTGATAATCGATATACTTCTGGCATTCGAAATAAAGCCAGATCTGTAATCAGCGGGAGCAAGATGCAACTTTTGGGTAATATAAAGGGCATTTTAGAATCAGTAGTTAGTAGTATTGAGTTCTTCCCATATTTCATTCCTAAGTTGATTGTCTGAAACATCATCCTTTTTAAGCTTTGTTGGTACGACCAAGGAATCCGTATTTGTTTAGTCCGATCTTCAGATCTAAATTCCGGACCATCTTTAGGCAAAATTACCAAATTGTCCCGAAAAGTAAGTGAGGCATAACGTCCAAATAGTTCTCGAATCAATATACCAATTCCTGAACTATTTTGTTTATACTGTAATGCATTTATAACAACACGTTTCATCTTATCATCGCTCGTCTTCTATAACATCTCAGACATTCAATTTACTTTTATCAAAATCATTTTCAAATTAATTTCATCTTATTAAAGTGCCTCACGCTACATTTCTAAAAATGTGAAAACTTATAATTCCTTTATATTATAATAGCTTAATGCTAAAGCAGCAAGAATGATTTCAGGAAATTCAAAAATTCAATTCATTCCTTCCTTAGCAAAGCATTTATTAATCATAGATGTTTACTGTTAAGCACCTAAATTGCATAACCAATTTATAAATCAGGAAAAGACGGGAACTCTCCCGTCTTTTCCTGTCTCTGCAATATTATTAAATTAATTATAATGCAAGAAAAAATCATTCAGTTGCCCGCGGCGAGCTTGACGATCTCCACGGCCTGTTCCGCGCATTTCATGAGGTCGCCGATGACCTGATATTCGCTGCTGGTGTGGCATTTGAAGTTGCCCGTGCCGATGCCTACGGCCTGGATGCCGTGTTCGTTGAAATGGTTCGCGTCCATTCCGCCGCCGCCCTGCTTGAAGAAGGGATCGACGCCCACGCGGCGACACGCTTCGGCTGCGAGCGCACACGGACGGGCGGTCTCTTCGAGGTGGAACGCATGGTACAGCGTCTGGATGTCCACGTCGATGGGCGTCTCGTATTTCTTCGAGATCTCGTCGGCCGTGGCGTGGATCTTGTCGGAGATGGCCTGGTATTCTTCCGCGATGCGGCTGCGCTGCTCGCCGGTGATGGTGACGAGGTCGCACACCACGTTCGTCGCGCTGCCCGCCTGGAGCATGGAGAAGTTGGCCGTGGATGCCGGGGAGAGGCGGCTGTCCGGGAGGTGCATGATGAGGTCGGCGGCAACCTTCACCGCATTGAGGCCTTTTTCCGGCTCGTTGCCCGCGTGGGCGGTGCGGCCGTGGACTTTGATGATGACTTTGCCCTTGCTCGGCGCGGCCACGACGATGGTGCCCGCCCGGCCGGACGCGTCGTACACGAAGCAGGATTTCGACCGGAACTGGCTGAAATCGTACTGCTTCGATCCTTCGACGCCGCTCTCTTCGCAGACGGAGAAGGCCACTTCGATGGTGCCGTGGGAGATCTTCTCTTCCTGCACAGTGCGGAGCATGGCCAGGATAGCGCACACGCCGCCGATGTCGTCCCCGGCGAGGATGGTCTGGCCATCGGAATAAATGATGCCTTCGTCTTCTTTCACCACCGGCTGGATATGGCCGTTATTGGCCACGCGGTCCATGTGCGCGGAGAAGAGCACCGGCTCGATGGACGGGTCGCCTTCGAGGACGGCGTAGAGATTGCCCGTATTGCCGCCGAGGATCTCGCCGGCCCCGTCTTCGGTGACTGTGAGCCCGAGGTCCGTGAGTTTCTTTTTCAGTACGTCTGCGATGGCCCGCTCTTTGCGGGAGTAGACTTCGATCGATACCAGTTCCTTGAATTCGTCAATGATGCGCTGCTGATCCATACAGTCCTCCTTATATAGCGATCCGCCCCGTGCGGCGCGGAAAAACAGGTACACCTGTATCGTATCATAAACGGCGCTTCATTGTCACGCCTGAAATGACAGAGGCCGGTCTATGGGAAAGACAGGCGGATGCGCCCGCTCTCACAGGGAGAACCGCTCCTCATGGTACCGGCCGTCGGGCACGCGGAGCGCGCGGAGGATGCGCCGCACCGTCCGGCGCAGGGGCTCCGGCCCGCAGTAATAGAAGGACGCCTCCCCCGGCGCGATGCCGCACCGCGCAAGGCACGCCTCCACGATGGCCCCGGACAGATGACCGTGCGCGCAGCCTTCCGCTTTCTCCCGGGAGAGCACGGGACAGATGGTAAGGCCGGGCATTTCTTTTTCGAGGCGGGTCCACTCGTCCCGGCGGATGAGCTCGGACCGGTCGCGCGCGCACCACAGGAGGAGCAGCTTCCCGTTGTCTCCGCGGAAATACGCGTCGTGAATGATGCCCATCATGGGCGTGACGCCCACGCCGCCGGCGATGAGCACCGCCGGGCCCTCCTGATGGAGCGCGGGACTGAAGCGGCCGTACGGGCCGTCCACAAGGACGCGGCTCCCGGCACGGATCTCATGGACATGGTCTGTCCAGTCGCCGAGCGCCTTCACGGTGATGGAGAGCGTCTCCCGCGGCGAGGACGACATGGTAAAGGGATGGTATTCCTCCGACACGGCGGGATCTTCGAAACGGAAATAGGCGAACTGCCCCGCGAGATAGGGCATGGGCTCCCCTTCCGGCTCGAGCCGGATCGTCGTCATGGCGCCGTTCTCCCGAACGACCTCCGCCACGCGGTACACGTATTTCTTCCGGAGCCACAGATGCCACACCCAGCAGCCCATGGAAGCCAGGAAGCAGACCGTCGCGAGCACGGCGAAGGGCACGTTTGTCCAGAACTGGCGCATGCGGTACGCCGCGTGGAGATAGAGCAGCACCACGGCGAGCGCCGTCAGGTTGTGCAGGAGAAGCTGCGCGTGGTAGCGCGAGAGCATGCAGGCCTGCATGGCTTTCCGGAACCGCGCCGCCCGGGTCCAGCGGCCGGTGACGGCCTCGGACAGGAAGAAAACCGCCAGCACCGTGAGCACCGTGAAGAGCGCGAGCGACGCCTCGCCCCAGCGGAGCCGCGGTGTGAAAAGGCCGCCGTGGATGTAGAACGCGTGGACGAAGGACAGCGCCACCGCGGCGAGCGCGGCGATGCCGTGCCAGCGGAGGAGGCGGTCCTGCCCGAAGACGCGCTCCACCGCCGGGAGCCGCGCCGTCAGGATGAGCTGCGCGCAGAGCATGGTATACGCGGCGGTGCCGATGGCCAGCCCGCCGAGCCGCCGCGCGGAAAGTCCCGCCGTGGACGGGTCCAGCAGCAGCGCGGCGATCATCAGCGCCGGATACAGGATATACAAAATGATGAAGAACGATTTCACAGCCATCCCTCCCCGCGGGAAACGCACAGAAAAACGACCGCCCTGCGGTCTTTCCTGTCTCTATTATACGCGCCTCTCCCGCCGCCGTCCGGCCAGGCTATTGTAAAACACTTCTTAAATTTTCCCGCGCAAAAACAGCGCCCTCCAAAGAGAACGCTGTCTGAGAGGAAAAATTTATTTTGCCGCGCGGGCTTCCGCCACCTGCTTCATTGCCGTCCGCGCCGCGGCGATGGTCTTCTCGATGTCTTCGTCGCTGTGAGCGTACGACATGAAGATCGTCTCGAACGGAGACGGCGCGAGGTAGATGCCCTGCTCGAGCATGGAGCGGAACCACACGCGGAACGCATCCGCATCGGCGACGCAGGCGTCCTGATAGTTCCGCACAGGCTTTTCGCTGAAGAAGAGGCCGAACATGGAGCCGGACTGATGGAGCTGCACCGGCACGCCCGCTTCGTCCGCCGCTTCCTGCCAGCCGGCGAGGAGCTTCGTCACCTTCGCGGCGACTTTCTCATTGAAGTCCGGGATACTCATGATCTGGCGGAGCGTCGCCAGACCCGCGGTGACGGCGAGCGGATTGCCGGAGAGGGTCCCCGCCTGATAGACGGAGCCGTCCGGCGCGATGCAGTTCATGATCTCCCGGCGGCCGCCGTAGGCCGCGGCGGGAAGGCCGCCGCCGATGATCTTGCCGAGGCAGGTCATGTCCGGACGGATGCCGTACTTCGCCTGCGCGCCGTGGAAATCGGTTCGGAAGCCGCACATGACTTCATCGAAAATGAGGACGGTGCCGTGCTTTTCCGTCTCTTCCCGGAGCGCGGGGAGGAAGCCTTCCACCGGCGGGATCATGCCCATATTGCCGGCGACCGGCTCCACGATGACCGCGGCGACGGCGTCGCCCTCGCGGTCCATCACGGCGCGGAACGCTTCGATGTCATTGTACGGCACGACGAGGGTGTCCTGCGCGGTGCCTTTCGTGACGCCCGCGCTGTCCGGCTTCCCGAAGGTGGACGCGCCGGAGCCGGCTTTCACGAGGAGGCTGTCCCCATGGCCGTGGTAGCAGCCTTCGAATTTCAGGATCTTGTCGCGGCCCGTGTAGCCTCTCGCCGCGCGGAGGGCGCTCATGGTCGCTTCCGTGCCGGAGGAGACGAGGCGGAGCTTCTCGATGGAGGGAATGATCTCCGTGATGAGCTCGGCGAGCTCTGTCTCGAGGAGCGTCGGCGCGCCGTAGCTGGTGCTCTTCTCCGCCGCCTTCTGAATGGCTTCGATCACCGCCGGATGGGCGTGGCCGAGGACCATCGGGCCCCAGGAGCCCACGTAGTCGATGTACGTATTGCCGTCGATGTCGGTGATGTACGCGCCTTTCGCATGGTCGATGAAAGGCGGCGGGCAGCCCATGTGCGGATAGGAGCGGACCGGGCTGTTCACGCCGCCCGGCATGTATTTCCGCGCTTCTTCAAAGGCTTTCTCGGATCTGGCGAGACTGATCATTTCCCGGCTTCCTCCTTCATCCACTTCACCGCATCGATGGCGTGATAGGTGATGATGATGTCCGCGCCGGCGCGCTTCATGCTGGTGAGCGATTCGAGGACGATGCGCTTCTCGTCGATCCAGCCGTTCGCCGCGGCCGCCTTCACCATGGCGTATTCGCCGCTCACGTTGTACACCGCCACCGGACGGTCGATGTGGTCGCGCACCTGACGGACGATATCGAGATAGGTCATGACCGGTTTCACCATGATGATGTCCGCGCCCTCGTCCATGTCGAGGTCCACTTCCTTCATGGCTTCACGGGCGTTCGCCGGGTCCATCTGGTAGCCGCGGCGGTCGCCGAAATGCGGCGCGGAATCTGCCGCATCGCGGAACGGTCCGTAGAACGCGGACGCGTATTTCACGGCATAGGACATGATGATCGTATTCTGCAGGCCGTCCGCATCGAGAGCTTCGCGGAGCGCATGGATGCGGCCGTCCATCATGTCGGACGGCGCGATGATGTCTGCGCCGCATTCCGCCTGAGAGACGGCGACTTTCGCCAGGAGGGGCAGCGTCTTGTCGTTGTCCACTTCATGGCCGCAGAGGCAGCCGCAGTGGCCGTGGCTGGTGTACTGGCAGAGGCACACGTCCCCCACGATGACCAGATCCGGCACCGCCTGCTTGATGGCCTTGATGGCGCGCTGCACGGGACTCGTCATATCCCATGCGGAGGAGCCGATCTCGTCCTTGTATTCCGGCAGGCCGAAGATTTCCACCGCGGGGATGCCCAGTTCATACAGCTCTTCCGCGAGCTTCACCGCGTTGTCCACCGACAGGTGGTAGCAGTTCGGCATGCTGGGGATCTCTTCTTTCACATTCGTGCCGGGCACGACGAAGATCGGATACACGAAGTCCGAAGGCTGGAGCACGGTTTCGCGGACCATGCTGCGGATGGCTTCGGTTCTTCTGAGACGACGAGGACGTAATGCATTGAATTCCATTGTTGTCACTCCACTTTCCTGTGTTTCTATTTTGCAAACGCGCGGGGATATCCCGCGCCGTTCTGCACTTACTGTTCTGCGGCGGCGATCGCTTCCGTGAGGCCGTCGATGGTATACACGTCGGACACGACGCCCGGCGTGAGGCCGTATTCCCGGCAGGCGTCTGCGGTGATCGGCCCGATGCAGGCCAGCATGCATTTCCGGATGGCGTCCAGCTTGTCCGGCGCCATGGCCACGAGATTGTGCACCGTGGACGAGCTGGTGAGCGTGATGATGTCCACGCTGCCTTCGTCCAGCAGTTCATTGAGCCGCTGGCGGCTCTCCTCTTCGCAGACGGTGCAGTAGGCTTCCGCCACATCCACGTTTGCCCCCATGGCCCGGAGGCCGTCGGCGAGGATCTCCCGCGCCACCTTCGCCCGGGGCAGGAAGATCTTCGTCCCCGGTCGGACTTCCGGCTCGAGCGCGGCGAGCAGGCCTTCCGCCTTGTACTCTTCCGGCAGGAGGTCCGCATGCACGCCGTACGGACGGAGCGCCAGATCGGTCGCGGGACCGATACAGGCGATCTTCGCATGGCCGAGGGCGCGCGCGTCGAAGCCGTCCGCATAGAGACGGCGGAAGAAGCAGTCCACGCCGTTCTGGCTGGTGAAAAGGATCCAGTCGTACTCTCCCAGCTTCCGGATGCCCGCGTCGAGACTCGCGAAATGATCGGACGGCTCCGCGATGGAGATCACGGGGATCTCGATGCATTCCGCGCCGAGGGACTCCAGATGCTTCGTGAGGCGGGACGCCTGGCTGCGGGAGCGCGTCACCACGACCCGCTTCCCGAAAAGGGGCTTGTTATCGAACCAGCGCATGTCTTCGCGGAGCTTCACCACGTCGCCCACCACGAAGACCGCCGGCGGCTGGATGTGTTTTTCCTTCACGTCCTCCGCGGCGCGGCCGAGCGTGGTCTCATACACTTCCTGATAGGGCCGTGTGCCCCAGCGGACGAAGGCCGCCGGCGTGTCGGCGCTGCGGCCATAGCGGATGAGATTGGCCGCGATGGCCCCCGCCTGATGGACGCCCATCAGGAAGATCAGCGTGTCCACGCCGCCGGCAAGCTTCTCCCAGTGGATGGACGATTCTTTTTTCGTGGGGTCTTCGTGCCCGGTGATGACGGCGAAGGACGCCGCCACTTTGCGGTGCGTCACGGGGATGCCCGCATACGCCGGCGCCGCGATGGCGGACGTCACGCCCGGCACCACTTCATACGGCACGCCTTCCTTTTTCAGCTCGAGGATCTCCTCGCCGCCGCGGCCGAAGACAAAGGGGTCGCCGCCCTTGAGGCGGGCCACCACTTTTCCTTCTTTCCCTTTTTCCGCGATGAGGCGGCTGATGTCCTCCTGCTTCATGGCGTGGTTGCCGCACATCTTCCCCACGTAGATATACTCCGCTTTCGGATTTGCAAAAGAGAGCAGGCGGTGATCCGCCAGATAGTCGCCGACGATGACGTCCGCCGCCTCCAGGCAGCGCTTCCCTTTCAGCGTCAGCAGCTCCGGATCTCCCGGCCCCGCTCCGATCAGATAAACGATCCCTTTTCCCATATGATCTCCTCAACTCTGTACTGCCGTCATTCCACGGCGATCTCTTCGAGCACGGCTCGGCCGCCATCATCCAGGAGCGCGCCGGCCACGGACGCGCCCAGGGCCTCCGCCTCCGGGACGGGCCCGCTCACGGAGCGGCGGTAAAACCGCTGCCCGTCTTCGGACGAGATGAACGCGTCCACGCGGATGCGCTCCCCCTCCACTTCGGCAAAAGCGCCGGCGGGCACCTTGCAGTCGCCGCCCACGCGCCCGAGGAAGGCCCGCTCCGCGGCGATGCACGACGCCACCTTTTCATTGTGGAGGAAGGCCAGCATTTCGCGGAGCTCCGCGTCGTCCTTCCTCACTTCCACCGCCATGACGCCCTGCCCGGCGGCGGGGATGCTCTCTGCCGTAGAGAGATACGAGCCGATGCGGTCCCCGAGGCCGAGGCGCTTCAGCCCCGCGGCGGCGAGGATCACCGCGTCGTACTGCCCTTCGTCCAGCTTGCGCAGGCGGGTCTGCACGTTCCCGCGGAGCGACTCGATGCGGAGATCGCTCCGGCGGTGGAGCAGCTGCGACTGGCGGCGCAGACTGGACGTGCCCACCTTCGCCCCGGCGGGCAGCTCGTCTACCGACCGGTATTTCAGGGACACGAAAGCGTCCCGCGGATCTTCCCGGTCCGTCACGGCGGCGAGGGTGAAATCCGGCGGCAGCTCGGCGGGCATGTCTTTCAGGCTGTGCACCGCCATATCCGCTTTCCCTTCGCGGATGAGGTATTCCAGCTCCCGGATGAAGAGCCCCTTCCCGCCGATCTCCGCGAGCGGCATGTCGAGGATCTCGTCGCCCCGGGTCGAGACCGGCAGGAGCTCCACCTGTACATGCGGGTACGCTTCCCGCAGCCGGGCTGCCACGTACTCCGCCTGCCACAGCGCGAGGACGCTCTTCCGCGTGCCGATGACGATCTTATCTCTCACCTGCGGCAGCCTCCTTTACGTCCAGCCGGAAAATGCGCTCCATGGTCTCTTTCTCCAGCCCTTCCTCCGGCGTGCCCGCCGCCGTATTCAGGCGGATCATGGGCTCGCGGAGAAGTTTCCGCACGATCATGTGCGTCATGTGGTCGATGATCTTCTCTTCCTCTTCCGTGAGATGGCCGATCTTCGCCAGCGCCTTTCGCTGCTCCCGCGCGCGGATGTGCTCCGCCTTGTCCGAGAGGGACACCATCACAGGACGGGCGCTGAGGTAGGTGAAGCGCTCTTCGATGGAGGCGATCTCCTCCTCGATGATGCCCTTCGCCCGCTCCGCTTCTCCCTCGCGGAACCGGATATTGTCCTCCACGATCTGCTGAAGGTCGTCGATATTGATGAGCGTCACGCCCTTGATGTTCCCCACTTCCGGGTCCGAGTCGCGCGGCACGGCGATATCGATGACGATGAGCGGCCGGTTGTCCCGGCGATTCATGAGCTGGCGCACGTCCCACGGCTTGATGATGTACTGCGTCGCGCCGGTGGAGCTGATGAGGATGTCCGCCTCGTCCGCCGCCTGGAACGCGCTGTCGAAGGGCACGGCCAGGCCGCCCATCTTCAGGGCGAGCGCCTGCGCCCGCTCCAGATGGCGGTTCGTCACGATGACCGACCGGAGCCCCTTGCCCTGGAGATTCTTCACGGTGAGCTCCGCCGTCTCCCCCGCACCGAAAATGAGCGCCGTCCGTCCTTCCAGCGAGCCGAGGATGTGCTGCGCCATCTGCACGGCCGCATAGCTGACGGATACGGCGTTGTAGGAAATATGGGTTTCCGTGCGCACCCGCTTCCCCGTGGTGATCGCCCGGTGGAAGAGCGTATTCAGGATGGTCCCCGTCGCTTTTTCCGCGAGCGCCATGGTATAGGCCGTCTTCACCTGATTCAGGATCTGGCTCTCGCCGAGCACCATGGAGTCCAGCCCGGACACCACGTCGAAGAGATGGCGGATGCACGCTTCGCCTTCAAAATAATAGAAATATTCCGGCTTCGCGTCGGCCTTCGTATTGCCCGACACGGTCAGGAAGAACTGCTGCAGCGATTCTTTCCCCGCATCGCTGCTGAGGACGGCGTAGATCTCCGTCCGGTTGCACGTAGAGAGGATGACCGCTTCCCCGATCCCCTCCAGATCGTGGATATGACGGAGACCGCTCCGGATGCTCTCCGCCGTCATGGCGAATTTCTCACGGATCTCTACGGGCACCGTCTTATGATTCAGCCCCAAAACCACCCATTGCATTTCGAATATACTCCTCTGCTTCTTCTAAATGTCCTGATGCGGCGAGCGCCATCGCGCCGCTGCTGAACGCCGCGCGCCAGAAGCGCTCCCGCTCCGCGCTGGTGGAGATCTTCCCTTTTGCTTCCTCCCGCAGCGCGGACAGCCGGTCCAGCCACGCCCCGAAATCCTCCGGGACGGCTTCCGCCAGCCAGTCTCTGATGTACCTTGCGAACGCCGGCGACTTCCCCTCCGTGGAGACGGCCACCGTGAGGCTTCCCCGTTCGAAGCGGGCGGGGATGGCGCAGTTTCCCAGCGCGGGGAAATCCGCCGCGTTGTACAGGAAGCACGCCTCCTCCGAAGCCCGGGAGAGGTACTCCGCCGCTTCCCGCGCGCCCGCCGTGGAGACCACGAACGCATAGCCCCGCTCGTCTCCCGGCTCGAAGCGCTTCGCCAGGTACCGGATGTGCCCTTCGCCGGCGAGCCGCCGCAGTTCCGGGTCCGCCTCCGGCGCGAGGACCGTCACGCGCGCTTTCGCCTCGAGCAGCCCCCGCACCTTGCGGAGCGCCACATGCCCGGCCCCGATCACGAGGCACGGACGGCCTTCCGCCTTCCAGTTCAGCGGGTACATCTAATCACCTCTTAACTATTCTATCACCTTTTGCAAGGAAATCCACAGAAACGGCATAAGAATCCGTCTGCGTCTCCCCTTCCTCAGACGATATTGGAGAAGCGCTCCACCGCTTTCGTGAAATTGGCGATGGTCTTGTCCGCATCCCCGTTCAGGATGCCGTCGCGCACGCAGTGCTGCAGATGGCCTTCCAGCACGATCTGCCCCACCCGGTGCAGCGCGGATTTCGCCGCGTTGATCTGGGCCAGCAGGTCCTCGCAGGGGATGTCCTCATCCACCATGCGGTCGATGGCGTTCACCTGCCCGGCGATCTTCCGCAGCCGCCGGTGCAGGTTGTCCGAATCCATGCACTGTCTCATCATTCCGCCTCCTTTTCTTTCCCGATGTAGAAATGCGCCCGGCCGTCTTCCAGCATGGACCGCACCGGGTCGAAGCTCTTCCGGTGGATCGGCGTGATGCCGTACCGCTCGATGGCGGCGATGTGGTCCGCCGTGCCGTAGCCCTTGTTCTTTGCGAAGCCGTATTCCGGGTACTGCCGGTCGTACTCGTCCATGAGATGGTCCCTGTGGACCTTCGCCGCGATGGACGCCGCCGCGACGGAAGCGCTCCGCGCGTCCCCATGAATGAGCGACACCGTGGGCATCGTGAAATGGAGCGGCATGGCGTCCACGATGACCGCTTCCGGCTGGACGGACAGGCGCTTCACCGCCTCGTACATGGCCATGAGCGTCGCCTCGTAGATATTGAGCGCGTCGATCTCCTCCGGCGGCAGGCTCACGATGGACACCGCCTCGGCCTCCCTGTGGATCTTCTCCGCCAGCACTTCCCGGTGCTTCGGCGTCACCTTCTTCGAATCGTTCAGCCCTTCGGCGAACCAGTGCGGCGGCAGGATCACCGCCGCCACCGTCACCGGCCCGGCGAGCGGTCCGCGGCCCACTTCATCGATGCCTGCGATATGCCGGATGCCTTTCCTGTACAGCTCCGACTCGTACCGGTACATGGCTTCCACCCGGGCGATCTCCGCATTCTCCCGCTCCATGCGGCGCATGTACGCCGCGACGAGATCCCGCACGCCTTTCCGCGGGTCAGCCGCCAGCGCGGCCACCGTCTCCGGGTCCGGGTCTGCGGAACGGAGCAGCGCCCGCACCTCCGCGATGGTCATGCGTCCGCCTCCGGCGCCGCGTCCAGCGTGATGCGCCCCAGCCGGCCGTTCCGGAAATCGAAGAGGATCGCCTGCTGCGCCCGGCCGAAATCGACCCGGCCGCCCGGCAGGAGACAGCCCCGCCGCCGGCCCGCCGCCTCGATGAGGAGCTGCGGGTCCGCGTGCACGTCCTCGATGCCGTATTTCTCCCGGAGCGTCTCCGGCGTCACCTCCGCCAGCGTCGTCATGAGCGCCGGCACGATCTCATCCGGGTCAAAGACGTCTCCCGCGATGGCCCCCGTCGCCGCGAGGCGCATGGCCGCTGTCTGGTCTTCAAACTTCGGCCACAGCACCCCCGGCGTGTCCAGCAGGTCCATGCCGTCCTGCAGGCGCACCCACTGCTTGCCCCGGGTATGGCCCGGCGTATTGGCCGTGCGCGCCGCCTTCGTCCCGGCGAGGCGGTTGATGAGCGTGGACTTCCCCACGTTCGGGATGCCCAGGATCATGAGCCGCACCGGCCGGTTCCGGAGCCCTTTCCGGAGCCATTTCTGAATGACCGGCTGCGCCGTCTCCTGGATGGCGCGGATCAGCACCTTCTTGCTCTGGGGCTTCGTGCTGTCGAGCGGGATCGCCTGCAGGCCCTTCGCCCGGTAATAGGCCGTCCATTTCTTCGTCTCCTCCGGGTCCGCCAGGTCCGACTTGTTCAGGATCACCACCCGCGGCTTGCCCGCTGTGAGCTCCGCGATCATGGGATTCGCGCTCGACTGCGGGATGCGCGCGTCCAGCAGCTCCGCCACCAGATCCACCGCTTTCAGATGCTCCGTGATAAGCCGCTTCGTCTTGGCCATGTGCCCGGGAAACCATTGTATCAGCATAGATAGCTCCTTATAAAAATACTCCTTTTTATCATATCACAAACGCCCTGAAATTTTTATACTCCGCCCCCTGCGGGCACGCAAAAGACCGGCCCCTCCGGGACCGGCCCCTCTGTCAGAGAATATGGGAAATCAGGAGATACATCCCCGCGCCGACCGCCGCCGTGCAGGGAATGGTCATCACCCAGGCGGACACCATCTGGTACGCCACGTTCCAGTGCACCGCGCGGAAGCGCTTCGCCCAGCCCACGCCCATGATGGACCCCGTCACCACATGCGTGGTCGATACGGGGAGATGCATCATCGTCGCCGTGAAGATCGTGATGGACGAATTCAGGTCCGCCGCGAGGCCGTGCACCGGCTGCATGCGGAAAATCTTGTTCCCCACCGTGCGGATGATGCGCCATCCGCCTACGCTCGTGCCCGCGCACATGGCGAGCGCGCAGGCGATCTTCACCAGATCCGGCACCTCCAGTTCCGCGATGTAGCCGCCCGACAGCAGCGCCAGCGTGATGATGCCCATGGACTTCTGCGCGTCGTTCGACCCGTGGGAAAATGCCATGAGCGCCGCCGACGCGATCTGCACCTTCGTGGAAATGTAATTCACCCGGGACTTGTCCACATTGCGGAAGACGATGTACAGGATCGTCATCAGCGTGTACCCGGTGAACATGGCGATCATCGGCGACAGCACCAGCCCGAGGACGATGGTGAGCACCCCCGCCCCGTTGATCGCGCCGAAGCCGTACGAGATGATGACCGCGCCCAGCACGCCCCCGATCAGCGCGTGGGACGAGCTGGACGGCATCCCGATCCACCATGTGAAAAGATTCCACACGATGGCCGCCGTCAGCGCGGAAATGAGCACCACCGAATCCACCATGGACGGAGACGTGACGATCTCCCCGCCGATGGTCTTCGCCACGCCCGTGGAAATCATCGCCCCGAAGAAATTCAGGAACGCCGACATGATGATCGCCACCTGCGGCGAGAGCGCCCGCGTCGCCACCGACGTGGCGATGGCGTTCGCCGTGTCGTGGAAGCCGTTGATGAAATCGAAAGCCAGAGCCAGCGCGATGACAAGGCCGATCAGATAAATATCAGGCATACTTCATGACCACCTCTTTGATAATGTCGGCCACACTCTCTGCCTGATCCGCCGCCGTCTCCATGGCCTCCATGATCTCCTTCCAGCGGATGATCTCCATCACCTCGTGGCTGCCGTCGAACAGGTCGGAAATCACATCGCGGTAGATCTCGTCCGCCTCGCTCTCCAGCTCATTCACGTGGAGCGCCCGTTTCGCGATCTCCGCCTCGTTCCCGTCGATGTCCTTCAGCAGGCGGAATAGGATGATCATCTCCGAAGACATCTCCACGAGGATATCCGCCATGCGCACCGGCTTCTCCGCCGCCAGCCCCGCATGATACAGCTTCAGGCTCAGCACCACGTCCTGCATATCGTCCACGCAGGCGTCCAGATTGCTCGTGAGCATGTAGAAATCCTCCCGGTCGATGGGCGTGATGAAGACCCGCTTCATCCGCGCGAGGATCTCCGCCGTCACCGCGTCCGACTGATGCTTCAGGTCCCGCACATCCTTGCTGTACCGCTCCAGCTTGGACACGTCGCTCATGACCTCCCGCGCCATCTGCGCGCCCTTGTGGAAATATTCCGCATTCGTCACCAGATAATCAAAAAACTCTTCGTGCTTGTTGACAAGGCTGAACATACAGCCGCCCTCCCGTCTTCCAAACGCATCCGCGGGCCCCGCCCGCATTGACAGTGTCAAAACTCTCTTTTTATCATATCCGCGCAATGTAAATTTTATGTAAAATATTTTACATAAGCCGCATTCCCGCCGCCTGCCGGGCCGGATTTCGTCAAGATTCCATGACAATTCCCGCGGAAAAGCCCCGTATTTCCGCCATGCCGTTTTCCTCATCATAAATGAAAACTTTACAGAGCGCCATCCCTCCCGCGGCTGTCATGCCAGTACAGGCCGCCAGAGCCTATCTCAATTTGACAAATCATTGAAATTCGCTATCATGGATAACGTAAGCCGCATCGGCTTATAGTGATGAAACTTTCTTCTTTGATAATATTTCTCAATAGGAGGATCGACATGTACGAAGAAAATTTACGTCCTGAAATGGAAAAACTGAAAGGCACCCAGACTGAAAAGAACCTGCGCGCTGCATTCGCCGGCGAATCCCAGGCTCATGTGAAATACCAGCTCTTCGCGGCGAAAGCCAAGAAAGACGCTTCCGAAGAAATCGCCGCTGTATTCCAGGAAACCGCCAACAACGAACGCGCTCATGCGAAAGTCTGGTTCTGGCTCGTGGGCGACCTCTCCGACAACACCGCCGACAACCTGAAAGCGGCGGCAGCCGGTGAAAACGGCGAATGGACCTCCATGTATCCGGAATTCGCCAAGACCGCCCGTGAAGAAGGCTTCCCGCGCATCGCGGACCTCTTCGACAAAGTCGGCGCCGTGGAACAGCGTCATGAAAAACGCTACAAAATGCTCCTCGCCAACGTGGAAAACGGCAAACTCTTCAAATCCGGCGAAAAGAAACTCTGGATGTGCGCGAACTGCGGCTTCGTCTGCGAATCCGTAGAAGCTCCGCAGGAATGCCCCGTCTGCGGCCACCCGCAGTCCTTCTTCGCCATCACCAACGAAGACTGATTCTCTTTCGGACCAGAAAGCTCCCGCCCCGCGGGGGCTTTTTTTTGCTGCCCATTTCCCGGCGTCCTCCCAGGCAGACTTCGCTCCCGCAGCAGCAATCGGTACGTGAAAACGCAAAAATTCTTCCGCCTTTTTATGAAACATTGCCATAAAAACAGACCATAAAAAAGAGACCCCGAGAGGTCTCTTTTTTCGTGCATATCCTCAGAACGCGCGGTTCAGTCCGATGTTCACCTGATATGTGTCTTCGTTGTCGTTCCCGAAGCTGTGTTCCACGTCGAGGAAGAGGTAGCTGTCTTCGCCCATCTTGTGCGAGAACCCGAAGCCCACGTCGTACCACGTGCCTTCGTTCTCATACGTCGTGGAGAGTGTCCCCGTCGCGTCCATGGCCCGGATGCTCTGGTCGCCCAGGAATTCGTGCAGGATGTCCGCTTTGAAGTACACCGTGTTCCCTTCGCTCGTGTCACGGCCGAGGCGGAAGCCCGCACGCCCGATCAGGCTGTCGATCCCGTCGAGTTCTACTTTCGTCCCCTGGCTTGTGGTGTAGTCTGCGCTCGTCACATAGGCGTACTGCGCCTGTACCTGCGGTTCGAAGTACCAGTCGTTTCCGATGTCTTTCTTTCGCCCGTATTCGGCGCTCACGCTCCATACGTCGTTGTCGTAGTTGCCGCTGATCTTTTCACCCGGTTTGGAAAGAGCATAAATGTCAAAGTCATTGGAGAGACGGCCGTACTTCACCACGTAGTCCGAGTAATGGCCCTTGTCGCCGAGCCACGTGTCGTAGAGCCACACGCCGGCTCTCCGCACGTCGCCGTCGCCGGCCACGTTCTTGTAATCCGCCGTGCCCCGCATGTAGTCGAAGGCCACGCCCTGCCGGTGCTCGCCGTCTTTCTGTCCTTTCGCATGCCAGTCGTATCCGAGTTCGAACATGGTGTTCATGCTCCGGAAGGCGTCGTCTTTACCGATGCGGTCATGACGCATCCGCACCCACAGGCCGTCGTCCCCGTCGATATACCGCGCCTCGCCCATGCGCTTGTTCAGTCGGTCCATATACACGGCGTTCGAGTAGTTCACCTTGGACATGGCAAGGATTGTCTTGCCTGCGTCAGAAACATTATCCAAAGTGTTGGCCTGCCGGACGATGTACACATTCTGCGTTCCGTCCTGCAAAGCATCCCTGTCGGACGCATTGTCTTCCGCGGCGTACAGACTCTGTCCGACCGTGTTTCCATCATCCAGATAATTGTCTTCTATATAATCGCTCCCCGGTTTATCCGCATTAAAACTATCACCATTGTATACGTCATTTGCCGTTTCCGCTTCTTCCCCAGCTTTATCCCCTTTCACATCTTCGCCGTATGTATGATATTCAATACCGAAATCTACATTGAATACGCCTGCATCATTGATACGAGTATGACTGCCAAACATCCCGGCAGACATAGAAGAATTATCCTGAATCTCTCCATCCATAAAGCCGCCGCCAGCGGAGTGCACGGTGGCAAAGCGCACCGCATCGCCTACTTCCATATTTTCCAGCACTTCGTCCCGGTTATTGATGACCAGATGTTGCGTGTCGCTTGTCCCCTTCTTGACATAGAGCATATCCCCCGATTCATTGGGCCGCACATTCATAATGAACGTATTTTCCCCGCTCAACTCACCAATATGCAAAGAATGGCCGCCCGTATTATCGCCGTCAAGGAAAATCAGGCTGTCGTTGCCCTGCAATGAAGTCACCCATGACTGGCCTGTCACATTCCACATAGCATTCTGACCGAGTATCAGATTGACCGTACCGTTGCTTGAAATTGTTTCCCCATCGAAGGCATTTTCAATCGCAGCGGCGTGACTGGCCGCCCAGTCCGCACTGGCCGCATCCTGATAATCATCGGCACGTCCGCCCCAGCTGCTGTTCGCGCCGAGCTCCAGATTGACGATACCGCCATTTGCTGCCGCGATGGTTCCCTGTCCGGCAAGCGCATGCTCTACGACCAGATTAATCGTTGCATTTTTAGTAATTTCAATCTTGGCAGATTGCGCAGATTCCCCATTCTCTGATGCAGCAGCTGTACCATATGCCTTTATATCCCCATTCAGATAATTCTGCTCAGCACCTACATGCAGATCAATCAAGCCGCCATTCTCCGCTTCCACATCGCCGACCACATACAGATGATTCAGATTTCCGACAATGCTGTTCTGATTATGAGCCTTCGTATCATCGATTCCTTCTGCATAAAAAGCATGCCCTCCCGTATCTTCTCCCAAATCAATATTTACATCAATGTTATCCTCTAAAACGACAGAAGTACCATGTCGATTATCAGAATTATCTAAGTTTACATTAACAGAAGTGCTTATTTCAGGCCATGGTGAACTTGATGAAGGTTCCGATTCCCATGGGTTTCCACTATCATCAAAATCATTAGGCAATTTTGATGATAATATTAAACCAACAAAACCAGTTAATTCTGCGGTTACATCCATAGAATCTCCATAAATCAAATTTTTATTTGCAGCTGCAATCCCGTATGTTTTTTCTGCAGAAGAAGTTATTTTTAAATTACCATTAACATAAATCTCTCCATTCTTCCCTGCAAATATCCCATAACTTCCCGCAGTCTTATCTCCGAGGTTAATATTTGTTGCTCCATTCAATATAATTTGTCCATTGCCTTGACTTTCCTGCCCTAATGGAATTCTTTTATCTCGAAGTCCGTTTAAAAAATTGTTAACAATTCCCTCTAAATCTCCTAAATCACCTAATTCTTCTAATATTCCTGAACCGTCCAATAATTCTCCTACTGTATAATTCAAATTAAACATATCATCGCCGGCATAAACTGCCGCAGTATGGTATGAGGCTTCTCCTGCAATCCATGATATCTGATCTTTAAAAGGACTTCCCCCAATAGCAGCACCTGGCGCCATTTGATCAATCAGCCCATCAACGACCTCATTGCTCATAACTACCCGAGAAGTTACGAATCCACTTTCCAATGTAATATTTGTATTACCCTCAATAGTAATTCCATTTACGATATCATTTTGAACGGATGCGTTTGCACGTATCCCATTTCCGTTTTCTACATAAACCGTTAAGTCACCGTTACCGTCTTCCCCCATAGGCTCATTTGGATTTCCAATATAAACCATCGAATCCTCTTTATCATTTGATGTAATATCATGGCTCAAATTCAATGCATCAGAATTTTCTGCAAAAATATCCGCAGTATAGCTTCGAACATGATACCCTGGAAAATGATTTGTCAAATGCAGTCCATCATTATTGGAAGTCCCATTGCCATCATTTACCGTCACCTTAATATTTGTTGATGATAAATCATAATTTGCACTATAAATTCCCATTGCACGATTGCTACCCGCATCTCCAGTCGGTGTATAATTAATAATTACATTTTTAAATGAGCCCAATTCGTTTCCTTCAAATGTCGTCCCGCTTGTAACTGTTTCATTCGTTTTAATTTCGATAGAATCTCCATCAATAGTATGCGACATTTCCGCCCAGGCTTGCCCTGCTGGAACTACGGCAGCCATAGCAAGTGCGAGGAGGATCTGTTTCGTCAGTCTGTTCTTTTTCATTCTCATTTCCCTTTCTCTATTTCTATCCATTCAGAATTTGTACAGGTCTGTCAGGGTGACGGTCCGCGGCGGCGGATTGTCCGTTTGTTTTGGTTCCGGCCGAGCGGACGGTTTCGAGTGCTTCCAGAAGAGGCGCTCGCAGTGGGACGAGCAGAATTTCTTCCGGTGGTCGTCCGGGCTCGTCACGCGCACCACGCGGCCGCACCGCGCGCAGAGGAAGGTGCGCAGGACCGGGCCGTCTCCCTCGTCCTCTTCCCGTCTCGGATGACGGCGGTATGCGAGACGGCGGCAGGCTTCCGAGCAGTAGCGCTGGTTCCGGCGGTCCGCGGTGAAAGGCTTCCCGCACTGGGCGCAGACTTTTTTCAGTTCCATATGGACCCGCAGGCTCCGCCCGCCGGGAAATGGGCACGCAAAAAAGGCCGCGTCAAAAGCAGCCTTTGTCTATCTGTGCCGGGGCGTACGAAGCCCCGGGTATTTCTTTCGTCAGCGATCCCGGTCATGGCCGGGGCGTTATACCGTTTCGCACCCCCCCTCATAGGCTTTACGGCGCGAAGAGTTTTCTTTTCGCAGTCACGGCGGACGGAGCGCATGCGTTTCACCTCCTTTTTTACATTTTTCTTACCTTACTATACAGGCTGTTACTTTGTCAATGCTCATAAATCATTTCACAGCCTCATGAGACGAGTTGTCCGCCCCTTATAGGCATGCAAAAAAGCAGACGGTCCCCGGCGGGATGCGTCTGCTTTTTGCTGTGTTTCAGAAGCCGAAGAGGCTGAGCTGCTCTTCTTCGGGGAGGCCGCGGAGGATGCCCATGTCGTCCATGGTCTCCATGATGGTGGCGCTCACTTTGCCGCGCTTCCGGAGGTCTTCCTTCGAGGTGAAGGGGTATTCGTCCCGGGCGCGGACGAGCTGCTTCGCCACGGTATTGCCCATGGCGGGGATGCAGTTGAAGGGCGGACGGATCTTCCCGTCTTCGATGAGGAACTCCGTGGCGCTGGAGCGCATGAGGTCGATGGGGAGGAATTCGTAGCCGCGCAGGTACATTTCCGCCGCCACTTCGGTGACGACGGCGGCTTTCTTATCCACGTCGCTCACGTTGTCCATGGTGGCCACGCGGGCGAGCTCGGCTTTCTGCGCTTCGAGGCCGCGGAGGTTCACGAGGGGATTGAATTTCCCTTCAGCGCGGATGGTGAAGTACGACGCGTAGAAGGCGAGCGGCTGATAGACTTTGAACCAGGCGATGCGGAAGGCCATCATGACGTAGGCCACGGCGTGCGCCCGGGGGAAGAGGTAGGAGATCTTCTTGCACGAATCGATGAACCATTCGGGGACTTTCGCCGCGCGGATGGCGTCTTCGTTGTGGGAAAGATTGCCTTTCTTGTCCGCTTTCTCGAGGCCTTTGCCCTTGCGGACGTTTTCCATGGTCTTGAAGGAGATGAGCGGCTCCACGCCGTGCTCCATGAGGTAGTTCATCACGTCGTCGCGGGTGGAGATGGCTTCTTCGAGCTTCACGGTGCCGCTCTTGATGAGGTCCTGCGCGTTGCCCACCCACACGTTCGTCCCGTGGGAGAAGCCGGAGATGCGCACCAGTTCGGAGAAGTTCTTCGGCTTCGTGTCTTCGAGCATCTTCCGCACGAAGAGGGTGCCGTACTCGGGCAGGCCGATGGAGCCCACGGTGTTTCCCTTATTGCCGATGACTTTCGCCAGGTCTTCGGGGGTGTAGCCGAGGGCGTCGGTGGAGTTGAAGATGGACACGGTCTTCTGGTCGTCGAAGGGGATGTGGAGCGGGTCGATGCCGGTGAGGTCCTGCAGGGCGCGGATGACTTTCGGATCGTCGTGGCCGAGGATGTCCAGCTTCAGCATGCGGCCGGAGATGGAGTGGTAGTCGAAATGGGTGGTGATGGTGCCGGGGATGCGGTTCCCGTCTTCGTCTTTTTCGTATTTCTTGTCGGCGGAGTACTGGAGGGGCGTGAAGTTGTGGATGTCCATGTCGCGGGGGCAGACCATGATGCCCGCCGGGTGCTGGCCCGTATTCGTCTTCACGCCGATGACGCCGCCGGCGATCTTTTCGAGGTAGATGTCGTTCACGTTCAGCCCGCGCACTTCCGCGTAGCGCCGGGCCACGCCGTAGGCGTTCTTCTCCTGCAGGCCGGAGATGGTGCCCGCGCGGAAGACGTTGTCCCGGCCGAAGAGTTCTTCCGTGTATTTGTGGGCCACGCTCTGGTCGTCGCCGGAGGAGAAGTTGAGGTCGATATCCGGGACTTTGTCTCCGTCGAAGCCGAGGAAGACCGCGAACGGGATGTTGTGCCCGTTCTTCGCGAGCGGCGCGCCGCACTGCGGGCAGGCCTTGTCGGCGAGGTCGAAGCCGCCGCCTACGGAGCCGTCGGTGAAGAAATGCACCCAGTGGCACTTCGGGCAGACGTAGTGCGGCGGGAGCGGATTCACCTCGGTGATGCCCGCCATGGTGGCGACGAAGGAAGAGCCTACGGAGCCCCGGGAGCCCACGAGGTAGCCCCGGTCGTTGGAGTGCTTCACGAGCTTGTGGGCGATGTAGTAGAGCACGCCGTAGCCGTGCTTGATGATGGGCGTCAATTCCTGCTTGAGCCGCGCTTCCACCAGCTCGGGGAGCGGGTCGCCGTAGATGGCCTTCGCATTGTCGTAGCACATCTTCACCAGCGCTTCGTCCGCGCCGGAGATCTTCGGGTTGTACGATTTCCATTCTTCCGCGAGGGGCTCGAGGCGGTCGCACATATCGGCGATCTTCCGCGTATTTGTCACCACGATCTCATAGGCCTTCTCCGGCGGGAGGTAATCGAATTCCTCGAGCATTTCCTTCGTGGTGCGGATGAAGACGGCCGGGTGGGATTCCTGCTTCCCCGGCTTGTCCCACTTGGCGAGGAGGATGTCCCGGTTGATCTGGTCTTCCCGGAAGAGGAAATGCGCGTCCGACGTGGCGCAGCAGAGGATGCCCGCCTTGTCGGCGATCTCCACCACTTTCCGGTTCAGGTCCTCGAGGTCTTTTTTCGTGGTGATCTTCGCGTACTTGTCGTCGTTCAGGAGGAATTCGTTGTTTCCAAGGGGCTGCACTTCGAGATAGTCGTAGAATTTCGCCAGCTCGATGAGATGCTCGTCGCTCTCGCCGGCGAGCACCGCCCGGAAAAATTCGCCCATGACGCACGCCGAGCCGTAGATGAGGCCGTCGTGCAGCTCGGAGAGGAGCGGCTTCGGGATGAGGGGCCGCTTCTTGTAGTATTTCAGGCACGAGAAGGTGACGAGGCGGTAGAGGTTGCGCAGGCCGGTCATGTTCTTCGCGAGGATGACGATGTGGCTGTATTTCTGCCGGTCCGTGTCGATGTCCTCGGGGATATCCTGGATCATGTACCCTTCCATGCCGTAGAGGATCTTCTCGCCGTATTTCTTCGAGTAGTCCTGGATCTTCGGGAAGGCCTGGATGACGCCGTGGTCGGTAATGGCGATGGCAGGCGCGCCCCACTTCGCGGCGGTCTTGATGGCTTCTTCCGCATCGATGAGGCCGTCGAGGCTCATCTTCGTGTGGAGATGGAGCTCGACCCGCACTTCCTCCGCGTCGTCCGTGTGCTCCACGGCGGCTTTCTCGCCTTTTTCCATCTGGCTCACGTTCATCACGAGACCGCCGGAAAATTTGTCGAGGCGCACGTTCCCGCGGATGCGCACGGGCATGCCCGCTTTGAGGTTCCTGTCGAGCACGTCCGCTTCGTCCGACTTGTCGAAGAATTTCTTGCAGTTCATGCCGTTCGTATCGTCGGCAACTTTCAGGAGGTACAGCTTCCGGTTATCCCGGAGCTCCCGCACGTCGAAGGAGACGAGGGTCCCTTCGATGACGGCCCCGTCAGTCTCTTCGGTGAGGGTGCCGATGGGCACGGCGTTCCCTTTGATGGGCTTTTTCCCGATGAAGACGCCATTGACGGCCTCCTTCGCGCCGTCTTTCTTCGCCGCCGGGCGGAACGCCTCTCCGGGCAGCACGTCCCGGAGCGAGGGCAGCCCCTCGGGCATGGCGAAGCCCGCCGACGGGGCCGGTTCCTCGAGCGGCTCGGGGGGCGCGCTCTCCTGCAGACGGGCCGCTGCCCGGACGTCTTCCAGCGTGGGCGGATGGTAAGCCGTCTCCTCCGGCGGCAGGTACGCGTCGTCATCGGGGAGCGGGATGTCCGCGCCGAAATCTTCCCCCGCTTCTGCCGGGAAACCGTCCTCCTCCGGCAGGGGCGGCTGGCTCTCCGCCTGCGGACGGACGAGCTCCATCCCCGCGGGAGGGACCTGGCGGAAGACTTCTTCCGTCACGTCTTCCCCATTGACGACGATCTCCTCCACGCCGCAGAGGGCGGGCCCCATGCCGGCGAGCACAGCGAGCGCCGCGTCCCGGTGCTCCGCCTGGATGTACCAGGCGCGGCTCTCCGTGTCGATCTCCATGAGCGTGATATCCGCTTCATTCTGCCTGCACCGCAGCCGATATTTCGCCATACTGCCTCCTTATGCGCCGCCCGGAGCCTGCCGGTCCGGGTTCTCTGCTGTCTTCTGTCCTGTTTCCTGCGGCGCGGCGGCCTGCCCGGTCTCTCCGGCGGCCGCTTCCGCTTTCACGCCGGCCTCAGACGCCGGCGCCGCCGCTTTTTTTGCCGCATCCTCCGCCGCCTTCCGGTCCGCTTCCATCTGTTTCTGATCTTTATAGGTGATGACCGTATCCACCGCATCGTACACGGAGCGGAAGCTGTCGCTGTAGATCGTGCCGTCCTGCCGCACTGCGCGCTGGATGACCGTCACGTCGCAGCCGTCATTGCCCTCTTCGATCTTCTTGGCTTCCTGCTGGACCGGATCGACTTTGTAAACGGTCTTGTGCGGGATCGTCTTCTGCTCCGTCTCCAGCACCGCCGACGACCGCGGCTCGTCCGCCCGGTTTCCCAGGACGTACATGGTGAGCGCCCCCGGCTCGTACACGGCGCAGAGGTAGACCGGCTTCGAAAAATTGTTCACGAAGCGGAAATCGAGGTAATTGTCCGCCACGGTGGCGTCCTGCCCGATGGGCACATACGCTACCGGCGCGAAATGGCAGGTGCGCTCCGTCACCTGGAGCCCCGCCAGGAGCACCGCATTGAAGAGGGTGGTGCTCACCTGGCACACGCCGCCCCCCGCGTCGGGCACGAGTTTGCCGTCGAGGAAGACCGGAGCGTCCAGATAGCCGTTCGCCCGCGTGCGGAGGCCCGTGGCGTCATTGAAGGAAAAACTATCCCCCGGCCGGATGAGCCAGCCGTCCACGCTCCGCGCCGCCCGGGCGATATTGCTGCTCCGGTTCGGGTCCATGGAGAAATACGTGGTGTACGCGCCGAGCACGCGGTTGATTTCTTCGCGCTGCTCTTTCGTGAAGGAAGAGAATTTCTCCGCCACCACGGGGATCTCCACCGTGCCTTCCCGGCCGGAGAGGAGCTGCGCCTCCGCCGCCTGCCGCAGCCGCTCTCCGTCGATCTCGATGAAGGGCTTCTCCTCGGGGAAGGTCACCGTGCCGTCCCCGGCGATATGCGGCCGCACCGCTTCCGGCGGCGTGCTGTACTCGGCGGCGAGCGTCCGGATGGCTTTGTCCAGCGCGTCCGCGTCGTAGGAAATGCGGAGCTGCGCCGAGAGGCCGCCGAGGAGCGCTTCCCACTGCGCCGCCCAGTCGGAGAGGACGCTCCCGTCCCGCCCGACGGCAAGGATGCGCGCCGTCTCCTTCTCCGGGTCCATGCGGACGGAGAGCGCCTCGTAGGACCAGGTCTCGCGGATGGGGCCGTGCTCCACCGTGAGGGACCGCCCGGCGATGGCTTCATTCTTCGCCTCGATGAGGCCGGTCAGTTCTTCCCGGGACATGCCGCCCGCGCTGACGCCGTCCACGGTGAGCCCGCGGATGACCCGGTCATGGCCGTTACATAGAAAAGGCAGCGAAAGAGCGCCCAGAAGGACGGCCGCTGCCGCTGCGATTGCGATTTTTTTCATAGCTTCCTCCCGAAGAAAAGGAATTTATGGTCTGCGGGATTCCCGGCCCGCGAGGCAGAACCGGAGGAGCACATCTTCCAGCTCCCCGCTGCCCCCGTCCACGCGCTGGCCGTACTGCCAGCGGAAGAGGGCGAGCAGGAAATCTTCCGCCTCCCGCTCGGTCACCTGCCGGGCCTGCGCCGCCAGACGGCGCATCTGCCACGTCCCGCGCATACCGAGGAGCGCCTGCTTCTCCGGCGCGGGCACGCCCGCCCGGTCCAGCTCCTTCCACATCTTGATGCGCCGGAACTGCGCCGCCAGGAATCCCGTATTCTTCAATATCGCGGCGGGGTCCGTGAAGACCCGGGGCGCCCCCTCGAGCACCGCCGCCGCATCCCGCGCGAGCAGCCGGTCGAAGAAGGCGAAGACCCCCTGATCCATGTAGTCCGTGAGCGAATCCTCCAGGATCTCCCGGCCCACGGTCTTCCGGTCCCCGCACACCAGTATTATTTTATCACATTCTGTTTCCAGGAAAGGCACGGAGATCTCCGACCACGCGGAGAGCACCTCCTCCAGATAGGCCCGCGCGTCCGCGGTGAGCCGCAGCCCCCGGTCATACAGGTACTCCTCCATGCGCTGCGCCCCGTCCTCCGCCTTCAGGAAATCGCACTCGATGAGCGAGGCGAAGTCCAGGAGCTGCTTCACCGCTTTCGTGCGCTTGTCCGGCTTCCCGTCGAGCGTCATCACGAGGAAAATTTCCGGCGCGAGCGCCCGGAGCTTTTCGAGGAACGCCGCGTACGGCTTCTCGTCGTCCTTCTTCAGCGCCTTTTTCAGGAAGAACGGATTCTGGATGACCACCGCCGTATCGGAGGAGAAAAGCGACTGCCCCTCGAGCGCCGCCTCGTACTCGGGAAAGCTTCCCGTCCCGTCGAACACCGTCGGGTCAGGCGCGCCCTCTTTGAAATACCGGCGGATGAGTTCATTCTTTTTCGCCTGCACGAGCACCGCGTCGTCGCCGCACACGAGCCACACATTTTTCTGCTTCGCTCTGACCGCCATGGCCTGCCGCCTTTCTCATTCCAATGCAAAGAAATCGTCCGTGAGCCCGCTCGGGCTGTATTTCTCCATGGTCCACGCGCCGCCGCGCCGGGCGAGCGTGACCATGCCGTCCAGATACGGATCGCCCACGGGGATGCCGCAGAGGAGAAAATAGTCCCGGTCCTCCCCGGCATGCTCTGACCGGCCGCCCGCGTAGACCGCCGCCTCCGGCCGGAACCATTTCATTGTATCACGATTCACCGCCGGGCGGAACGGCTCCGCGCCGCCCAGCCACAGCCGGTGCGCCGTGGGCGCGACGTCCTCCATGGGACCGCTCCCGCCGTCGATGTACCAGCCGTCATCGCCCATTTCAAAATACCAGCTCTCCCCGTCCGTCTCCGCCGAAAGGCCGCCGGACAGCCGGAAGCGGGCCCGGTCATAGAAGCGCACCCGGCTCTCCGGATGACCCGCCGTGAAGCCGGCCGCCTCGTCCGCCGTGCCCTCCGGGAGCCAGATTTCTCCGATGGGCATAGCGAGCGTGAAAGGAGACGCCCCGCGGCTCCGCCGGAAGTCGCCGATGAAGACGTCCGCATGGAACAGTCCTTTGTACTCCAGCACGGACCGTAGCTCCCGCTCCCCCATATCCATGGGAAGGCCGCCGTCGCGGTAGTACACCACCGCGTGCGTCCCGTCCGTCCACACCGCCGCGCGGGACGAGCCGAGGTCCGGCACGAAGAGCTCCATCTCCGGCCGCGACGCGTACGACCAGCCGCAGCCCGCGAGCAGCGTGCCCGCCAGCGCCGCAGCGCCCGCGAGACGGCGGGGAGCCTGCCGCCACCACCGCGTCGTCCGCGCGAGGAGCAGCGCGCCGTAATAGAGCGCCGTCTCCGCTCCGGCCATCCCGCCCGCCGGGAGCGAAGCGTGAGGCAGCGCCGCGAGATGCGCGTTCAGCCGGAGCGCCGCCCACAGGAGATAGTCCGTCCCCTGCAGCAGCCCGCCGGCCAGCGGCGGCACGGCCCACACGAAAAGAGCCGCGAGCAGCCCCGCGATGATCGCCCACTCGAGGAGCGGCGTCACGAGGAGATTCGCCGGCACGAAGTACAGCGGCAGGCGATGGAAATCATAGAGCACCACCGGCACCGTGAGGAGCTGCGCCGCCAGGGCGAGCGCCGTCCCCTCCCGCACCCACCGCGGCAGATGGGGGACGCGCCCCAGCAGGCCCGTCAGCGGCCGGTAAAAGAAAAGGATGCCCGCCGACGCGCCCACAGAGAGCTGGAAGCTCACGTCGAAAAGATAGAACGGGTCCCACAGGAGCATGGCCAGCACCGCCGCGCCGAGAACGAGCAGGGCTTCCCTGTCCCGATGGAAGAAAAGCCCCATCACGGAGAGCACGCCCATGAGGGACGCGCGCACCACCGGCGGCACGAAGCCCGCCAGCGCCGCATAGCACAGGATCACGGCGGCCGCCGCGGGCAGCACGATCCGCTCCGGCAGGCGCAGCCACCGCCCGAGAAGGCACAGGAAGCCGAAGAGGAGCGCCACATGCGAGCCGGACACGGAGAGGATGTGCACGATGCCCGTGGCCGTGAAGCCCTCCAGCACGCCGTCGGGCAGCGCTTCATAATGCCCGCCGAAGAGGAGCGTCATCAGCACGGAGAGCCTCGCCGGGTCCATGTACGACGCGAAAGACGCCCGCACGCTATCCCGGATGTCCTTCGCCGCCGCTTCAAGCCGGAAGACCCCTGCCGGGCCGCCGGGCCGGATCGCTCCCGGCTCCTCCGTATAAATGCGGCCCAGAAGACGGCGGCTCCGGTAGCGGCTCTCCAGATCCATCTTTCCCGGATTCTTGTAGAAACGGAACGCCGACAGCTCCCCGTCCACCGAGACGGACGTGTCCGGCGGCAGGACTTTCGCAGCCTCTTCCCACGGCGCGTACAGATAGACCGCGCCACGCACGGGATGGACCGAGCCGTCCTCATACCGCACCGACGAGACCTCCGCCGGGTAGCACACATGGCCCTCCGGCCCCGGCCTGCACAGCGCCTCGCCGGAGATCACCGCAGAGAACGTCCCCGACGCGCCGGCCAGCGCCTGCGGCTCCCACGCGAGCAGCGCCAGATCCATGCGCACCATGCCGGCGGCACACGCAAAAAAGAGACAGGCACCCCATGCCGCCGTGCGCTTCCCTTTCGCAAGCGCCGCGGCCGACAGCCCCGCGAAGACCAGCCCTCCCATGCCCGCCGGCACCAGAGGGAGCTCCGCCGCGTCCGCCGCCCAGATGCCGAGCGCCAGCGCGCACGCGCACCACACGATGAGGTACCTGTCTCTCATAAGGTGATCCTGTCTTCGATTTTTCCATACCGCCCTTCCCCGATGGAAGGGACATCCATCAACTCTTCCTTGGTCCGGAACCAGCCGTGCTCCCGCCGGTAGTCCAGAATCTTCTGCGCCGTCACCTCGCCGATGCCGGGCAGCGTCTCCAGCTCCTCCAGTCCCGCCTGATTGATATTCACCACCGGCTCCGCTGTCACCGTGACGCGCTCCGGATCGAGCGGGATGTGGATTTTCTCCCCGTCGGCAAGCCGCGCGGACAGATTCACCGCGTCCACGTCCGCGTAGGGGATGATATCCCCGGCGGCGCGCACCAGCTCATACACCCGGCTTCCGGCGGGCACATCATACACGCCGGGATGCTTCACCGCGCCGGAAATGTACACCTCGATCTGTCCCGACGGCGCCGCGGCAGGCGCATCGGCGTCCGTCTCCTCCACCACGAGCATGTCCTCCGTTTCCGGCGAAGCCCACGGCTCCCATACCCAGAGTCCGATGCCCGCAAGAACGGCAATGAGGCACGCAAAAAGGAGGACATACCGCCGCTCTCCTCCCTCCGGTTCCGGGAATTCCATGGCGCGCCTCCCTTCCATGCATTTTTCTTCTGTTTTCATTATGATAACACATCTTCACCGCATAAAACGGACCGCCTCCGCATTTGCGCAAATCTTAATTTTCTTTCCGCCCGCCCCACATTCATTCCCATTCCGCCGGAAACGTTCTTTCTTCGTTAGATTTGGTTCCTTGTCCTCCTTTTTACAGCCCCGTTGCATGGTTACTGCCATTCCCTTACCAGCGGCTCTTCCAGGTATAGTCCATGGCGTCGGTGAAGCGGCCGGTGGTGAGGTTGTTTTTCATCATGTACTGCCGATTGCCCCGCGGGATGGACAGGGCGAGGCGTGTCCCGTCATTCAGGATGACCCGCACCACAGTGGTCCAGCCGTCGTCAGTCACGTTCTCGATGCGGTACGGCGCGCCGTCATACGTATCCGCCGTGATAATGAGCGGCTCGCCGTATCGGCTTTGCCACCGTCCCGTCACGAGAAGCGTACCTGCCGCCGAAGGCCTCGTCTTCACCGGAAAGTTTGTTTCCGCCGGGAATGCAGCCGCCGTCCCTGCCGTACCCAGAAGCAGGCACAGCGCTGCGGCAATTTTTACCCATCGTTTCATTTGTCCTTCCTCCCTTCTGAACTGAGTCCTTTTTCTTTATTGTACCGCGCGGAGCGCTGCGCTGCCGTTGATTCTGCCGGTTCCGGCACCGCGGCGGACAGAGTTTTCCGGCATGCGAAAAGAGCCTCCCTTTCGGGAAGCTCTTCCTGCGGTTGCTTATTTCTGGCTGTCGTCCTGGTCCTGATGCTGCATGGCCGCCGCATTGGAGTCGATCAGGCTCTGGCGGTTCTTTTTCAGGGTGTCCAGCATGTTCTCCATGTTGGTCTCCACGTATTTCAGCACGTCGGTCGCATAGGTGACGGAGCTGGTGCGGAGTTCTTCCGCCGAGGCGTTCGCAGAGGAGATGATCTGGTTCGCCCGTTCCTGCGCCTGCTTCACCAGTTCGCTCTCTTCGGTGATGCGGGCGATGTAGTCCTTCGCCTGCGCGATGGTGTCGTCGGCTTTCTTTTCCGCGTCGAGAAGGATGCGTTCCTTATCCGCGACGATGCGCTTGGCATTGTCCAGTTCGTTCGGCAGGGACTGGTTGATGGCGTCAATGAGGCGGGTCACCTCTTCTTCATCGACCGCTTTCTTCGTGGTGAAGGGGATCGTCTTCGCGTTCAGCACCACATTTTCCAGTTCTTCCAGTAATTTCTTCGTATCCATGTTCACGCCTCACTTTTATCAGATTTGAACTTTGCTTCTATGACCTGCTGGACATAGGGCGGCACGAGTTTTGATACATTGCCTCCGAAGCATGCCAGTTCCCGCACGCCGGTGGAGCTCAGGAAAGAATATTTTCCCTCCGTCATGAAGAACGCGGTCTCCAGCGTGGGATTGACTTTTTTCAGCAGGAGGGCCCGCTGGAATTCGTATTCGAAATCGCTGAACGCGCGCAGTCCGCGGATGAGGAGATGACAGTTGCGGGCCTCCGCATATTCATTGAGCAGGCCGTCGAACGCATCCACTTCCACGTTCGGCAGATGCTTCGTGGTCTCCTTCAGCATATCCAGCCGCTCTTCCATGGTAAACATGGAGTGCTTATTCGGATTGCGGAACACGGCGACGATGAGATGGTCGACGAGCGCCGCGCTTCTTTCGATGATGTTCAGGTGCCCGTAGGTCACCGGATCAAAGCTGCCCGGGCAGATGGCAATTTTCATAACTTCACCTTCAACACTTAGTATACAGGAGATACGTCACCGCGGTCTCTCCGACTTTCTTTTCCTTCCACAGGGAGACCTGCCCGCCCAAGAGCGGGAGATCCAGCGGTTCCGCGCTGACGTGCTCTGCAATGATGATGGAATGGTCTGCAGGAAGCCCCAGCCGGATGACAATCTCGAGGATCTCATTCACATAGCCCCTGCGGTACGGCGGGTCCAGGAAAATATAGTCGAACGTCTCGCCCGCAAGAGAACGGAGCGCCCGCCCCGCGTCTTTCCGCAGGATCCGCACTTTGTCCTCCGCATGACACCGGCGGGCGTTCTCCTGCAGGATGCTGCCGGTCGCCTGGTCGATCAGCACGGCTTCCGCCGCGCCGCGGCTTACCGCTTCGAGACCCAGCGCACCGGTGCCGGCGAAGATATCCAGCACCTTCGTATCGATGAGTCCCACATTGGCGAGGACATTGAAAATGCTTTCTCTGGTGCGGCCCAGCGTCGGCCGGGTATTCATGCCCTTCGGTGCCGCGAGGACCGTGCCTCTGGCACTTCCTCCAATAATTCGGATCATATTGCTCTTCCCATGTATTATATCATAACTGCCTTATAACGGAAGACCGGAAACCCATTTCCGGCGGGGCGCAGGGCCCGTCACAGCCGAAGGCCGGCTCCTTCGAAGAGCTCCTCTGTCTCCGCTTTTTTCGCCCGGTTCATGAGGTGCTCGATGGACTCCCGCGGGGTGCATTCCCCTGTCAGGACCTGGTGCACTTCTTCCGTGATGGGCATGGGGATGCCTTCCCGCGCCGCGATCTCATGGACGATGGCCGCGGTGCGGATGCCTTCCACGACCATGCGGGTGCCGCCGACGATCTCCTTCGCCGTTTTCCCCTCGGCCAGGAGCAGTCCCGCCGAATGGTTGCGGCTGTGGGTGCTGGTGCAGGTGGCGATGAGGTCGCCCATCCCGGAGAGACCGAAGAAGGTGTCCATCCGCGCGCCGAAATGCGTGCCGAAGCGCGTCATCTCCACGAGGCCGCGGGTCATGAGCGCCGCCCGGCTGTTGTCGCCGAGGCCCAGCCCGTCCAGCACGCCGCAGGCGAGGGCCATGATGTTCTTCAGCGCACCGCCGTACTCCACGCCGATGATGTCGTCGCTCCGGTACACGCGGAACGCCGGCCCCATGTAGATGTCCTGCACGAGGGCCACCGCAGACGACACGGAGGATGCGGCGACAGACGCCGCCGGCAGGCCGCGCCCCACTTCTTCCGCATGGTTCGGCCCGGAGAGAGCCACGATGCGGTCCGTGATGCCCGCCAGCTTCTCGCCGATCACCTGCGAGAGCCGGAGCCCGCCGTGCGAGGCGAGTCCTTTCGAAGCGGAGACGACCACCGCCCCTTTTTCAAGATACGGCGCGATGGACGCGGCGGTCTCTTCCGCCGCCATGGAGGGCGTGCAGAGGATGCAGCACGCCGCGCCGCGCACCGCTTCTTCCAGATCGCTTGTGATCCGCACCGCTGCCGGGATGCGGCACCCCGGCAGGTATGCCGTATTTTCCCGCGTCTCCCGGAGCCGCGCCGCCGTGTCCGGATTGCGGCAGTAGAGCCACACGTCGGGATTCTTTCCGGCGAGGAGCGACACCATGGCCGTGCCCCAGCCGCCGGCCCCTATCATGGTCAGTTTCATCAGGACGGCCTCTTTTCATGAGTAATCTTCTTCTCTTCGCCCCGCAGGAGACGGCCGATATTGTCCTTGTGCTTGAAGATGATGACCGCCGCCGCGAGCGCGCCGAACAGGGTGAATTCCAGCGGCCCGTCCGTGAGCCAAATCACGAGCGGCACCACCGGCGCGGCGCAGATGGAAGAAAGGGAAACGATTTTCGAGCAGAGGAAGACCGCCAGCCACACGAGGAATGCCCCGAGCGCTGCCGGCGGCCACAGGCAGGCAAAGGCTCCCACGCCGCAGGCGACGCCCCGGCCGCTCTTGAAGTGGAGGAAGACAGACCAGTCATTGCCCACGATGACGAAGAGAGCGCACAGTACCATGGAGAGCTCGTCCCCCATGCCGCCGATGGCCACGGCGAGCACGCCCTTGAAGAAATCACAGAGGAAGACGGAGAGCCCCGCCTTCGCGCCGAGCACGCGGTACGCGTTCGTCGCGCCGATATTGCCGCTGCCCACGGTCTTCAGGTCGACGCCGTAGAAGACTTTCCCGATGATGTAGCCGCTCGGGATCGCTCCCAGAAGATACGCCGCCAGGCAGAACCCGATCAGCACGGGCGAAAAGCCGGTCATAAGTCGTCACCGTCTTTCTTGCTGCGGACGATGATGCGGATCGGCGATCCCTCGAAGCCGAACGCCTCGCGGAGCCGGTTCTCGATGAAGCGCACATAGGAGAAATGGATGAGATTCGCATCGTTCGCAAAGAGGACGAACGTCGGCGGGCGGATGCCCACTTCCGTCATGTAATAGATCTTTGCCACGCGGCCGGAATGGGCCGGCGGCGGATTCACCATTTTCGCATCGTCCAGCAGATCGTTCAGGACGCTCGTGGAGATGCGCATGCTGTGCTGGTCCGCCACGTAGAAGAGAAGGTCCGCCAGCTTGTGGATGCGCTGCTTCGTCAGTGCGGAGCCGAAAAGCACCGGCGCATATTGCGCGAAGGGCAGCGCTTTGCGGATGTCTTCCGTGTAGTGCACCATGGTATTGTTGTCCTTCTCCACGGCGTCCCATTTATTGACGAGGAGGATGAGCCCCTTCCCCGCTTCGTGGACGTAGCCGGCGATTTTCTTGTCCTGCTCCGTCACCATGTCCCGCGCGTCCAGCACGAGCACCGCCACGTCGCAGTTGTCGATGGCGCGGATGGAGCGGATGACGCTGTATTTCTCCAGCGTGTCGGAGATCTTGCCCTTGCGGCGCATGCCCGCCGTATCCACGAGGATGAATTCCTTCCCCTGGTATTTCCACACCGAGTCCACCGCATCGCGGGTGGTGCCCCATTCGTCCGCGACGAGGGAGCGCTCGTAGCCGAGGAGCGCATTGATCAGCGTGGACTTGCCCACGTTCGGCCGGCCGATGATGGCCGCGCGGATGGGGTCGCTGTCGGAGCGCTCCGTTACCGGCGGGAAGCCTTCCGTCACCCGGTCCAGCAGATCGCCGAAGGACAGGTGGTTCACCGCGGAGATGCCGATGGGATCGCCCAGACCGAGTGAATAGAATTCATAGACATCCATCTCCTGATTGGCGCTGTCCACCTTGTTCACGGCCAGCACCACGGGCTTGCCCACCCGGCGCAGCATGGACGCGATGACTTCGTCGTCGTGGGTCACGCCGCTCCGCGCGTCGGTCACGAAAATGATGACGTCCGCCTCTTCGATGGCGAGCTGCGCCTGCTGACGGATGCCGTCCACCATCTGGTCCGCTTCATTGCGGAACTCGATGCCGCCCGTATCGATCAGCGTAAATTCCCGGTCGAGCCAGCGCACGTCGCAGTAGATGCGGTCCCGGGTGACGCCGGGGATGTCCTCCACGATGGACACGCGCCGCTGCGCCAGTCCGTTGATGAGCGTCGATTTCCCCACGTTCGGGCGGCCGACGATGGCTACGAGTGGTTTGCTCACAGTATCACCTCTTACCTATGAAAAGATCTCCGCACGCGGAAATCCGATGGTTCCCATATCATAAAATACATAGCACAAAATGCCTGTTTCCACAAGCGGGCCGCTTTTTCCCTCGAGGAGAGGCCGAGCGCCTCAGCCCTTCCTCAAGAAAAAAAGATATGCGGCAGCCACCGTCCATACAGACAATGGCTCCCGCATTCTCATTCCCCGCACTGCGGGGCTTTTCTTTTATCAGGCCGGCGAGCGGGACTTATTCTTCTTCCGCTGCGTCGTGAGAAGCCGCTTCCACGAGGGAGAAGCTGATTCTCTTTCTGTTTTCATCGATGCCGATGATGCGGACCTTGATCTGGTCGCCGAGAGCGCAGATGTCGCCCGGCTTGCGGTTGTGGTCACGGGTCATTTCATTGATGTGGAGCAGACCGGTGAGGCCGTCTTCCAGTTCAACGATGACGCCGAATTCCAGAACCTTGACGACTTTCGCATCCACCACGTCGTCGATGGCGTGCTCATGGATGGACGTTTCCCACGGATCCGGCAGGCATTCCTTGTGGGAGAAGGAAATTCTCTGCTTTTCCTTGTCGAAGGATTTGATCTTCACGTCGATTTCCTGTTCCGGCTGAAGCACATCTTCTACTTTCGCGATCTTCTTCCAGGAAATATCGGAGATGTGGAGCAGGCCTTCCACGCCGTTCACATTGACGAATGCGCCATACGGCATGATCTTCTTCACGATGCCTTTCAGCACTTCGCCGTTGTGGTAAGCGACTTCCAGCACGTCCAGTTCGCTGTCGCGGGCTTCTTCGAGGACCGCTTTGCGGGAGAGGACCAGACGGTTCTTCGCGCGGTCGACTTCGAGGATCTTCGCCTGGAATTTCTGGCCGACCAGGTTGGCCAGGGAATGAACGAAGCGGAGATCGCCCTGGGACAGCGGGATAAAGCCGCGCAGGGACTTGATCTGTACGAGCAGGCCGACTTTGATGGCTTCGATGCCTTCGCATTCGACGGCTTCGTTCTTTTCGAACGCTTCTTCGACGACGTCCCAGTCAGCGAGACGGTCGACTTTGATCTTGGATACGTAGATCGGGCTGTCTTCGCGGATTGCATTGATGATCTGCACGCGGAGTTCATCGCCCACTTTCAGTACGTCTTTCAGGGATTCCGGCACCGGATAGGCATATTCATGTACAGGCAGAATCGCTTCCGTCTTGTAGCCGAAAGAGATGTATGCCTTGTTGTCAAATACTTCTACGACCTTGCCATTCACAACGCTGCCTTTATGGACATCCAGATTGATATCCTCAGATTCCAACAGCTTACTCATGTCTTCCATAATACAAACTACCTCCTCTATGATCCAGTCCGGTGTGGAAGCACCGGCGGTGATGCCAACCTTGTCCTGGTGGTGAAACCATGTGGGACGGAGTTCCGCCGCCGTTTCAATGTGATAGGTCACCGCACCTTCTTCGCGGCACACTTCCGCGAGCCGCGTCGTATTGGCGCTGTTGCGCCCGCCGATGACGATCATCACATCCACCCGGCGCGCCAGTTCGCGCGCCGCGCGCTGGCGGTCCGACGTCGCGCGGCAGATCGTCTTGTGGACCTCCGTCCGGTCCGCTTTCAGAGAGATGGCGCGGATGAGCTCGTCTGCCAGCGTCTCTGAAAAGGTCGTCTGGATGACGATGTGCGCTTCCGCCAGATGGGGCATCGCCGCCACGTCTTCCATGGACTCGACCAGGTACGACTGCCCTTCCGCCCACTCTGCGACGCTTTTCATTTCAGGATGATTCTTTTCACCGATGAGCACAACCTGATGTCCTTCCGCCACGAGCTCCTTTGTGATCTGCTGATTCCGCATGACAAAGGGGCACGTAGCATCTACCAAGGCCAGATTTTTGCACTTGATATCATTATAGCACGAAGGTCCCACACCATGCGAGCGGATAATGACAATTTTATCGTGAAAATCCGACAAATCGGAAATGGCGGGGACGCCTTTGTCCGCCAGCCATTTCACCACCTGTGGATTGTGGATGAGCGGACCCAGCGTGGCCGCGGGCTTTCCCGCCTCCGCGGCGTCCAGCGCGAGCTTCATCGCCCGGCGCACGCCGTAGCAGAAGCCCATCTCTTTGGCTCTGTAGATCTCCATATCTCCTCCGCGGCCGGTCAGTCTTCCGGATGCCAGCCGGCCCTGTCGTAATAATCCTGTCTGAGGCGCAGGAGCTCTGCCCGCACCGCTTCATTCACTTCCCCGATCGCTTCCGGCGTGGGCCGGGCCTTCGCGACGGGAACCGGCGTCCCGAAGACCACCGCGAACGGTCCTTCCTTCTTCGGCAGATGCTCCGTGCCGATGACCGCCACCGGCAGGATTGGCGTGCCTGTCATGAGCGCGATGGACGCCATGCCGTCGTGGAAGCGGCCGATGCGGTTCCCGTGGATGCGCGTCCCTTCCGGGAAGATCCCCAGCGGCTGCCCTTCTTTCAGCTCGGTCAGCGCCCGGCGGATGGCCGCCCGGTCCACGGCGCCCCGCTTCACGGGAAAGGTCCCGAAGTAGCGGATGACCGCCGCGAAAACCGGATTCCGGAAAAGTTCTTCCTTCGCCATGTAATGGACGACCCGCGGAGAACACACGCCGATCACCGGCGGATCGAAATTGCTTTTATGGTTCGGCGCGATGATGACGGCCCCTTCTTTCGGGATATTCTCCACCCCTTCGCAGCGAAGTCCTTTCAGGGTGAAGAAATAAAAGCCGAGCAGCGCGCGCACGACGGCGCAGACGATGCGGAACATCATGCTTCCTCCCCGGCTTTCTTACGGCAGATCGCCATGATGGCTTCCGCCGTCTCTTCGAGGGTGAGATTGCTGTTGTCCAGATAGACCGCGTCCGCTGCCGGCACGAGCGGCGATACGGCGCGCGTGCTGTCCAGATGATCCCGCGTCCGGATCTCCTCTTCGATGGCTTCTACGGTAAGGCCCGCTTCACGGCCGCCCATTTCCTTATACCGGCGGACCGCCCGCGTGTGCGGCGACGCCGTGAGGAAGATCTTCACATCCGCATGGGGAAGCACCACTGTGCCGATGTCCCGGCCGTCCAGCACCGTGCCCCCTTCGGCAGAGAGCTTCCGCTGGAGCGCCACCATGACGGCGCGCACGTCCGGGATGGCGGACACCCGGGACACCGCGGCCGACACCTCCGGCGTACGGAGATGCGCCGTCACTTCTTCGCCGCCGAGGAAGACCCGCATATGCCCCTCGCCCGGCGCGACGGTCATATCGAGCGCTTTCGCCATGGCGACGATGGCCGCGTCGTCCGCGAGCCCCCGGCGCAGGGATTCATAGGTCACCGCCCGGTACATTGCGCCCGTGTCCAGATACGTATAGCCCATGCGGCGGGCCAGGATCTTGGCGACGCTGCTCTTTCCCGCGCCGGCCGGGCCGTCGATGGCTATGGATAATCGTTTCATCCTCACATCACCCCACAAACAGGATCTTTATTTTCTATTTTATCGATACGTTCCGCCCTGCCCGGCGGCGCTCTCCGCGGCGACCCATCCGGTGGAGAAGGCCGCCTGCAGGTTGTAGCCGCCGGTAAAGGCGTGGATATCCATCACTTCGCCTGCGAAGTACAGGCCCGCCACGAGCTTCGACTCCATGGTAGACGACTGGATCTCCTTCACGGAAATGCCCCCGGCGGTGACGATGGCTTCCTCGATGGGCCGCGTGTTCGTGATGGAAAGCGGCATATGCTGGACGGCATAGCGCAGGTTCGCCCGCTGGCGCCGCGTCAGTTCCGATACGGGCAGCTCCGGCGGGATGTCCGACATATGGAGAATCACGTCGATGAGGCGGTGCGGCATCAGCTCCTGCAGGGCGTTCCGCATCTGCTTCAGGTGGAACTTCGCCAGATCCCGCAGGATGCGCCGGTCCAGCACCTCTTCCGAAAGGGCCGGCTTCAGGTTGATCTCCCCGGTCACCGCGTAGCCCTGCGAGAGCCACAGCGACACCTGATCGGACAGGGAAAGCACAATCGGCCCGGAAATGCCGAAATGGGTGAAAATCATCTCGCCGAGGAGCGAGGCCTTCCGCCGTCCGCCCGCCGCGACGGTGAGCGTCACATTGCGGAGAGACAGTCCCTGCAGTTCTCTGCAGTACGCGTTGCTGCACACGAGCGGAATAAGCGCCGGCCGGAGCGCCGTCACGGTATGCCCCAGTTCCGCCGCCATGCGGTAGCCGTCCCCGGTGGAGCCGGTGCGCGGATAGGATTTCCCGCCCGTAGCGAGGATCACCGCATCAGCCGCCCAAGTCCCTCTGGACGTCTCCACACCCGCGGCGCGCCCGTCTTCCGTGAGGATATGGTGCACCGGGTCGGACAGGTGGAGCGTCACGCCCGCCTCCTCGAGTTTCCTCATGAAAAGGCGGCGCACCTCCTGCGCGTCCTCGCTTTTCGGAAAGACCCGGCCGCCCCGCTCGGTGACGGTCTCCATGCCCCAGCGGCGGAGCAGAGCCAGCAGGTCCGTATTGGAAAAGCGCCCGTACGCGCTGTAGAGGAATTTCCCGTTTCCCGGGGTTTTCGCGATGAACTCGCCGATAGGCGCGCTGTTCGTCAAGTTGCACCGGCCTTTCCCGGTGATGCCCATCTTGAGGCCGATGCGGTCCATCTTCTCAAAGAGATGGACGTCCGCGCCGAGCTCCGCCGCATGGACCGCGGCGAGAAGCCCCGCCACGCCCGCGCCGATGACGGCGATCTGTTTATTTCCCGAGTTCATACAGCCGCGCGACCTCGCTCTCCGTCAATGGGCGGTACTTGCCCTTGTCCACGCCGTCCAGTGTGAGGAAGGCGTACTGCACCCGCTTCAGGCCGAAGACCGGATAGTGGAATTTCTCCATCATCCGGCGGATTTCCCGGTTCTTCCCTTCGTGAAGGGTGACCGTGAGGTACGTGCGGTTCCGCACTTCATCGTACTGCCGCACGGTCACTTCGCACGGCGCGGTGCGCCCGTCGTCGAGGTCGACCCCCTGCGACATGCGCTCCGCCAGCGCCTCCGAGAATTTCCCGCGCACGGTCACTTCGTAAGTCTTCGGCACTTCCCGGCTCGGATGCGTCAGGAGGTAGTCCAGCGCGCCGTCGTTCGTCATGAGGAGCAGCCCTTCCGTATGATAGTCCAGCCGCCCCACGGGAAAGATGCGCTCTTTCACCGCGGGGAAGAAATCCAGCACCGTGCGCCGTCCCTGCGGGTCTTTCACCGAAGAGATCACCCGGTCCGGCTTGAAGAAAAGGAAGTACCGCAGCCGCTCCGGCCGGACGGGCCGGCCGTCCACCTCGATGCGGTCTTTCCGGATATCCGCTTCCGTGCCGAGCTCCCGGACGATGCGCCCGTTCACCCGGACCTTGCCTGCGAGGATCAGCGCTTCCGCTTTCCGGCGGGACGCCACCCCCGCATGGCTCAGGACTTTCTGCAAACGCTCTTTCAAAATAAGTCTCCTTCTGTCATCCGTTGATCCCAGTGTTTCCGCAGTTCTTCCACGCCGGAGAGCCCCGCGCACTGGAGGAACCGCTTCGTCGTGCCGTACAGGATGGGCCGCCCCGGCACGTCGAGCCGCCCCCGTTCTTCGATGAGGTCTTTCTCCATGAGGGACGCCAGCACCCGCCCGGCGGACACGCCGCGGATGCGCTCAATCTCCGCCCGCGTCACCGGCTCCCGCCCCGCGATGACCGCGAGCGTCTCCAGCGCCGCCGGAGAGAGGGACGTCCGTCCGCCCGCCGTCTCCGTGAGCCATGCGTCGTATTCCTTCTTCGTCGCCAGCGCCAGTCCCGCGCCGGTCTCATGGAGCTCGATGCCCGAATCTTCCCGGCCGTACCGTTCCCGGAGCAGGGCAAGCGCCTCTTCGATGCGCGCTTCGTCTTCCTGCATCACCGTCAGCAGCTCCGCCCGCGCGACCGGCGCCCCGTGGATGAACAGGTACGCCTCCAGCGCTGCGGCCAGCCGGGCCGTTCCGCGCATACCATCCCTCCTTATATTAAAACCATTCTTACCGGCGCGCCCGGAGCACGAGGCCCCCGGCCGCCTCATCCGCCTCCACTTCGCCCAGGCGGATGAGTTCGAGGAGCGCCACCAGCGCCACGGCGAGCGCCAGGCGGCTCTTCTGCCGGCGGAAGAAATCCCGCATGGGCCGCCAGCCGCCGCCCCGGAGATATCCCCGGAGGCTTTCGGCCTGCTCGTCGAACGTGACCTCTTCCGCGGGCATCACCCGCGTCTCCTCTTCCTCCTTTTCATCGAGAAGAGAAAAAAAGGCCGCCGTCAGGCGCTCCACCGGGATGCGGCCCGTGAAGACCGATGCTTTCAGCTCCGACGGCTCCCGCATGCGGTGCGGCGCCTCCCGGGCCAGCAGGTCTTCCAGCATCTGGCGCATCTCTTTCATGCGTTTGAATTCTTCCAGCGACCGGGCAAGCTCCTGCCGCGGATCTTCGTCTCCTCCATCCTCTTCCTGCCTCCGCTTCGGCAGAAGGATGCGCGACTTGATGAGGAGGAGCGTCGCCGCCATGGCGAAGAAGCTGCTCCCCAGGTTCAGGTCGAACGCTTCCGCCTGCCGCAGATATTCCAGGTACTGATCCGTGATCTCGTGGATGGGAATGTCGTGGATGTCGATGCGGTTCTTCGTCACCAGATGGAGCAGCAGATCCATGGGCCCCTCGAAAATAGGGAGGGACACTTCATACCCTGCGGCGTCATTCGTCTCTTCCACGGCGTCTCCTTTCCCGCTCTGTGCGGCGCGTTTCTGTCGGATTCATGATAACACAATCCCGCGGACGTGTACAACGCGCGGGCGCGCACGAAAAAAGACACGGCCCTTTCCGAGCCGTGCCCGTCCCGTTTCCCGTCAGGCGCGCGCCGCGTCCTGCTTCTCCAGCATGATCCGGAGGATCTCGTGGTCCGTCTCCACCATGCCCGGATTGCTCACGCGGCCCATATTGCGGATGCAGTCTTCCGGAGACTCCGCCGCGATGCCGTCCGTCACGCGGATGACCGCCGAGTTCGCCGCGAGCATGGCGCTCATGAGGCCGCCCGCCGCCGCGGTGGCGAGCTTCAGCGCGCAGCCCACCTTGCCGCCGTCGCAGATGATGCCCGTGATGTTGCCCGCCATATTGCGGATGGCCCAGCCGATCTGCTCGTCGCTGCCGCCGAGGAGCCACGTGATGGCTGCCGCCGCCGCGGGAGACGCGGCCATGCTGCACGCGCAGATGGCGGAGAGCTTGCCCACGTAGGAATTGATGTACTCGTTCAGGAGATGCGCGAACGCCACGGCTTTCGCCGTCATTTCCCGGGAGCTCCCCAGCTCTTTCGCCGCTTCCGCCACGGGAATGATGACGGCGATGCCCTTGCTGCCGCTGCCGGCGCTCGACATCACCGCGTAAGGGCAGCCGTCGAGCCGGCCCTCCGTGGCCGCCGCCACGCGCCGCATGATGCGCCCGAGGAGCGCTTCCCCGAGGAAGGCGCTCTTCTCGGGGGATTTCATCGTCGCCGCGATGCCCACGCCCACGCCGGGCTTCGTCATGCTGTACTGCGCCGCCGACTCGTTCATGTCGATGCCGTCCAGCACGAAGGCCAGCTCCTCTTCCGAGGCGGAGTCCACCAGCGCGCGGATCTCGGCGATCTTCATGGCGCGGAGCTTCTCCAGGAGCGGGTCCGCCGCCTTCGTCCCCGCGGCTTTCTCGAAGACGGTCCGGCCGTCCACCTTCGTGGAGACGATGTTCGCATGGCTCTGGACGATCTCCGATTCGCCTGTCCCGGCGGAGGTCTTCACCTCGCACTTCACATACACGCCCTGCTGGTTCTTATTGATGTCCACTTCGACGCGCCCGCTCTCCGCCAGCGCCGCCGCCTGCGCCGCGACTTCCGGCGTGATGTCCTTCAGGAGCTCCAGCGACTCTTCCGGATTCGCGAGGTACGCGCCGAGCGCCGCCGCATAGGGGATGCCGATTTTGTCGAAATTCGGGATGCCCACCGCCATCCCGTTCTTGTAGATGTTGCCGCTCACCAGCACGCGGACCGATTCCACCGTCCCGCCCGCGGCCTTGGCCGCATCCGCCGCGGCGAGCGCCACGCAGACCGGCTCGGTACAGCCGAATGCGGGCACCACGTTCCTGCGGAGCATCTGGAGCATTTCTTCTTTTGTGAGCATGACTGCCTCCTCATCTATTACGCGATTTGATTATTTTATGCATTTTTATTATACAGCATCTCTCCGGTTCTGTCTTCCCGATGCGGCGCCGCCCCTTCGGCCGGGCGGCGGTCCGCCATTCCATTCCGGCATACCGGGCGGCGGAATATGAGGGATTTCCTGCTTGACAAAAGCGGCGGACGCGTTCCGCACAGACAGGGCGGGCCTTTTCTCTGTCGCGCTTAAACCGCAAGATATAGTGGTTTTTATTTGACATCCCTACAGGATATAGCTATGCTATAGATGTACTGTAAAAAATTCCAGAGGAGGAGCGGCATGAAAGTACGGACAGCCGGCGCGGTGCGCCATTCTTCGGTGAACGGACCGGGCGTGCGGTACGTGCTCTTTTTCCAGGGCTGTCCCCACCACTGCCGGTCCTGTCAGAATCCGGAGACCTGGGATCCCCGGGCCGGCCGGGAGACGGACACGGACGCGGTCATCGCGGACATCCTCGCCGTGCGCTATCTGGACGGCGTGACGCTCTCCGGCGGCGACCCGCTCGCCCAGCCGGAAGCGGCGGCCGCCATCGCGCAGGCCTGCCGGGCAGCGGGCCTCAGCGTGTGGGCCTACACCGGCTGGACCTGGGAAGACATCCTCACAGGACGCGCCGGCCGGGCGGCGGAGGTGCTGCCGCACCTGGACGTGCTCGTGGACGGGCCGTTTCTCCTCGCGAAAAAGGACGGGACCGCGCTCTGGCGGGGCAGCTCGAACCAGCGTCTCATCGACGTGCCGGCGAGCCTCGCCGCAGGCCGCCCGGTCCTCTGGACAGACGGAGAATAGACAAGAAGGAGCAATGCATCATGGTCGAATGGAAGAACGTCATCAAGCGGAACGGCACGACCGTCCCCTTCGATGAAAAGAAAATCGAAAATGCCGTCAGCCGGGCTTTCACGGCCACCGGAGAGATCGCCGAAAGCGATATCCCCGCCATGTCGCGGGCCGTCACGCTCATCGTGGAGACGGCGCTCCGCGAGGCGGAGGTCATCACCCCCGCGGTGGAGCAGATCCAGGACCGAGTGGAGACCGCGCTCATGAAGTGCGGCTATCAGAGGACGGCGAAGGCCTACATCCTCTACCGCAGCCAGCACCAGAAGGTGCGCGACACGAAGAACACCCTCCTCGACTACAAGAAGCTGGTGAATGGCTACATCGGCGAGAACAAGGACTGGCGCGTGAAAGAGAACTCCACGGTGACGCTCTCCGTTGGCGGGCTCATCCTCTCCAACTCCGGCGCGATCACCGCGAATTACTGGCTCTCCGAAGTGTACGACGACGAGATTGCTCAGGCGCACCGCCAGTGCTTCCTTCACCTGCACGACCTGTCCATGCTCACCGGCTACTGCGCCGGCTGGAGCCTGAAACAGCTCCTGCTGGACGGCCTCGGCGGCGTGCCGGACCGCATCACCTCCTCGCCGGCGAAGCACCTCTCCACCCTGTGCAACCAGATGGTGAATTTCCTCGGCATCATGCAGAACGAGTGGGCCGGCGCACAGGCCTTCTCCTCCTTCGATACGTACCTCGCCCCCTTCGTGCGGGCGGACCACCTCTCCTATGAAGACGTGAAGCAGTGCATCCAGTCTTTCATCTACGGCGTGAACACCCCGTCCCGCTGGGGCACGCAGGCGCCCTTCACGAACGTCACCCTCGACTGGACCGTGCCGGACGACCTGAAAGACCAGCCCGCCATCGTAGGCGGCAAGCCCATGGATTTCACCTACGGCGACTGCAAGAAGGAAATGGACATGGTGAACAAAGCCTTCATCGAGATCATGATCGAAGGCGACGCGAACGGCCGGGGCTTCCAGTACCCGATCCCCACCTACTCCATCACGAAGGACTTCGACTGGAGCGACACGGAAAACAACCGCCTCCTCTTCGAAATGACCGCGAAATACGGCACGCCCTATTTCTCCAACTACATCAATTCCGACATGAAACCTTCCGACGTACGCTCCATGTGCTGCCGGCTCCGCCTCGACCTGCGGGAGCTCCGCAAAAAAGGCGGCGGCTACTTCGGCTCCGGCGAATCCACCGGCTCCATCGGCGTGGTCACGCTGAACCTGCCGCGCATGGCCTACCTCTCGCCCACGAAGGACGCCTTCTGGCACATGCTCGACAAATACATGGACATCGCCGCGCGGTCTCTGTCCATCAAGCGCCGGGTCATCACCCGCCTCATGGACGAAGGACTCTACCCCTACACCCGCCGGTATCTCGGCACGTTCAAGAACCACTTCTCCACCATCGGCCTCGTGGGCATGAACGAAGCGCTCCTGAACGCGAAATGGATGGACGGTCACGACCTCACCACCGAAGAAGGCCGCGCCGCCGCCATCGAGATCCTGAAACACATGCGCGACCGCCTCAAGGGCTATCAGGAACAGTACGGCGACCTGTACAATCTGGAAGCGACCCCGGCGGAATCCACCACCTACCGCTTCGCGAAGCACGACAAGGCGGAATTCCCGGACATCATCACCGCCGCGAAAGACGGCAATGCGCCGTACTACACGAACAGCACCCATCTCCCCGTGGGCTACACGGACGACATCTTCGACGCCCTCGAGATGGAGGACGAGATGCAGACCCTCTACACGTCCGGCACCGTCTTCCATGCGTTCCTCGGCGAGCGCCTGCCCACGTGGAAATCCGCGGCCACCCTTGTGAAGAAGATCGCAGAGAACTTCAAACTCCCCTACTTCACCCTGTCCCCGACCTACTCCGTGTGCGCGGAGCACGGCTACATCCCGGGCGAACACTTCTCCTGCCCCACGTGCGGCAAGCCGGCGGAAGTGTACTCCCGCATCACCGGCTACTACCGCCCGGTGCGCAACTGGAACGACGGCAAAGTCTCTGAATTCAAGAATCGGAAGACGTACGATCCGGCGACCATCGGCAAGGCGGACAGCCTCCCCGCGCCGGCCTGCCAGCTGCGCGGCTCCGCGGAAAAGGCCGAGACGCCCGCCGCGCCGGCGCCGAGCAAAGCCGCTGCGCCCATCGCCGGCGCGGGGGCCATCCTCCTCACTACTAAGACCTGCCCGAACTGCCGCATGGCCAAGCGCATGCTCTCCGATGCGGGCATCCCCTTCCGGCTCGTCTACGCGGAAGAGAAAGACGGTGCAGAACTCGCCAGGGCCTATGACATCTCCGCCGTGCCCACGCTCCTTGCCAAGGAAAACGACGCGGTGCACCTCTATTACAACGTGAACCATATCCGCCAGTTCATCCAGCATCATCAGTGATGCTCACGAAAAAAGACGCCTCGATCGAGGCGTCTTTTTTGTGTGCCCTGCCCGCCGCCGTTTCCCCGCGGCGGGCGCGGGACCGCACCGGCCGTGCGGTCTTTTTTATTTATAGCTGGCCCGCTTCCTCCATGGCCGCTTTGATCTTTGCGGCGAGGCCGGCCATCTTCGCTTTCGGGATGGAGCAGACCGCCACGCGGATGCCCGCTTTGAGCGGCACCAGATAGACGTGGTCCTTGTGGAGAAGTTCGCACACCTTTGCAGAGTCCGGAGACGGGATGCTGAGGAAGAACCCCGCCTGATAGGGCAGCATGGGCAGGCCCGCTTCCTTCGCTTCCTTCACGAAAATGGCCGCGCGCTCCTGGATGAGCCGGTAATACTGCTGCTGCTCTTCCTTCCATTCTTTCCGGAGCGCCGGGTCCTCCCAGATGCGCACGAGGCAGGCCATGCCGCCGCGGCAATTGTTCGACCAGGTGGCGCGGTTCGTGTAGCTGTTCACGTCCGCAAATTCCTGCGCGACCGCTTCGCTGGAAGAGACGGCGATCATCGCGCCGATGCGGAGGCCGTACATGGTGAAGCTCTTGGACATGCTGAACGCCACGACGATGAGGATCTCCGGCGGAAGGCCGCTGAATTTCGTGAAGAACTGCCGCGCTCCCTCGCCGGCGTAGTCGATATAGGACACGTCCACGAGGACGGTGATCTTTTTCCCTTTTTCCACGAGCGCCTTCAGGAAATCGAGGACTCTGTCCCAGTCTTCGCCGGTGAGGCTGTAGCCGGTGGGATTGTGTGCCGGCGTATTCAGGATGACCGCGAGCTGGTCCTGCTTCTCCGCCATGGCGGAAAGCTGCCGCTGGAAATCTTCATGGTCGAAGACGTTCGCCTCGTTCAGCATGCGGAACGTGCGGAGCGTCCGGCCCGCGTCCACGCAGAGCATGTTGTACGCGCTCCAGTACCAGTTGCTGGTGAGGACTTCGTCGCCGGGCACCGTGTAATTGTGGATGATGTGATGGATAGCCCCGGTGCCGCCGGTGGTGGCGACGGCGGCGGTGTATCCCTCCGGCCGGAAATCGCCGAAGCAGCATTCCTGCACTTCTTTCAGATAGACCGGCAGGCCCGCCACGGGCGCATAGGCGGTGAGCTCCGTCATGGGGAGCGACCGGTAGGCCTTCTCCACCGCGGGCAGGCACACCAGACTGCCCTCCTCGTCCTGGATGACGCCCGCCGTGCCGTTCACGACGAGCGCTTTCCCGTGCTGCGCGATGTCCGCCTGCGCCGCACTGGAAGCGCCGAAGATCGCGTCATGCGCTTTTTTGCCCCGCGCCTGCGGAGCTGCCATGCTTTCTGTCATACGGATTCCCCCTTTTGCCACAATGATCCATACAGGATGCATCTGCCTGTATTATACCCTGTCCGCCGCACCGGGGCCCCATATCTCTTTGTTATCGCTGCCAAAAGAAAAAGCGCGGCGTGTCCGCGCTCCCGGTCACAGCAGCATGACCGCCGCCATGTGGCGGCCCGTGCGGCCGCCGGATTTCCGGTAGGAGAAGAAGAGGTCGTCCCGGCAATAGGTGCAGAGGCCGCTCATCTCGATGTGATGCGGCGAAAGCCCCGCCTGCAGGAGGAGGAGCCGGTTCGCTTCGGGCAGGTCGAAGAGATATTTCCCGCCGCTCTTTTCCCGCGCGAGGCGCGCCATGTCGGCTTCGCCGAAAAGCCGGAAAAAGGCGTCCGTCACGTCGCTCCCCACTTCGAAGCAGCAGCCGCCGATGGCCGGCCCCACGCCGGCGAGAAGATCTTCCGGCCGCGTGCCGTACCGCTCCCCGAGGAAGCGCACGGTCTTCCCGGCGATGTCCCCCGCCGTGCCGCGCCAGCCGCCGTGGGCCACCGCCGCCGCATGGTGCGCCGGATCGTAGAAAAGGAGCGGCGTGCAGTCCGCGAAATTCATGGTGAGCGGCACGCCCGCCTCGTTCGTGGCGAGCCCGTCGCAGCCGGGGACGGCGGTCTCCGCCTCCTGCGCACCCCGTCCCCGGTCCGCCTGACCCACGGCCTCGATGTGCGTGCCGTGCACCTGATGACAGCTCACGATGTCCGCCGGCGGGATGCGGAGGAGCGTGAGGAAGCGCCGCCGGTTTTCGATGACCGCGTCCGGCGCGTCCCCCGTGGAAAAGCTCATGTTGAGCGAATCGAAGGGGGCCTTCGAGACGCCGCCCTTCCGCGACGCCACCGCCGCGGCGACGTGCCCCGCTTTCTGAAACAGGGAAAATGTCACGAAAGGGATCCCGTTCCGTATTTCTATCATGGCTGCCTCCCGAAAAACTGCTCGAAATGATCCTGCACCGGCGTCATGCCCGCCGCGAGGCGCCGCATGTCCTCCGGCAGAGGCGCAGTCCACATCATGGGCTCGCCGGTCTCCGGATGGCGGAACGACACGTCCGCCGCGTGGAGGGCCTGCCGGCCGATGGCACCGCAGGGGCCGCCGTAGAGGTCGTCCCCGAGGAGCGGGTGCCCCAGATGCGCCAGATGCACCCGGATCTGGTGGGTGCGCCCGGTGAAGAGGCGGAGCCGGAGAAGATCGCAGTCCGTCCCGCGGGCGAGCACGGTCCACGCGGTCTTCGCAGGCCGGCCGTCCGCCCGCACCATCCACTCCACGATGCTCCCAGTCTTCCGGCCGATGGGCGCTTCGATGACGCCCTCCTCTTCAGGGAGATGCCCTGAGGAAACGGCGAGGTAGTGCCGTGTGATCCGGTCGTGGCTCCGGGAGAGGTCCCACTGGACTTTTGCCGACTTCGCCACCACCACGAGCCCCGTGGTGTTCCGGTCGAGGCGGTACACGGGATGGATGCCCGCCGCCTCGCCTTTCCGCACGAAGTACCCCGCCACGGCGTTCACCAGGCTGTCGTGAAGTTTTTTGTGCGTGGGATGGATGATCATGCCCGGCCCCTTGTCCACGAGGAGGAGCGACACGTCCTCGTACACTACGGAGAGCGGGATGTCCGCCGGCACGATGTCCGAAGTCTCGTCCCATTCGCAGACGATGCGGTCCCCGCCTGCGACGGGCGTGCGCGCGTTGTGCACCTCTTCCCCGTTCACCGTGACCCGGCCGTTCCATTTCACCCGCTTCCACAGCGAGGCGGACAGCCGTCCGCTCTGCCGGACGAAGCTCCGGAGCATCACCGGCGGCGCGCCGGCCGGCACGGTCCATTCCAGTCTCATGGGCCCCCTCCTTTCTACAGGTCTATTATACCGGGAAGGCCGCCCGTCCACAAACCAAATGAAAACAGCACCTCCGGAGAGATGCTGTTTCCGCTGCCGGGCGGGAATGACTTGTTCCCGGCAGATTTATTTTGCAGAGCGGCGGTCCGCTTCGTCTGCGGCCCTCGCAGCGTCCGCCTTCGCGCGCGCTTCGCACGCCGGGCAGTCATAGCGCTTCTCCCGCGCTTCCGCGCGGATGGCCTTCCAGGCCTCGGCGGCGTTCTTCCTTTCCTGCGCGGTGGTTTCTTCCTTCGCACAGCAGGAGCACGCCGGGGAGCCGCTGTTTCCGCAGCAGTCGCTTTCGCCGCTCGCAAAATTTTTATAAATGCGCTTCAGGCCGAACCAGAACGCGATGAAGATCACGACGGCCAGCGCCCATGTGATGAGATCGCCTGTAGTCACAGTGCCTCCTTTGGGAAGAGGGCCGCCCGCCGCGGGGGCTGTCCGCAGCGAGCGCCGCTTCCCGGGGAGTTCCCTCCCCTGTATCAGAAAGTAAGAGGTGTCGTTTTTACATGCCCAGCGCCCGCGCGATCCAGTAGACCGCGAGCGACACGATCCACGCGATGGCGAACTGACTCACCGCGGCGAAGCCCATCCAGTACCAGCTGTTCGTTTCCTTCTTGATGGTGCCGAGGGCCGTCATGCACGGCGTGTAGAGCTGGGAGAAGACCATGAAGGCCAGCGCGGAGGCGGCGGTGAAGGCCGCGGCGAGGCCGGTGCCGGCCACGGTGGAGACCATCTCCGCTTCTTCCATGTCGGGCGAGAGGTCCGGCAGCCCGTAGAGGATGCCGATGGTGGACACCACCGCTTCCTTCGCCATGATGCCGGAGATGACCGCCGAGCCCGCTTCCCACGTATCGAAGCCGTGGAAGATGAAGAGCGTGGACATCCAGCCGCCCAGCGTGGCCAGGAAGCTTTCGGACATGTCGTCCACCGGGCCGGACGCATTGTAGCTGGAGAGGAACCAGATGAGGACGGACATGGCGAGGATGATGGTCCCGGCCTTGATGAGGTAGCCTTTGCCCTTGTCCCAGGTCTCGAGGAGGACCGTCTTCATATCGGGCCAGCGGTACGGCGGCAGCTCCAGCACGAAGCTGGCGTCGTCATTTTTGAACAGCGTCTTCGAATACAGAGCGGACGCGCCCATCGCGCCGAGGATGCCGAGGATGTACATGGCGAAGACCACGTTCGCCGCCTCGCTGCCGAAGAAGACCGCGCCGAAGAGGGCGAGCACCGGCAGCTTCGCGCCGCACGTGAGGAACGGCGTCACGAGGATGGTGATCATGCGGTCGCGCTGGGAGTCGAGGGCCCGCGCGCCCATGATGCCCGGCACCGCGCAGCCGAAGCCGCACATGATCGGCATGAGGGCCTTGCCGGAGAGGCCGACCTTTCTCATGACCGGGTCAAGGACGAAGGCCACGCGCGCCATGTAGCCCGTGCCGTCCAGGAAGGACAGGCAGAAGAACAGGGTGAAGATCAGCGGGACGAAGGTCATGATGCCGCCCACGCCGGCGATGATGCCGTCGCACACGAGAGACTGCATCCAGTCCGCCACGCCCAGATCGGCGAGCGTCGTGCCCGCAAGCTCCATGAAATCTTCATTGATGAGCACGTCGAGCCAGTCCGCGATGGGCTGCCCGATCCATGTGAAGGTGATCTGGAACGTCATGTACAGCATGAGGAGCAGCATCAGGATGGACAGGACGCCGTTCGCCATGACCTTGTCGATCTTTTCCGACGTGTCCGCGCTCGCCTGATGGAACGTCACCGCTTCGGCGACGATCCTGTCGATGAAGGCGTAGCGCGCTTCCATCACCGCTTCCTCCCGCTTCGCCGGGTCCGCGATGGTGCGGCGCAGCTCGTCCAGATGCGCGATGTACGCTTCCACCTCCGGGGAATTGCGGTAGTCCGCCATCACCGTGGAGGTGAAGACGTCCAGGAGCTGCCGCGTGCTTTTGCTGCTGCGGCCCACGGTCTGCACCACCGGCATCCCGAGGATCCTGCTGAGTTTGCTTACGGAGATCTCCACGCCCTTCTTCTGCGCCTCGTCCTGCATGTTCAGGTCCAGCAGCACCGGGATGCGGTGCTCCAGAAGCTGGAGGCACAGGAAGAGGTTGCGGTCGATGTTCGAGGAGTCGATCACGTCCACTACGATGTCCGGCCGCTCGCGGGTGAGATAATTTTCGACGATCTTCTCTTCCGGCGAGCGGGCGTTGATGCTGTACGTGCCGGGCAGGTCCATCACCGCGATGGCGCGGCCCTTGTAATTCGTGTAGCCCTGCTTCTTGTCGATCGTCACGCCGGGCCAGTTCCCGATCTTCTGCCGGATGCCCGTCAGTTCGTTGAATATGGTGGATTTGCCCGTATTCGGATTGCCCGTCAGGGCGACAGATAACATGCCCATTCCTGTATCGCTTCCTCCTTCTTTACGCGACTTCCGTCACGGAAATCCTGTCCGCATCCGCCAGGCGGACGGCCATCTTGTACGAGCGGACCAGCACGGCCAGCGGATCGCCCATCGGCCCGGTGCGCAGGACTTTCACCTTCGTCCCCTTCACCAGCCCCATGCTCATGAGGCGCGTCTTCAGTTCCGACGCCTCGATGCTCTCGATCCGGACGACCATGCCCGGTTTTGCTTCGCTCAGTTTCATGCGCTGCCCTTCTTTCCTGCTCCTCATCATTTATTTCATCATATCGCAAAAATAAATGATTATAGCTTATTCTGTAAATTAGTTTTCCCTAATTTCAGGATTATCATAGACTATCTTCTCCGGTCTGTCAAGGTTTTTGAGAATTATTTTCAATTAATCGAAATCATTCGATACAGCACATGCTAATGGCCGCTGAAGAAAGCGCAGGATTCCGGCCGGCCGCCGGCCTCTCCCCGTCCGGGAATGCCGCGGCTCCTCGCCGTCCGGCCAAAACGCGCAAAAAAAGAACGCCCATGCCTCTGCATGAGCGTTTTTTATGACTTTCACCCGAGCTCCACCTGGAAGGTGATGATCCCCCGGTCCCAGCGGACGGAGATGCGCCCCTTCAGGAGCTTCACCAGATCCTCCGCCATGGAGAGGCCGATGCCGTAGCCCGCCTTCGCGCTGCTGTGGGACGCGTCGCCCCGGTAGAAGCGCTCGAAGAAGCGGCTGTAGTCGGTGTGCGCCCCGTCCCGGTAGTCGTTCGACACGGCGAGCACCGCGCCTTTCCCGTTCTTCCGCGGCGCGAGGGACACGCGCACCGTGCCGCCGTCGTCGCAGTATTTCGCCGCATTGTCCAGGAGGATATTCACCAGCTCGCCGAAGAAGCGCGGCTCCGCCTTCGCCGTGACGCCCTCCGCGATGCGGAGCTCCGTCTTCCGCCCCGCGTCGTCGATGACCGGCTGGAAAGCCTGCACCGCTTCCCGTACCGCCGCGGACAGGTTCATGTCCGAGAGGGCCACGTCCTTCGGCGAGACCTCGCTCACCTTCGTGAGGGTGATGAGGTCGTTGATGAGCTTCGACTGGCGCTCCACCTGCTTCAGGATGTTCTCCGTCCATTCGCTCTTCCCGCAGAGGAGCTCCAGCGCCTCCGCGTTGGCGGAAATGATGGCGATGGGCGTCTTCAGCTCGTGGCCCGCGTTCGTGATGAAGCGCTTCTGGTTCTCCATATTGCGGATAAAGGGGCGGATGGCCCGCTTCGACAGGACGGACACGATCGCCACGAAGACGACGATGGAGAGGAAGCCGAAGAGGAGGGAATATTTCAGGAACGTATTCACCACGGCCATGTCCCGCGTGCAGTCCAGGATGACCACGAGGACGCCCTCCCGTGTGTCGGTCACGGTGTAGGCGTAGCTCGCCTTGTCTTTCTTGAAGAAGCCCTCCGTGCGGCCCTGCTGCGCGGCAATGACCGCCGTCTCCAGCGCTTCCTTCGCGGTGAAGGCGGCGATCTGGTTCACGTTCACCACCTTCGCGGAGCCTTCCTGATCGAAGAGCACGGAGAAATACCGCGTCTGGTAGGAAAATTCCGGCGTATCGTCCATCCAGCCGCCGTCGAGGAGCCACCCTTCCGTCACGGGCCGGTGCTGGGCGCTCACGGTGCCGCCGTTCTCCACGATGTAATCCATCACCGTGTCGATCTCGTCGTGCACGAGGATATACAGCGCGCCGTTGATGACGCTGAGCGCCGCCGTGACGATGAGAATGATCGCCGCCGTGGCGATGACGATGAATTCCCGGTGCAGCCTGCGGATCATGTCCATGGCTCCCGCCTCCTGTCAGTCTGCTCCCCGCCGGGCCAGCGTGAAGGGCCCCGCTTCGTCCCCGCGGATCTCCACGTCGCCCCGGATGGCTTCCAGCTTTTCTTTCAGATAGGAAATATACATCCACACGGTCTCTTCCCCCGCGTCCGGCTCGTCTTTCCACACGTGCCGCAGGATCTCCCCGGCGGAGAGGGCCTTGCCTTCGTTCATCATGAGGAAGCGCATGAGCTTCGTCTCCTTGCCGCCCAGCCGGACGGCGCTCCCTGCGGAGAGCTCCTGCTCCTCCACGTCGAGCGTCACCGAGCCCGCCTGGAGCCGGGAGGGCGTGAAGTCCCCCGCGCGGCGGGTCATGGAGCGGATGCGCGCCAGGAGCTCGCCCATGGCGAAGGGCTTCGTGAGGTAGTCGTCCGCTCCGGCGTCGAGGCCGGTGATGCGGTCGTCGATCTCCGCCTTCGCCGTGAGGAGGAGCACCGGCGTGGTGTCCCCGCTCTGCCGGAGCGTGCGGAGCGCCTCCACCCCGTCCATGCGGGGCATCATCACGTCGAACACCATGCAGTCGTACACGTTCGTCTTTCCTTTTTCCACCGCCGCTTCACCGTCGTACACCGTGTCCACTTCATAGCCGAAGTGGCGGAGCACCATCGCCAGCGCGTCGGACATGGCTTTTTCATCTTCTGCAATCAGTATTTTCATGGGATATCCTTTCTATGGCGGGCCGCCGCCCGCTCACTGCCTCAGCGGCCGTTCACCGCGGGCTTCGCGTGGCTCCGGATGAGATTCCGGATGGTCTGCATGGAGAGGTCACACGACGCCAGCTCGTCGGCGCAGCGCTTCAGCTCCCGCCCGATGAGCTCGGGATTGTCCACTTCATGCTTGTAGCGCATTTCGTGCTCCAGCGCCGCCCACGAATCCATGGCGATGGTGCGGAGCTGCACCTCCACGTAGAACCGGCCCGGGTCCCGGCCCAGCGCGTCCTCGTAGGGCGCTTCCGCTTCGAGGATCATGTGGTAACTCCGGTAGCCGTTCGGCTTCACACGGCGGATGTAGTCCTTCTCTTCGGCCACTGTCACGCCGGGGAGCGCGCGGATGTGCTCGATGTTCTCGTAAATGTCGTCCACGAAGCGGCACACGATGCGGAATCCCACCGCGTCGCGCACCCCGCGGAGCGCGGACTCCGCCGTGAGCGGCAGTCCCCGGAGGCGGAGCTTCGCCTCCATGCTCTCCTCCGACTTCAGCCGGTACCGGAGATGTTCGTAGAGCATCTCCCCGGTCTTTTCCTGCTCCGCCGCGCCGTACGCCTCGATCTGCTCCGCCGTGCGGGCCATGACGGCCTCCAGCGCCTCTCTGTATTTTCCGTAAATGTCCATAGGGTCCTCAGTGGTCTTTCTCTGCCATAAATATTAATAATATCATTCTCATTATAGCATACAAAAAAAGGACACTTCCGTGTCCTTTCCGTTTTCCCGCGTCACTGCCGCGCCCGGGCGAGCGTCTCCCGGAAGCCCGCGGGCCACGCCGGCATGGCGCCGCTCCGGGTGCACACGTACGCCGCGGCCTCCGCCGCGAAGGCGTGCGCCGCCCCAAGGGGAAGCTCGCAGGCGAGCGCCGCCGTGAAGGCCGCGGTGAACGCATCGCCCGCGCCCACCGTGTCCACCGCCTCCACCGGCGGCGTGGGCCGCACGGACCGCGCGCCCTCCCAGAAGACGGTGCTCTGCTTCGCCCCTTCCGTATAGATGAAGCCCCGCGCGCCGAGGAGCCGCAGATACCGGGCGTACGCCCCGGGCGAAGGTTCGCCGATCCCTGCGAAGGCGCACAGCACAGGCAGCTCGTCTTCATTGCATTTCACCACGTCCGCCAGGCGGAGCGACGACTGGACGAGGTCCCGGTCGTAGAACTCCCCGCGGAGGTTCACGTCGTACACGCGGAGGCTCCCCGCCGGCATGGCCCGGAGGAACCGCTCCGCCGTGCGGCGGGTCTCTTCGCCCCAGCGGGCGAGCGTGCCGAAGCAGGCCACCGCCGTCGCCGCCGCGGCCCGCTCGGTCTGCTCCGTCCACGGGATGGCCTCGTAGGCCGGCTCCGCCGCGAAAGCGTACGACGGGACGCCCGCTCCATCGAGAGCCACGTCCACGCGTCCCGTCCCGCGCGGCACGGTGAAGAGCGCCGCCGCGAGCCCTTTCTCCGCGAGGAGCGCCGCCGCTTCCCGGCCCAGCTCGTCTGCGCCCACGGCGCTCACCACCAGCGCCTCGCAGCCGAGGGCGTGCGCGGTGTACGCGAAATTCGCCGGCGCGCCGCCGAGCCGCGGCCCCTCGGGCAGCATGTCGAAGAGCACCTCCCCGAAGCCCGTGAAGAGCGCACCCGGCCGGCGCCACTGTTCGTCCTGCCCCATCAGAAGGCGATCTCCTCTCCGTACGACACGGACGCGAGGACGAGCCCCTGCGGGGGCGCGGTGAAGCCCGCCGCCTGCCGGTCCTTCGCCGCGAGCACCCGCGCCATGTCCTCCGCGGGGCGCCTCCCTTCGCCCACTTCCACGAGCGTCCCCGTGAGGATGCGCGCCATGCCCTGCAGGAAGCCGCTGCCCGTGTAGGAAATGACGAGCTCTCCGTCCTCCTCATGAAGGCGGATGACGGACAGGGTGCGCACCGCCGACTTCTTCATTTTCTTATTCGCGCAGAAGCTGGTGAAATCGTGCGTCCCCGTGAGGAGCGCCGCCGCCCGCTCCATGGCCGGCACGTCGAGAGGCTTCCCGTACTGCCACACGAAGCGCCGCTCGAAGACCTTCTTCTCCGTTCCCGTGCGGATGCGGTAACGGTACGTCTTCTCCACCGCGGAGAACCGGCTGTGGAAGCGCTCCTCCGCTTCCCGGAGCGCGAAGACACCGATGTCGTCCGGGAGCGCCTCATTGATCCGCGCTTCCAGCGCCTCCGCGTCCTGCGGCGCTTTCAGATGGAAATTCGCCGTCTGGCCCGCGGCGTGGACCCCCGCGTCCGTGCGTCCCGCGCCGATCACCTGCGCCGCCTCGCCCGAGGCCGCGAGGACCGCCGCCTCCAGCTTCCCCTGGGCGGTCTCCGCCGTGCGGGTCTGGCGCTGCCATCCTTCGTATCTCGTGCCGTCGTACTGGACGATCATGCGGTAATTCATTCGCTGCCCTCCATCTTCCGGATCAGCCGGTACAGCAGGTCGTTCACCGGCGTCGCCACGCCGTGCGCCGCGCCGAGCCGGCGGATCGTCCCCGCGAAGAGGTCGAGCTCCGTCTTCCGCCCGGCCAGCAGGTCCTGCCGCATGGACGGCATGCCCCGGTCGTCGAACTGCTCCGTGAGGTCGAGCCAGTAGGCGATGTCCTCCTCCGTGAGCGGGATGTCCATGGCGTTCGCCACGGCCTTCGTCTCCTCCATGGCGGCGATCATCACGTCCCGCGCCTCGCCCGGGACCTTCACCCCGCCGTAGCCCGTCTCGAAGACCGCCGTGGCCTGATTGATGCCCACGTTCATCATGAGCTTCCGCCACAGCCGGAGCTTCATGTCGTCCGCCAGCTCGTAGGCGATACCCGCCCGGCCGAGGAAATCCGCCGCGGCCTCCGCGTCCGCCTCCTGCCCCGCCTGCCGCGGGCCGATCCAGAGATTGCCCGTGTGGGTGAAGCGCGTGTCGTTGCCGTGCCGCGTAGCGTCCATGCCCTGCGCCGTGCAGAGCAGCACGTGTGCCGCGCCGAAGCGCTCCGCTAAGAGGTCCTCGCTGGTGACGCCGTTCATCACCGAGAGGAGCACCGTATGGCTCCCCACGAGGGGCGCCGCCTCCTCCATGGCCCCGGCAAGCCCGCCGAACTTCACCGCGAAGAGCACGAGGTCCGCTGGCTCCGCCGCCTCCGTGCCGTCGAAATACCGGAAGGGGCAGGGCTCGCCGTTCGCCAGCACCCCGTCCTTCCTGTACCGTGCCGCCCTCTCCGGGTCCGTCACGATCCGCACCGCGTCCCATCCGAGTGCCTTCCCGATCTGCTGTCCGTACATCGTGCCCAGCGCGCCCGCGCCGACCACCGCCGCCGTCCTGATGTCCATGCTGTCCTCCATTCCGCGGCCGCCCGGCCGCTCTGTCGTTATTTTCCCATTGTAGCACAAGGGCGCGCGCTTTTCCCGCGCGGGGACGGACGCCCGCGCAAAAAGCCGGACGTTTCCGTCCGGCTTCCGCCGCTTCGTCGGGGACCGCCGCATGCTTTCCACCTCCGGGCCGCCCGCTCGTCAGAGCCGCAGGAGGACCACCGCGGCGAGCATGACCGCGGCTCCGCAGAGCTGGCGCAGGGAAACGGGCCGGCGGGCCGCGCCGAGCCAGCCCCGCGACTCCATGCAGAGGCCGAGAAGGATCTGCCCGAAGAGGAACGCCATGAAGAACGCGCCCGCTCCGAGGACGGGAATGAGCCAGGCATTCCCAAAGACGGACCCCGCCCCGACAAAGCCGCCCAGCCACATCCACCACGGCCGCGAGAAACGACAGGGCGGACGCCTGTACGGCCGAGCCGAGCAGACGGCCGAGCGTCCCGTAAATCGCGCCGACGGAAGCCATGAGGCCGCCGGAAACGACGGCGAGCGCCTGCCAGGGAAGGGCCCGCCGCCCCGGGCGGAGACCGCTCCCCTCCCCGGCCCGCATCGCGAGGAACACCCCCGCGAGGAGCAGCAGGGCCGCCCCGGCCCGGACGGGCGAGAGAGGGATCCGCGCCGCGCCGAAGAGCCCGAAATGATCGATGACGAGGCTCCAGAGAATCTGCCCCGCAAGCGGCAGGACGACGGTCTGGAGCTGCCCCAGCTCCCGGAAGAGCGCCGTCACGGCCGAAATGGTGAGGAGCGCCAGCACGCCCCCGGTCCACATCCACCAGGACGTCTCCGCCCGCACGGCCGGAGGAGGCAGGACGGCCAGCCCCGCCGCGAAGTCCGCCGCGAGCAGGAAGAGAAGCGACACCGTGAAGGACAGCAGCGTCGCCGCCGACACTGCCCCGGCCGCTTCCCGCAGGCGCGCGTTCGCCGCCGTCTGGACCGGGACGAGGAGCCCCATGGCGAGCGCCGCCGGCAGAAAGAGCTCTCCGCTCACCGGTCTACGTCCTGCGGGACCGTGCCCAGCTTCCGGATGTCCCGGCCGACCCGGTCCCCGTGGATCTCCACGCGGCCCAGCGCCTGCGTGAGCGCCCGGTACTCTTCCGCCGTGAGCGTCACGTCCGCCGCGCCGAGGTTCTCCCGGATGCGCGCTTCCTTCCGCATGCCCGGGATGGGCACCACGAAATCGCCATACGCCAGATCCCACGCGAGGGCGATTTGCGCCTCCGTGCAGCCCTTTTCCTCGGCGAAGCGCCGGATCAGCGCGAGGAGCGGCCCGTTCGCCTTCATATTCTCCGGCGAGAACCGGGTGATCACGTTCCGCAGATCGTTCTCCGCAAAGGTCTGTCCCGCGCGGTACTTCCCGCTGAGGAATCCGTTTCCCAGCGGCGCGAAGGCCACGAAGCCGATGCCCAGCGACCGGCAGAGCGGCAGCACGTCTTTTTCCCATTTCCGCTCCATCATGGAGTACTCGCTCTGCACGGCGGTGAGCGGCGTCACCGCATGCGCCCGGCGGATCTGGTCCGCCGTAGGCGAAGACTGCCCCCATCCGCGGATCTTCCCCTCGCGGATGAAGCGGCCCATGAGATCCGCCACTTCCTCTTCCCGGCCGTCCGCCATCTGGTGCTCCGTGTAGAGGTCGATGTAGTCCGTGCCGAGACGGCGCAGCGAATCCTCAAGCGCCCGGCGCAGGTTCGCTTCGGACAGCTTCGGCGCTTCCTGTCCAGGAAGCGCCATGGGCCAGAACTTGTCGGAGATCACCACCTTGTCCCGCGGGAGCTCCCTCAGCGCCTTTCCCACGAACTCTTCATTTTTGAAATACGAATACATTTCCGCCGTGTCGAAGAAATTGCACCCTTGCTCGAACGCGCAGTGCACGAGGCGGATGCCCTCTGCCTCCGGCGGCGGATCGCCGTACGCGTGGGTGAATCCCATGCATCCCATGCCCACCGCGGACACTTCCAGATTTCCCAATTTCCTCGTTTTCATAGCCGCCTCCTCAATACACGAGCTCCGCCGCATCCCGCGCCTCGCAGAGCTCCAGGAATTTTTCCGCGATCGCCTCCGGGGCAAAGCGCCCGCTGCCGCCGATGACGCCGGTCACCTGCACCGTGCCGAGGTAGATGCCCTTCTCTTTCAGCGCCGGTGCCAGGGCCAGGACCATCGCGCGGAGCGCCGCCTTGTCCATGGAGAGCGGCAGGTACGCCGCGCTGGGCGCGAGTGCGAGGCCGCCGCCCGTGATGAGGATGGCCCCGCCCCGCCGGCCGAAGCTGTCCGTCGCCGCGAGCCGCACGCAGTGATACGCGCCCGCCGTGTCCGCCGCGTAGCGCGCCATGAGCGTCTCCGCCGTGATGGGGCCCGCGTCCGCATCCGCCGCGGTGATCCCCACATTGTAAAAGAGCAGATCCGGCTCCCCGTACAGGCGGACCGCCTCGTCCCAGCGCTCTTTCATCGCCGGGAAATCCGCCGCGTCCGCCGGATGGACGTGCGCCTCGATGCCTTCCGCGCGGAGCGCTTCCGCTTCCCTGCGGAGGCGCGCTTCCCCGCGCGCCATGAGCACGACGGCGTATCCCCGCCGGCCGAAGACTTTCGCCGCGCCGAGCCCGAGGCCGCTCCCCGCGCCGGCGATATACATGAGTTTCTTCATCATGCATCCCTCCTTTGTGCCTCCAGTATAGCGGCGCGGCCCTTGACGGAGAAGCCGCGGATATGTTACCACAGAGTTAAGCACAGCTTAACGGAAAAGGAGGCGGTTCCCATGCTCCACCCGGCGATCCGGACATTTCTCACCGTCGCCCGCTGCGGCAGCTTCTCTGCGGCGGCGGAGCAGCTCTATCTCTCCAAGGTGTCTGTCATGAACCAGATGAACGCCCTCGAGGCGGAACTCGGCGTGCCGCTCTTCACGCGGACCCGCCGCGGCGCGGCGCTCACGGAAGCGGGCCGGTCCTTCCGGAAAAACGCGGAAGCGCTCGCCGCCCTCGCGGCGAAGGGCCTCCTCCGCTGGGAAGACCTCGAAGGACAGACGCTGCTGCTCCTCCGGGCGGGCGCATCTCCGGAGATCGACGCCATCCGGCGCGCCGCCGCCCGCCGTCCCGGCATCGCCATCCTCGACTTCGACGGCTACTACGACGTGTCGGTCTTCAACCGCTGCGCGCAGAGCGGCTGGCTCATGGAGATCCCCGCGCTCTGGACCGGCATCCATCCGGACCTCGTGACCCGCCGCGTCCGCTGGCCATACCGCCTCCCCTTCGGGCTCATGCATCAGGCCGACCCGCCGGCGCCCGTGCGGGATTTCCTCGACGGCATGCGCCGCCGCGCGGCGGCCCGGCCCTTCCGCCTGCCCCGCTGAGCGCGCGAAAAATTTCAATTCTTTTTATGGAATCGGGGAGAGAAATTTTTTGCCTCTCATACATCGTATGCTATAATATTAATACCGTATAAACACAGGCGAAGTACCTCTGTATTTCCCGGAAAGAGAGTGAAAGTTATGAAGAAAACCATCCTCGCCCTCGGCCTCGCCGCGGCGGCTCTGTGCTCTACCATGACCGTCTCTGCGGAGCGGCTCTGGCAGTATAACGACGCGCTCACCATCGACGTGGGCGAAGCGGATCTGAAAGTGGACAAGAACGGCCACCAGATCCTCGAGTTCACCGGCGTGGAAAAGATCGAAGGCGGCACGAACACCATGACCTATGTGTACGACCTGACGGCGCGCACCATCCAGATCAAGGAATTCGAGCAGGAGACGCCGAAGATCCACTACACCACGTCCTTCAACCCGGCGCCGATCGATTCGCCGAACCCGGTCATCCGCGAACGCGCGGCCATGGCGCAGAAGGTCTATGAAATGGTCATGGAGGACAAGAAATAATCCATGGCGGAAAATGAAACCGTATTCGAGGAGATCTCCCGGGATCTCCTCCATTTTATAAGCAAGAGCCCGTCGCCCTTCCACGCAGCGCGGGGCATCAAGGCGGCCTTCGTGTACGACCGGGCCGTGGAACTCCGGGAAGAGGACGACTGGGAGATCGAGCCGGGCCATAAATACGTGGTCACGCGGAACGGGTCGGCGGTGATCGCCTTCACCGTCCCCGAGGGCGAGGCGCGGGATTTCCGCATCATCGCCGCGCACAGCGACTCCCCCACGTTCCGCATCAAGGAAAATCCCGAGCTCTCCGACGGGCCGTACGTGCGGCTCAATGTGGAGCAGTACGGCGGCATGATCATGAGCACGTGGATGGACCGGCCCCTCACCATCGCGGGCCGGGTCATCGTGAAGGAGAACGGCCATCTCGCGCCGAAGCTCATCGCCGCGGGGCGGCCCCTCCTGGTCATCCCGTCGCTGGCCATCCATTTCAACCGCGCGGTCAACCAGGGCTACGCGTGGAACGTGCAGAAGGACCTGCTCCCGCTCTGGGGGCTGAAAGACGGCCCGGTCTCCTTCCTGGACGTGGTCGCGGCGGAAGCGAAATGCAGAAAGGAAGACATCTACGGGCACGACCTGTCCCTCGTCTCTCTCGTGCCGGGCACGGTGTGGGGCGCGGACAGCGCTTTCGTCTCCTCCCCGCGGCTGGACGACCTGCAGTGCGCCTTCGCGGCGTTCCGCGGGTATACCATGGGCAAAAAGGAGAAGCACATCTCCGTCTTCGCCCTCTTCGACAATGAAGAGGTGGGCAGCGGTACCCGGCAGGGCGCGGGCTCGACCTTCCTCGCGGACACGCTGGTGCGCCTCGCGGCGGCGCTCGGCATCTCTCAGCCGCGCCTCCTCGCCATGCTGTCCCGAAGCTTCATGATCTCTGCGGACAACGCGCACGCGGTGCATCCGAACTACCCGTCTGAGTCGGACCCGGTGAACCGCCCGGTGCTGAACGGCGGCATCGTCATCAAGTTCAACGCGCAGCAGAAGTACTGCACGGACGGCTGGAGCGCGGCCTTCTTCCGTCAGCTCTGCGAAGAAGCGGGCGTGCCGGTGCAGGTCTTCACGAACCGGTCGGACCGCCTCGGCGGCTCCACGCTGGGCAATATCTCCATCACGAAGGTAGCGGTGCCCACGGTGGACATCGGCCTGCCCCAGCTCGCCATGCACTCGTCCTACGAGACGGCGGGCGTGAAGGACACGGCGTATCTCGTGACGGCGGCGGCGAAATTCTTCGAATGAATCGGCACACAAAAAAAGCAGGACATGCGTCCTGCTTTTTTTCGTGCCCGTCAGGGCTGGTTGTCGATGATGGCGTCGCCGCCCGTCTCGCCGGTGCGGATCTTCACGGCGGTGACGAGCTCGGAGACGAAGATCTTCCCGTCGCCCACGTGGCCGGAGTTGCACACTTCGCGGATGGTGTCGATGAGTTTCTGGAGCGGCGTCTCGTAGATGACGATCTCCACTTTCACTTTCGGCATAAGATTAATGGGGATGACCTGGCCGCGGTAGATCTCCTTCTGCCCGCGGGTGAGTCCGCAGCCGTACACGTCGGACACGGTGATGCCCGTGACGCCGATGGTGTAGAGCTTGTCTTTCAGCTCGTCCAGCTTTTCCGGCCGGATGATGGCTTCGACTTTATAGATTTTCCGTGTTTCCATGACAGCCTCCTTAGAGCTTATTATACGACCGTTCGCCGTGTTCGATGAAATCGAGGCCCTGCGCTTCTTCGGACGCCGTCGCACGGACGCGGGTGAAGAGGCCCACTACTTTGATGAGGATCGCGGTGATGACGACCGCCATGACGATGCCCACGAGGATGCCCGTGATCTGCGGAATCATCTGCGCGGGGTTCCCGGCGAGGAGGCCGTCCGCGCCGGCTTCATTGACCGCTTTGGTGCAGAAGACGCCCGTCATGAGCGCGCCCCACACGCCGCCTACGCCGTGGCAGCCGAAGGCGTCCAGCGCGTCGTCATATTTGAATTTCGCCTTGACCACGGCGATGAAGAAGTAGCAGATGCACGGCGTGGTGAGGCCGATGAAGAAGGCCGCCGCGCTGTCCACGAAGCCCGCGCCGGGGGTGATGCCCACGAGGCCCGCCACGAGGCCGGTCATGAGGCCCACGGTGGTGACTTTCTGATGGATGACTTTATCCAGGATCGCCCAGACGAGGCCGGCGGTGCAGGACGCGATGCCCGTATTCGCCAGCGCCTGCGCCATGACGGCGGAGGAGGTCAGGCCCGCGCCGGAGTTGAAGCCGAACCAGCCGAGCCAGAGGAAGCTCGCGCCGAGGCAGACGTAAGGGATATTGTGCGGACGGATGACGCCCGTGCCGAAATCTTTCCGCTTCCCGATGAGGATGGCCGCGGTGAGAGCGGAGAAGCCGGAAGTCACGTGGATGACCGTGCCGCCTGCGAAGTCGAGCGCGCCCATGTCGCGGATGAAGCCGCCCACGCCCCACACCATGTGGCACATGGGGTCATAGACGAAGGTGCCCCACAGCAGGATGAAGAGGCAGTACGCGGGGAAGCGGGTGCGCTCCACGATGCCGCCGGAGACGATGGCCGGCGTCAGGATGGCGAAGGCCATCTGGAACATGCAGAACAGGATGTGCGGGATGGTGGCGGAGTAATCCGGGTTCGCGTCCATGCCGACCCCGGAGAGGAACGCCCAGTCCAGATTGCCGATGACGCCGCCCACGTCCGGCCCGAAGGAGAGGGAGTAGCCGAAGAGGAACCACTGCACGGTGAAGATGGCCAGGCAGATGAAGGACATCATCATCGTATTGAGCGTATTCTTGCGGCGCACGAGGCCGCCATAGAAAAAGCCGAGCGCCGGCGTCATGATGAGCACCAGGAGGGTCGCCACCGCCACATAGGCCATATCGCCCGCATTGAGCTCGGAGGCCGGCTCGGCGGCAAAGGCAGCTATCGGCATGAGCGCCGCCGGACAGGCAAAGAGTACAGATCGTTTCATTTTCTTCTTCCTTTCTTTTCACATAACCCGGATGTCGTCATGCCGACCAGCGCTGTCGCTCGAAATTCCATTTCATCGCTTGTCATTCCCCTTTCCGTCCACGGACCGTCCGGAAATGCGGAAGAGCCGCTTCGGGCATCCCCCAAAGCGGCTCCATTGCGCGTGCGCATTTCCAAAAACGAAAAAGCCTGCTCGTCTGAGCAGGCTCCGTTGTCTCGTATGAACTTAATGTATGACAGTAGTATACACATCATGGGCCGCTTCCGCAAGCCTTTTCTCTGTGCTTTCTGCGCAAAAATGATTGCCTTTTCCTCATAGGCCTGTCATCCATGCCGCGCCGTCATGGCCGCCTCACCGCAGCACCCCGGCGAGCACGGCCTTCGCGTTCGCTCCGGTCTCTTCGGAAACGGTCTCCGCGAGCACGTCCGTGAGGGCCCGGAGCTCATCGGCGGTGACGCCCGTCCGCAGGGCCACGCCCATGTGCGAACGGAGCTGGGCGTTCACATTGCCGATGCCGGCGAGCATGGACACCGTGGCGATCTCCCGCTCCCGCCAGGTGAGCACGTCCCGCTCGAAGATGTCGCAGAAGAGATGCTCCTGCAGGAAGCGGTTCGCTTCGGGGGCGAAGTCGTACACTCCGCCCGAGACGGGCCGCCCCACCAGCGCGGTCTGGGTCGCCTCGCCGCTGGCCTGCCGGTCCCGCGCGGGATCGACCGGCGAAGCATCCCGGCCCATCGGGTCTTCCACGCCTGCGGCCCGCCGCTCCGCCGTCACCGCCATGAGCGACTGGAGCCCGTTCAGGCTGCGGGGAAATCCGGCGTACGCGTAGAGCTGGAGCATGAGCTCTTTCTCTTCATTGACCGTGAGGCCCCGGTCGAGGCCGTCCGCCATGGCCGCGCGGAGCCGCGGGAGATCGCCCTGCGCGCCCAGCGCGGAAATCGTGACGATGGACGCCTCCCGGGGCGGCAGCGCCGGCGCGGCTTCCGCTTCCGCGCCGCCCAGGAGCGCCGCGAAGAGCAGCGCGAAGAATAGCAGGATGTTCTGTTTCATGGGGATACTCCTTTCTTTCACAACGGTTCCGCGGTTCTCCGCGGATCAGGGCCGCAGATGGCGCGCTTCCACCATCTGGTAGAACCATTCCACCATCTGCGGATCGTAATGAGAGAAGAAGAGGCTGTCTTTCTCGTCGAGCGCGCGGAGAGCCTCCATCTCTTCTTCGGACAGGGTGAAGTCCAGCACGTCCAGATTCTCTTCCATGCGGCTCCGGCGGACCGACTTGGGGATGACCACCACATCGCTCTGCAGGAGGAACCGCAGCGCCGCCTGCGCGGCGGTCTTCCCGTGCGCCGCCCCGATGCGGACGAGCACGGGATTCGTGAAGAGATCGTGGCGCCCTTCCGCAAAAGGCGCCCACGCTTCGTGCACAATGCCGTAGCGCTCCATGATGCGGTGGAGCTCCTTCTGCTGGTGGAACACGTGGGTCTCCACCTCGTTCACCGCGGGCCGGATGTCCGCATTGTGGCAGAGGTCGATGAGCCGGTCCGCGAAGAAATTCGACACGCCGATGGCGCGGAGCTTCCCTGCGCGGAGCGCTTCTTCCATGGCGCGCCACGTGCCGTAGTAGTCCCCGAAGGGCTGGTGGATGAGCATAAGGTCCACATAATCGGTGCGGAGGCGGCGCAGGGAATCGTCGATGGACCGCTTCGCCCGCTCGTAGCCGCTGTTCGCGATCCAGATCTTCGTGGTGAGGAAAAGTTCCTGCCGGGCGATGCCGGACTGCGCGACCGCCTCCCCCACCTCGTATTCATTGTCATAGGACTGCGCCGTATCGATGAGGCGGTAGCCCGCGTCGAGCGCGTCTTTCACGCAGCGCACGCAGTCCGCCGGCGGGATCTGATAGACCCCGTAGCCGATCTTCGGCATAGCCACTCCGTTATTCAGCAGCACCGTTTCCATGGTTCATTCCTTCTTTCCGTCCAGGTGATGGGTTTCCATCCATCGCTCCATGAGGTCCGCCACCTCCCGGTTATTGAGGTCGGACATGAGAAAATGCGTATTGCCGTGCAGGCCCGCGTCCGGCAGAGAGAGCACCGTCACATCCCCGCCGTACCGGTTGACCGTCTCGGCCCACCGGCGCGCCAGACGGAGGCGCACCCGCCAGTTGTCGAGGCCCCATACCTCGGTCCGCTCTTCCGGGATATTGTCCCCGAAGAGGACGAGGATGGGGATCTCCGTGAGGCGGAGGAAATCCGCCATGGGCACGGCCTGCCCCGCCGCGGGGAAGGGGCTGGACGTCTCCTCCGCCGGCGGCACCTCCCCTTCCGGGAAGAGAAAGGTCCCCGGCTCGAGAGCGATGACGCCTTTCACATCGCAGCTCAGGATGGCCGTGTACCACCCCGGACCGCCGCCCTGCGAATGGGTCACGAGCACGCCCGGGCCGGACCTCTCGAAGACGGCCGCCATGGCCCGGCTGATGACGCCGTCGTCATACGCGCCGGTATTAGGCGTCATCTGGCGGAAGAACTGGTCCCGCCACGCTTCGTCGTCAGGCACGGCCGCGCCGGGCAGTGTCTCCGGCCATACGCCGATGCGGAAATTGTTGTACCAGAGCTGGTCGTCCGGCACCGCGGCGATCGTTTCCGGCACCGTGGACCGCCCGGCCCGTCCCCGCCGGGGCTGATCGGCCACGTACGTGGCGTAGCCCTTCTCGAGGAAAAGATTCTGGAAGCCGTCCCGCCCGTCGGGCGTGGTCTCCCAGGTCTTGCCGGACTGGCCGGCCCCGTGAAGGAAGACCAGCGCCATGCTCCGGGCATGGGCCGGCCGCTGCCAGAAGACGTAGGCGTGGTCGCCGTGGAGCGTCTCGCCGGAGAAATCGCGCGGCTCTTCATTGCCCCGGTAGACGCCTTCTGCGGTGCGCACGGCGCCGCCGGCGAAAAAGCTCCCCTGATCTTCCAGCAGGACGGGCTGCATTGCCCCCGCCGGCGCGGCGAGGAGAAGCGCCGCCGCGAGCGCCGTCTCGATATATTTCATGAGAGTCTCCTTTCGTCAGAAACCGAGCCGCCCGAGCCAGCGGAGGACGGACGGCTCCGCCTCCGGCACATCGGTGCGGTACACTTCGTACGCCGGGCCCCGCACGTCTGCGCCGGGCTCGGCGGCGGCGATACGGTCTGCCGTGCCGGTGAGGCCGCTGCCCCCGTGGGTCACGAAGGGGATGATCGTCTTCCCGGAGAGGTCGTACGTCTCCAGGAAGGAATACACGGGCATGGGCATGTCATACCACCAGATGGGATATCCGAGAAAGATCGTGTCATAGCCGGAGAGATCTCCCAGGCTGCGGATGGGCGGGCGGCTGTTCCTGTCCCGCTCGCCCCGCGCTTCCGAGACGAGCGCGTCGTGGGAGGATGGATACGGCGCGTCCCGTTCGATGCGGAGAAGCGCTCCGCCGGTCCGGTCCCGGATGATCCGGGCGATAGCCTCCGTGCTTCCCTGTACGGCACGGCGGTCAGCGGTCTCCGGCTCGGAGAAATACACCACGGCGATGCGGCGCTCTCCCGCTTCCGCCGGCGGCGCGGCCGGCCCCCGGATGGAGGCAGACGCGTCCGCGTCGATGGAAGCGGAGCGGGCCGCCGTGTCCTCCTGCGCGGTGCAGGCGGAGACGGCCGCTGCGGCAAAGCATCCGAGCGCCAGGACGGCGAAATGCTTTCGTTTCATGGGAAGGCTCCTTTCTATGGACTCAATCTTTCGGATATTCGCTGTCTTCCACCGGTTCGAGCCACACCACGGGGGCGCTCCCGGTCTCGGAAATGGCGATATGCGTCATGGCGGTCTTCGATCCCGCGCCGTGCCAGTGCTTCACCCCCGGCGGACAGCGCACCACGTCTCCCGGGCGGAGACGCACGGCCGGCCTGCCCCACTCCTGGGTATAGCCCGCGCCGTCCGTGACGATGAGCACCTGCCCCGCGGGATGGATGTGCCAGTGCGTGCGCGCGCCCGGCTCGAAGGTGACGCGCGCGCCGTAGGCCTGGAAATCCCCGGCGGCGGGGAAGAGGCTTTCCATCCGCACGCGGCCGGTGAAATGGTCCGCTCCTGCATAAGCGGAGACAACGTCCGCCCCGGAGACCACCGTCTGCCCCGCCGGCCAGTCCGCCGCCATGGCGGGCGCTCCCGCGAGGAGTGCGGCGGCCAGCGCGGCCGTGAAGATGCGTTTCATAGCGTCCTCCTTATTTCCGGGCCAGCTTCGCGGTGAAGAACGACGTGAGCTTGTCCGCGATGGTGTCCACATAATCTTTCACCCAGTAGGTCTGGATGTGCGTCGCGCCGGGCACGAGGAAGAGCTCTTTGTCCGCCGTGCCGGTCGCTTTCGCGAAGGCGTCTTCCGTCATGTAGAGGGAATCCGCGCGGCTTCCGGCGATCATGAGGAGCGGCTGGCGGATGAGCGCCATGTTCTGCGCCGCATCGAAGGCGACGAGGTCCATCAGGCTGGACACGGTGTAGCTGAACGTGTCGTTCGGATGGTAGTAATCCTTCCCGTAGTAGTAATAGCCTTCGCGGTAGAGGTCGAAGGGCAGCTTGTCCGCTTCCTCCGGCGTGAGCGTCTCCGTCATGTTCGGCGTGAGGTCGATGACCCCGGTCTCCACTTCCTTCTGGCGGGCCGCCGCGGCCTGGGCGAGCGTCTTCTGCGCCGTCTCCGGGTCCGGATGGGTCACGCCGTAGCCGTCCCGGCGGACGATGCCGCTGTTGAACATGGAGAGCGTCGCCACGGCCGCCACGCGGGGATCAGTCTGGACCGCTGCCAGCGTGTAGCCGCCGCCTCCGCAGATGCCGAGCGCGCCGATGCGGGTCTTATCCACGCCGGGGAAGACGGAGAGGATGTCCACCATGCCGTGCACGTCCTCGATGCGGTGCGCCGGCACGTCCAGATGACGCGGTTCTCCGCCGCTCGCCCCCTGATAGGACGCGTCCGCCGCGATGGTGATGAAGCCCGCTTCCGCGAGGCGCTGGGCGTAGAGCCCGGCCACCTGCTCCTTCGTGCCGCCGTTCGGATGCGCCACGGCCACCGCCGCGTAGGATTTCTGCGGATCGTACCCGGCGGGCGTGTACACGTTCGCCGCGACCGCCACGCCGTCGAGCTCGTACGTGATGGGATGAATCTGCACCTGTCCGGGCACGTTCTCCCGGAGGGCCCCGTCATAGACGAGCCCCCACCGGTTGCCCTTGTACGGGAGGATCCGATCCTCCGGAATGCTACTGTATGTCTTTCCCTGCATGACTGTTTCCTCCTTTGTGCTCACCGCGGGTGCCGCCGGCGCTTCCGCCGCCCGGACGGACGCCGCGCCGCCCCATGCCGCCGCGCCGATCATGGCGCCGATCAGGATGGCCTGTATGGCTTTCATCGTCATCTCTCCTTTCCACTCCAGCTCCTTCGGGAAATCCGCGGGGCGCGCTCCCTTGTCTTTCTCTTTCCCTTCTGCTATACTGAGCATAAATCTTCGAGTTCACCCGAAGTCAAGGATTTTCTCAAAAATTTTTTTCAGGAGGTCTCTTATGGAATACACCATCGGCGAGCTCGCCTCGAAAATGCATCTCACCACCCACACCCTGCGCTACTACGACGACGAAGGGCTCCTGCGCCACGTGAAGCGCAGCCCCAGCGGCCGGCGCGTCTTCACCGAGCGGGACGTGGTCATGCTGAATACCATCGAATGCCTGAAAAAAGCGGGCATGAGCATCCACGACATCCGCCAGTACATCGACTGGTGCGACGAAGGCTTCGACTCTGTGAAGAAGCGGTACGAACTCTTCGCCAGAAAGGAAGAAGAAGTGCTCCGGCAGCTCGCCTATCTGAAAAAGGTCCTCGCCACCGTGCGGTGGAAGAAAAATTTCTACAAGCAGTGCCTGGACGACGGCGAGATCCGCTTCTGCGACGAGGACCGCCAGAAGATGGCGGAAATCATCCTCCGCGGCGACGAGCTGAAATAAAAAAAGCGCAGCAAAAAAAGCCCTGTGAAATCGTTCACAGAGCTTTCTTTTTTTGCCGTTTATTCGCCGGATTATTTATGGTTCACGCCGAGTTCCTGATCGACCACGGAGGCGATGTCGTCCACGATGCGCTCGAGCTGCTCTTCCGACGGGCCTTCGCCCATGACGCGGATGAGCGGTTCCGTGCCGGAGGCGCGCACGAGGATGCGCCCTTCGCCGCCGAGCTCTTCCCGGCCCGCTTCGATGGCCGCCGCGATGAGCGTATTCTCTTCCCAGCCGTTCTTGCTGTACACTTCCACGTTTTTCAGGATCTGCGGATAGTCCGTCATGAGCGCGCCCAGCGCGGAGAGCGGACGGCCCGCTTCCTTCAGCGCGGAGAGGGTCTGCACGGCGGTGATGAGGCCGTCGCCGGTGGTATTGAATTCCGAGAAGATGATGTGGCCGGACTGCTCTCCGCCGAGGGAATAGTTGTGCTTCCGCATCTCTTCGAGCACGTAGCGGTCGCCCACCTGCGTGGATACGGTGTGGCAACCGAAGCCTTCCAGCGCCTTGCCGAAGCCGAGGTTGCTCATGACCGTGCCCACCACCATGTCGTCTGCAAGGCGGCCTTCTTTCTGCATGCGCAGCGCGTTGATGATCATGAGGTGGTCGCCGTCGAGCACCTGCCCCTTCTCGTCCACGAAGAGGCACCGGTCCGCGTCGCCGTCATTGGCGATGCCGCAGTCCGCGCCGAGGCGCACCACTTCTTCCTGGAGGTGCTCGATGTGAGTGGAGCCGCAGTTGTCGTTGATATTGACGCCGTTCGGCTCGCACGAGAGGGCGGTCACATCCGCGCCGAGCCTGCGGAGCATGTCCGGCAGGAAGCGGCTCGCCGCGCCGTTCGCCGAGTCGGTGACGATCTTCATGCCCGCGAAGTCCGTCTTCACGGTGGAGAGCACGTACGCCCGGTATTCGTCGGCCAGCTCCGGCACGCGGCGGATCTCGCCGATCTCCGCGCCGGTCGGGCGGGGGATCTCCGGTCCGTCCACATGGCGGAGCAGGTTCTCGATCTCCTCTTCGGTGGCGTCGGGCAGCTTGTAGCCGTGGCCGTCAAAGAATTTGATGCCGTTGTCCGGGAAGGGATTGTGGGAGGCGGAGATGACCACGCCTGCGTCGTAGTCCTTCGTCCGCGTGAGATAGGCCACGCCCGGCGTGGGGATGATCCCCGCGAGGTCCACGCTGACGCCGGAGGAGCAGAGCCCCGCCGCGAGGGCCGCTTCGATCATGCCGCCGGAGAGGCGCGTATCCCGCCCGATGAGGAACCGGCGGGAACCGCCGGCCCGGCAGAAATACGCCCCGGCCGCGCGCCCCATCTGATATGCCAGCTCCGGCATGAGCGTCGAGTTCACGACGCCGCGGACACCGTCTGTGCCAAATAATCTAACCATATCCATCCTCCCTCTTTGCTTCTGCTGTTCGTTCTGTTTTCAGTTGTCGCAACTTCCAAATCATACCGCCGCCCGGCGCTCCCGTCAAGGCGCTCACGTGGCCGCGGTGACCGGCACGGTGACCGTCACCGTCTCCGGCACGGACTCCGCCCCCTCGGGGACCGGCACGGGGAGCTGCTGCACCACCGGGGCCGAAGCGCCCGTCACGTCGATCTCGCCGAGGCTGATCGTCTTCAGGTCTTCGAGGACGCTCCCCGGCGCGGTGACCGTCGCCACGAGAGGCGAGATCACCGGCGCGCCGGCCGCATAGCCCGCGGCGGGCGTCCCCTTCACGCGGCAGGTGAGCTGCACGTTGGACGTCTTCTTCTCTTCGGTGATGTCGATGGCCACCCGCACCTGCGTGGGCATGATGTCGATGCCCGTGACGGTATTGCCGTTCGCGTCCATCACGCTGATGGAGTCGAACTCGGTGAAGCTCTTCGTCTTGCCCGCCAGATTGACGGACGCCACCGCCCGGTCCACAGAGGCGACGCTCGAACTGCTGCCCGCCACCGTGAGGCCGCCCGGCGTGGTGGACCGGAGGTTCGCCTTGTACCCGTCAGGCAGGTCGCCGAAGAAGCTCACCGTGATGGGGAGCGACTTCACCGCGTACGGGTCGATGGTGAGGTCGAAGTAGGCCGGCGTCACCGACACGGCCTCCCCGTCGCCGGGGACGCTCACATTGATCTTTGTATTCGGATACTCGCCGTCCGTGGCGTTCTGCAGGTCCACGTAGGCGTGGATGTCGTCGCTCCGTAGGCGCATCAGGCTGTTGCGGTTCATGCTCACGTCCACGCGCACCGATTTCGGCACGTCCAGCGCCACGAGGGACCGGTCCAGATTGCGCACTTCCACCGGCACGGTGTAGGTGCTCGTCATGATGGGGTTCTGCTCGTTCATGACATAGAGCCAGAAGGCGCACGCCGCGATGAGGCACAGGATCTTCGGAAGCCACCAGTGAAATTTCGTGTATTTCATTTCTGAGCCCTCCATTTCTGGAACATGTCATTCACCACCCGGGTGTGGCTCCGGTTCATCATCATGAAGGACCGCAGGCGGTTCCGCAGGGTCTCGCCGTCGATGTGCCGGTAGATGTGCCCGCCGTAGGTGTAGGAAATGGTGCCCGTCTCCTCGCTGACGACGACCACCACGCAGTCGCTCATCTCGGAGATGCCGATGGCCGCCCGGTGGCGCGTGCCCAGCTCGGACGAGAGCGACCGGTCGCGGGTGAGCGGCAGGAGGCACCCCGCCGCCATGACGCGGTTGTCCCGGATGATGACCGCCCCGTCGTGGAGCGGCGTATTCACGATGAAGATATTGCCGAGGAGCTCCTTGGACACGAGCCCTTCGATGCGGATGCCCGTGTCGATGTAGTCGTCGAGGCCCGTGGACCGCTCGAAGACGATGAGCGCGCCGATGCGGTTCTTCGACATGACCTCCGCCGCCTCGGTGACATGATCGATGACCGACGCCCGGTCCGTATCGTTCACCACGCCGGCAGACACGTAGAACTTGCCTCGGCCGATCTGCTCGAGCGCGCGGCGCAGCTCCGGCTGGAAGACCACCGGCAGCGCGACGATGAGCATCGTCATGAGCTTCTCCAGGATCCACGACACCGCGTGGAGCTGGAGCCAGCCCGACACGAGCGTGAGCACGCCCAGCACGGCCATGCCCTTCACCAGCGCCGTGGCGCGGGTGTTGCGGATCAGCATGTACAGCCGGTACAGGAAAAAGGCGACCACGAGGATATCGAGGATATCCCAGAGGCGCATGGTCATGAAAAGGCCCTGGATCTGTGTAAAAATCATGGTTCCCCCACAGGTATATACGACATGGATGCATGCATAAGGAAAGTATATAAATGTATTTTACCATGCCCGGCGCGGAGAGGCACCGCCCGGAGGGAAAAACTTTATAAAGAATTGACGGACGGCGCAGGGATTCTCTCCGCCGCAGCAGGAGCGCACGCAAAAACGGCTCCGGATCGCTCCGGGGCCGTCCCTTATTTTCCGTACACATCCCACTCCAGCTGCATGAGCCGCCACTCCTGATCGGCGCTCTTCTTCTGCAGGTGGAGGATGTCCTTTCCCTGTTCGTCCAGCGTCTCGTCCACCGTGCCCGCGTGCCAGTAGAGATTCGTCAGCTGGTCGTCGTAGCGGGAGGCTTCCACGTGCATCATCCGCTCCTGCAGATCGGCGATCTGGCTCTCCTCCCAGGAGATGAACGCGATGAGCGCCGCGATGATGGCGAGAAAGACGCGGTTTTCCTTCCGGCGGAAAAAGTCTCTCATGATTTACACTTCGTAGGGCTTGTCCGCATTGAGCATCGCCAGATGCCCTTTCGTGAATTCGATCCATAGGCGCGCCGCCCGGGAGAGGTAGCGCCCTTTCTTCCAGATCGCATAGAGGTGATGGGTCATCTCCGGCTCGATGAGACGGCGCACCACCACGGGGCTCTCGTCGGAGTTCCGCGGGCAGAGGCGGCTCGGCAGGAGCGCCACGCCCAGCCCGGACGACACGGTCTGGATCATGAGCTCGCGCTGGCTCGTCTCGAAGACCACCTTCGGCGCGAAGCCGATCTTGCTGCACGTATTGAGGATGTCGTCGTGCATGTTGAAATCGTCCCGGTACAGCACGAGCGGATAGTCCGCCAGGAGCTTCATGGGCACCGTCTTGTTCTCCGCGAGCGGGCATTCCTTCGGCATCACCACGCACACCTCGTCGTTCGACAGGAAGAAGGACTCGAAATCCTTGTTCGGGATGGTGCAGATGATGCCCACATCGATGATGCCCTCCTGCACGGACGACTCGACGATCTTCGAGCCGTGCTCGTAGAGCTTGATCTCGATCTGCGGGTAAGTCTTCTTGAATTCGCCGAGGAGCTTGGCAAAGACGTGCGCGTCCGTGATGGGCGGCAGGCCGATCTCGATGGTGTCCTGCTTCAGGTTGAATTCATTCTCGAAGTCGGACTTCAGGTGCTCGAAGGAAAAGACGCAGCGCTTCGCGTAGTTCAGGAAGATCGTCCCCGGCGCGGTGAGCTCCACCGTTTTCGCGTTGCGGATGAAGAGCGTCACGCCGATCTCGTCCTCCAGCGATTTGATCATGCGGCTGATCGCCGACTGGGAGATGTGGAGATTGCGCGCCGCCTTGCTGAAGCTCTTCTGCGATGCCACTTCCAGGAAATATTTCAGATGTCTGTAATCCATCGTATCCGCTCCTCTCTCCAGCCCTTCGCCCGCAGGCCGCCGCGCGGCATTTTCCTTGAGAATTCCCTCCCCTTCCCGTATAATATAGGGGACTACAGCATGAAACAGGCAGGCGCAATGGCTGTTCTTCTACAATTGATGAAATAATGTAGAACATCTATGCATATTTATCATAGTTACATTGTACCCAATTTCGGCTGTATTCGCAAATCTTTTCAGTAAAGAAATTAAAGAGGTGTTATTTCATGAGACAAATGAAAACCATGGACGGCAACACGGCGGCGGCGTATATTTCCTACGCCTTCACCGAAGTGGCTGCCATCTACCCGATCACACCTTCGTCTCCGATGGCCGAAGCCGTGGATGAATGGGCTGCCCACGGCCGGAAGAACATCTTCGGAGACACCGTCCGCGTCGTGGAGATGCAGGCGGAAGGCGGCGCGGCGGGTGCGTTCCACGGTTCCCTCCAGAGCGGCGCGCTCACCACGACCTACACCGCTTCGCAGGGCATGCTGCTGATGATCCCGAACATGTACAAAGTGGCCGGCGAGCTGCTGCCGGGCGTGTTCCACATCGCCGCCCGCGCGCTGGCGAACCACGCGCTCTCCATCTTCGGCGACCATCAGGACGTGATGAGCGCCCGCGCGACGGGCTGCGCCATGCTCGCGGAAGCGAACGTGCAGGAGATCATGGACCTCGCCGCGGTGGCGCATCTCTCCGCCATCAAGGGCCGCGTGCCGTTCATCAACTTCTTCGACGGCTTCCGCACGAGCCACGAGATCCAGAAAGTGGAAGTCCTCGGCTACGACGAGCTGGCTCCCCTCATCGACCAGAAAGCGCTCGCCGAATTCCGCGCCCGCGCTCTCTCGCCGAACCATCCGGTCATCCGCGGCACGGCGGAGAACCCGGACATCTACTTCCAGCACTGCGAAGCGGCGAACCCCTACTATGAAGCGCTGCCGGCCATCGTGCAGGGCTACATGGACGAGATCGCCAAGCTCACCGGCCGCCAGTACCACCTCTTCGACTACTACGGCGCCGAAGACGCGGACCGCGCGATCATCGCCATCGGCTCCGTCACGGACATCGCGAAGGACGTGGCGGACGCGCTCAACGCGCACGGCGAAAAGGTCGGCCTCGTAAACGTCCACCTGTACCGTCCGTTCTCCGTGAAAGACTTCATCGCCGCGCTCCCGAAGACCGTGAAGAAAGTGGCCGTCCTCGACCGCACCCGCGAACCGGGCGCCCTCGGCGAACCGCTCTACCTCGACGTGCAGAGCGCCATCGCCGCCTCCGGCCTGGACATCCGCGTCTGCGGCGGCCGCTACGGCCTCGGCTCGAAGGACGTGGTGCCGGAAGACATCATGGCCGTGTACGAGCACCTGAAAGAAGACCGTCCGCGCCACAACTTCACCCTCGGCATCAAGGACGACGTGACGAACCTGTCCCTCGCTCCGGTGCCGGTGCCGGCCATGCCCGACCGCACCGTGTCCTGCAAATTCTGGGGCTTCGGCTCCGACGGCACGGTGGGCGCGAACAAGAACGCCATCAAGATCATCGGCGACTACACCGACATGTACGCCCAGGGCTACTTCGCCTACGACTCCAAGAAGTCCGGCGGCGTCACCATCTCCCACCTGCGCTTCGGCCCGGACCCGATCCGCCGGCCGTACCTCATCCGCCAGGCGGACTACATCGCCTGCCACCGCCCGTCGTACGTCTATAAATACGACCTGCTCCGCGGCTTCAAGGACGGCGGCGTCTTCCTGCTGAACTGCCAGTGGAAGCCGAAAGAGCTCGACGCCATGCTCCCGGCGATGATGAAGCGCAAGCTCGCCAAGCTCCACGCGAAATTCTACATCATGGACGCCTTCAAGATCGCCGAAGAGATCGGCCTCGGCAGCCGCATCAACATGATCATGCAGTCGGCCTTCTTCGCTCTCACGAAGATCATCCCCGTGGAAGACGCGGTGAAATACCTGAAAGAAGCGAACCAGCACTCCTACGGCCGCAAGGGCCAGGACGTGGTGGACATGAACAACGCCGCCGTCGACGCGGGCATCTCCGCGCCGATCGAAGTGCCCGTGCCGGAAGAATGGGCGCACGCCACCACCGGCGGCACCCGCGAGGTGGTGGACCGTCCGGCCTTCATCTCCGACGTGTGCGACGTCATGAACCGCCAGGAAGGGGACGACCTCCCGGTATCCACCTTCAAGGGCATTGAAGACGGCACCTTCCCTGTGGGCACCTCGAAATACGAACGCCCCACCGCGGCGATCAGCGTGCCGGAATGGATCCCGGAAAACTGCATCCAGTGCAACCAGTGCGCGGCCTCCTGCCCGCACGCCACCATCCGTCCGGTCCTCGCCACGGAAGAAGAAGTGGAAAAAGCGCCGGAAGGCTTCATCGTCCGCGACTTCCAGGGCCCGGTGAAGGGACTCAAGTTCCGCATCGTCATCGACCCGCAGGACTGCTACGGCTGCGGCATCTGCGTCAATACCTGCCCGGCCCGCAACAAGGCCCTCGTCATGAAGCCCATCGAGACCCAGCTTGAAAAGCAGAAGCTCTGGGACTATGCGATGACCCTGCCGCGCAAGAAGAATCCGGTGAACAAGAACACCATCCGCGGCGCCATGTTCGAACCGACCTACTTCGAATTCTCCGGCGCGTGCGCCGGCTGCGGCGAGACCCCGTACGTCCATCTGGTGACCCAGCTCTTCGGCGACCGCATGAACATCGCCAACGCCACGGGCTGCTCCTCCATCTACGGCGCGTCCGCTCCGTCCATGCCGTACACCACCAACGCGGAAGGCTGCGGCCCGGCGTGGGCAAACTCCCTCTTCGAAGACAACGCGGAATTCGGCCTGGGCATGCACCTCGGCGAGACGAAGCTCCGCGACCGCCTCGCCTCGAAAGTGGAAGCCCTCCTCCCCGCGGCGGACGACAGCATGAAGGAAGCCATGCAGGAATGGCTCGACAAGAAAGACGTGGGCGAAGGCACGAGAGACCGCGCGCAGAAATTCGAAGCCGCGCTCCGCGCCGAAGTGGCCGCGCATCCGGAATATAAAGAGCTGCTCGACCTGCGCGATCATTTCGTGAAGCGCAGCCAGTGGATCTTCGGCGGCGACGGCTGGGCCTACGACATCGGCTTCGGCGGCCTCGATCAGGTCCTCGCTTCCGGCGAAGACGTGAACGTGCTCGTCCTCGATACCGAAGTCTACTCCAATACGGGCGGCCAGTCCTCCAAGTCCACGCCGGCGGCGGCCATCGCGAAATTCGCCGCGTCCGGCAAGAAGACGAAGAAAAAAGACCTCGGCATGATCGCCGTGTCCTACGGCTACATCTACGTCGCACAGATCGCCCTCGGCGCCGACATGAATCAGGCCATCAAGGCCATCACCGAAGCGGAAAGCTATCCGGGCCCGTCCCTCATCATCGCCTACTCCCCGTGCATCAACCACGGCCTCAAAGCCGGCATGGGCAAGAGCCAGGACGAAGAAAAGCGGGCCGTGGAATGCGGCTACTGGTGCAACTGGCGGTACAACCCGGCTCTCCTCGAGCAGGGCAAGAACCCCTTCCATCTGGACAGCCGCGAACCGAAAGGCAATTTCCGCGAATACCTGATGGGCGAAGTCCGCTTCTCCAGCCTCGCGACACTCTTCCCCGACAAAGCGGAAGAACTCTTCGAGAAGACCGAACGCGACGCCAGAGAGCGGCGTGAAAACTACGTCCGCATCCAGAAGTCCTACGACGACGAACTGAAAGCGAAGAAAGAAGCGGCGGAAGCGAAATAATCCCTTCCCCGTGAGATCCCCGGGCCCCGCGTCCGGGGATTTTCGTTTGCCTTCCCTTCCGCCCCGCGGCCCTCTCCGATTGACGTTTCGCAAAAAGCATGCTATCATGTTATCAATTTCTACAGACAGGCAAAGAAGGAAAAGAGTACTCATTCCGGCGCCGCAGCAGAGAGCCCCCACAGGTGGAACGGGGCGCGGCAGGTCTGACGAAGTGCATTCCGGAGCCTGACAGGCCCAAATCCTCAGACGTAAGCCTGCCCGGGACCGCCCGATACAGCGGATGAGTCACAGACTCGCAGAGGCCGCCGCGGCGACGCGCCGGCGAAATTGGGTGAGAATCACGGAACTCCTGTCCCTTTGGGGACGGGAGTTTTTTGTATGTCCCTGTCTGTCCCGTGCGGCCCTGCCGCAGAAGAAAGGAGGTCTTCCTCTGCCATGAAACCATCCCGCATCCTCTATGTCCCCGCCCGGATGCGCTGTACCCCGCCGGACGCCCGGCAGTTCCTCCGTCCGCCTGGAAGCGCGCTTTTTCGGAGAAAACCGGCCGTTCCGGCAGCCTGATTCCCGGGATTTCCCGATCCCGGTCCGCTTTTACCCTATAAATTTTACATTTCTTTTATAGATAACGGCGTTTTAGTTCTCATTCTATGATATAATAGCATCGAGCAGGATTCCCTGCTCATTCCGCAATCCTGCGATCCATCGAAAAGGGGAAGCTTATGAACGACAACAGAAACCGGACGGACGTGCGCGAGACCGCGCAGGAAGCGCTCCGTCAGAACAAACCGAAACATCAGGGACGCCAGTTCGCGCTGTGGTTCGGCGCGCTCATCCTGGGCGGCGTCCTCGGCTGGATGGGCATCCAGCCCCTCAATGAACTCTTCAATTTCGTAGCGACGGTCTTCACCCGCCTCTTCCAGTTCGTCGCGATCCCGACCATCACGCTGGCCGTCATCACCACGCTGGCCGAGCTGGGCGGCAACCGGGAGACGGGCCGCATCTTTGCCCACGCCGTCTTCTACACGCTCCTCACCACCATCTGCGCCGCCGCCATCGGCCTCGGCCTCTACCTCGCGATCGCCCCGGGGAACCTCCCCGTGGAGCTCCTCGCGGAAGGCCAGTCCGCGGTGCCGCTCGGCAATTTCAAATCCCTCTCCTACTATGACCACATCCTGTCCGTCATCCCGAACAACGTGCTCCAGCCCTTCGTCTCCGGCAACGTGCTCTCCGTCATGATCATCGCCGCCGCCGTCGGTCTTGCGCTCGCCTTCATGCCCCGCACGGAAAACCGCGCGCAGCTCCTGAAGGTCATCCTGGGGACGCAGGAACTCTTCTTCGCCCTCATCCGGGCGCTGCTCTTCATCCTCCCCGTGGGCATCATCGCCTTCGCGGGACAGCTCTCTGCCCAGATCGAAGCGGGCGTCATCGTGGGCGCTCTCGGGAAATACACCCTCGTCGTCCTCGGCGGCAATGCCATCCAGATCTTCCTCATCCTGCCGCTCATCCTCATGCTCCGCGGCCTGAATCCGCTCTACATCTTCCGCCAGATGGCGCCGGCTCTCGCGGTGGCCCTCTTCACGAAGAGCTCCGCCGGGACGCTCCCGGTGACGCTCGCCTGCTCCGAGCAGAATCTCCATGTGAATCCGAAAGTCTCCCGCTTCGTCCTCCCCATCTGCACCACCATCAACATGAACGGCTGCGCGGCCTTCATCCTCGTCACGTCTCTCTTCGTCATGCAGAACGCGGGCTTTGAGCTCACCATGGGCACCATGATCACCTGGCTCTTCATCGCCGTGCTCGCTGCCATCGGCAACGCGGGCGTCCCCATGGGCTGCTATTTCCTCACCCTCTCCCTCATGTCCGGCATCGGCGCGCCCGTGGGCCTCATGGGCATCATCCTGCCGATCTACACCATCATCGACATGATCGAGACCGCGGAAAACGTCTGGTCCGATTCCGCCGTGTGCGCCATGACCGACCACGACCTGAAAGGCCAGCTCTCCGACGACGGCGAGATCCCCGCGTCCATCCTCTGATGCAATCCCTTCGGAAAGGCGGAACGCCCTGTGCGCTCCGTCTTTTTTTGCGTGCATTTCCCCGCCGCGGCGCGCTCCGCATCCGGCCCGGCGGGACGTATAGAAACCTTCTGCCTCCCTATATAGAAGAAAGTGAACCCGTCCGCCGCGCCCTCCGGAAAAGCGAATTTTCCCAAATCGGGCCGTACCGGGCCTTCTGGGGCGATTTTCGGCCCTCACAGTCAAATCGAAAATTTCCATTTTCTTTGGCTATGGCGTAAATATTCGCATTTTTCGTGTATTTATACGGCAGTATACACTTTCCGGACCGCTGCCCGAACCCGGAAATGCCCACAGTGCGGACACTTTCGGGCTTTCCGTAAAATCCCCCTGAAAAATCACTGCCGATCCGGATAGATCATGCCAATCCATGGCAATCCGGAATGGCAATGCTTTTTTACCGTTTTTCTCCGTTTTTCGCCATTCTCCTCGAAACTCCTCAAAAGTCCGCGGAAAATTTTTTGAAATTTCCTCTTGTACCGCACCCCCATCTGTGATATATTGTTGAACACAAAGCTGCGGTGCGCCCTGCATGAACGTGCAGCCGAGCGGCACCCGAACGGAAAATGGTTTTCTTTTCTACCCTGTTTCTTTCACCATCAGGCAGGCCATCCCGGAAGATGGTACAGCCCCTGCCTCCCCGAAAGCAAATGGGGTTCCTGCTTGCCCTGAAAAAGCAGCGCGGCATTCCGGAGCCAGTCTATCCGGGACAAACTTTCCCCGTGAATCCATTCACGAATACCAGCAGAAAGAAGGGAAACACCTTGTCCAAGAGCAAAAAAATGGGAGTGATACAGCTCACAACAGTCACAGCCATCAACATGATGGGATCCGGCATCATCCTTCTTCCGTCCAAACTGGCGGAAATCGGGACCGTGTCCATTTTCGCGTGGATCCTCGCCTCTCTCGGCGCGACCCTCCTCGCCTACGCCTTCTCCGTATGCGGCATGTACGGCAAAAAGAGCGGCGGCATGGGCGGCTATGCGGAGTACCGCTTCGGCCGGGCCGGCAATTTCCTGGCGAACTTCACCTACGCGATCTCCCTCATCATCGCCAATATCGCCATCGCGACCGGCGTGGTCAGCTACGCGTCCTACTTCTTCGGATTCGAGCTCTCGCCCATCGGCGTATGCGCCGCCACCATCGGCGTGCTCATGCTCGCCGCCTCCATCAGCTTCGGCGGGCCGAAGGAAGCGGGCCGCTTCTCCACCCTCGGCGTGGTGTGCGTCCTCACCCCCGTAGCGGGGCTGCTCCTCGCGGGCTGGTACTTCTTCGATCCGGCCATCTACGCCGCCGCATGGAATCCGGAGGACCTGCCGTTCTCCATCACCATGCGCGATTCCATCGCCGTCATCCTGTGGGCGTTCCTCGGGCTGGAGACCGCCTGCGCCAATTCGGAAACGGTAGAGAATCCCACCCGGAACGTGCCCATCGCCGTCCTTGCGGGGACGCTGCTCGCGGGCTTCGTCTACACCGTCTCCACCGCCATCATCGGCGGCCTCGTCCCCTACGGCGAGCTCATCGGCTCCGAAGCGCCCTTCGGCCTCGCCTATGCGGCCATGTTCGGCGACACCGCGGCGCTCATCGTATCCGGCATGCTCGTCTGCTCCTGCTTCGTGTCCCTCACCGCCTGGCAGTTCACCATCTCCGAAGTGGTGCGCAACGGCGCGAGCCTCGGCCAGTTCCCGTCCTTCCTCACGAAGGTGAACCGCTTCCGCTCCCCGTACCTCGCCATCATTTCCCTCGTGACCATCCAGTCCATCCTGACGCTGTCCACCATCAGCCCCACACTGCTGAAACAGTTCAACGTCCTCATCAATCTGGCGGTCATGGTGAACCTCATCCCCTACCTCCTGTCCATGTTCTCCGTGCCGGCTCTCCAGCGCGCGGAAGGCCTCTCCGGACGGAAGGCGAAATTCACGAACTTCACCGCCGTCTGCGGCGCATTCTACAGCATCTACGCCGTCTACGGCTGCGGCTGGGACATCATCACCGACGGCATCATCGTCGCCCTCTTTGGCCTCGTCATCTACGCCTTCAAGACCTACCGCGTACAGCCCGCGCCGAACCTCGCGACCTACCCGCCCTTCCACATCCACAAGAAATAAAATACAACTCGGCAGTCCGCTTTCCCGGCGGGCTGTTTTTTTGTGCCGCAAAGGCCGAGATCCGCACGCATGGCTCTCCTCATAGGCTCCACAATTTGCCCCGCCCAGATGGCGGGAATTTTCATGGGAAATCAGGGAAATCCGCCCGGCCGCGGCCGCTGCCGTCTTGCATGATAACGGACACTCTCACTCAACTACGCAATGTGAACCGCGTTCCCGCGCCCGCCCTTTTGCGGATATTTCTTGGAATGCAATACAAAATCCGCACTCTCTCCTTTCCAGTACAAATCCGCATCGCCGGCAGAAAAGGAACAGCCTGTACGGGCCTCTTCCCGGCACACAAAGGCCGTTCATGAGCCAAGTTGCCTGCCCGCTCCTTCCCGGCCGGAATCCCCGTTTTTCCCGTTTTCCGCGCACGAAAAAAGCACAGAGCCTTTTCGGTCCTGTGCTTTTTTGCTGGTCAGCCGAGGCGGCCGCTCCGCTTCCTCAGAAGAAGAAGCTGCAGTTGATGCCCCACTGGTTGGCTTCCGTGTCGCTGCCCCGTTCGTAGCCGTAGTGCACGCCGAAGCCGATGTTGTCCTTCTTCGCCTCGAAGCCGATGCGGGTGAAGAAGCTGTCCTCCGCGATCTCCGTGCCGAAGGAGCCGGCCCCGCTGCCATAGCGAAGCGTCTCGTCCACGCTGTCATCGCCGAAGGCGAAGCGGTAGCCGAGGGTCACGGTCGGTGCGTAGGTCCATGCGCCGTTCGCCACTTCGTACTTGTAATTCACGCCGACAGGCATGTTCCACAGACCGGCGCTGTCCCCTTCATGACGGAATCCGAGGCTGTCGCTGTAGTCGTCGATGGAAAGATCGATGTACTGCAGGCCGAGGAATGGCGTCCATACGCTCGAGCCGGTGCGGATCTCCTTCTCCGCAGCCACGCCCACATGGAACGCGGCCGCGTCGACCGAGCCGGTGATGCTCTCGCCCGTATTCCACTGGGTGAGGTCGTTGCTGCTGCGGTTGTAGCCGATCTCCGCCCGGTACGTCATGCCCGCGCCGCCCTTCACAGAGCCGTAGATCATGCCGCCGTAGTAGTCCACGTCGTTCTTCGTGGAAATGCCGCTCTTCGTGGACACGTCGCCGTCCGCATAGGCGAAGGCTGCGCCGATGGTGGTCCGGCCGTTATCGTAGAAGTCCGAGCCGATGACCGCGCCGTCGTAGGTCAGGTCATAGTCCGCGCGGAGATTGCCCACGGAGAGGCCGTCCACGCTGCTCTTGTCATGGAGATAGGACGCCCAGAGATCGCTCGCCTCATGATTCGCCACATGGTCCGTGAACGCCGTAGTGAACCGATACGTGCCGTATCCCACGCCGGCCAGTCCCGTCATGCCCGCCGCAGAGTTGAGCGCATTCGTCACGCGGGCCACTTCCTGCGCTTCCGTATTGGACAGCACCGGATCGACCACATGATTAACGAACGCACTGGCCGTGCTGCCCATATCCGTCAGCGCCGCCGTGAATGCCGCCGCCCCGAAGACGCCCGGGAAGGCTGCTGCAATATCTCTGTTTTCAAAAGTACCAGTCTCTTTATCCATGACCTGAAGCAGATTCGAGCCATAGACTTTCCCATTCCAGCCGGTCCCCTGATTCTGCTGCACAGTGGCGGTAGAAATATCATACTTCGTCGTGCCATCGGCTTTGACACCGTCCACATAGAGCAGCGCATTCGGCAGCACTTCGATGCTGCTGCCATCGTTCTGCGCCGTAGCGACTGTCGCAACTGTATTGTCCGCATTGGCGGTCGTATACGCAGCAGAGCCATCTGCGAAGATAATCTTCCCCTTATTTTGAGCTACTACTCCGTCTACCGCATCTCTTGCTTTGGTTTCAGCACCGTCCAGATGGAGTTCCGAACCGCTCTGGAACGTCATAACAGACCCATCAACAGTAATGCCGGACGTGTCGTAGAGATATACCTTGCCGGTTACATCCACATTAGCCCCACTCGTCAGTGCGAGCTGGCCGCCATCCTTGAAATTAGCGGTTCCATTGACAGTGAGCGTGCCCTGACTTCCTACAGAGACCGTACCCGTTTCCGCATCGATGTTATTGGCCGTGACCTTTGCGCCATCATCGATCTGCACTTCACTGTTGGCACCATGGACAATCAGGTTATCTGTATTGGCCGCAGCATTTTGATGGAAATAAACTTTGCTCCCTGCTTCCGCAGAAATTCTGTCCACATTGGCACTGCCGCCATTCATGGTAATTGTACTGGCATCCTGCGCGCCGATTGCGCCGCCATTGAGCTTGCTGTTATTCAGTGTAACCATGCCATCTTTTCCATCTTTATCATGCGACCAGATTCCGGAATTAATAGTCGTATCGGTTGCAGTAATGGTGCCCCCTTCTGTGGTAAAGCCGTCCGTAGGGACATCGACTGTCCCGCCTTTCAACGTGAGCTGACCGCCATCGACTGCCACTTCGCCGCCTTTAAACGTTACATCATTTGCAGTGACAGTCGAACCGGAATCCTTAATCCAGAGTGCGGAAGTATTCCCCGCTCCAGAGAGCGTGCCCCCATTCAACGTAGCCTTACTTCCGTTCCTTACCACAAAATGGCTCGAATTTACCGTACCATTAGCGGTAAAGGTACTCCCATCAACAGCAATCTCATGCCCATTAAATGTGGTACCAGCTGCAGTTTCTACTGAACTTCCCGTGGTCAGATTCGTCACGCCACTGACATTTAGCGTGCCCCCCTGCAGGGCCACTTTACCGTTATCTTCAACCTGTACGGTTCCGGCATTAACTACCGCTCCATTCGAAATAGACAGGCTGCTCCCTTCTTTACTTAAATCGGTCTTATCTTCAGGTTCTTCACTAAGCGGTTTATCAATCAGGGTATCTTGTCTGATAATAATGTTGTCGACATTTACGTTACCACCGCTGACATTGATGGCAGCACCATAACCCTGTGCCACCAGATAATTCCCGGTAGTCGTACTGTTCGTCAGATTAATCGTACCTTTATAATCATTTACTTCACTTGCCCACGCTCCGGACTGAATCTCGGAACCAATTGCCGTCAACGTACCACCCTGTGCGGTAAAATTCCCATCGCTTCCATTGACGGTAACGCCTGTCATTTCCAGCGATCCGCCATTATCAACGCCAACACTCGGATAAGTGCCTCCGGTCACGGGATCATGAGGATATCCATTTACATTAATTCCACCAGGTTCATCCGCATACGAGGTAAACACTCCCCCGGAAATAAGGAGCGCAGCAGCCAGGAGGGCTGCGGTTTTGCTTGTTTTCATACTCTCTCTCCTTTATCACAAATCGGCCGCCCTGTCGGATGCAGGGACGTCTGCACTGTTTCTATTTTACCACTTGAAGTTCTCTTTTCAATCCGTTTTACGTTCTTTTGACATGGAAGCGCGCGTTTGGCTCCATAGGAAAACGCTATACCAGCGGAGAGAAAAAGCGGCTGGCCGTGCCGTTTTTGCGGGAAAGCGGACGGGACGGGTGAAATGGCGGCGCAGCAGGCACGAAAAAAGACATGCGCGGGGCATGTCTTTTTTTCGATTTCAGGCGCTGGCTTTTTCAGCGGCGGGCGCGGTTTCCGGAGCGGGAGACGCGGCTTCCGGGGTCTCTGCCTTCGGAGCTTTTTCCTCTGCGGCGTCCGTTTCAGCGGACGGGGCGGTCACGGTGCCGGAGAGGTTCGTGCTGCGGTCGGTGGGGATGCGGCGGTAGGGGAACTGTTTCAGGAGGCGCTTCCACATCTCGTCCAGGATGTATTCGGGGCGGGTGTCCGGGCCTTCGAGCTCGGCGTCGAAGTAGCGCGTGCCGATGCTCTTCACATTGTCCATGCCGTCTTCCCAGTAGTAGATGCGGAGCTCCGCATGGGTGACGATGACCGGATCGCGGTCGCCGAACATGGGGTACTGGCTGTACTGGTCGAAGCGGACGGCCACGGGCCAGACGGCGATGTCCGCGCCGGCGGAGACGGCGGCGGCGCGCATGGCGTCCGGGCCGGCGGGAGCGTCCGCGGTCTCCACGAGCCGGTAGTAGGGATAGCGGAAGATGCGGCCGAGCTGACGGTCCATGAAGGACGCGGCGTAGCCGCTCCGCCCCGCGGCGGGCAGGAGCAGCACGGCCCGCGTATTGTCGAAATAGCCCGCTGCCCGGTTGGCCGTATCGGCCGCGGCGGACGGCACGGCGATGAGGAGCGCCGCGGCCAGCGCGAGGATCCATTTCCAGAGTGCTTTCATTTTGATGACCTCCTTTGCTCAGAACGGTTCCTTTATGTCCAGTGTACCACATCGGCCCGCCCCTGTCCCCTGCGGCCCGCTCCGGGATGGCCGGTCGCGTATGATTTTCCCGCATGGAGACCCGTTTCCCATCCGGTTTTTTTCTACATACGGGGAAAGTATGGTATAATAATAGAAATATTTTATGAATAGAATTTTTTTATGTGCTATTCAAAGTTTTCCTGGAGCCAAGCAGCGATGAACAATACAGACTGGAAGATCCTGATCTATCTGCGGGAAGAGCGGAGCATCAACAAGGTGGCGAAGCGTCTCTTCATGACGCAGCCGTCCCTCACGTACCGTCTGGATCAGATGGAGAAGGAGATCGGCGTGCCGCTCTTCATCCGCACGAACAAGGGCGTCCACTTCACGGACGCGGGAGACCGCCTCTTTTCCTACGCGGAGAAGGAACTCCAGCGGTACCAGGACATGAAGAATTTCGTCACTCACGAGCCGAACACGATCTCCGGAGTGCTCCGCATCGGGGCGAGCCGGTCCTTCACGCAGTCCCACATGCCCGCGCTGCTGAAAGGCTTCGTGGACAAGTACAGCGACATCGAGCTTTCCCTCACGACGATGGCGAGCGACCAGCTGATGAAGCTGGTGAAGAAGGAAGACATCCAGCTGGCGATCATCCGGGGCAATCCGGAGTGGCCGGAGATGGATATCCTGCTGGCGAACCCGCTGATGTATCTCATCTCGGCGCAGCCCATCGACTACAAGACCCTGCCGCTCGCGCCGACGATCCGCTACCGCTCGGACCCCGGCCTCGACGAGACGCGCACGAAGTGGTGGCGGCAGAATGTGGGCGACCCGCCCCATTTCCTGCTCGCGGTGGACGACTGCCTCACCTGCGTGGAGCTGGTGAACGCGGGCCTCGGCCACTCGGTCATCCCGGGCGACCTGCTCCCGAAGTGCGACCCGAAGGTGTACCGCCAGGTGCTGCGCGGCAAGGACGGCCATCCGATCTACCGACCGATCCACCTGATCTGCAAGAACGCCATGACCGTGTCCACGCCGGTGGCCATGTTCATCGACTACGTGAAGCAGTATTTCCACGAGACGTCCCGCATCGCCGACGCCGCGCCTGCCTCCCCCATCGTGAAGCCCGCGCTGGTGAAGAACGCATAAAAAATGAGCACTCTCTTTTCAGAGGGTGCTTTTTTTCGTGCGCCGGTTCATTGAAACTCCCGCGGGAACGATTCGAGGCGGCGCTTCCGCTCTTTCCAGTCGGGGAGCCAGTGAGTCATGAGGGCATGGAAGCGCGGGCTGTGGGGGCCTTCGAGGAGATGGTTCAGCTCGTGCACCACCACGGACTCGATGCACGCCACGGGCTTAGCGGCCAGCTCCAGCGAGAAGGAGAGCTGCCCGTCGGCGGTGCGGCAGCTCCCCCAGCGGCTCTTCGTGAGGCGGATGGCGAAACCTGCGGGCGCGACGCCCATGCGGGGCGCCCACTCTGCGATGAGGTCCGCGAGGACCGCCGAGAGCTCCGCTTCCCAGCACGCGGCGAGCAGGCGGTCCCGGCGGGTGCGGCGGCTCCGTACGGTCATAATTGCCGTGTCGTCCTCGATGCGGCAGGCGTTCTCCGCGCCCTTCTCCACGCGGAGCGTCACCCGCCGCCCGAGGAGCCAGTGCGTCTCCCCGTCTTCGTATGTGTGGGACGGCGGCGCGGGGAAGCGCGCGAGCGACGCTTCGATCCAGCCGCGGCGGCTCTCCACGAAAGCCCGCCATACGGCCTCCGGCGTGCCCTGCGGCACGGTGACGCGCACCACCCGGTCCCGGCGGATGCGGATATACATGTGCCGCACGTCCCGGTACGCGACCCGGACGTCCATCAGTCCTCCCGCAGGTACTGCGGCGCGAGCTCTTCCGCCGCCCGGCGGATCTCATCGGCCGAGACCCCGAACCGCCCCTGCACGGCGTCTTTCCCGCCGCCCCGGCCGCGGAGCCGCTCATTCAGCGCCTTCCCCAGGGGCCTCACATCCCGCGTGCCGGACAGGAGCACATAATCGTAGACTTCGCCTTCGCCGGAGAGGAGCAGGTACGCCGCGGCCCGGCCTGCCCCCGCGAGCGCTTCCGCCCCTTTCCGCAGGTCCCACAGGGAGAGGCCGTCCTCGAAATCCACCGCCAGCCCTTCCGACGGCAGGGTCTCCGCGCGGAGGCGGAAATACCGCTGCTGCGCCGCGGCGAGCCGCTGCCGGAGCGCCTCTTCCTCTCTCCGGAGCTTCTCCACCGCCGCGCCGGTCTCCTCCGGCTTCACCGAGAGCGCCCGCGCCGCCCGGGCATTGCTGTCCGCCACGCGGTCCATCCACACCAGCGCCCGGCGGCCGCAGACGAGCTCCAGCCGCACGCCGCCCCGGTGGTGCATGAGCGAGAGGATCTTCACACAGCCGATCTCCCCGGTGCGCGCCACATGGGTGCCGCAGCACGCGCAGCGATCCGCGCCGGGAAATTCCACCAGCCGCACCGTGCCCGCGAGCGCCTTCTTGCTCCGGTAGAGGATGCGCGCCAGCTCCTCCGGCGGCGGGCAGGTGATCACCGTCTCCCGGTCCGCCCAGATTTCCTCATTCGCCTCCCGCTCCACCCGGAGCGCGTCGTCCCACGTGAGGACGCCGTTGAAATCCACGGTCACCACGTCCCCCAGATGGAATCCCACGTTGTCCCAGCCGAAATCCCTATGGATGAGGCCGGACACGATGTGCTCGCCCGAGTGCTGCTGCATGTGGTCGAAGCGGCGCTCCCAGTCGATCTCGCCCCGCACGGCCGTCCCCGGCGCGAGCGGCCCGTCCGTCTCGTGCACGATGACCCCGCCCCGGCGGTGCACGTCCAGCACGCGGACCCCGCCGAGTGTGCCCCGGTCCGCCGGCTGTCCGCCGCCCTCGGGATAAAACGCCGTGTCGTCCAGCACCACGGCCCAGCCTTTCCCGGCCGCCTCGCAGGACACCACCCGCGCCTCGAACGCGCGGCAGTACGGGTCCCGGTAAAACAGTTCCTTCATTTCCTCCGCCATGGTCCCACTCCTTTCGTCACACACCCGCAGCCTGCCGCGCCGCCGCGTTGAGGAAATCCTTCGGCGAGAGCGCCGCGAGAGGCAGGGGAAACAGCCAGTCCGCGCCCCGGCAGGCGTTCCACGCGGCGAGCGTCTCTGTCAGATGGCGGCGGGCCTCCGCCTGCTCCTCTCCGCTCCGCGCCCCGTAGAGGATGCGCCCCGCGTCGTCCTGCACGGACCGCACGCCCTCCCGGAGGAGCGCCTCGTCGGAAAAGAAACGTCGCAGCTCCGTCCGCCACGCCGCGGAGAAAGACGCCCGTCCCGTGCGGAGCCGGAGCCCGCCGTCCGCGTCCTCGATCTCCCACAGGCCGTCCCCGGTGCCGCCGAACCCGCGGAACCGCCACACCGCGCCACCGGAAAGACGGGCCGACACGTCCCGCCCCTCGCCGATCTCATACGCCCAGAGGAGCAGCCGGTATGCGTCGTCCGACGCCGGGTCCAGCACCGTGCGGTACGACGCGCCGGAGAGCAAGCCCGCCTCAACGGCCATGCCCGTCTCCTCCGCGCCGACGGACGCGCGCACCGTCACCGCCTCGATGGGCCCCTCCTCCTCCGGAAGCGGCGCTTCCTCCCGGAGCGCGCCCGCCTCATGAAGCGCCGCCGCCAGAGCCGCCGCGGGCCGGCAGGGATTCTCCCGGAGCCAGCCCCGGTCCGGCGGGCCCTGCATTTTCCGGGACAGCGCCTCCGCGCCCGCCGCGCCGAACCATTCCTCCGCGGCAAGCGGCGCCTGCGGGGACGGGAAAAGCCACCGCGCGCTCCGCAGATCGTTCCACACCGCGAGGGCCGCCGCCGCGCTCCACGCGTCCGCCGTGGTCAGCGGCTCCGCCTGATACGCCGCGAAATAGCACCGCCCCTCGTCGTGGATGATGTCCTCCGAAAGGAACGCCTGCAGGGCCGCCTTCCCCTCGGCGATGAAGTCCTCCACGCGCACCGCCGCCTCCGCGCGCTGGAAATCCGGATACTTCACCGAGAAGACGCCGAGGCCGTCCGTCCCCGTCCGGCGCAGCGTCCACTCCGCGCGGAACGAGCCGTCCGACAGGTCTGCCCGCACGCCCGGCGCGCCCGCCTCCAGCATCCACAGGAACGCCGCCGCGCCCTCGTAAGCCGGCACGAACCACTCCGCCGGCAGGTCCAGCACGCGCCCCGCCATGTGGAGACGCAGCACGTGCACCCGCATGACGTACAGCTCCATGCGGACCTCCTCCGGCCCGCCCCGCACAGGCTCCGCCAGCGCCGGCATCTCCGCCAGCCGTCCCTTCGCCTTCCATTCCTCCGCGATCGCTTCGATATCCATGAGGCACCTCCCCGTCATTTCCTCCCATTGTATCACAGCCCGCAGAGGCCGTCTTTCGGGCAGCAGAAAAGCGGCGCCCATGGCGCCGCCTCTCCTGTGCAATGCCCGCCTTCTGCGGAAAGCCTGTCTCAGGCCTTATTCACGCGCACGCGTTCGATGGTCGGATTGCCTTCGCTGTCCTGCGCGATGGTGTCCACGCGGATCAGTTCCAGCTCCGGCTTGAATTCGTCCACCAGACGCTGGAGCTCCTCATTCATGCCGAGGCCCTTCTGGAGCGCGCGGTAGACGATCGTGGCGAATTCGTAGCGTGTCATCTGCCGGTCGCCGCCGAACGTGCCGTCCGGGTAGCCCTCGACGATGCCCCGTTCGCGCATCTGCTCGATGGTCTCATACGCCCAGTGGTTCTCCGGCACATCCGGGAAGGGCGTGGTCATCGCGTTCTGGATCTGGTCCTGCGAGCCCACGAGCTTATTCACCAGTTCGGTGAGCTGAGCCACGTTGTGGCGCAGGGTCTCGATCTCCTTCGCCATAGCCACACGGGACGTGGAAATATGGTTGCCCTGGCCGATCTTGAAGGACACGCCCGCATTCACCATGTTCTCGCCGGTGCCGAAGCTGCCGCCCACGCTGAACATGGTGTCTTCGTTCGGGCGGTAGAACGCGCCCACCGCCATGGCGTTCTCGCCGCCATAGTTGCCGACGCCCGCCGCGAAGTCCCACTTGTCGTCCGGGTCGAAATCGAGCGGATGGAGCGCCGCCAGAGCCGCCGCGTTCGCGCCCACCTTATCGATGCGCCCGTCGAGCGTATCCACCCGGCTATTCAGCCCGCTGATGGCGGAAGTGTTGGCGTTCACTTTCTGATCTACTTCCCAGAGCTGGCTGCCGTTGACCGCATCCGTAGAAGTTGCAGTCACTGCACCAGCGGCTACATTGTGCAACCCGGTCGGGGTCTGCCCATCACCGAGAGTGACGCTGGTTTTGTCGACCACGCCATCCTGCACATCATATTTGACGGCGTTATTATCCAAATTTTCCACTGCGGTCTGATTATTTTTGATGGCTCCATCCAGTTCAGTGATAGCGTCCGTCACATTATCTTTGTTCTCGACATAGTTGGTCCCGGAGAAATCCAAGTCGCCGACCTTGTGATCGACTTTGTCGATATTCTGCTGTAAACCTTCGCTGACATCGTGGAGCTGACCTTCGGTTGCCGCCTGATCGGAGCCTTCATAGGTATGCGTTTCCGGCTCCCATTTCGTATTCGTCAGGCCGTTGATCGTGCCCTGATCGCCTTTGTTGATAGTGATGCCTTCTTCGCCGCCAACGGTCAGACTTTCTTCAATGTCCACATTGGGAGCCAGAGAAACTTTATAGTCGGTACTCCCATTGAGATTTTCAGAAGGTTTAACGACAAAATTGCCATCTCCACTGACCGTAGTATGTTTCAGAGCTTCTTCATAAGCCTCCTGCGTCGCTTTGTCCAGATCACCGATGGCCATCGTTACATCCTGCCCATCCGTGACATAGTTGTTGTGGCTGTAGTTCAAATCGCCGACTTTATTATCGACTTTGTCGATATCGATATCCTGCTTTTCATTCCAAGCTTTCTGGTCATCCAACTGCTGCTGCTGACTGTTGATCTGGTTCTGCTGGCCTTCGTTCCATGCTTTCAGGTCATCCAGTTCCTGATGCTGGCTGTCAATCTGATTCTGCTGGCCTTTGTTTACCGTTTCAATATCTTCCAGGCGATTATCTTGTTCTTCATCTTTGATGATGCCGCCAATAATGGCTCCATCCTGAATAGCATCATGAACGACACCGCCGTTGATCGCGCCCCACTGTCTGTCATTTTCCTGTTCGAGGCCCGCAATCTCATGACCCTGCGCTTTATCAATGTCGTAGTTGTGGTCAATCGCCGCGTCCTGATATTCGTCTTTAATCATGCCGCCGATGATCGCTCCGTCCTGCATGGCATCATGCACGACGCCGCCATTGATCGCGCCCCACTGTCTGTCATTTTCCTGTTCGAGGCCCGCAATCTCATGACCCTGCGCTTTATCAATGTCGTAGTTGTGGTCAATCGCCGCGTCCTGATATTCGTCTTTAATCATGCCGCTGATGATCGCTCCATCCTGCATGGCATCATGCACGACACC
>CALXPQ010000002.1 GCA_944390485.1 Veillonellales bacterium
AAGATCACCCTCGAGCTGAACCCGAACTACAGCGGACAGAAGCCGGCCATCCAGCACGTGATCTTCAATATCATCAAAGACCCGTCCGCACAGCGGCTCCAGCTGGAGAAGGGCGACCTGGACATCGCCCAGAGCATCCCCGTGGACCAGATCGAAAAGATGAAGGACAACAAGGACATCCACATCTATGAAGATCCGTCTCTCGTGGCGAGCGTGGTGTACATGAATACGCAGAAAGCGCCCATGAACGACAAGCTCTTCCGGCAGGCGCTCTCCTACGCGGTGGACTATCAGGGCATCGTGGACGGCGCGGTGAAGGGCTATGGCGAACAGCTCACGACGCCGATCCCCGAAGGCATGTGGGGCCGCGACGAGAGCCTCCCGGGCTACAAACAGGATATGGCGAAAGCCAAGGAGCTCCTCGCCCAGTCCGCGGGCGCGGGCGTGAAAGAGCTGACGCTCCTCTACTCGGACAACCAGCCTTTCAATGAGACGGAAGCGCTCATGCTGCAGAATAATTTCAAGGAGCTGGGCATCGACCTGAAGCTGGAGAAAATCGCGTGGGCGGCCTTCCGCGAGCGGGTCGACGAAGGCCAGTTCGACCTGGCGCTCGGCACGTGGAGCCCGGACTACGCGGACCCGCAGTTCTTCATGAGCTACTGGTTCGACTCGGACTACTGGGGCCTGGCGGGCAACCGGTCTTTCTACAAGAACGACACGGTGGACGGCCTGCTGCGGCAGGCGGAAGCGCTGACCGACCAGAAGGCGCGCACGGACCTGTATAAGGAAGCGCAGAAGCTGGTGCTGGACGACGCGCCGTATCTCTTCCTCTTCCAGATGAATGTCCTCACGCCGATGCGCGCGGACATCCAGGGTTTTGCCTACAATCCGATGCTCGACAATATGTACGATTTCGAGCATCTGAGCAAGAAATGATGAAAACTCCCGCATGACGGGCGGGAAGCGGCGAACTGCCATGACAGATCAGGGAGCGGCATGCGTTCCCTGATTTTTCGCAGGCAGCGCCGATAAGGGGGAAAATTTTATGATTTCCATGCATTTTCTGCTGAAGCGGCTCCTCCATCTAGTGCTGGTCTTCTTCGGGGTGTCCGTGGTGACCTTCTGCATTTCCCACGTGATCCCCGGCGACCCGGCGCGGATGCTCGTAGGGCCGCACGCGTCCCCGGAGACGCTCGCCGCAGCGCGGGCCTCTCTCGGGCTCGACCAGCCCATCTGGACGCAGTATATCCAGTACATGACGGGCCTTTTTCACGGCGACATGGGCCTCTCCATCCGGACGCAGATGCCGGTGGCGGGTGAGCTGGCGAAATATTTCCCGGCCACGCTGGAGCTGACGCTGGCGGCGATGCTCATCGCGGTCATCTTCGGCATCGTCCTCGGCGTGGCGTCGGCGGTGCACCGTGATGCCTGGGTGGACCATGTGAGCCGCATCATCTCTCTCGTGGGCGTGTCCATGCCGCTCTTCTGGTCCGGCGTCATCGCGCTCATTCTCTTCTATAAAGTCTTTCCGATCTTCCCGGCGTCCGGCCGGCTCGACGCCTTCCTCTCGCCGCCGCCGCCCGTCACGGGCCTCTACATCGTGGACGGCCTCATCGCGGGCCAGATGGACGTGGTGCTCTCGGCCATCCATCACCTCATCCTGCCGGCGGTGTGCCTCGCGTACGTGCAGCTCGCCATCATCGCCCGGCAGGTGCGGTCCAGCATGATCGACGTGCTGGAGCAGGACTACATCCGCACGGCCCGGGCGTGCGGCATCCCGCGCCGGACCATCATCTACCGCTACGCGCTGAAGAACGCGCTCATCCCCACGGTGACGCTCACGGGCCTCACCATCGGCGAGCTCCTCGGCGGCGCGGTCATCACGGAGACCATCTTCGCCTGGCCGGGCATGGGGAAATACGTGATGGATTCCATTTCCTTCCTGGATTTCCCGGCTATCATGGGATTCACCCTCGTGATTTCCTTCGGGTACGTCCTCATCAATACGGTGGTGGATATTGTCTACGGCATCCTCAATCCGCAGATCAGAGAGGAGGGGGAGCGATGAACGAAGCAGCAGAAGCAGCCGTGCGCCCGTCCCGCTGGAAGGAGATCTGGGAGATCGCTCTCCGGAACAAGCTCACCCTCACGGGATTTGCCATCGTGGCGCTGGTGGTGCTGGTGGGGCTCCTCGCGCCCGTCCTCGCGCCCTATGACCCGAACGAGATGAATATCCCCGCCCGCCTCCAGGCGCCCGGCGCGGAGCACCTCTTCGGCACGGACGAGATGGGCCGGGACATCCTCTCCCGCGTCATGTACGGCGCGCGCATCTCCATCGCCGTAGGCGTCATCATCGTGGCGGTGTCCGCGGCCATCGGCATCGTCCTCGGGAGCCTCTCGGGCTACTTCGGCGGCCGGGCGGATCAGGCGGTGCTGGCCGTGACGGACATGATCCTCGCCTTCCCGTCCATGGTGCTGGCCCTCGCGCTCACCGCCGCCATGGGGCCGGGGCTCCTCAATACGATGCTCGCGGTCATCATCGTGCGCATCCCCATGTACACGCGGCTCATGCGCGGGCAGGTGCTCGTGGCGAAAGAGCAGCAGTACGTCCGCGCGGCGCGCACCTTCGGCGAGAAGCCGTTCTGGATCGTGGTTCGGCACATCGTGCCGAACTGCCTCACCCCGCTCATGGTGCAGATGACCCTCGGCATCGGGGACGCTATCCTCATCGCGTCGTCCATGAGCTTCATCGGCCTCGGGGCCCAGCCGCCCACGCCGGAGTGGGGCGCCATGATCTCCACGGCGCGCATCTATGCCATCGACCAGTGGTGGTACGCGGCCTTCCCGGGCCTGTCCATCCTCATCACTATCATGGGATTTAATCTGATCGGCGACGGGATCCGCGATATCCTCGATCCCCGGTCGAGAAAGTGAGGGGCTTATGGAACCGATACTGCAGATCCGTCATCTCTCCCTGTCCCTGCCGGTGAAAAAAGGGATGGTCTCCATCCTGCACGACGTGTCGCTCGACGTCGCGCCGGGGCAGATCCTCGGCCTCGTGGGCGAGTCGGGCAGCGGGAAGTCCATGACCGCCTTCGCCGTGACGCGGCTCCTGCCGGGCGGCGGCCATGAGAAACTGGGCGGCTCCATCCGCTTCTGCGGGGAAGAGCTCACCGAAAAAAGCGAAAAAGACATGCAGGCCATCCGCGGCCGGGACATCTCCATGATCTTCCAGGAACCCATGACCTGCCTCAATCCGGTCTTCACCATCGGCCGGCAGATGACCGACGTCATCATGACCCATCAGAAGATCAGCCGCGCCGAAGCGATGAAGAAGGCGGAGGACATGCTCGCCTCCGTCCACATCCGTCAGGCGGCGGACGTGCTCCGGTGCTATCCCTACGAGCTCTCCGGCGGCATGCGCCAGCGCGTGATGATCGGCATCGCGCTCTCCTGCCGGCCGAAGCTCCTCATCGCCGACGAGCCCACCACGGCGCTCGACGTGACCGTGCAGGCGAAGATCCTCTACCTTATCCGCGAAGCCTGCCGGCGGCTCGGCACGGCGGTCATCTTCATCTCCCACGACCTGGGCGTCATCTCCCAGATCTGCGACACCGTGGCCGTCATGTACTCCGGGCACATCGTGGAAGCGGGGAAAGCGGCCGACGTCTTCGAGACGCCGGAGCATCCCTACACGCGGGCGCTCATGGCGGCGGTGCCGAAATTCACCGTCTCCGCCGCGGCGGGGGACCGGCTCTTCGCCATCCCCGGCATCGTGCCCGATCCCTCCGAAGCCATGGCGGGGTGCCGCTTCGCGCCGCGCTGCCCCTTCGCCACGGAGATCTGCCGCACCGCGCCGCCGTCGGATACCCTCACCGGCGCGGGCCATCTGGTGTACTGCCACAACTGGCAGAGCGCCGCGCCGGCCATCGGCGTACTCCGCGGAAAGGAGGCGGAAGCATGAGCGCGCTGCTTGAAATCGACAATGTGACGAAGACCTTCCGCACGAAGGGATTCTTCGGAAAGACCAAAGAAGTGCACGCCCTGAACGGCGTGTCCCTCTCCATTGAAAAAGGGGAGTCCATCGGCATCGTGGGCGAATCCGGCTGCGGCAAGTCCACCCTGGCGAACCTCATCGTCCGCCTGGACGAGCCCACCTCCGGGCGCATCCTCCTGGACGGGACGGACATCTCCCACATGAAGGAAGACGAGCTGCGGCCGCTCCGCCGGCGCATCCAGATCGTCTTCCAGGACCCGTACTCCTCCCTCTCCCCGCGCATGACCATCGGGCAGATCGTCACCGAGCCCATGCGCGTCCTCGGCGGGCACAGCGAAGCGGAGACGGAAGAGCGGGCGAAAGAGCTGCTCCACATGGTGGGCCTCCAGCCGAGCGCCATGCGCCGCTATCCCCACGAATTTTCCGGCGGTCAGCGCCAGCGCATCTCCATCGCCCGCGCCCTCATGACCGAGCCGGAAATCCTCATCCTTGACGAGCCCACCAGCGCCCTCGACGTGTCCGTGCAGGCGCAGGTGCTGAACATCCTCACCGACCTGCGGGCGAAGCTCCACCTGACCTACCTCTTCATTTCCCACAACCTCGCCGTGGTGAAATATATCTCCGACAAGACCGTGGTCATGCGGAAAGGGGCCGTCGTCGAGACCGGTCCGTCCGAAGAGATCCTCACTCATCCGTCCGAAGCGTACACCCGCGAGCTCATCGAAGCCGTCCCCATGATCGGCAAACCCTTCCGCATGCCTGACGACATCGCGGAGAGCGTATGAAAGGAGGCGCCTCATGACACCGGACTACCTCGCAGGCCTCCGGACCCTCGCGGAACGGATGATGGCCTACTACAGCATCCCCGGCTGCGCCATGGCCGTCCTCGACGGCGGCGACGTGCATTTCCTCGACTTCGGCACGCGGGACATCGAGACCGGCGCGCCCTTCGACCGGGACACCGTCTCCGGCATCGGCTCGTGCACGAAATCCATGACCGCCGCCGCCGCCCTCCGTCTCGAAGAGCAAGGGTTCCTCGACCTGGACGCGCCCATCGCGTCCTATGTGCCGGGCTTCGCCCTCTGGGACGAGCACGCCTCCGCGCTCTGCACCCTGCGGGACCTCCTGTGCCACCGCACGGGCGTCGCGGGCCACGACGGGGCCTGGCCGGACAACAGCATCTCCCGGGTGGAGTACCTCCGCCGGCTGAAATATCTCGAGCCGAACGCATCCTTCCGCACCGTCGCCCAGTACAGCAACGTCATGTACGCCGCGGCGGGCGGCGTCCTCGAAGCGGTGACCGGGCAGAAATGGGAGACCCTCATGGAAGAAGAACTCTTCCGGCCGCTCGGCATGACCCATACGCACTGCCTCATGGGAGACGCGGAGAAAGAAGACAATCTCGCCGCGCCCCACTGGTGGCAGGAAGGGCTTCACAGGATTCCCCTGTGGAACATCGACCAGGCCGGTCCGTGCGGCTCCGTCATGTCCACGGCCCGGGACATGGCGCGGTGGCTCGCCTTCCACATCCGGGGCGGCCTCGGCCCGGACGGCGAAGCGCTCCTCACGCCCGCCCATTTCCTCGACATGCACACGCCGCAGATCCTCATGGACTACCCCCATGTGCGCGGCGGGCGCTCCCTCGGCTACGGCCTCGGGTGGCGCGTCATGGAGTACCACGGGCACATCGTGCAGCAGCACACCGGGAAGATCGAAGGCTACAGCGCCTTCCAGTTCTACCTGCCCGGTCTCGGCAAAGGCGCGGTGTATCTCCAGAACCTCCACGCGCCGGACAATCCTTTCATTTTCGCCGTCCAGGGGTACCTCCTGGACGCATTCACGGGGCGGCCGGAAGACGACTGGTACGCCGTGTACACCGAGCGCAGGACCCATGCGCCGGAAGATATGTACCATCATCTGGAGCACGACTGCATGCCGGAATCCGTCATCTCCGGCACGCGGCCGTCCCGCCGCCCCGAAGCCTACTGCGGGCTCTATGAGAACCCTGGATACGGCCTCTTCCGGGTGAGAGCGGATGGAGGACGGCTCTTCCTGGACGAGCGGGAGGTAACTGGCCTTGGCCTCACGCACGTCCATTACGACACCTTCCGGGTCGAAGGCGTCAAGGAAGACACCGACCTCTATACCCTGCCTCTCACCTTCGTGGCCGGTCCCGACGGAGCCGTCGCCGGCTTCACATTCCCCCTGGAGCCGAAAGTCAGCCCCGTCTTTTTCCGGAAGATCCCGCAGTGAGCGGGAAACCGCCGGCTGTGTCCAAAGCAGCCGGCGGTTTTCTTTTGCCTGCGGGAGGGGAGACCGGGCAGCGGGTCGGCGAGTGCCCGGCTGTCCGTGGGGCAGAGAAGGGGTTCAAGAGCGAGGGAAATCCTTCTCGCTCATGAGGGAGCGGACCCGCATAGCGGAGTGGTGCGTGCCGTCTCATGAAAATGCGGACCTGCATCTCGATGCCGTACGTGTCCGAAATTTACGGATAATTCCGTTATTGGAATATGATTCCATGGTCGCTACTTTCCTTCTTCTCCAAAGAAGAATGGAAAGTAGCAAAGGAAGAAGTTGCCGGCCAGGCGAAAAAGGACCTGTCGGCGGGGCGTCCTGCCGCTCAGTTTGTAATTCCCTGTGGTCGAGCAATAGTAAGAAATGCGACAGAGCGGCAGCCATGCCGGGACAGTACAAACTGCAAGACGCGTCAGGCCGCCCCGCCTGCTGCAGCTCTGAGGAGCCGCACCGGTCCTTTTTCTTAATGGCCGGGCGCAATCCCGGCGCTCTGGTGGGGAGCGCCTGAGGAGAAGGGCGGCACAGATTAGAAAGCCGCCCCGCTGGAACTGCCCGGCTTCGGGGCCGGGCTCGGACGAGTGGGGAGGCTGTATTCCCGTCCGCGGGAAAGGAGTGTCCGCAAGCGGACTGTTCCGCCGTGCTGCGCACGAGCGTAGGGGAAAGCGGAGTCCGGCTGCGCCGGAATTTTACGCGGCGCTTTGCGCCTGCGTATGAAAAAGAAGAAAGCCCGGCAGAGCCGGTCCTGTCCGCCGCGCTTCGCGCGTGCGTATGGGGAGCAACATTGGCAGGATAGACTTTTGTGTGTAAAAATGCGGAGCCTTCAACGTATGTGGGGCCGCTTCTGTATGAGCTTGCGCGTTAGTACAAGGGAGCGTGCTTGCACGCGACACGAAACTTCCACGGGCATGAAGAAAAGGCAGTCGTCTCTATGTGATCCCGCATCTGTGTATGAGAACACGTCCGTGTCGGAAATGAAGCCCGCACCGTATGGGTAATAAGTCTAACACTGGTGCAGCATCCCCGCCCGTTGGAACGGAGGCCGGTGCCCGAAGGGAGAAAATTTCGCCAGTGGCGTCAGCCGGAGCGCTTGTTTGAGCGAGCAAAGCGAGCGAGTTGCGCGGAGGGTAGTGACCGGCGAAATTTTCAGGCCGGAGTGACGGGGCGGCTGCCCTTTCTTTTGCTTCGTTTTCTTTCCGTCAGGCACGGAAAGAAAATGAAGAGACCATGGAATCGCATTCCAAAAATGGAACTATTCGTAAATGAGCGAGCACGTACGGCCTCTCGATGTGGGCCCGCTTCGCCTGCGAAGGAACCATTTTATTGTGATGTGGGTCCGCATCGACAGGCCCATGATTGGTTCAGTAACCAGTTTCTTTAGTGATTCCATACCTTTGTGCTGCGGGAAAATTTAATTTATAAATTTCTAATCGAATACAGAGAAATCAAGATGTTATTTTTAGGAAAGAAAAGAGGAAACCGAAGAGGGTATGGGGATGGATAAGAGAGATTTTATGCGATGAGATCTGGTAATTTAAGATTCTTCAAAATAAGAATGTTTGTTCTTTTTGAAAAATGAAAAATTGGAAGTTTAGAAAATTATGAAAAGAAAAGTAAGAATAAAAAAGAGGGGAGTGACGCTTCATCGCCGGATTGTACCGCATGATAGGTACTGGTACAATGAAATCAGCCGCATGGCCGCCCGCAGGGAAAGGAGCGGTCATTTGACTGCGGCTGGAAAGAGAGGAGATTTTCATGAAAACAAAATGGATTCTGCTGACCGCTGCGGCGGCGTTCGGTCTGGGAGGGATGGCTTCGGCGGCCAATCCTTTCCGCGATGTGCCGGCGGAGAGCTGGGCGTATCAGGCGGTGGCGGACTTGTCCGATCAGGGCATCGTGGAGGGGTATCCGGACGGCACCTTCCGGGGGCAGACCTCCATCACGCGCTATGAGATGGCGCAGATCACGGCGCGCCTCATGGCGAAGGAAGACCAGTACAGCGCGGAGCAGCGCGCGGCCATCGACAGGCTCGCGGCGGAGTACGCGGAGGAGCTGGACACGCTCGGCGTGCGGGTGACGAACCTTGAAAAGCAAGTGGGCACGATTTCCTGGAGCGGGGACTCGCGCATGCGCTACAAGGAAAGCACCGCCGGCGAGGGCACGTGGGACGGCCGTGTGCGCATCACGGCGCAGGCGGCGGTGAATGATCGGACGACGGTGACGGGGCGCTTCACGTCGGGCAACGTGAATTTCAAAAAGGACAGCGGCGGCGACGTGAAGATGGACCGCATGAATGTGCGCCACGATTTCGGCGGCGCGGCGGTGGTGCTCGGCCGGTATGAGCTGGATATGGGCACGCAGGCCACGTGGCTCGAGGGAAGCGCTTTCGACGGGGCGGAGGCGGTCTTTGCCCTGGGGAAGGACGCGTCTCTCAAAGCGGGGTTCGGCCGCTTCAAGGACGCCGCGCCGGACGATCCGGCGGGGACGTTCGACGAGGCGGAGGCGTTCTATGCGCAGGCGAAGGCGGATTTCCATGCGGTGCGCCTCGGCGTGGATTATTTCCGCACGTCCGATTTCACGGAGGACGGCCTGCGCCGCTCGGCGAATGTGCTCGGCGGCAATCTCACGGTGCCGATCGGAGAGTTCCGGCTGTTCGGCGATTATTACCGGGATACGGAAGCGCCGGGCGATCCGCAGATCTGGGCGGCCGGCTTCGGCTGGGGCGCGGTGAATCGGAAGAAGCCGGGGACTTTCGGCATCGACGTGGCGTATTACGAGGTGGAGAAAGGGCTGTACCATCAGTACATGACGGGGCTCGACATCGACGATACGATCTTCCTGCAGGACGGCCATTTCTGGCTGGCCACGGGGGACGTGACGCTCATGCCGAACCTGATGCTCCACGGGGAGTGGGCTTTCGCGTATGAGCCGGAGGGGAGCGCGTCCCGGGATCTGTCCGACGCGTGGGAGCTGTCGCTGGTCTATAAATTCTGACTGCAAATAAAAAAGAACGCCCGTCATGGACGTTCTTTTCGTTTGCCTGTCACTGGAAGAGTTCCGGCGGCAGGACTTTGTTTTTCCCTTCTTCGAGGGTGAAGACCGAGGCGGTGAGCTTCCGGGCGTAGGCGGATTTCGCTTCGCGGAGGTCATGGATGGTCTCCACTTCTTTCCCGTGCTGCATGACGAGGATGCGGTCGCAGAAATTGTTGGCCAGGAAGAGGTCGTGGCAGATGAAGAGGTAGGCGATGTGCCGTTCGCGCTGGAGCCGGCGTAGGAGGTCGATGATGCGGGCCTGTACGGACACGTCGAGGGCGCTGGTGGCTTCGTCGAGGACGATGAGTTCCGGCGCGAGGGCGACGGCCCGGGCGATGGCCACGCGCTGGCGCTGGCCGCCGGACATGTGGTGGGGGAAGCGCCCTGCGAAGTCTTCCGGGAGATCGACGAGGCGGAGGAGTTCCCGCGCCTTCGCGTCCGTCTCGGAGGAGCGGATGAGGCCGAAGTTGAGGAGCGGCTCGCAGAGGATGTCCCGCACGCGCATTTTCGGATCGAGCGCGGTGGACGGGTCCTGGAAGACCATCTGTACGGCCCGGCGGTGCTGCCGGAGCGCTTCGCCGGAGAGATGGGTGATGTCCTCGCCGCGGTAGAGGATGCGCCCTTCGGTGGGCGTCTCGAGGCGGGTGAGGATGCGCGCGAGGGTGGATTTGCCGGAGCCGGATTCGCCCACGATGCCGAAGGTCTCGCCGGGACGGACGGAGAAGGTGATGTGGTCGCACGCGGTGAGCGTGCCGCCCCCTTCGAGGGGGAAGACTTTGGTGATGCCCTCCATGCGGAGGAGTTCTTCTGATGGTCCGTTCATTGTACGCCTCCCAGTCTCGGCACGGCCGCGAGGAGCATGCGGGTGTAGTCCGTCTGCGGCCGGCGGATGATGTCTTCGGCGGGGCCGTATTCCACCGGGCGGCCGTCCTTCATGACGAGGATGCGGTCGGCCATGTAGGCGGCGACGCCCAGGTTGTGCGTGACGATGATGATGGCGGTGCCCATGGAGCGGGCCGCGTCCATCATTTCTTTTACGATCTGCGCCTGCGTGGTCACGTCGAGGGCGCTGGTGGGCTCGTCGGCGAGGAGGAGCTTCGGCCGGAGGGCCATGGCCATGGCGATGCCCACGCGCTGGCGCATGCCGCCGGAGAGCTCGAAGGGGTAGCTCGCGAGGATGCGCTCCGGGTCGGGGAGGCGCACCATGGCGAGCATGGAGGTCATGAGGGCGTGCGCTTCGTCCCGGTCCGTCACGCCGTGGATGGCGAGGTAGTCCCGGAACTGCGCGCCCACGGAGCGGATGGGGTTCATCATGGCGCCGCAGTCCTGGAAGATCATGGACACGTCCCGCCCGCAGAGGGCGCGGTGCTTCGCCGGGGTCTGTTTCTGGGTGTCTTCCCCTTCGAAGAGCACCTGCCCTTCCGCGATGTGGCCGCCGCCGGGCAGGATGTGCTGGATGGACCGGATGACGGTGGTCTTGCCGGAGCCGGATTCGCCCACGATGGCGAGCACTTCTCCCGCGTCGAGGGTGAAGGACACGTGCCGCACGATGGGCGGCCGCTTCCCGTAGGCGATGCCCAGGTCTTTTACTTCAAGAAGCATGGAAGCCTCCTTTGTCATGCGATACAGAACAGCCGGCGGCATGGCGCGGGCCGGCTGCATGGGAAATCAGACACTGGCGGGACGGATGTCCTTCGTGATCCAGTAGTAGTCGGCGGGGAGGATGCGCGCACCGGTGACGCGGGTGCTGGAGACCATGTTCGTCTTCGGATAGCCGAAGATGATCGTCGCCGCGTCGTCCAGGAGGATCTGCTGCATCTGGATGATGAGGTCGCGCCGGCGGGCCGGGTCGAATTCCACGGCGAGCTGATCGGAGAGGGCGTCGTATTGCGGGTTGCTGTAGCCCGAGCCGTTCTGCGGGTTCGAGCCGTCCACGTTCGTCTTCCAGTACCAGTTCAGGTAGATCTCCGGGTCGCCTGTATTGGCGGTGAGGATGTTCGAGATGATGAGGTCGTATTCGCCGCGCTTGGCCATGCCGTCCAGCACGTTGTAATCCACGGACTGGAGCTGGATGTCGATGCCCACTTTCTTCGCGTCGGCCTGCGTCGCCTCGGCGAAGAGCGGCAGCTCCGCCCGGCTGGAGTAGTACACGAAATCCAGGGAGAGCTTCTGCCCGTCCTTGTCGCGGATGCCGTCGCCGTCGGTGTCTTTCCAGCCCGCTTCGTCGAGGAGACGCTTCGCCCGCTCGGGGTCGTAGGTGTTCGGGTCTTTCAGCTGATCGAATCCATAGTCCATGGAGGGCGGCACCGCCGGGCCGCCGGGGATGAAGGTGCCTTTCAGGAGCACGTCGCAGTAGGTCTTGCGGTCGCACGCGGAGATGAGGGCTTCGCGCACGCGCTGGTCGTTCAGGATGCGGCCGGGGGCCGAGTTCAGCCGGGCGAGCACGCTCCGCAGGGAGGACATCTCGGAAATATTGTATTTTTCCTTGTCCTCGAAGAGCGGCAGGTCGCCGGAGGCGACGTTCACGATGACGTCCGTCTCGCCGGACTGGAGGGACATGGCGCGCGTATTCGGGTCGTCGATGGAGGGCACTTCCAGATGCGGGAAGGGCACTTGGCCGTCCCAGTAATAGGGATTCGCATCGAGGGAGGCGTGGGACCGGGAGAAGGATTTCACCATGTAGGGGCCGGTGGCGACGGGGCCGTCCTTCCGGTAGTCGCGGTCCTTGACGGAGGTGTCCACGATGAGGAAGAGCGGGTCCGCCAGCATGCCCGGCAGCGTCGGCACGGGAGCCGCGGTATGGATGGTGAGCGTCTGGCCGTCGGCGGTGATGCTGTCGTAGGTGAAGAAGGTCTTCGCCCGGTCGGACATGGCGAAGACGCGCTCGATGGAGGACTTCACCGCATCGGCGGTGACGGGATTGCCGTTGGAAAATTTCACGCCGTCCCGGATCTTGAAGGTCCAGCTGAGCTTGTCATCGGAGACGGTCCAGCTCTCGGCGATCCACGGCTGGGGCCGCATCTGGTCGTCGAAGCGGGCGAGGCATTCGCCGATGCCGTAGCGCATGACGACCCAGGCGAAATAGTTGTCCGTCGGTTCGAGGCTGTCCGCGAAATTCGTGACGCCCACGCGGAGCGTGTCGGCCGGGGCGCTGCTTCCGCCGCCGCAGCCTGCGAGGCCGAGGACAGAGGCGGCCAGCGCCGCGGAGATGAGCAGTTTGCAGTTGCGTTTCATGAGAGACTCCTCTCTTTATTTATTCCTGATCGTCCCGGGGGTCCAGCACGTCGCGGAGGGCGTCGCCCCACAGGTTGAAGATGACTACGGAGATGAAGATGGCGAGGCCGGGGAAAATCATGAGCCACGGCGCCGTCTGGAGGTGCTGCCGCCCTTCGCTGATCATGGCGCCCCATTCGGGGGCAGGGGGCTGCACGCCGAATCCGAGGAAAGAGAGCCCCGCCAGCTCGAGCATGAGCGCGCCGATGTCGGCCGCCGCGGTGATGACGAGGAGGGGCAGGATGTTCGGCAGGATGTGCCGCCGCAGGATGTGGAAGGGCGTGCCGCCGTTCACGTAGGCCGCGGCGATGTATTCGTTCTGTTTCACCTTGAGCACGAGGCTCCGCGAGAGGCGGGCGTATTTCGGCCACGTGGCGCAGGTGAGGGCGATGATGGCGTTCACCATGCTGCCGCCGATGATGCCCGCGATGGCGATGGCGAGGAGCACCCCGGGGAAGGAGATGAAAATATCCGCCAGGCGCATGATGACCGCGTCCGTCTTCCCGCCGAGGTAGCCCGACACGATGCCGAGGGCCGTGCCGACGGTGAAGACGAGCGCCACCAGCAGGAGCACGCTCGCGAGGGAATTGCGCGCGCCGTAGAGGACGCGGGCGAAGCAGTCGCGGCCGAGCTTGTCCGTGCCGAAGAGATGCTCCGCCGACGGGGGCAGGAAAGCGTTCTTCATGTCCGCCGCCGTCGGCTGGTACGACGTGAGGAGCGGCGCGAAGAGGGCGGCCGCGAGGAGCAGCAGCGCCAGCACGGTGAAAAGCGCGAAATTCTTATGGGTGCGGAACCCCTGAACGAGCTCACCCATGGCGCACCTCCTTCTTCCGGAGGCGCGGGTCGAGCAGGGCGTACGACAGGTCCACCAGAATATTGATGATCATATACATGCCGGCGATCCACACGACGATGCCCTGCAGCAGACGGATGTCGCGGTACTCGATGGCCTTCACGGCGAGGAGCCCGAGGCCCTGCCAGCCGAAGACGATCTCCACCACCGCCGCGCCGCCGAGGAGGCTGCCGATGGAGAGGCCGTAGAGCGTGATGAGCGGGAGCAGCGCGTTCGGCAGCACCTCCCGCGTGAGGATGCGGAGCTCGCTCATGCCGCGGGCGCGCGCCCCCATGACGTAGTCCTGCCCGAGCTCCTCGAGCACGGCGCTCCGCACCTGCCGCGTGTACTTGGACGTCATGCTGATAGCCAGCGTGAGCGCCGGCAGGAAGATTGTATCCCACCGGATGGTGGAGGACACGATGGGGAAAAGGCCGAGCTTCAGGCCGAAGAGCCACAGCAGCATCAGGCCGAGCCAGAAGCCGGGGACGGAGATGCCGAAGAAGGTCACGCCGCGGATCAGGAAATCCAGCGGCTTATTTTTGTGATACGCCGCGAGGATGCCGAGCGGCACCGACAGCAGCGTCATCAGGAAGAGGGACAGCGCCGCGAGGGACACCGTTGCCGGGAGACACTCGAGGATCTTGTCGATGACGGGTTTCTTCGCCATGTACGAGAAGCCCAGGTCCCCCTGCGCGGCGTTCACGAGCCAATGGCCGAACTGCACGAAGAAAGGCTGGTCGAGGCCGAGCTCCCGCGTCACCGCGTCGATCTCCTCCTGCGAGACGATCACGTCCTCCGCGCCGGTGATGAGCTGGCGCGCGAGGTCCTCCGTGCCGATCATGGTGATGGAAAACATGATGAAACTGATGCCCACGAGCGTGACGAACGCCTGGGCGAGATATTTGCCGAATGTGCGGAGATGCAAACGCATCCCTCCTTTCCGATGGGCAGCGGGCTTTCTCCTCAGAATGCGCGCCGCCATGAAGAATGGCGAAACGGGGCCGCCGCCCCGCCCGCAGGCGTCCGTGTCATTTCCCCCTGGACGGGCGCCGGTGATGCCGGTATCACTGCTCGTATTATAGCATGAAATGAGAGAATATGTTATAATGCTCTAACGTAGAACCAAGAAAAATGTTTCTTAAATTTATTTCATTTCAGGGAAAGTTTAGAATACCCATAGGGGTATATGTTGGGAGGCAGCGATATGACAGCACACACCGCAGGGAAGCGCAGGACGCTCGCCGCCGTGCCGGGCGGCCGGGCCATCCTGCCCGTGACGGAGATCACCGGCACCGCGCCGGGCCCGCGGGCGCTCATCACGGCGGGCATACACGGCGGGGAGTATCCCGGCATGGCCGCGTCCATGGAGCTCGCCGCGGCGCTCGCGCCGGAGGACATCGCGGGGACGCTCACCATCATCCACGCGGCCAATCCCTGCGCCTTCTGGGCGCGCCGGCCGGAGCTGAACGAGGAAGACGGGAAGAACCTGAACCGCGAATTTCCCGGCGATCCCCGGGGCACCTCCACTGAGCGGCTGGCGCACCTCCTCATGGACCGCTTCATCCGCCGGGCCGACTTCTACATCGACTGTCACAGCGGCGACATCCACGAAGACCTGTGCCCGCACGTGTACTACTCGAAAGCCTGCGCCGAATCCGTGAGCCGCGCCTCGCGGGACATGGCCCTCGCCGCCGACGTGCCCTACATGGTGCCCTCCATCGCCCAGGGCGGCGCGTACAACTGCGGCGCGGCGGCGGGCGTGCCGTCCATCCTCATCGAGCACGGCGGCAACGGCCTCTGCACCGAAGATGACGTGGCCGCCTTCCGCCGGGACCTCGTGCGCATCCTGCGCCGGACGGGCGTGCTCATCGGCGGCCGCTTCCCCGCCGAACCCATGAAAGAGACGCCCCGGGAAGTGAAGAAAGTCCTGTACGTCATGGCCGAAGAAGACAGCTGCTGGCGCACCGCCCTCCGCCAGGGCGATCCCGTGAAAAAAGGAGACATCCTCGGCCGCACCACCAACCTCTTCGGCGACGAGCGGCGCACCTACCGCGCTGAAGAAGACGGCGTCCTCCTCTACATCAATACCTCCTTTGCCCTCCTGAAAGGCAAAGTCGCCGCCGCCTACGTCGTGATCTGACAGGATTGGCCCGCCCTGCGCGGGCTTTTTCATTGCCCGGAAACAGGCGGCCGGACAATTTTCAGGCGTGAGAATCGGAACGCACAGGAGCGCCGGGCAGCGGCGCAAAATTTTTTCCCGATGGGAGAACCGGCAGACAGAGAATGTGTGCCCGTCCCGCATGAGATTGTGCATCAGTACAAGGGAGCGCGCGACACAAAACTTCCCCGGGCATGAAGAAAAAGGCAGGCCTCTCTATGTGGGCCCGCACTGGTGTGTGCGAAACGTTTGCATCGTACATGAGGCCCGCATCTCATGTACGATACAAGTCCATTACTGGTGCAGCTCCCCGCCCGTTCCGTCGGAGGCCGACCCCGGAGGGGGAAATTTTTCGTTTCCGCCGTGAAGAGGCCGCGCCGTGTTTGAGCGAGCGAAGCGAGCGAGTTGCGCGGACTTAGGCGAAAACAAAAAATTTTAGGCTGGAGACGCGCGGCGGCGCCCCCTTTCTTGGCCGACATTCTTTCCGGGCGGCGGGAAAGAATGTCGGAGACCATGGAATCGCATTCCAGAAATGGAAACAGTCGTAAATGAGCGAGCACGTACGGCCTCTCTATGTGGGTCCGCACCGCCTGCGAAGGAAATTTTTCATTGTAATGTGGGCCCGCCCCGGTGTCTGCGAAACATGTCCGCCGCACAGGAAGCCTGCCCCTCATGCCTGACAGCGGCCAGCGTCTCGCCCTGCGCCCGCCTGCAAAGGGCACAAAAAAAGACCGCTGCGTTCAGCGGCTTTTTATGTGCCTTGTGCCGGCCGGATCGCCTCCGTGACCCAGTAATAATCCGCCGGATAGATCTCCGCGCCGGTCACGCGCGCGCCGGAGACCATGTTGCTCTTCGGGTAGCCGAAGACGAGCGCCGCCGCGTCGTCCAGAAGGATCTGCTGCATGCGCACGATGAGCGCCCGCCGCCGCGCCGGGTCGGCTTCGGAGACGAGCGCGTCCGCGAGGGCGTCATATTCGGCGTTCGCCCAGCCGGTGACGTTGCCCTCCTCCCCGCTCTTCCAGTAACTGGCGAGGTAGCGCGCGGGGTCGCCGGTGCTGCCGGTGAGGATGCTCGTGGCGAGGAGGTCCCACGACCCTTCCCTGCCGCGGCTCACGAGGACGTTGTAATCCGGCGTCTCGATGTCGATGCGGATGCCGATCTTCCGCGCGTCCGCCTGCACCGCTTCCGCGAGGGCCGGGAGGTAGGGCCGGGCCGTGTAGGTGAGGAGCGTGAGCGCGAGGGGCCGGCCGTCCTTGTTACGGATGCCGTCGCCGTCCGTGTCGGTCCAGCCCGCTTCGTCCAGGAGGCGCGCCGCCCGGGCGGGATCGTATGCGTTCGGGTCGGTCAGCTCTTCGAACCCGCCATCCATGGAGGGAGGCACGGCGGGGCCGCCGGGGAGGAAAGAGCCGCCCAGGAGGACGCGGCAGTAGGTCTCCCGGTCGCACGCGGCGATGAGCGCGGCCCGCACGCGGCGGTCGGCGAGGGGCCGGCCGGGGGCGGCGTTGAAGCGGGCGAGCACCGCCCGGAGGGAGGCGGTCTCGGAAATATGGTACCGCGCACCGTCCCGGAAGAGGGGCAGGTTCCCCGGGTCCACGTTCGCGAGGAGGTCCGCTTCGCCGGCTTCGAGGGCCATGGCGGCCGCGCCGGGGTCCGGCAGGACAGGCACTTCGAGGCGGCGGAAGGGGACGGCGCCGCGGTAGTGCGGGTTCGCTTCGAGGCGGAGCACGTCGGGCGCGGCGGACACGAGGCGGTAGGGGCCGGTACCCGCGGGGCCGCGCCGACGGATGTTTTCCGTGTCGTCCGCGTCGATGAGGAGGAAGAGCGGGTCCGCGAGAAGGCCGGGCAGGTTCGGCACCGGGCGGGCCGTGCGGATGAGGAGGGCGGAGCCGTCCGCCTCGATGGATGCCGGCGTGAAGAACGACGCCGCGCGGGGCGACCGGGCGAAGACGCGGAGGAGCGACGCCCGGGCCGCCTCGGCGGTGAGGGGCTTCCCGTTGGAGAAGCGGAGGCCGTCTTTCAGGCGGAAGGTCCACGTGAGGCCGTCCGCGGAGACGGTCCAGCGTTCGGCGAGGCACGGGCGGGGCGTCATGGCGCGGTCGAACCGGGTGAGGCATTCGCCCACGCCGCAGCGCATGAGGTCCCACGAGGCGTACTGGTCCGCCGGGTCGAGGCTCCGGGGCGCTTCGGTCACGGCCAGACGGAGCGTTTCCGGCGGGCGTTCCGGCGCGCAGCCCGCCGTGCAGAGGAGCACCGCCGCGGCGAGGAGGGCGAGAAGGCGGGCGCGTCTCATGGGCGGGCCTCCTTCCGGGATAGGCGCGGGTCGAGCCAGTGGAGCAGGACGTCCGCGGCGAAGTGCAGGGCCGTGCAGCAGCCCGCGCCCCACACAGCGATGCCCTGCAGGAGACGGATGTCCCGGAATTCCACGGCCTGCACGGCGAGCTGCCCCAGTCCCGGCCAGCCGAAGACGGTCTCCACCACCGCCGCGCCGGACAGGAGGGACGCCGCGGAGAGGCCGAAGAGCGCGATGAGCGGGAAGAGCATGTTCGGCAGCACCTCCCGGAAGAGGATGCGCGCATCCGTCATGCCCCGGGCGTGCGCGCCCATGACGTAGTCTTTCGAGAGCTCCTCCAGCGCCGCCGCGCGCACCTGCCGGACGTATTTCGAAGACATGCCGACGGCGAGCGTCGCCGAGGGGAGAACGAGGGCCGCCGCGCCGCCCGTGCCGGCGGCGATGGGGAGGAACCCCAGCTCGAGGCCGAAGGCCCACAGCAGGAGGAGCCCCAGCCAGAATCCGGGAAGGGACAGCCCGGCGAAGGTGAGGCCGCCGATGAGCCGGTCCGCGAAGCCGCCCCGGCGGGCCGCGGCGAAGAGGCCCAGCGGCACGGAGACGAGCGCGGTCAGCGCGAGAGACGCCGCGGCGAGAGCGAGCGTCGCCGGGAAACGCACGAGGAGGACTTCCGTCACGGGGGCCTGCATCATGTACGACCAGCCCAGATCGCCCGTGAGGGCCGCCGCGAGCCACCGGCCGAACTGCACGAAGAAGGGCGCGTCGAGGCCCATCTGCCGGGTGACGGCGGCGATCTCTTCCGGCGAGACCGGGCGCTCTTCCGCGCCGGTGATCATCTGCCGGGCGAGCTCGTCCGTGCCCAGCATGACCAGCGCGAACATGAGGAAGCCCGCGCCGAGCAGAGTGAGAGCCGCTTCCGCGAGCCGCGCCGCCGCATACCGCATCCTGTCCCCCTCCTTTCCACTGTTTTCCTACTATATCATTGAAAGCCCGGTGGAAGTCAAGCCTTGACGGCGCGCCGCCGCGCCTGCTATACTGCACGTACAACACCAACGCATCGGGCGCTGACGGAACAGTGGAAATGACCACGTGTGCCCCCTGCGAACAGCAAGCCGACCGTCTGGGCAGGGACTCATGCCGGGCGCGTCCGGCGGAGCCCCTTTTTTGCATTCGCAAAGGGGGATTTTTTTATGAAACGAAATCGCTGGCTCATCGCTCTCTCCGCCGTGGGCATCCATATCTCCATCGGGAGCGTGTACGCGTGGAGCGTGCTCACCCGCCCCGTCATGGACGCCATGGGGCTCTCGCTCCCGGAGGCCACGTGGGCCTTCTCCATCGCCATCCTTTTCCTTGGTCTCTCGGCGGGCTTCCTCGGGCACGTGGTGGAGCGCCTCGGGCCGCGCCGGTCGGGGCTCCTGTCCATGCTCTTCTTCACGGCGGGGCTCCTCGGCACCGCGTGGGCGGTGGAGCGGCAGAGCCTCGCGCTCCTCTATTTCTTCTACGGCTTCATCGGCGGCATCGGCCTCGGCACGGGGTACATCACGCCCGTGGCGACCCTCGTGAAATGGTTCCCGCGCCACCGGGGCTTCGCAACGGGCCTCGCCATCATGGGCTTCGGCTTCGCCGCTTTCATCGCCGGGCCGGTCATGCAGCGCCTCACCGCCGCGTACGGCCTCGCGGAGAATTTCCTCTTCATGGCCTGCGCCTACGCCCTCGTCATGGGCGCGTCCTCGCTCTATCTCGCGCCGCCCCGCCCGGGCGAAGTGACTGACACCATCGACGCCGTGGTGAAGGAAGAGCTCGCCGCCGCGCCCGCGCCGGTCCCGCAGAAGCAGTACACCCGCCGGGAAGCGGTGAAGACGCCGGAATTCGCCGCGCTCTGGTGGATCTTCTTCACGAACATCACCTGCGGCATCGGCCTCCTCGCCGTGGCGTCTCCCATGGCGCAGGAAGTCATCCGCATGAGCCCCGCCGGGGCCGCGTCCCTCGTGGGCATCATCGGCATCGTGAACGGCGCGGGGCGCATCTTCTGGTCCACCGTCTCCGACTGGATCGGACGCGGCGCGGTGTACATCCTTTTCTTCACCATCGAAGTCTTCGCCTTCTGGCAGCTCGCCGGCACGTCCGATGCGGCGGCCTTCGCCGCGTGGGTGCTCCTCATCATCAGCTGCTACGGCGGCGGCTTCTCCTGCATGCCCGCGTACCTGTCGGATCTCTTCGGCGTGCGCCATCTCTCGTCCATCCACGGCGTCATCCTCACCGCGTGGGGCATGGCGGGCATCGCCGGGCCGCTCCTCCTCTCCGTCATGAAGAGCGAGACCGGCGGCTACGGCGCGACCCTTCGGCTTTTCGCGGGACTTCTCGCGCTCGCCTGGCTCCTCGCGGCGTGGCTCTATCTGCGGAAGAAGCGCCGCGATCCCGCCTGCGCAGAGGGAGAGGCGTGATAAGAAATAACGCCGGGCTCCGGCAGATCCCTTTGAAAAAGCAGCTCTTTCGGGGGCTGCTTTTTGCGTGGATTGGGGGAGCTTCTGTGGAAACTGTCGGGGCGGGTGCATTGCGATGCATGCGTATCAGCTCATGGGGAGCGGGCCCACATAGCAATGACGTACGTGCCGTCTCATGAAAATGCGGACCTGCATCTCGATGCCGTACGTGTCCGGTCATTTACGGATGGTTCCGTTTTAGGAGCACGAGCTCCATGGTCACTACTTTCCTTCTTCTCCAAAGAAGAATGGAAAGTAGCAAAGGAAGAAGTTGCCGGCCAGGCGAAAAAGGACCTGTCGGCGGGGCGTCCTGCCGCTCAGTTTGTAATTCCCTGCGGTCGGGCAATAGCAAGGAATGCGACAGAGCGACAGGCATGCCGGGACAGTACAAACTGCAAGACGCGGCAGGACGCCCCGCCTCCTGCGGTTCTGCGGGAACCGCACCGGCCCTTTTTCTAAATGGCCGGGCGCAATCCCGGCGCTCCGGCGGAGAGCGCCTGAGCGGAAGGGCGGCACAAATAAAAAAGCCGCCCCGCTGGAACTGCCCGGCTTCGGGGCCGGGCTCAGGCGAAGAGGAACACCGCATTTCCGTCCGCGGGGAAAGGAGTGTCCGCACGCGGACTTTCTCCGCCGTGCTGCGCACGGGCGTAGGAGGGGAAAGCGGAGTCCCGGCTTGCGCCGGAATTTTACGCGGCGCAAAGCGCCTGCGTATGTAGAGAAAGAGGAAAGCCCGGCGGAGCCGGGCCATGTCCGCCGCGCTGCGCGCGGACGTATGGAAAAAAGCAAAGCCGTTCTTTGGGAGAGCGGCTTTTTTAGTATGGCTTATATTTCTCACATGATGGAGAGGCTGGCGTTCGGCACGTCGGTGATAAACATGTGGCCCGGCGCGTGGGTGATCATGAAGTCCGGGCGGACGGCCATGGCGACGGCCTGCGGGGTGACGCCGCACGCCCAGAAGACGGGCACTTCTCCCGGGCGGATCTCCGAGGGTTCGCCGAAGTCGGGATGGCTGATGTCATGGATGCCGATGACCTCCGGATCGCCGATGTGGATGGGCGCGCCGTGGACGAAGGGCATGCGCGTGGTGATCTGCACGGCGCGGATGGCGTCGGCGGGGGTCATGGGGCGCATGGAGACCACCATGGGGCCGTGGAAGACGCCCGCGGGGACGCACTCGATGTTCGTCTTGTACATGGGCACGTTGTGATGGTCCGTGATGTGGCGGATCTCGAGGCCCGCTTCGATCATGGGCGCTTCGAAGGAGAAGCTGCACCCGAGGAGGAAGGCCACGAGGTCGTCCCGCCAGAAATCGGCGATGTCTGTCACTTCGTCGGTGAGCTCGCCTTTCCGGTAGATGCGATACCGAGGCAGGTCGTGCCGCAGGTCCGCGCCGGGCGCGGTGAGGCGCGGCACGGGGGAGCCCGCCTCGGTCACGTCGAGGACGGGGCAGGGCTTCCGGTTCCGTTGGGTGAAGAGGAGGAAATCGAAGGCCAGGTCTTTCGGAAGGATGGCGAGGTTCGCCTGGGCGTAGCCATCGCACATGCCGCTGGTCTGACCGGTGATCTCGCCGGCGCGGATGCGGGCGCGCACGTCCGCGGGAGAGGCTTTGGAAAGGTCCATGGGACACCTCCTGTCAGGAATTGAGAATGGCGTCCAGATGGTCTTCGAGGTCGCTGGTGTGCATGTCGCCGGCACGGAAGACAGGGGTCTGGAGGATCTTCTTCTGGAGCGGGATATTGGTGATGACCCCTTCGATTTTGAAATCGGAGAGGGCTTTTTCCATTTTCGCGATGGCTTCGTCCCGGGTGGGAGCCCATACGATGAGCTTGGCGATCATGGAGTCGTAGAAAGGGGTAATGACGCAGCCCCGGTACATGGCGCTGTCCACGCGGATGCCCTTGCCGAAGGGCGGCGTGTACCGGGTGAGGGTGCCCGGGCAGGGCATGAAGTTGTGCCGCGGGTCTTCCGCGTTGATGCGGCATTCGATGGCCCAGCCGTTCATGCGGATGTCCTGCTGGCTCCACGGGAGGGTCTCCCCGGCGGCGACGGCGATCTGCGCTTTCACGAGGTCCGTGCCGGTGACCATCTCGGTGACGGGGTGCTCCACCTGGATGCGCGTATTCATTTCCATGAAATAGAACTGTCCGTCGTCGGTGACGATGAATTCCACCGTGCCCGCGCCGCAGTAGTTCACGGCTTTCGCGGCGAGGACGGCGGCCTCGCCCATGCGGCGGCGCAGGTCCGGCGTCATGATGGGGGAGGGGGATTCCTCGATGACTTTCTGGTGGCGGCGCTGGGTGGAGCAGTCGCGCTCGCCCAGGTAGACCACATGGCCCTGGCTGTCGGCCATGATCTGGATCTCCACGTGGCGGGAGCGGGGGAGGTATTTCTCGAGGTAGACCCCCGCATTGCCGAAGGAGCGCTCCGCTTCCTGCGCGGCCTGCCGGAGCGCCCGGCCCAGCTCCTCTTCGTCCTCCACGACGCGCATGCCTTTGCCGCCGCCGCCGGCGGTCGCCTTGATGAGGACGGGATAGCCGATGGAGGCCGCGATGCGCCGCGCTTCGTCCTCGTCGGTGATAAGCCCTTCCGTGCCGGGGACGACGGGCACGCCCGCGTGGATCATGGTGCTGCGGGCCATGGCCTTGTCGCCCATGTGGCGGATGGCTTCGCCGGACGCGCCGATGAAGGCGATGCGGTAATTCGCGCACACGTCGGCGAAATCCGCGTTTTCCGAGAGGAAGCCGTAGCCCGGGTGGATGGCGTCCGCCCCGGCGGCGCGGGCGGTCTCGATGAGGCGGGCGATGTCGAGGTAGCTTTTCTTCGCCTGCGAGGGGCCGATGCAGTACGCTTCGTCCGCGAGGCGCACGGGCAGGGAGTCCCGGTCCGCCTCGGAGTACACCGCGGCGGCGCTGATGCCCATCTCATGGCAGGCGCGGATGATGCGCGCGGCGATCTCTCCCCGGTTCGCGATCAGTATCTTGCGGAACATGGCGGCACCTCACGCGCGGCCGGAGGACTGCCGCACCCGGAAGAGCGGCTGGCCGAATTCGACGAAGTCGCCGTCCTTCACGAGGATCTCCGTGATTTCCCCTTCCACTTCGGCGTCCACTTCGGAGAAGATCTTCATCGCTTCGAGGACGCATACCACGGTGCCCGGCGTGACGGAGTCGCCCACTTTCACGAAGGGCGGCGCTTTCGGGTCGGGCGCGCTGTAGAAGGTGCCCACCATGGGGGCAGTGATGTCCACGATCTGCCCGGCCGGCTCGGGAGCGGCGGGCTGCGGGACAGCCGCCGGGGCGGCGGAGGCCGCGGGCGCGGGGACCGGCGCGGCGGGGGCGGCGCTCTTCTCGAGCAGGACGCTGCCGTCGCCGTAGGTGAGTTCGATTTTCGAGAGCGGGGAAGCTTCGAGGAGCTTCATCAATTCTTTGATTTCATTCAGGGACAGCAAGGGGATCCCTCCTTTATAACATGCCTGCCACGGCGATCTTGATATTTTCCATGCACTGCTCCATCTCGATGTAGAGGCGCTCGCCCTCTTCCTGGCTGATGAGGCGGAAGTCGAGGCGGTCGCCCGGCTTGAGCTGGGCCACGCGGGCCGCGTCTACGAGGGAGACCTGCGCGATGACGGGGTAGCCCGCGGTGGTCTGGTGGTCCGCCATGAGGATGATGGGCCGGCCGCTCGGCGGGACCTGCACGGTGCCGAGGGGCGACGCTTCGGAGATCATCTCGAGGGGCGCCCGGAGAGGCAGCTCCGGCCCTTCGAGGCGGTAGCCCATGCGGTCAGACTGGGTGGTGATGAGGAAGCTCGTATTGAAGAAATCGTACCGCGCTTGGTCGGTGAAGGCGTCGTATTGGAGGCCCGCCATGACGCGGATGGGCTTCCGGAGGCGCTCCTCCGTGACGTGGGTCTGGCTGATGCGCCAGCCCGCCTTCTGGAAGGAGTGGGCCCCGCGGGAGAAGATGTTGTACATCATCTTCTGCCCGAATTCGCCGGGCTCCTTCGTGGGGAGGACGTCTCCTTTGCGGAGGGCGCGCCCTTCCCAGCCGCCGAATCCGCCGCGGAGGCAGGTGCTGCGGCTCCCCATGACGAGGGGCACGTCGTAGCCGCCGGCCGCGGCGAGGTAGGCCCGGCAGCCGGTGCGGCACGCGCCGAAGCGCAGGATGGCCCCCGCCCGGACGGCCACGGGGCGGAACATGGGCACGGGCTGCCCGTCGATGATGGGGCGGAAATCGCCGCCCGTGATGGCGATGAGCGTGTCGGAGGTGAATTCGATGGTGGGGCCGGTGAGGGTGATTTCCACGGCCGCTTCGTATTCGTCATTGCCCACGAGGATATTCGCCGTGCGCAGGGAGTAGATGTCCATCGCGCCCGACGGGATGACGCCGATCTTCTGCCAGCCCCAGCGGCCGCCGTCCTGGACGGTGGTCATCAGGCCGGGGCGGATGATAGACAGGCTCATGGCTGTCCCTCCCTTCGTGCGAGATACTCTTCTTCGGAGATGGCGGTGAATTTCACGAGGTCCCCCGCGTGGAGGAGGCTCGGGTCGTCCGCCCGGTCGGGGCGGAACATGTCCGTCGGCGTGCGGCCGATGATCTGCCAGCCGCCGGGGGTGGAGACGGGGTAGCCGCCGGTCTGCTCGCCGGCGATGCCGATGCTCCGCGCGGGGATGGCGACGCGCGGGGTGGCCCGGCGCGGGGTGGCGATGCGCTTGTCCATGCCGCCCAGGTAGGGGAAGCCGGGGCAGAAGCCGATCATGTACACGAGGTACTTCGGCGCCGTGTGGATGCGGACCACCTCTTCCGGCGAGAGGCCGCTGTGCTCCGCCACGAAATCGAGGTCCGGCCCGTACTCTCCGCCGTAGACCACGGGGATCTCCACCACGCGCGGCGCGGCGCGGCCGCTGTCGTCCGCCCGGGGGATGCATTCCCGCGCGAGAAGGTCCGACACGATGCGGAAGGCGGAGTCCTGCCCGGGAGCGCCGGCGCGGCGCACGCGGAAGGGGTCGTAATAGACGGCGAGGCCCGTGTAGGAGATGACCGTCTCCACGAGGCCGGGGAAGGGGTGCGCGGCGAGGTCGTCCGCGAGGGCCTTCACGCACCGGTGGATGTCCGGGCGGATCTCGCTGCCGAAGCGGACGAGCAGGCCCGCCTCGCCGAGAGGAAGGATGGTGTATGCGTGTTCCACAGGGACCCTCCTCCCTTTACATGAAGAGCTTCGGGAGCTGTTTTATCATGGTGAGGACGCCCATGTACGCCGTCATGGCGACGACCACCGCGCCGAAGGCGGTCATCCACAGGGGATGTTTGTAGTCGCCCACGATGGATTTCTTGTGCGCCGCCACGAGCATGACGAGGAGCGTGATCGGGAGGATGAGGCCGTTCAGCGCGCCCGCGAGGATGAGGGTCTTCACAGGCTGGCCGACGACGGCGAAGACGAAGGTGGAGAAGATGATGAACGCGATGACGAACCAGCGGTAGTTCGCGTCGATCCATTTGTTGAACGTGCGGATGAAGGAAACGGAGGTGTACGCCGCGCCGACCACGGAGGAGATGGCCGCCGCCCACATGACGACGCCGAAGACCTTGTAGCCCACGTTGCCCGCGGCGAGGTGGAAGACGGACGCCGGAGGATTCGCGCTGTCCAGCGTGAGGCCCGCGCTGATGACGCCGAGCGTCGCCAGGAAGAGGAGCACGCGCATCACGCCGGTGAGGCACACGCCGGTGACGGCGCTGCGGGAGATCTGGGGGATCGCTTCCCTGCCGGTGATGCCCGCGTCGATGAGGCGGTGCCCGCCGGAGAAGGTGATGTAGCCGCCGACGGTGCCGCCCACGATGGTGACGATGGTCATGGGATCGATGGTGTCCGGCGCGACGGTCTTCACGAGGGCTTCGCCCACGGGCGGCGCGGAGGAGAAGGCCACGTACAGGGTGAGCACGATCATCACGAGGCCCGCGAGCTGGGTGAAGCGGTCCATCAGGCGGCCCGCCTCCTTCACGATGAAGATGGAGATGGCCAGCACGGCGCTGATGACCGCGCCGGTCACGGTGTCGAGGCCGAAGAGCACGTTGAAGCCCATGCCCGCGCCGGCGATGTTGCCGATATTGAAGGCGAGGCCGCCCAGTACGATGAGCGCCGCCACGAAGTAGCCCAGGCCCGGCAGGACCATGTTCGCCACATCCTGCCCGCGCTTGCCGGAGACGCCGATGATGCGCCACACGTTGAGCTGCGCGCCGATGTCGAGGATGATGGTGGTGAGGATGACGAAGCCGAAGCTCGCCTTGAGCTGTTCGGTGAATACGGTGGTCTGCGTGAGGAAGCCCGGTCCGATGGACGAGGTCGCCATCAGGAAGGCCGCGCCCAGCAGGACGCTCCAGTCAAATTTTTTCATGGGAAGATCCCCCTCTCTGATTCAGGAAATGCGGCCGTCACCGGCCGGCAAAAGAAACGATGCGGACGCCCTCGGCGAGGAGCCGCTCCCGGATGCGCCGGGCGAACTCGAGGGCCTTCGGGCTGTCGCCGTGGATGCATACCGTGTCCGCCCGGACGGGGATCTCTTTCCCCGTGACGGAGACGACCGTGCCGTGCTCCACCATGCGGAGCACCTGTCGGATGGCCGCCTCGTCGTCCGTGAGGACCGCGCCGGGCTGCGAGCGCGGCGTGAGCGAGCCGTCGTCCTGGTACGTGCGGTCCGCGAAGACTTCGCTCGCCGCCGTGAGGCCCGCCGCCTCCGCCGCCCGGACGAGACAGCTCCCGGCGAGGCCGTACAGCACGAGGCCGGGGTCCACGTCGCGCACGGCTGCGGCGATGGCCTTCGCGAGCGCCATGTCCTTCGCGGCCATGTTGTACAGCGCGCCGTGGGGCTTCACATGCTGGAGCCGGCCTCCTTCCGCCCTGACGAACGCGGCGAGCGCGCCCACCTGGTACACGGTGAGGTCGTACGCCTCCTCCGGCTTCGTGGGGATGGCCCGCCGGCCGAAGCCGGGGAGGTCCATCAGCCCCGGATGTGCTCCCGGCGCCACGCCCCGCTCGAGGGCGAGCCGCACCGTGCGGTGCATCACGAAGGGGTCGCCCGCGTGCATGCCGCAGGCGATATTGGCGGAGCTCACGTAGCGCAGCACCTCGCTGTCGTTGCCGATGGTGTAAGCGCCGTAGCTCTCTCCGAGATCGCTGTTCAGATCGATCTGTGTCATTGGGATTCCTCCTTTGTCGTGAATTGTCTATGAAAAGGCGCCGCGTATGAAAGCCATACCGGCGCCGTTGCCTTTGGACGAAAAAACGCCGCGCAGGAAAATGCGGGCGTCATCGCTTGCTGTGCAGTTGTCATGGGGAAAGAAAAAAGCGCCGTCTCCCGGAAAGGAGGCAGCGCCTTTGCAGAAAAATGAAATTGTGGTTTTCATTATAGGTATATTCTTGCAGATTGTCAAATCCTCTGTCGGACGGCGGGCCGGCTCCTGACGGAGAACGGATGATGGGAATTGAAGAAAATATGCATTATAGTACTGCGACTTCAGAAATATGAAATTTTATCAGCGCGGAAACATGTCCTCTGCCATTCCTTTTCTGTATGCAGTCCATGGGAAGCGGCTATGACGGAACGGCTCTGCCTGCGGATGAAAGATGAATGTTTTCTCTATCGTTTGCATAAAAAAACAGCCCCGCCGGGGGCTGCCGTATTTCATTTCATCTGGCTGTACGCTTCGCGGAGCTTTTCCAGGAAGAATTTCGTATTCGCCGTGAGGTCCGGCCCTTCCGTCTGGAGCGCGCCGCCCACGAGGAAGACCGCGTTGCCGCCGTACACGCGGCACATGCGGCCGAAGAGCTGCCACTTCATGCCGCCGCTCGGCACGGGGAAGGCAGGTTTCACATAGCGCATGGGCGCGGACAGGGACGACGCGATGATCGCGCAGTCCTCTTCGCTGTGGACGAAGCGCCCGCCGAAGCTCGTGAAGATCACCGCGTCCGCGCCGGCGAGGCGGCCGAGCTGGCCGTAGTAGCAGTACGGCGCAATGCCCGTGTCCTCGTGCTGGACAAAGCCGCCGGAGAAGCATGGATGGAGGAAGATGGGCAGGTGGAAGTCCGGCGCGTCGGCGAGGGCTTTCACCATGCTGAATCCCACGAGGCCCGGCGCAGCCATGATGCCGTCCGCTCCGAGCTCCTCCGCCTTGTAGGCCCGGTCGAGGAAGCGCAGGTTGTCCGCGGTGCAGTTCGCGATGTAGAGCGAGTGCCCGCCGGTCTTCGCGTTCGCCTCGTGCACGGCGTCCGCCATGGCGGAGACGCGCTCTTCGAAAGGCGCCCAGCGCTGGTCGAAGAGGCTGTGGTCGTCCTTGATGAGGGGGCAGCCGCCCAGCGCGAGCGCACCCGCCATCTCCGCCAGCTCCTTCGCGCTCCGCCCGAGGGGCTTCACCGCGGACATGAGGATGGGGCCCGAGGGCACGCCGCAGAGGTCGCGCAGGCCGCTCTGGCCGAACTTCGGCCCCTTGAAGGTGCTCTCCATGGCTTCCGGCAGCTCGACGGACAGGAGGCGGATGCCCGGCAGGAGGCTCACATTGCCGAAGAGCATGTTGAGGAATTCCGTGAAGTCGCTCTCCACGGCTTCCGGCAGGTAGGAGATGACCGCGTAGTACGCGCCGGGCTGGGCTTTCTTCAGGTCTTCCACATGGCCCACCACGCGCTGCTCGATCCACGTGCCCCGGATGAGATCGGCGGGGCATTCCACGGTCTGCTCATAAGCGATGGCGAGGGCCTTTTCCCGGGCGCTCTGGAAATCGGAGGCCTCGATGCGGTAGGTGGCGGTGAAGCGCTCTTCCTCCTGCATGCCTTCCAGCAGCTCTTTGAAAATCTCGCTTCCGAAGAAATCGTTATTTGCCATTTGTTGTTCCTTTCCGGAGATCCGGTGCGGGTCTCCTCTGGCGATAGCCGCGGTCAGCGGCCGGCCCGCGCCTGCCTGTAGGGGCTCGCGGGGTCGTCGGCGGTGTCGTCCCCGATCCAGTAGAGCGGCCGGTTCTGGGCTTCCTTGAAGATGCGGCTGATGTACTCGCCGACGATGCCCAGACCGAGGAGCTGGAGGCTGCCGAAGAGAGAGAGCAGGATGGTCATGGTGGCCCATCCCGGCACGGTGTGGCCGAGCACCCAGCAGCCGAAGACGTAGAGGATGAGGAGGAAGCCGAAGATCATGGACAGGACGCCCACGTAAAAGATCATGCGGAGGGGCACGGTGGAATTGGTGAGGATGCCGTCCATGGCGAGATGGAGCATCTTCTTCATGGAGAACTTCGACACGCCCGCATGGCGCGCCGGAGCGACGTATTCCACGGTGGCCTGCCTGTATCCCATATTCCCGATAATGCCGCGGATGAAGCGGCTGTGCTCCCGGAAGCGGCGGAAAGTCAGGATGGCCTTCCGGTCCATGAGGCGGAAGTCCGAGCCGCCCGGGCGGACAGGGCTGTCCGAGATGGCGTTGATGACCGCGTAGTACCCGGACGAAGTGACGCGCTTCACGAAGCCCGCGTCCTCCGTGGCGGTGCGGATGGCCTGCACGATGTCGTACCCTTCCTGCCACTTCCCGACGAGTTTCGGGATGAGCGCCGGCGGGTGCTGCATGTCCCCGTCCATGGTGATGACCGCGTCGCCGTCGGCGAAATCCATGCCGCAGGTGATGGCAATCTGGTGGCCGAAATTCCGCGCAAAAGAAATGGCCCGCACATGGGGATCCGCCGAGGCGAGCGTGCGGAGCTTCTGCTCCGTGCTGTCCGTGGATCCGTCATTGATGTAGAGGATCTCGTAATCCATGCCGAGGTCCTTCATCACGCGGGTCACTGCATCGTGGAAATAGACGACGTTATCTTCTTCATTGTATACCGGGGTGACGATCGAAATCATGGGAAACTCCTTATAAGCAGACATTTTTCTTATTATAACGTAAATCCCGGCCGATGGTAAGCACGCCCCGCCGGGTGTCTTTACTGTAGCGGACAATATTGAAAACGGAGCGGCAGGAATTCATAAGATTTCTTAAAGAATGCGCGCAGCCAAAAATCCCTCCCGCCGGAGGGGACAGAATCCGGCAGAGAGGGATTTTTCAAAGGAGGAATGGGCGGCTCAATGGTGCCAGCCGCCGTGATGCCAGCCGCGGTCATAGTGATGGCCGCCTTCGTAGTGGTGGGCCGGCGCAGCCTGCGTCCAGCCGGGCTGGCCGTCCGAGGGGAGAGCCGGCGATGCGGCGGACGCCGCGCCTCCGGAGAGGAGAGCTGCAAAGAGCGCGATTGCCGCGCAGATCAGGGTGCGTTTCATGGGAGATTCCGCTTCCTTTCCGACAGACCGTCAGCGCTCAGCGGCGGGGCCGGCGATGTTCGTAGCGGTCATCGTCGTACCAGTCGTCGTCTTCGTGCTCGTAGCGGTCGTCATCATACCAGTCATCATCTTCGTGTTCATACCGGTCGTCATCGTACCAGTCATCGTCCTCGCGTTCGTAGCGGTCGTCGTCGTACCAGTCGTCGTCTTCGCGCTCGTAGCGGTCATCGTCGTACCAGTCGTCATCTTCGTATTCGTACCGGTCGTCGTCATACCGGTCCATATACCGGCCGTGATGCGGGCCGTAGGCGTCGGCAGAGAACGCGCCCGCGCCGAGGAGCGCCGCGGCGACAGCCGCCGAGAGGAGCCATTTCTTCATGGAGAACCTCGCTTTCCGAAAGAGAAACCATCAGGGATCAGTACCGACAGCCGTGGTGGCGGTATGGGCCGCGGTGGTAGTACCCGTCGTCATCGTACCAGCCGCCCCGGTCCGCATACCGGCCGCCGTAGTAGGGGCAGTCGCCGCGGGTATGGGGCTCGCCGTAGCCGCACGGGCAGGTCTCGTCCGCATAGGCCGCGCGGTCATAGCCGCGGTAGCAGCCGGGGTCCCAGCCGCAGTGGGCGTCCGCCGCGAGCGTGCCCGCACCGAGGAGCGATGCGGCAAGAGCGGCAGAAAGAATCCAGCGTTTCATGGGAATACCTCGCTTTCGTTCAATCAGTACCAATAGCCTCTGTGGTGGCGGTAGGCGCGGTGATGATAATAGCCGTCGTCATCATACCAGCCGTCGTCGTCCCAGTCGTCATACCGGTCATCGTCGTAGTAGTAAGCGCGGCGTTCTTCATAGTAAGGGCAGTCGCCGCGGCGGTGGTCATAGCCGTACGGGCAGTGCACGCGTCCGTCAGGGCCGTACCGGTGGTACCGGCGTTCGCCGCGCTGGGCCGCCTGCGGCGGAGCCTGACGGTCATCGCCCCGGCGGACGTCGCCTCTCGGCGGACGGGCCGGACGGCGCACGCCGTCGTCATTGAATCCGGCCTGGCGGACTCCTTCCGCCCGCGCGGGGCCGGGGCCTCTCATCACAGGACCGGGGCGCATCGCACGGGGCCCGCGCATTTCTTCATAGGCCATGACCACGCCGCGCATCGGGCGGCCGGCCGTGCCGTCATATTCCGCGCGCATGACGCTGTCCATGTAAGTGCGGGACGGGGGCGTCACGACTTTTTCAGCCGGCGCCCGGGGAGCCGGCGGCACCGCGGGGGCAGCGGATGCGCTGCCTGCGCCGAACGCCGCGCACGCCGCGGCCAGGGCTGCACAGAGAATCATCTTTTTCATGAGAACCTCACTTTCTTCCTGCTTGCGCAGGCGACGACGGGAAATCCGGAAACCATATTACATCTTCTTTATGGATTGACCGCAGGAGGCGCGGAAGGCGCAGACTGCGGGGAATCGCCGGCAGCGGGCGCACGGCCCGGAGCGGAGCGGGGGTCCTGCCGGTCATAGGCCGGCGGCGGAGCGGGACGGCGCATGTGATGCCGCCCTTCGTCGTAGCGGCGCTCCGGCGGCATGCAGCCCGGGAAGAACCGGCCCATATGCCGGCCGAATTCGTCGGCCATGTACGGATAATTCCGGCGGGCCCATCCGGCGTAGGCGGTGACGTCGTTCGCGAGGAACGAGGCGATGCCGCCGAAGAGACACAGCACGGACAGCGCCATGCAGAGAATGATCTTTTTCATGATGCCTCACTTTCTCCCCGCGGCGGGAAGGAGCAGCACCGCCGGCTGGATCGTGTCCTGCGGCTTCGGGCTGTCCTCCGGGGACGGCGGGGGTACGGGCGCTCCGGTGGAAGCGCCGGAAGAAGGCGGGGTATGGCGGGCGCGGTGCATCCTGCGGATCTCCGAGCCGGCGAAGAAGAGCGCCAGCCCGGCGAAGAAGCCCGTCCCTCCGAGGAAGAAGAGCGTCGCTGCGGAAATGCCCGGCAGCGGCGAGAAGCCGCCGAACGCGGGGAACGTCCCCGACAGGAGGTAGACCAGGAGCGCCGTGATGAGGAAGACCAGGAACGACGCGGCGTAGCAGGCGGAGAAGAGTACCTTCCACACCAGCCCGCCGGCGGTTTCCGCCGCTTCGGGGAGCTGCGGGGCGATGGAGCGGTCCCACGCGTCCTGCGCCCGGCTGATCGTCGTGCCGGCGATCTTTCCGGCGTCGCCGGCGAGCTTTTCCGCCTGCCCGGCGAGCCGCTCGGCATGGCCGGCAAGGCGGTCCGCCGTGTCCGCGATCTTTTCCGCCCGGCGGGACGGCTGCGGCGCGGCCGGCTCCTCCTCGTGGATCATGCCTTCGTGGAGGTACATCTCATATACGTCCTTCGGGCTGCCCAGCTCCCGGCAGATCTCCTCCTCCGTGAGCCCGGCCTTTTTGCCCTCTTCGAAATGCGCCTCGTAGTCCGAGAGGATTTCCTGGAGCTCCGCATCGCTCACCCTGCGGAAGTAATAGCGGAGCAGATCCATAAATTCAGTTCGGTTCATTCGGGGTGCCTCCTTCCTCCAGCAGCGTCCGCACTGCCTTCGTGAACTGTATCCATTCCCGGACGGATTCTTTGAATTCTTCGCGGCCCGTCTCGGTGATGCGGTAATATTTTCGCGGCGGTCCGTTGTGGGACTCGGCGAGGTACGTCTCGACGAGCCCGTCTTTCTTGAACCGGTTGAGCAGCGGATAGATGGTGCCCTCGGACATCTCGATATATTTGGAAATGTCCGTCACCAGCTCATATCCATAATACTCCTTCCGGCGGAGCATGGACAGGACTACGATTTCCATGACTCCTTTCTTGAGCTGCACATTCATGGGAGATCCTTTCTGTCAATGCGGGGCGGGCCCCGCGGTTCCTGAAAGATACGGGAACGCTTCCTGATCTCTTCTTAACCACACTATATCACACGGTACTTTGCATTGCAAGGTACCAAGCAATACTGAAATATTAAACTTTTTTTTCGCAGGAGGGGATTTGTCATGGCTCATGAGGAAGCGGGATACATTTTCGATGCAGGGGTATCGGCTCATGGAGGAGCGGGCTCGCATAGAGAGGCCGTACGTGTCCGGTCATTTACGAATGGTTCTGTTTTAGGAGCACGAGCTCCATAGTCGTGTCACTTTCCTTCTTCCTCCGGGAAGAATGGAAAGTAACCAAAGGAAGAAGCGGCCGGCCAGGCGAAAAAGGACCTGTCGGCGGGGCGTCCTGCCGCTCAGTTTGTAATTCCCTTTCACATCCAATGCGGCTTGTGCGGTAGAGAGACAACTATGCCGGGACAGTACAAACTGCAAGACGCGTCAGGCCGCCCCGCCTGCTGCGGCTCTGAGGAGCCGCACCGGCCCTTTTTCTTAATGGCCGGGCGCAAATTCGGCGCTCTGGAGAGGAGCGCCTGAGCGGAAGGGCGGCACAGGTTAGAAAGCCGCCCCGCTGGAACTGCCCGGCTTCGGGGCCGGGCTCAGGCGGAGAGGGGGACTGTATTCCCGTCCGCAGGGAAAGGAGTGTCCGCAAGCGGACTTTTTCCGCCGTGCTGCGCACGGGCGTAAGGGGAAAGAGGAGTCCGGCTGCGCCGGAATTTTACGCGGCGCAAAGCGCCTGCGTATGGGAGGAAAAAAGAAAGCCCGGCAGAGCCGGACCGTGGCCGCCGCGCTTCGCGCGTGCGTATGGGGCGAAACATTGGCAGGATTAACCTTTGTGTGATTTGGAAGGTTTTCATCGTATGTGGGTCTGCTCCTGCATGGGGAAGTACACAGCCACAAGGGAGCCGCAATGCGGCGACACAAAACTTCCCCGGGCATGAAGAGAAAGGTAGTCATTTCTCTGTGGTCGCGCCCCGGTGTGTGTGAAACGTTTGCATTGAAAATGAAGTCTGTACCCTATGCACGATACAAGTTCAGCATTGGTACAGCTCCCCGCCCGTTCCGTTGGAGGCCGACCCCGCAGGGGGAAGCTGGGCACCGTCTCAGCGTGAAGACGGGACGCTGTGTCTGAGCGACCGGAGGGAGCGAGTTGCGGCCCGTTAGCTGAGACGGTGTGCAGCTTAGGCCGGAAACGCGCGGCGGCGCTCCCTTTCTTGGCCGACATTCTTTCCGAGCGGCCGGAAAGAATGTCGGAGACCATGGAATCCCATTCCAAAAATGGGAAAAGTCGTAAATGAGTGAGCACGTACGGCATCGTTATGTGGGTCCGCGCCGACTGTGTAAAAGAGATTTGGGGTTTATGTGGGGTCCGCACCAGTGTATGAGAAACAAATGCATCGAGTATGAAGCCCGCATCCCCTGTTTGAAGCAAGTCCAGCACTGGTCCAGCTCCCCGCCCCTTTGAACGAAGGCCGGTGCCCGAAGGGAGAAAATTTCGCCGGTGGCGTCAGCCGGAGCGCTTGTCTGAGCGAGCAAAGCGAGCGAGTTGCGCGGAGGGTAGTGACCGGCGAAATTTTCAGGCCGGAGTGATGGGGCGGCATTTTCTTCCTTTGGCGGCTTTCCTTTCTTTTTGGGAAAAGAAGGAAAGCCGCAGACCATGGAATCGTATTCCAAAAATAGAAATAGTCGTAAATGAGCGAGCACGTACGGCTTCTCTATGTGGACCCGCATCGCCTGCGAAGAAAAATTTTCATTGCGATGTGGGTCCGCGCCGGTGTGGGAAAAACGTTCGCGTCGGAAGTGAAGCCTGCCCCCTATGCATGAGAGCGGGCAAGCCTTGGTCCCGCTTCCTGCCCCGCTGTCCGGACGTTGCCCCGGATTTCAAAAAGATCAAGAAATAAATCTTCACCATGCTTGACAAAAAAGTATCCGTCCGGTACAATACCGGACATCAACATGGATACAGGCGATGAACGAGACGGAAGTCGTGCGTGAGAGCTGCAGAGAGCCGGTGGGCGGTGAAAACCGGCGCGGATGCACGATGGACAATCACTCGGGAGCTTCTCTGCCGAAAGAAGTAGGCGGAGCCGGCCGTCCCCGTTACGGACAGAGCACTGGAATTTTTCTGTGCCGAGAGCATAATGCAGAGTGGTACCGCGCAAGCCGCCTCTGTCCGGGAGACCGGATGGAGGCGTTTTTTGTTATCCGGGCCCGGAGCGGCCCTCTGCCGGCAGGAGGAGTTCCGGCGTCCCTGAGTATAGTACAGAGTGGTACCGCGCATGTCGCCTCTGTCTGCCATTGGGCAGGCGGGGGCTTTTTTGTACCCTCTTTTGGGATAAGGATCGGATTTCAAAAGGAGGAAATTCATATGAACTGGAAAAAAGCATGGAAAGTATTCGGCGCGGCGCTGCTCATGACCGCCGCCTGTGCAGGGTTTGCGGGCTGCGGCGGCGACAAAGGCGCCGCTCATGAGAAGACGGTGAAGCTCGGCTTCATCAACGGCACCACCGGCGGGGTCGCCGCGTACGGCCTCGCGGAGAAGGAAGGCTTCGACATGGCCATCGAAGAGCTGAACGCGCAGGGCGACTACCATTTCGACGTGGAGATGGTGGACACGAAAGGCGTCGTGGCGCAGGCGGTGGCCGCGGCGCAGAAGATGGTGGCGGACAAGAAGCTCCTCGTGGTGGGGCCGCTCATCTCCGGCGAATACAAAGCGGTGGCGCCCATCTTCGAACAGGCGCACATCCCGCTCCTCGGCGCGGCCACCACGGCGGAAGGCCTCACGGACGGCGGGGAGTACCTCTTCCGCAACTGCGTGCCTGAATCGCAGAACATCCCCCAGACCGTAGAGAAGACGCACAAGCTCCTGGGCTACCGCACGGCGGCGCTGCTCTACTCGCACAACAATGAGCATCAGGTGTCCGCGTACAATATCTTCAAAAAATCTCTGACGGACGCGGGCGTGGAGATCGTCGCGGACGAGACCTTCGCCGACAAGGACAGCGACTTCTCCGCGCAGCTCACGAAGATCCAGCATGCGAATCCCGATGTGGTAGTCGTGGCCGGCTACTATCAGGAAGGGGCGCTCATCCTGAAGAAGATGCGCGAGATGGGCATGAACCAGCCCGTCCTCGGCGATAACGGCTTCGTCTCGCCGGAGCTGATCCGCGGCGCGGGCGCGGCGGCGGACAATGTGTACGTGTCCTGCATGTGGTCTGCGGACCGGGACAGCGCGCGCACGAAAGAATTTGTGAAGAAATTCACCGAGAAATACGGCCACGAACCGGACAACTTCGCAGCCTGCGCGTATGATTCCGCGTACCTCGCCGCGGCGGCGGTGAAGCAGGCCGGTACCACCACCGATACGAAGAAAGTGCGCGACGCCCTCGCGTCCATGAAAGACTTCGACGGCGTGTGTGGCAAGATGACCTTCACGAACAGCGGCGACCCGCAGGTCGATCTGGTGCTCCTGAAGATCGAAAACGGACGGTACAACGCAGTCCAGATGTAAAAGAGAATGCAAAACAGACAGTCCCCGCTCCGGCGGGGATTTTTCTTTTCTGGCGGCAACTGTGCGGGGAAAGGTATGAAAAAAGACCGCCCGGCGGCGGTCTATGCAATCATTTTCATTTTGTCCCGAAGATGCGGTCTCCCGCGTCTCCGAGACCAGGGACGATGTACCCGTGGCCGTTCAGATGGTCGTCGAGCGCGGCGGTGTAGATGTCCACGTCGGGGTGCTGCTCCTCCACGAGGCGGACGCCCTCCGGCGCGGCGACGAGACAGAGAAGCCGGATGTGCCGCGCGCCGTGCTGCTTCAGGAGGGTGATGGCCGCGGCGGAGCTGCCGCCGGTGGCGAGCATCGGGTCCGTGATGAGGAAGAGCCGCCCTTCCACGGAGGGAAGCTTGCAGTAGTACTCCACCGGCCGGAGCGTCTGCGGGTCGCGGTAGAGGCCGATCACACCCACCCGCGCGGAGGGAAGGAGCTTCAGGAGCCCTTCTGTCATGCCGAGGCCGGCGCGGAGCACGGGCACGAGGCAGAGCTTCTTCCCGGCGATGCGCTGGCCCGCCGCGGGGCCCACAGGCGTCTCGACGGGGACTTCCTCCAGCGGCAGGTCCCGGGTGACTTCATAGCCCATGAGGAGCGTGATCTCCTCCAGCAGGCGGCGGAAATCGGCCGTGGGCGTCTCTTTCCTGCGCAGGAGCGTGAGCTTGTGGGCGATGAGCGGATGGGTGAGGATGTGGAGCGGCATGGGGAAGACCTCCTTTATTTATAAATAAAATCTTTTCTTCCCTATCATAACACAGCGGACGCCGCGGCGGTTGACTTCTCCCGCGGGCCCGGCTATAGTGAAGGCAAATCGGCGCGGGGACCGCGCCTGGAAAAGAATATAAGGAGGGCACTCTCATGAATCAGAAATGGAAAGCCGCTGCGGCGGCGTGTGTGCTGGCGTTCGCGCTGGCGGGCTGCGGAGGCGGCGGGGACTCGTCCCAGTCCCGTATCCCGAAAGATACGCTCGTCGTGGGCATCGCGACGGACGTGGCGAGCATCGACCCGGCGGTGGCGATGGAAAACTGGCAGGTGCCGTACTACTGCTACGAGCGGCTCGTACAGTACAAGACCGTGGATGGGAAGCCGAGCACGGAGGTGGAAGGATCGCTGGCGAAGTCCTGGACCGTCTCCGACGACGGCCTCGTGTGGACCTTCAAGCTCGCGCCGGGCCATAAATTCTCCGACGGCACCGATGTGGACGCCGCGGCGGTGAAATTCTCCTTCGACCGCGTGAAGGCCGTGAAGAAAGGTCCGTCCGACTATTTCAAACTGGTGGAGTCGGTGGAAGCGCCCGACGCGGAGAACGTGGTCATCCGCCTCTCCCGGCCGTTCGCACCGTTCCTCCAGACGCTCGCCGTGGACAGCGGCAACATCGTGAACCCGAAAGTCATGGAGCATGAAAAAGACGGGGACTACGCGTCCGGCTGGCTCGCGAGCCACTCCGCCGGCTCCGGCCCCTTCCAGATCGCGGAATTCAATCAGGGCCAGAGCATCAAGCTCACCCAGAACGAGCACTACAGCGGCAAGAAGCCCGCACTGAAGACCGTCACCTTCCAGATCATCAAGGACCCCTCCGCCCAGCGGCTCCAGCTGGAGAAAGGGGACCTGGACATCGCGGCGGGCATTCCCATGAACCAGCTGGAAGAGCTGAAAAACAATAAGGACATCGTCATCCACGAAGCGCCGGGCATGCTGTGCAGCGTGATCTACCTGAATAATCAGAAAGCGCCGCTGGACAATGTGAAATTCCGCCAGGCCCTCTCCTACGCGGTGGACTATCAGGGCATCATCGAAGGCGCCGTGAAAGGCCACGGCGAGCAGCTCACCACGCCGGTGCCGAAAGGCATGTGGGGCCGCGACGACAACGCGGCAGGCTACACCTACGACGTGAACAAGGCGAAAGAGCTCCTCTCGCAGGCGGGCGTGCCCGAAGGGACGCAGCTCACGCTCCTCTACTCAGACAATCAGGCCTTCAACGAGACCCAGGCGCTCCTCCTCCAGAACAATTTCAAGTCCATCGGCATCGACCTCAAGCTGGAGAAGACCGCGTGGCCCACCTTCCGCGAACGGGTGGACAAGGGCGACTTCGAGCTCGGCATGGGCACGTGGAGCCCGGACTACGCCGACCCGCAGAACTACATGAGCTATTGGTTCGACTCGGGCTACTTCGGCCTCGCGGGCAACCGCTCCTTCTATAAAAATGACAAAGTGGACGCGCTCCTCCGGGAGGCGGAATCCTCGAGCGACCATCAGCGCCGCATCGAGCTCTATCAGGAAGCGCAGCGCCTCGTCCTCGCCGACGCGCCGTACCTCTTCCTCTTCCAGACGAACGCCATGATCCCCACCCGGGCGAACGTCCAGGGCTTCGTCTACAATCCCATGCTGGACAATATGTACAACTTCCCCGACATCAGCAAGAGCTGAGACCGGGACAGGCAGGGCCGCTTCTCCGGAGGCGGCCTTTTCCTCTGGCCGGTTTCGGCGGGGCTTGTCACTGGATTTCGGAGTTTAGAAATCAGTAAGATTTCCGTGTCTTGCCGGCAGGCTGGCTATGCTATAATATGGATGGTTTTTACACGGCTTTTACAGGCCTTTTGACGGCGAAGGGGGGAACTGATTATGGACGCCATCATGCCTGTACTGCTCTGGCTGGACGATGTGATGTACTACCCGATCCTCGTGGTGGTGCTCGTCGCGGCGGGGCTGTATTTCACGGTGCGCACGGGGCTGATGCAGCTCCGGCTTTTCCCGGAGTGCTTCCGGGTGGTATTGGAGAAGCCCGCGGAGGGCGGCGAGGTCTCGTCTTTCCAGGCGCTGATGGTCTCTACGGCGTCCCGCGTGGGCACGGGGAACATCATCGGGATCTCCACGGCGATCTGCCTCGGCGGGCCGGGGGCGGTCTTCTGGATGTGGGCCATCGCGCTCATCGGCGGGTCTACGGCGTTCATCGAGTCGACGCTGGCGCAGATCTTCAAGCGGCGCTCCAGCCTCGGCCTGTCCTACGGCGGCCCGGCGTACTATATCGAGAGCGCGCTCCACAACCGCTTCCTGGCGAGCGCCTTCGCCATTTTCCTTATCCTCACCTATGCGGGCGGCTTCAATATGCTCTGCTCGTACAATCTCCAGTCCACCTTCGCGGCGTACAGCTTCTACGATGCGCAGGTGATCCCGTGGGTCATCGGGGGCATCCAGGCGCTCCTCGTGGCGTACTGCGTGCTCGGCGGCGGCCGGCGCATCATCAAGGTGACCTCCGTCATGGTGCCGGTGATGGGCGTTATCTACATCCTCGCGGCGGTGGCGACCATCCTGATGAACCTGTCCTACCTGCCTCACGTGCTGGGCCTGATCTTCGCCGACGCCTTCGATTTCGAAGCCATCCTAGGCGGCGTGGGCGGCTCGTGCCTCATGTACGGCGTGAAGCGCGGACTCTTCTCGAACGAGGCGGGCATCGGCTCCGCGCCGAACGCGGCGGCCTCCGCGGATGTATCCCACCCGGTGAAGCAGGGGCTCGTGCAGATGTTCTCTGTCTTCCTGGACACCTTCCTCGTGTGCTCCGCCACGGCCTTCATGTGCCTCATGTCCGGCGTGCCCATCACGAAGGAAGGAGCGGGCGCGCCCTACGTGCAGAGCGCCGTCACCACGATCTTCGGCGAGTTCGGTCCGATGCTCATCACGGTCTCCATGGTGCTCTTCGCCTTCACGACGCTCATCGGCAATCTGTACTATGTGGACAATAACCTGTCCTTCCTCCACCGCGGCGAGCCGGGCAAATCCTTCATGACGGTGTTCCGCCTCTTCTGTGCGGTCCTCGTCTTCATCGGCGCGGTGCTCAGCATGGATGCAGCGTGGGCCATCGCGGACATCCTCATGGCGTGCATGGCGCTCATCAATATCCCGTCCATCCTCGTCCTCGGCGGCATTGCCATCGCGGCGATGAAGGACTACGAAGCGCAGCGGAAGGCAGGGAAGAATCCGGTCTTCCTCGCGAAGAACATCCCCGGCCTCGACGTTTCGAAGCTCGACTTCTGGAAAGAATAAGACAATCAAAAAAGGCTCTGCCTCATGGGCAGGGCCTTTTCGTTTGTTCACAGCCGGAGGAAATCGGAGACGAGCGCGTTCACTTCCTCCGCGGCGATGACCGGGAGGTCGTGTCCCGCACCGGCGATGACGCGGGCCTCTCCCTGCGGGGCGGCACGGCGGAGGCGGCGGACCGCGGCGCGGGCATCGTAGAGCCGGTCGTCTTCGCCCATGAGGAAGAGGAAGCGCGGCAGGCGGGCGAGCTCGGCCTCCGGGAAGACGCGGGGCAGCGCGGGAATGCGCAGGCGGAACGACGAGAGGCGGAGCCGGGCGGCGGCCTGGAATTCCGGGAGCGTCACCGCGCCGGGATGCTCCGCCGAGCGGGCGAACATCCACCGGAAGTACCGGTCCGCGCAGAGCCGCGGGAAGAAGAGGCACGCCGCCGTGGCGGCGAGGAAGTGCTTCCGCAGCGGCAGGACCGTCGCCGCCGGCGCGAGCAGCACGAGCCGGGAGACCGCCTCCGGCCGGGCGAGGGCGTACTCCGCGGCGAGCCAGCCGCCGTAGGACATGCCGGCGAGCGCGAAGGGCTCGGGGATATGCGCCGCGCGGAACAGATGCCCGAGCCACGAGAGAAGCGTCCGTTTCCGCCAGACCGGCACGGCGTTCCGGCTGAGACCCGCGTCGTAGATCATATCCGGCGCGTATACGTGGTGCGTGCGCGCCCAGTCCGCCGCGTTTACCGCCCACGTGAGCGACGGCGTGGTGAGCCCCGGCAGCAGCACGAGAGGCGGCGCGCCTTCCGGGCCGGACACGCGGAGATAGGTCCGCCCTTCCGGCGTGTCGAGGCAGCGGCTCTCATACGGCACAGGCCAGCGCGCTTCCTCCTCCCGGTACCGGCGCACATAGCGGCGCTCCGCCTCGGCGGAGACAAACGGATGATGCGGCTTCATGGGGCGCCTCCTTTCCTGTTTCCTGTCTGTATTATAAAGGAAAAGGCAGAGGTCCTGCCTGATTTCCATGGCAGTTATTAAAGAGAAACCAATAAATGTCGAATTATGAAACGATGGATTTAATATATATGAACCTATATATTATTACATGTATATAAAATAAACGATACAATAAAAGATATATTTTTATTGAAAAACTAAAACGCAGTGCTATAATAATCTCGGAAGCCGATGCAGAGCCAAACTGCACGGCAGAACAATGCAATGTCGTCATTTGCAGAAGTTTTAAGGAGGTTATTCTTATGGCAAAACCGTTGGAAGGTGTCGTAGTTCTGGACCTGTCCAGAGTCCTCGCTGCTCCGTATACCGGCATGATCCTCGCCGATATGGGTGCAGATGTCATCAAAATCGAAAGACCCGGCAAGGGCGATGATTCCCGTGCGTATGGCCCGTTCAAAAACGGCGAAAGCGTGTATTACATGAGCCTGAACCGCGGCAAGCGCTCCATGACTCTCAACATGAAGTCTGAAGAAGGCAAGCAGATCCTGAAAGACCTCGTAAAGCAGGCGGACGTTCTCGTAGAAAACTTCCGCGGCGGCACGATGGACAAACTCGGCCTCGGCTACGATGTGCTGAAAGAAATCAACCCGCGCCTGATCTACTCCGCATGCACCGGCTTCGGCATGACCGGCCCGTACAAACATGAACCGGCTTACGACGTCATCGTCCAGGGCATGGGCGGCATCATGTCCATCACCGGTATGCCTGGCGGCGAACCGACCAAAGTCGGCGCTTCCATCGGCGACATCACCGCAGGCATCTTCTCCGCAGTGGGCATCATGATGGCTCTCTACAATCGTGAGAAGACCGGCAAAGGCCAGCTCGTGGACGTATCCATGCTCGACTGCCAGGTCGCTATCCTCGAAAACGCGATCGCCCGCTACCTCGACAGCGGCGTATCCCCGAAGCCGCTGGGCAACCGCCATGCATCCATCACTCCCTTCCAGTCCCTCAAGACGAAAGACGGCTATGTCATCATCGCTGTCGGCAACGATACCCTCTGGCAGAAATTCTGCGGCCTCATCGAACGTCCGGACCTCGCTGCGGATGAACGCTTCACCACGAACCCGCTCCGTACGGAAAATGTCGATGCACTGACCGAAGAACTGACCAAGACCTTCACCCAGAAGACCATGGACGAATGGCTGAAGATCCTTCACGACGGCGGCATCCCGGTCGGCCCGATCAACGATGTGGAACGTGTCGTAAAGGATCCCGGCGTCATCGCCCGCAACATGATCGTCACCACCCATCACCCGGTCGCAGGCGACGTCATGATGGCCGGCGTGCCAATCAAACTGTCCGAGACCCCCGGCTCTGTCGACGCTCCGGCTCCGACCCTCGGCCAGCACACCAGAGAGATCCTCAAAGAAAAACTCAACATGGATGACGCTCTCATCGACCAGCTGTACGCAGACAAGACCCTGTGATTTTGATTCATTTGCCACAGAGTTCAGTCGCATAAAAAAATACACCGTTCCCGCGCGGAGCGGTGTATTTTTTTGCGCGCATTCTGCCGTCAGGCCTGCGCGGGAGTTTGGATGGGCAGACCGGCGGCAGCCCCGTGCGAGCCCACTCCTGCATGAGAGGGGACGCCGCCGGGGAGCAGGCCTGTATGCGGCGGCGCATTTTCGATGCCGTACGGGTCCGTTCATTTACGAATCGTTCCGTTTTTGGAATGCGATTCCATGGTCCCTTCATTTTCTTTCCGTGCCTGACGGAAAGAAAACGAAGCAAAAGAAAGGGCAGCCGCCCCGTCACTCCGGCCTGAAAATTTCGCCGGTCACTACCCTCCGCGCAACTCGCTCCCTGCGGTCGCTCAGACAAGCGCTGCGGCTGACGCCACCGGCGAAATTTTCTCCCTTCGGGCACCGGCCTCCGTTCAAAGGGGCGGGGAGCTGCACCAGTACTGTCCCTGTGATAAACATGGACACCCATCTTCATTGTCTTTGCCGCCGTATTTTTTGTGAAGATGTGATGCCTTTGCATCAGAAATTTTTTCTCGGTAGTACAGGCACGGGGTGAGAACTGCCTGCAGAGGCGGGAAGCGGGCGGCGGGAAAGAATGTCGGGGACTACGGAATCTTATTCTTAGAATGGAATCATTCGCACATGAGAGATACGTACGGCCTCTTCATGTGGGGCCGCATCCGTGTGCGAGAAACGCTTGCGTCGGACATGGACTTCCCCGGAGGCGCGCCCATTGCCGGCCATGCCCCGGCCCCGCAGGGGGCCTCCGGAAAATTTCCCTTGACAGCGTCCGGGAATTTTGTTATATTTGCAATATCAAATTGCAAAAAGTCATGACGGAAAAAAGTACGCATGTCTGCGCCGCGCAGAGAGCCGGTGTGTGGTGAAAACCGGAGGGCAGGAGATGCGGAAGTTCTTTCCCGAGCTGCTTCGCTGAAATAACAGTAGGCGAGGACGGAGTGATCCGCGTTACAGGATCGAGAGTTGATTTGAAGACAGTCAAAGCAGGGTGGTACCACGGAACACTTCGTCCCTCACGGTACTGCTTTTTTTATTGCTTCAGGTAACTTGGGTGGTACCGCGATGAGTTCCCCGTCGTCCCTTGTCAAAGGCGTGCAGCGCATGCCGGGCAGGGGACGTTTTTATTTACCACACAGGGAGATGGACAGCATGAGAAACTGGAAAACATACGCAGCGGCCGCGCTCCTCGCGGCAAGCCTCGCCGCCGGCACGATGACGGCCGCCGAAGCGGCGCATCTGGAAGACATCGCCGCCCGCGGCACCCTCCGCGTCGGCACCACCGGGGACTACCGCCCCATGTCGTATCTGAATAAGGAGACCGGCCAGTACGAAGGATTCGACGCGGCGCTGGCGCAGCAGATCGCCGACTCGCTCCACGTGAAGGTGGAATACGTGCCCACCACGTGGCCCACGCTCGCGGCGGACACCCAGGCCGGGAAATTCGATATCGCCATCTGCGGCATCACCCGCACCTACGACCGGGCGCGCACCATGGAAATGTCCGACGGCTACCTCCTCTTCGGCAAGACCATCCTCTGCCGGGACGGCGACGCGGCGAAATACCAGTCGATCGCCGACATGAATAAACCGGAAGTGCGGGTCATGGTGAATCCGGGCGGAACGAACGAAAAATTCGCCCGCCAGTATCTGCCGAACGCGACCATCCTCGTGCATGAGCAGAACGCGGAGATCCCCGGCCTCGTGGCCGACGGGCAGGCGGACATCATGATCACCGAGACGATGGAAGCCATCCGCTACGAAAAGATGGACGAGCGCCTCGCGGCTCCGCTGGCCAGCGCGCCTTTCACGAAGAACCGCTTCGGCGTACTCATGGCCAAAGGCGATCAGGAACTCTTGAATTACATCAATTTCGTCCTGGCGGAGCTCACCATGAACGGCACCATGGACGAAATGGAACAGACCTATATCAAATAACGGAGGGATAGAGAAACATGAAGACTTGGATGAAGTGTGCGGCGGCAGCCCTTGCGGCGGCGGCCCTCATCGGGATGACGGGCTGCGGCGGCAGCGGAGAGAAAGCGGCGCCGGCCGGCGGCAAGACGAAGATCGCGGTGGTGCAGCTCATGCAGCACGGCTCGCTCGACGCGGCCAATAAAGGCTTCATCGACGCGCTCGCGGAGAACGGCTACGGCCCCGACAAGATCGAAGTGGACCAGCAGAACGCCCAGGGCGATCAGTCGAACCTGAAATCCATCACGGCCCGTTTCAAGTCCGCCGACCCGGCGCTCATCTGCGCCATCGGCACTCCCGCCGCGCAGTCGGTCGCCAATGAGATCACGAAGACCCCCATCGTGGGCATCGCCATCACGGACTACGTGCAGGCCAAACTCGTGAAATCGGACGACGCCCCCGGCACGAACGTCACCGGCGCGAGCGATAAGAACCCCGTCTCCGCGCCGATCGACCTGGCCATGAAGCTCCTGCCCGATGCGAAGACGGCTGGCCTCCTCTACTGCTCCAGCGAGATGAACAGCGAAGTCCAGGCGAACGAAATGAAAGCCTACGCGGAGAGCCGCGGGCTGGCCGTGGAGACCCGCACCATCTCCAGCGTGAACGACATCCAGCAGGCGGCGGAATCGCTCGTGGGGAGCGTCGATTTCCTCTACATCCCCACGGACAACGTGATCGCTTCCTCCGTGCCGACGCTCACGAAAGTGACCGACGCCGCGAAAATCCCGGTCTTCGCCGCGTATGAGCAGGCGGCCAAAGAAGGCGCGCTCGCCGCCGTCTCCGTGGACTATTACCGCCTCGGCAAGCAGGCCGGCGCGATGGCCGCGAAGATCCTGAAAGGTGAAGCGAAGCCGGAGACCATGCCCATCGAGACCCAGAAAGATCTCATCGTGGTCATCAATCAGAAGAGCGCCGAAGCCCTCGGCATCACCATTCCGGAAGACGTCGCCCGGACGGCGCAGCTCCAGTGACGGAGATTTTTCAATCCTATACCCCACACCATAGAGGCGGAGCCGCAGGCGCGGAACCGGGCCCCGCCCTTTTTATACCCAAAAACAGAAGATTTTGACGGACAGCGCCGGAAAAGCCGGCGTCCGGAGGAGGATGGCAGAATGAAACAGTGGATGAAATATACGGCGGCGGCGCTCCTGGCGGCAGCGGCATTGACGGCGGCAGGCTGCGGCGGCAGCGGAGACGGCAAAGCGGAAGGCGCGAAAAAGAGCGTCGCCGTGATCCAGATCATGCAGCACGGCTCGCTCGACGCGGCGAACAAAGGCGTCATCGACCAGCTCGCCAAGCGCGGCTACACCGCGGACAAGATCGAAATCGATCAGCAGAACGCCCAGGGCGACCAATCGAACCTGAAAAACATCGCCTCCCGCTTCAAGAACGCGAAGCCCGACGTGATCGTCGCCATTTCCACCCCGGCGGCGCAGTCCGTCGCCAATGAGATCCACGACATCCCGATCGTGGGCGTGGCCATCACCGACTTCGAGACCGCGAAACTCGTGAAGAGCAACCAGAAGCCCGGCACGAACGTCACCGGCGTGAACGACCGCGGCCCCGTGGAAGAGCAGGTCGAGATGGGCCTCGCCTTCGTGCCCGGCGCGAAGACCATGGGCCTCATGTACTGCGCGAGCGAAGTGAACAGCGAGATCCAGGCGGAACAGGCGCGGAAACACGCCGCGGCGCTGGGCCTCGCCGTAGAAGAAGCCACCGTGTCGAACGTGAACGACATCCAGCAGGCGGCGGAATCCATCGCGGGCGACGTGGACTTCATCTACGTGCCCACGGATAATGTGATCGCCTCCTCCATCCCGACCCTCGTGAAAGTGACCGATGCGGCGGGCGTGCCCGTCTTCGTCGGCGCGGACAGCATGGCCCGCGACGGCGCCCTCGGCTCCATCTCCGTCGATTTCTACAAGACCGGCATCCAGGCCGGCGACATGGTAGCGGACATCCTCGAAGGCAAAGGCAAGCCGGAGACCATGCCCGTGCAGGACCCGGCGGACCTCACCGTCATTATCAACAAGACCAATGCAGGCATCCTCGGCATCCAGATTCCGGAACAGTACAAGGACGCCGTCCTCGTGGACTGACGGCGGCAGAAAGGCGCTCCCTTGCGGAGCGCTTTTTGCGTGGGATATATGGGGTGGATTTGAACAGCGGCGCTGTACGTATTGGCTCATGAGGGTGCGGACCCACATAGCGAGGCCGTACGTGTCCGAAACATACGAATGATTCCGTTTTAGGAATGCGATTCCATGGTCGCTACTTTCCTTCTTCTCCAAAGAAGAATGGAAAGTAGCAAAGGAAGAAGTTGCCGGCCAGGCGAAAAAGGACCTGTCGGCGGGGCGTCCTGCCGCTCAGTTTGTAATTCCCTTTCAGCACAAATGCGGCGCTGACGACGGAGCGACAGCCATGCCGGGACAGTACAAACTGCAAGACGCGGCAGGCCGCCCCGCCTGCTGCGGCTCTGAGGAGCCGCACCGGCCCTTTTTCTAAATGGCCGGGCGCAATCTCGGCGCTCTGGGGAGGAGCGCCTGAGGAGAAGGGCGGCATAGATTAGAAAGCCGCCCCGCAGGAACTGCCCGGCTTCGGAGCCGGGCTCAGGCGAGGGGATGGACCGTATTCCCGTCCGCGGGGAAAGGAGTGTCCGCAAGCGGACTGTTCCGCCGTGCTGCGCACGGGCGTAGGGGAAAGAGGAGTCCGGCTCCGCCGAAATTTTACGCGGCGCTTTGCGCCTGCGTATGGGGAAAGAGGAAGGCCCGGCAGGGCCGGGCCTTGTCCGCCGCGCTTCGCGCGAGCGTAGGAGGGGCAACATTAGGAAGATAAACCTTCGTGTGTGATTTGGAAAGTTTTTTATCGTATGTGGGTCCGCTCCTGCATGAGAAGGTACAGAATCACAAGGGAGCCGCGAAGCGGCGACACAAAACTTCCACGGGCATGAAGAAAAGGTAGTCGTCTCTATGTGATCCCGCATCTGTGGGTGAAACGTTTGCTTCGAAAATGAAGCCCGCACCCCATGCACGATATCGTTTAACACTGGTGCAGCTCCCCGTCCCTTTGAACGGAGGCCGGTGCCCGAAGGGAGAAAATTTCGCCGGTGGCGTCAGCCGGAGCGCTTGTCTGAGCGACCGCAGGGAGCGAGTTGCGCGGAGGGTAGTGACCGGCGGAATTTTCAGGCTGGAGTGACGGGGCGGCATTTTCTTCCTTTGGCGACTTTCCATTCTTTTTTTGGAAAAGAAGGAAAGTCGCAGACTATGGAATCGTATTCCGAAAATGAGAACGGTCGTAAATGATCGGACACGTACGGCATCTCGATGTGGGGTCCGCCCCGGTGTGTGTGAATGGTCCGCGTTGAAAATGAAGCCCGCACCTCATGTCTAATGCAAATCCAGCATTGGTGCAGCTTCCCCGCCCCTTTGAACAGAGGCCGGTGCCCGAAGGGAGAAAATTTCGCCGGTGGCGTCAGCCGGAGCGCCTGTCTGAGCGACCGTAGGGAGCGAGTTGCGCGTAGGGTAGTGATCGGCGAAATTTTCAGGCCGGAGTGACGGGGCGGCATTTTCTTCCTTTGGCGACTTTCCATTCTTTTTTGGAAAAGAAGGAAAGTCGCAGACCATGGAATCCCATTCCAAAAATGGACACAGTCGTAACTGAGAGACACGTACGGCCTCTCTATGTGGGCCCGCGCCGCCTGCGCGGAAAATTTTCATTGCGATGTGGATCCGCCCCGGTGTGTGCGAAACTTGCCCATCGAAAAGGAAGTTTGCATCGTCTGCGCCGATTCCCTTTTCGACGCAGACGAGTCTCGCTTCTGATTTCACGCACAAAAAAACAGAGAAGGGAAAAATCCTTCTCTGTTTTCCTGTACGTGAAATTATTTCACATCGTACAGACCCGTGGTGCCTTCTTTCAGATTGATGAGGATATTCTTGGTCTGGCTGTAATGGTCGAGCATGACCTTGTGGGTCTCGCGGCCGATGCCGGACTGTTTGTAGCCGCCGAAGGGCGCGCCCGCCGGGATCGCGTTGTACGTGTTGACCCACACGCGGCCGGTGTGGACGCCGCGGGAGACTTTCATGGCCGTGTTCAGGCTGCTGGTGAATACGCCGCCGCCCAGGCCGTAGACGCTGTCGTTCGCTTTTTCGATGACTTCGTCGGCGGTCTTGAATTTCTGGATGACCACGACCGGTCCGAAGATTTCTTCCTGGCAGACGCGGAGGTCATTGCCTTTGGGATCTTCGAGGATGGTCGGACGGATGAAGAAGCCTTTATCGCAGCCGTTTTCGGTGTAGCGTTCGCCACCGGTGACGAGATGGCAGCCTTCTTCCTGGCCGATTTTCACGTAGTTCAGGACTTTCTTCATCTGGCTTTCGTAGATGACGGCGCCGAGCTGGGTGTTCATGTCGGTCGGGTCGCCGATTTTCACGGCTTCGAAGGAGGCTTTCAGGCGGGATACGAATTCGTCATAGATGCCTTCCTGGACGAAGACGCGGGAGCCTGCGCAGCAGACCTGGCCCTGATTGAAGAGGATGCCCACCTGCACGCCTTCGATGGCCTGGTCGATGTCGCAGTCGTCGAAGATGATGTTCGCGGATTTGCCGCCCAGTTCGAGGGTGACCGGGATGAGTTTGTCGCAGGCGGCCTGGTAGACGCCGTGGCCGACTTCGGTGGAGCCGGTGAAGGCGAGCTTGTCGAGGTCCGGGTGGTCGAGGAGCCACTGGCCGGACTTGGAGCCTGCGCCGGTGATGAGGTTCAGCACGCCCTTCGGGAGCACGTCCTGGATGAGGCGGACCAGTTCGAGGACGGACAGGGAGGTGTGGGAGGAGGGCTTCAGCACGATGGTGTCGCCTGCGGCGAGAGCCGGAGCGAGTTTCCACGCCGCCATGAGGAAGGGGAAGTTCCACGGGATGATCTGGCCGACGACGCCGATCGGTTCGTGGAGCACGAGGGACAGGGTGTTGTCGTCAAGCATGGTCGCGGTGCCTTCATCGGCGCGGATGCAGCCTGCGAAGTAGCGGAAGTGGTCGGCGGCCATCGGGATGTCGACCGTGGAGGTCTCGCGGATCGGCTTGCCGTTGTCCATGGTTTCCACCAGCGCGAGGTGCGCCGCGTTCTCATCGATGATGTCCGCGATCTTGAGCAGGAGGTTCTGCCGTTCGATCGGGCTGGTGTGACGGTAGCTTTCGAGCGCACGGTGAGCGGCTGCGACTGCTTTGTCCACGTCTTCTTTCGTCGCTTCGGCGCATTTCGCGAGGAGTTCGCCCGTCGCGGGGTTGTGCGCTTCGAAGGTCGCGCCGTCGGAAGCGGCGACCCATTCGCCGTCGATGAAGAGGCCGTACTGTTCCTGAAGTTCTGCTTTTGCCATGTGTTTCATCCTTTCTGAAAACATCCGGTGAAATAAGTGTATACTATTTCAGAGAAATATGGTTCGCTTATTGCGTGCCTTCATTATATCATCCTTCATCGGGATATTCAAGTTTCTAAATCTGTGAATATGGAATAAAATTTTTCAATGTAGAAGATTTCCGATATAATACACATTGATTCTACAGAAGGAAAGGGAGCGGGCATGGAGACATACATCGTGCAGGCGGCGGAGGCCGGGAAGCGGCTGGACCGGTTCGTCGCGGAGAAGCAGCCGGACCTGACGCGGGTCTATATCCTGAAGGCGCTGCGCCTGAAGAAGATCCGGCGGAACGGGAAGCGCGCCGAGGGGAGCGACCGGCTCCTCGCGGGGGATCGGGTCGACGTGTGGCTCCCCGCGCCGGCGGGGCCGCGGCCCGTGCGGACGGACGGGTTCGCCGTGGTCTATGAGGACGGGCACATCCTCATTGCGGACAAGAAGCCCGGCGTGCTCTGCGAGGACAGGACGGGCCGGGAGCCGAACACGCTCGAGGCGCAGGTGAACGCGTACCTCGCCCCGAAAGGGGAGCGGGCGCGGCTCTGCCACCGCATCGACTACAATACGGCGGGCCTCGTGGTGCTCGCGAAGGACGCGGCGTCGCTCGCCGCCATGGAGGCGGCCATCCGGGAGCGGCGGGTGGAGAAGCGCTATCTCTGCGTAGTCTGCGGCGATGTGCGCCCCGCGCAGGGCACGCTCGCCGGATATCTCTTCAAGGACGCGAAGCAGCACCGGGTATACGTGACGGACGCGCCGGTGAAGGGCTCGAAGACGGCGGTCACGCGGTACCGCGTGCTGGACCGGCGGGGCGGGCTGTCGCTGGTGGAGTGCGAGCTCGTCACCGGGCGGACGCACCAGATCCGCGCGCAGATGGCGCACGCGGGCTGGCCTCTTCTCGGGGACGAGAAATACGGCTCGAAGAGCGCGAACCGTCCCTACGGCGAGCGGCGGCAGCTCCTCGCGGCGTACCGCATCCGCTTCGCCTTCCCGCCGGATACGCCCGCGGTGGGCTATCTCGCCGGCCGGACCTTCTCCGCGTCCCGCGTGGGTTTCCGGGAGACCTATTTCGGGAAACAATGAACACATAAAAAACGGCAGCATCGCTGCCGTTTTTTGGTGCCCGGAAATTAGAGGCGGGAGGTCTGCCGTTTCCAGAATTCTGTGAAAAGGGCGGAGGCCAGGACGAGCGCCGCCGTCACGCCCCACTGGGAGAGGGTGAGGCCGGTCACCTGGAAGACCGCCTGCGCCTGCGGCAGGAAGAGGAGGCCCGCCATGAAGAGGATCGAGACGGCCGCAGCCAGCTGGAGCCACAGACTGGGAACGGCGGCGCGCCGCCAGAAGGGTGCGCGGGACCGGAGGGAGAAGGGCCGGAGAATCTGGGAGAAGGCGAGCACGGCGAAGGCCATGGTCTGCCCTGCGGCATGGGAGCTTTCCGCGCCGATCCAGTAGGCGAGTGTCGTGAGGAGCGCGGTGAAGAGACCGCCGGCGGCCATGGCGCGCACGAGGCTGCGGTCGAAGAGGGAGCCGGACCGGAGCGGCGGGCGTTTCATCACATCTTTTTCTTCCGGGTCCATGCCGAGAGCGAGCGCAGGGAGCGTCGCCGTGGCGAGGTTCACCCAGAGGATGTGTACGGCGAGGAGCGGCGCGGGGAGATTGAGCGCCGTAGCGAGGGTCAGGGCGGAGACCTCCGCGATGTTCCCTGTGAGGAGGAACTGGATGACTTTTCGGATGTTCCGGTAGACCCGGCGGCCTTCGCGGATGGCGTGGGCGATGGTGGTAAATTTGTCGTCCAGGAGCACCATGTCCGCGGCTCCTCTGGCGACGTCCGTGCCGGTGACGCCCATGGCGACGCCGATGTCCGCCGCCCGGAGCGCGGGGGCGTCATTCACCCCGTCGCCGGTCATGGCGGCCGTTTCCCCGCAGCGCTGGAGCGAGCGGATGATGCGGAGCTTGTCGGCCGGGGAGACGCGGGCGTATACGGCGGTGCGTCCCGCTGCGCGGTCGAGGGCCGCGTCGTCCATGACGGCGAGATCCGCTCCGGTAAGGACCTCTTTTTCATCCTCGCAGAGGCCGGGTTCCCTGGCGACGGCCAGCGCCGTGGTGCGGTGGTCGCCGGTGATCATCACCGTGCGGATGCCCGCTTCGTGGCAGGTGCGGACGGCCTCCTTCACCTCAGAGCGGGGCGGATCGATCATGCCGGCGAGGCCGAGGAAGGTCAGTCCCCGCTCCACGTTCGCGCCGCCTTCCGGCACGTCCGGCAGGAGGCGCTCTGCAAAGCCGAGCACGCGGAGCGCGCGGCCGGAGAGAGTCTGCGCGAGGGCGAGAATGCGCGTCCGGTCTTCCTCCGTCATGGGGCGCGGGCCGTCTTCCGTCAGGATCGATGTGCAGAGCGGGAGCAGTTCGTCGGGCGCGCCCTTTGTGCAGGCGGTAACGCGGGAGCCGATGCGGTGTACGGTGGTCATGCGCTTCCGGTCCGAATCGAAGGGCTGTTCGAAGAGGCGGGGATGGGACCGCTCGAGCGTTTCGTGGTGGATGCCGAAGACCTTCGCCAGATGGATGAGCGCCCCTTCCGTGGGGTCGCCGATGATTTCTCCCGGGCGGTCCGGATCGAAACTGGCGTCATTGCACAGCGCGGCGGCGCAGATGAGGCGGCGGCAGGCCGCTGACGGGGCGCGGGTCGCCTCTTCCGGCGTCTGTACCGCGCCGCGGACGGCGTCCAGTCCGGCAGCCAGCGCGGTGATGGTCATCCGGTTCTGCGTGAGGGTCCCCGTCTTGTCACTGCAGATGACGGTCGTGCTCCCGAGCGTTTCCACGGCGGGAAGCTTCCGGATGAGCGCATGCCGGCGGGCGAGGTGTTTCACCGAGAGCGCCATGATGATGGTCGCCGCTGCGGGGAGACCTTCGGGGATGATGGAAATCGCGAGGGAAATGGAGAGGAGGAGCTGTTCCGTCATGGGCTTCCCGTACCACATCCCGGCGGCAAAAATGAAAAGGCAGACGAATGCGCCGATGAGCGTGAGCGTTTTCCCCGCCGCGGCAAGCTTCCGCGCGAGCGGCGTGTCGAGCTCGTCCTGCTCATCGAGGAGCTCCGCCACGGCGCCGACTTCCGTCGCCATGCCCGCGGCGGTGACGACGCCCGTGCCGCGTCCGTACGTGACGACCGATGACGCGTAGGCCATGTTGGCGCGGTCCGCAAGAGGGGTGTCTGCCGGCAGAAGGAGAGCGCCGTTTTTGGCCGAGGGGACGGATTCGCCCGTGAGCGACGATTCCTGAATGGAAAGGCCCGCGGCGTCGATGAGCCGGAGGTCGGCGGGCACGCGGTCGCCGTCCCGGAGGAAAACGATGTCGCCCCGGACGAGATCGCGCGCGGGAAGCAGGCTTTCCTCCCCTTCGCGGAGCACGCGCGCCGTCGGCGCGGAAAGTTCTTTCAGCGCGGCGAGCGCCTGCTGGGCCTTCCGCTCCTGCATGGTGCCGATGACCGCATTGGCGGCGACGATGACCGCGATGACTGCGGCCTCCGCCCATTCGCCGAGAAAAGCGGAGAGGCACGACGCGCCGATGAGAATGAGCACCATCGGGTCCGTGAGCTGACCCTTCAGCATGGCGGCGGCGCTCTTCGGGACCCGGCCGCGGAGCGTATTGGGGCCGTCTTTCAAAAGGCGCGCGGCGGCTTCCGCATCGGAGAGCCCCTGCGGAGAAGAATCGAGCGCGCGGCAGGCTTCGTCTGCCGTCATAGAATGCCAGGGCCGGGGGTGTGGTTCGTGGGTGTCCATAGAGGACGGTCACTTCCTTTCTGATATACAGGACAGGCAGGACGCGGCTCCGGACGGCAGCACAAAAGGACACGCACTGCGTGCGGCAAAGCGCACACAGCGTGTGTCCTTTTCATTGTGTCTGTCTGTTTTGTTGCTGCCGGAGGTTCGGTCTCCGTCGGGGTCGTCCATGGAGGGCGGCGTCCTTTCTGTCAATGCCGGAAATCCGGCGGAACTGTCTGCACTATATCATGAAACCGATGATTTCACAAGAGGAGCATAAAAAAGCCGCCCGCAGGCGGATGGACCGTCAGAGGCGGACGAGTTCCTGCCAGAAGAGGAGGAAGAGTCCCGTCCACAGGCCGGCAGCGGCGAGGCTCTTTTCCATGGACAGTTCCTTCATGGCGCAGACCATGAGAAGCAGAAAAAAGATGCCCACGGCGATGAGACTGTGGAGCAGCGCAGATGTCAGCATGTGTGATGTCCCCTTTCTGTCATGCAGTGTACCATATTTTCTGGCCGAAGCAAATGAGGAGCGAATAGAGAAAATGTATACGGCAAACGCATTCAAAGATGAGTTAAAATGTGGTATAGTGAAGACAGGGTAACACACATAGATTTTTTCTATGCGTCCCCTGATTGCAGACGAGGTGAAACCTATGGCCAATTACAATCCTTATGAAAATATGCTCCATGTCCTGGACAAAGCGGCGGAGAAGCTGGGCATGGCGAAGAATGAATACGAATTCGTCCGCTATCCGGAGCGCGAGCTCACCGTGAGCCTGCCGATCGTCATGGACGACGGGCACGTGGAAGTCTTCTCCGGCTACCGCGTGCAGCACAGCACCGCCCGCGGCGCGGCGAAGGGGGGCATCCGCTTCCATCCCGACTCGGACGAGAACGAAGTGAAAGCGCTGGCGGCGTGGATGTCCATCAAGAACGCCATCGGCAATATTCCCTACGGCGGCGCGAAGGGCGGCATCAAGGTCGATCCGAAGAAGCTTTCCCAGCGGGAATTGCAGCGCCTCACCCGCACTTACGTGCGCCGCATCGCGCCCTTCATCGGCCCCGATAAGGATGTGCCCGCGCCGGACGTGAATACGAACGCGCAGATCATGGCGTGGATCGCCGACGAATACAGCGCCCTCACCGGCGAGTGGACTCCGGGCGTCGTCACCGGCAAGCCCATCGTCACCGGCGGCTCCCTCGGCCGCAATGAAGCGACCGGCCGCGGCCTCACGTACACCCTCGAGACCTGGTGCGAGAAGAAGGGCATCCCCATGAGCGCTCTCACGCTGGCCGTGCAGGGCTTCGGCAACGTGGGCAGCGTGGGCTCGCTCCTCATGCACCGCGAAGGCGTGAAGGTCATCGCCATCGGCGACATCGACGGCTCGCTCTACAACCCGAACGGCATCGACGTGGAGAAAGCCTACGTCTACGCGAACTCCCACGGCCGCTCCCTCAAAGGCTACGAAGAAGAAGGGGCGTCCTTCATCCCCAATGAAGAGCTGCTGAAACTGCCCGTGGACGTGCTCTTCATGGCGGCGCTCGAAAACCAGCTCCATCCGGGCACGATGGAAGGCGTGCAGGCGAAGGTCATCCTCGAAGGCGCGAACGGCCCCACCACGCAGGAGGCGGACGACTACTTCGAAGCGAAGGGCATCGAGGTCCTGCCGGACGTCATGTCCAACGTGGGCGGCGTCGTGGGCTCCTATTACGAATGGGTACAGAATAAGACCGGCCTCTACTGGACGGAGGACGAATACAACGCCCGCCTGAAAGACAACATGCGGCGCTCCTATGAAGACGTGGACGCCATCCGTCAGGAATACCACGTCACGTACCGCCTGGCGGCCTACATGCTCGCCCTGAAGCGCATCGTGGAAGCGCAGAACACGAGAGGCTTCCTCGGCTGATCCCGTAAACGCAGAAGCGCATCTCCTCCGGGAGGTGCGCTTTTCTGCTGCCTGCCGCGGCTCCGCAGGAAGGACATCCGCGGGACGAGCGGCGTTCGTACGGCGGCGCCCCTTTCCTTTCCGACCGTCTTGCCGGGCGGTCGGAAAGGCTGTCGGAGACCATGGTATCTCATTCCGGAAATGGAATCATTTGTAAATGAGAAACACGTACGGAATCTCTATGTGGTCCTGCATCGCCTGCGAAGAAAAATTTCATTGCAATGCGGGGCCGCCCTTGTGTGGGTGAAACGTCCGCATCGAAAATAAAGCCTGCATCCCATGCATGATAGTGATCAGCATTGGTGCAGCTTCCCCGCCCCTTTGAACGAAGGCCGGTGCCCGAAGGGAGAACATTTCGCCGGTGGCGTCAGCGGTCGGCCTGTTTGAGCGACCGCAGGGAGCGAGCTATCCGGAGGGTAGTGACCGGCGAAATTTTCAGGCCGGAGTGACGGGGCGGCATTTTCTTCCTTTGGCGACTTTCCATTCTTTTTTGGAGGAAATGGTAGGGAACGCCGCAGACCATGGAATCTCATTCCCAAAATGGGAAAAGTCGTACATGAGAGACACGTACAGCCTCTCTATGTGGTTCCGCATCGCCTGTGGAGAAAAAATTTCATTGCAATGCGGGCCCGCCCCGGCGGGCGAGAACCGCAGGCGCCGGGCAGGGGGCAGCACAGCTCCGTGATCGGTATACGTCTTCCGCGCCTCCCTCCGGGGAGACACGCGCTCGCGGGCAAGGCGGCCGCTTCCGGCCCGCTTTCTCTTCTCCCGCGTCCCGTCCGGCCGGCGGCAGGCACAGGTGGTATTCTCCAAACGCAACGGATTTCCATTTTTCAGAAAATCGGCGTATAATAAAAAGGCGGACTTTTGACGGGTCTGCCTTTTTCTGATGAATGCTGCTCGCGGGCAGTGTTTTATTTTTTCCATAAAAAAGGAGGAACTGTATGGGAAATCTGTGTATGCTCGGTTTTCTCGGGCTGATCGCGGCCATGTCGCCGCTCTCGACGGACATGTACCTGCCGGGGCTGCCGGAACTGCAGGCGGACTTCGGCATCTCCGCCTCGCTGGCGCAGCTCACGCTCACCATGACCATGGCGGGCATGGCGGTGGGGCAGGTGGCCGGCGGGCCGCTGGCGGACCGGTACGGACGGAAAGGGCCGCTCCTCTTCGGCATGGCGGGCTTCATGCTCATATCCGCCGCGTGCTATATGGCGGAGAACATTTACTGGTTCCTCGCGTTCCGTTTCGGCCAGGGCTTCTGCGGGGCCTTCGGCATCGTCATCTCCCGCGCCATCGCCAGGGACGTGCGGAGCGGCGCGGCGTTCCTCCGCTTCCTGGCCATCCTCATGCTCATCCACGGCCTCGCGCCGGTGCTCGCGCCGGTCATCGGCGGCCAGATTCTGCTCTTCCTGCCGTGGCGCGGCGTCTTCGCCGTCCTGACGGGCATCGGCCTCTTCCTCACCGTATGCACGATGATCTTCCGGGAGTCCCTGCCGAAGGAGAAGCGCATCGCCAGCATCGCCGGGAGCTTCCACAGCTATGTCTCCCTGCTCCACGACCGCTATTTCCTCGGGCTCTGCCTCGTGCAGTGCTTCGTCTTCGGCGGGTTCTTCTCCTACCTCGCCGGTTCCTCCTTCCTGTTCCAGAATGTGTACGGCGTGTCGCCGCAGGTCTTCAGCTTCATCTTCGGCGCCGTCGGCCTCGGCCTCATGGTGGTGGGGACGCTGCCCGCGAAGATGGCCGGCTCCGTGGAAGGCGTGGTCATGCTGAAATGGTCGCTCATCACGCACCTCACGGGGAGCATCCTGCTCCTGGCGGGCTTCCTCCTCTCCCTGCCCATCTGGTATACTGTCCCGGTGCTCTTCCTCTCCATCACGCCCATGTCCGTGATGGGGCCCACCAGCACGGCGCTGGCGCTGACGAAGCAGGCGGCCAATGCGGGGAGTGCGTCCGCCCTCCTCGGCTTCTTCTCCATGATCCTCGGCGGGGCGTGCATGCCGCTCGTGGGCATCGCAGGCGACCACACGGCGGTCCCCATGGGCTGCCTCATGATCGCGGGCTTCGCCCTGGCGCTCTTCTCGTTCTACCGCATGGTCGCGCCGTACCACAGACGCGAGCTGTCCCAGAAGCGGAAGCTGCCGTTCTGAGACGCGCCCTGAGCTCCTTCGGGAGCTCTTTTTGTTTGCCCGGCGGCTCCGCGGAGGGCGGCGCGCCCTTTCTTGACGGCGATTTTCCTTTGAAATATACTGAAATGACAGGAGGAAATCATATGAAATTCACCATAGATCCCATCATTTTTGAACAGTTTCCCGATTTCAGCGCGGGCCTCGTGGCGATGAAAGGCATCGACAATCTCGTGGCGGACCGCGACATCGAGGCGTTCCTGCGCCATGCGAGCCTCGAAGCGGGGCTGCTCCTGAAGCTCCGGCCGCTCGCGTCCGACCACGGCGTGCGCGTCTACCGGGACGCACTGGCGAAATGCGGCATGGACGGCGTGCCCGCCATGGAGCGCGTCATCCGCGAGCTGGGAGAGCACATCGCCGCCGAGCAGCAGGCGGCGCTCGCCGGGGAGACCGCCGCGCGCGGCCCCGGCAGCGTGACGGGCCTCATCGGCGATACGGCGCTGCCCCGGATCAATCCCGCGTGCGACCTGGCCCGCGGGGCGGAGCTCCAGTTCCGCCTGCCGGTCTTCGCGTTCGACATGGGGGACGAGAGCGAGGCGCTCGCCCTGCGCCGGGCGGAGGAGGGCGACCGCTTCCTCGATGCGGACGGCGCGGAGCAGCCGCTGGGCGAGGCGGAGATCGTCTTCGCGCTCGGTCATGAGATTTCGGTGCGCCGCTTCTTCTGCGACGAAGGAAAGCTGGGCGCGGTCGTGCCGGAGACGCGGAACATCCTCATGGTGATCCCGTGCTTCGCCGCCACCCGCCGGAAGGCCATGTCTGTCCGCAATGAGCTGGCCCGCCGCATGAAGGACTCCTTCGGCCGCACGGCGGAGACCGCCTGGCTGGACCGGGACACGGCGGAGTTCGTCTCGGAAATCTGACATGAAGTACGCAGCCATTGATTTCGAGACCGCCAATTACGAGCGGGCCAGCGCGTGCGCGCTCGGCATCGTCGTGTCCGACGGGACGCAGGTGACGGACCGGTGGTACCATCTCATCCGCCCGCCGAAGATGCTCTTCGATGCGAACTGCGTACGGGTGAACCACATCCATCCGGAGATGGTGGAGGAGGAGCCGGAGTTTCCCGCGTTCTGGGAGGAGATCGCCCGGCGGCTGGAGGGGAGCGTGGTCTTCGCGCACAACGCGCTCTTCGACATGGGCGTGCTCGCGGCGACGCTCGACCGGTACGATCTGCCGGACCTGCATTTCCGCTACGGCTGCACGGTGAAGCTCTCCCGCGCACTGTGGAAAGATATGGAGAATCACCGCCTGAATACGGTGGCGGGCCTGCTCGGCTTTTCTTTCCAGCACCATCAGGCGCTGGCCGACGCGGAGGCCTGCGAGTACATCGTGCGGAAGGCGCTGGAAAAGACGGAAGCGCCCACGGTGGAGGCGATGATGGAAGCGGCGGGGCAGCGGCTGTCGCTGTTCCATGTGAAGCGCACGCACCGGCCGGCGGCGCTGTTTGACGAATAAGGAGGACCGCCATGGATCACTGCGTCATCGAGACGCCCGCGGGCCGGCTCTGCATCTGGGAGATCCGGGACTGCATCACGGAGTGCGCGTGGGTCAATGCGCCGCTCCGCGCGCCGGAGACGCCGCTCCTCACGGCGGCCGCGCGGGAAGTCGCGGAGTATTTCAAAAAGGAGCGCCGCACGTTCGACCTGCCCATCGCCGCGCCGGGGACGGAGCTGGAGCAGAAGGTGTGGCAGGCGGTGCTCGCCGTCCCCTACGGGCGGACGGTGACGGCCGCGGCCCTCGCGGAGAAGCTGGGGCTCCGGAAGAAATTCCGCGCCGTGGTGGCCGCGTGCAACCGCAATCCCGTGGCGCTCTTCATCCCGTGCCACCGGGTCACCGCGGAGGACGGCGACGGCGGCTACGTGGGCGGCCTGGATGTGAAGCGCGCCCTCTGGGACGTGGAAGGCATCCGGAGCCGCGCGGCCCGGTAAAAAGACAAGGAAAAATCCCATCCGAACTCAGGAAGATCGGATGGGATTTTTTATTGTGCCTCTTTGCCGATGAGCAGGTCCACATAGCGGTCCAGATTGGCCGGATCGGCGTAGGCGGACGAGGCGGGGCCGCCTTTGTTCAGCTCCAGCAGGATGGGAAATTCCAGCGCCGAGATGAGCTGGAGGCTCCGGAGCTCGATGTCGTCCCGGTCGGCGAGGCCGTACGCTTCGGCTACGGCGGCGGTGAATTTCGGCCAGCACTGCTCGTAGAGGAAGGTGAGGTAGAGGAAGTACGTGTCGTGCGCCGGGGCGGCGGAGCTGGTGAGCAGCCGGTAGAGAGACGGGTGGTTCCGCGCGAGCGGGATGTACGCCCGCATGTACCGGCGGAGCCGCTCCTTCGCGGGGACGCGCGTGTCGTCCAGACAGGAGACGACGCTTTCCACGTCGCCCATGAGCGTGTCCATGGCGAGGGCGATGAGCTGCTCCTTCGAGCCGAAGTAGTAGCGCACGGAGGAAATATTGACGTGCGCTTCGCCGGCGATGCGCCGCACCGTCGCGCCGCGGAAGCCCTGCTCCCGGAGGATGCGCGCCGTGGTGTCGATCATGCGGCGGCGGATGCGGGAGCCTTTGCGGGTGAGCGTCTTTTCGGTCATAATGCGCTCCCTTTCTTCGCGGCGATGGTCTTGCGCAGGATGGCCTGCGGCTCGGTGACGGGCGCTTTCTCCGTGAGGGCGCTCATCATGAGCTTCAGGCGGTTCAGCTGGTTCACGTGGCTCACGCTGGCGTCGCAGTCCAGCGAGAGGAAGACCGCTTCCGGATAGGTGCTGTGCAGCTTGTGCGCCATGCCTTCGCCGGTGATGTGGTTCGGCAGGCAGGCGAAGGGCTGCAGGCACACGATGCCCCGGCAGCCGTGGCCGAGGAGGTCGATCATGTCCGCGGTGAGGAACCACCCTTCGCCTGCGCGGTGGCCCAGCGAGAGGTACTGCCGCGTGCGCTTCGCCAGCGTCTCGATGGGGGTGATCTCGTGGAAGCGGCGGGAGCGCTTCACGGCCTTTTCATAGGGCCGGCGGTACCATTCGAGGAGCCGGCGGATGAAGGTGTCGCGCAGGTCGCGCATCATGCTGCCGCCCAGGTATTTCCGCTGGAAGCGGCTGTCCAAGAGGCTGTAGAGGAAGAAGTCGAGGATGCCGCTCGCCTCGGCCTCGCCGCCGTTCGCTTCGATGGCGCGGGCCAGATCGTTCGACGCGATGGGGCTGAATTTGACGTAGATCTCGCCCACGATGCCGATGCGGGGCCGCCGCTCTTCCGTGAGGAGGGGCAGATGATCGAAGTCGGAGATGAGGCGGGCGAGGTTCTTCGCATAGGCGTGGTAGCTGTGCCCGTGGAGGAGCGCTTCGCCGCACCGCTTCTGCCACTCCGAGCAGAGCGCCTCGGCGCTGCCCGGCACCTTTTCATAGGGGCGGGTGCGGTAGAGGCACTGCATGAGCGCGTCGCCGTAGATGGTGGCCATGATGAGCCGCTGGGCGAGCGTCATGGTAATCTGGAAGCCCGGCTGCGGGGAGAGCCCTTCCGTATTGGCGGAAATGACCGGCACCTGCGAGAGGCCCGCTTCGGCGAGCGCCCGCTGGAGGAAGCCCAGATAGTTCGAGGCGCGGCACGCGCCGCCCGTCTGGGAGAGCATGACCGCCGTGCGGGAGAGGTCGTACTCGCCCGACTGGAGCGCCCGCACGAGGGAGCCGATGGTGATGATCGCCGGATAGCAGGCGTCGTTGTTCACGTAGGACAGGCCCGTGTCGATGTCTTCCTTCACCGGCGGGAGGACCTTCAGCCGGTAGCCCGCGCCGCGGCCCGCCGCTTCGATGAGCGGGAAGTGGATGGGGGACATCTCCGGCACGAGGATGGTGTACGTGTCCTTCATGTCCTTCGTGAAGGCCGCGTGTTCGTAGGGCAGGTCCGGCACGGTATCCCGGTCCTCCTGCATCCGTTCCCGGATGGCCGCCAGGAGAGAGCGCAGGCGGATGCGCACCGCGCCGAGGTTCAGCCCTTCGTCAATCTTGAGGGACGTGTAGAGGCGGCTGCGGAAATTCATGATCTCCTGCACCTGGTCGGTGACGACCGCATCGAGGCCGCAGCCGAAGGAATTGAGCTCCACCAGCTCGAGATTCGCGTGGCGGGTGACGTAGTCCGCCGCGCGGTAGAGGCGGCCGTGCCAGGTCCACTGGTTCAGCACGCGCAGGTTCGGCAGGCGGCCCAGAGGAGCCACGCCGTCTTCCGAGAGCACCGCCATGCCGAGCTGGTTGATCAGATCGGGGATGCCGTGGTTCGCCGCGGGGTCCACGTGGTACGGCCGGCCGGCGAGGACGATGCCCACGAGGTGTTTCTCCTGGATCTCTTTCAGGACGCGCTTCGTCTCGGCGAGCAGGTCCGCCCTGTATTGGGCCATTTCTTCCCGCGCCGCTGTGATGGCCTGGAAAATGTCGCCGTAGGGGATGTGGAGCGGGGCCAGCTCTTCCACGAGCCGCTTCTGGAGGGCGCTCGCATCGTGGAGCGGCAGGAACGGATGGAGGAAGGGGATGCCCGCTTTCTGGAAGAGCTCGTCCATATTGCCTGCGATGGTCTCCGGATAGGACGTGACCATGGGGCACATGTAGTTGTTGTCGTTCTTCTCATCGGGGCCGCGGTCGATGCAGGGGTACCAGATGAAATCGGGCTTGCGCCGGATGAGGTCCGCGATGTGCGCATGCACCAGCTTCACCGGATAGCATTCCGAATAGGATGGGATGGTCTCCAGCGCGGTGATGGGGATCTGCCGGATCTCCGCGCCGGACAGCACCACCCGGAAGCCGAGTTTCGTGAAGAAGGTGAACCAGAAGGGGTAGTCCTCGTACATATTGAGCGCGCGGGGGATGCCCACGGAGCCGCGGGGGGCCTTCGCCTTCGGCAGCGGCCGGTAGGAGAAGAGGCGCTGGTACTTCCATTCATACATGTTCGGCAGGGTGGAGCGCGGCGCGGATTTGCCGGTGAGGGCGATGGACGCGCCCCGCTCGCAGCGGTTGCCGGAGACGACCGCCCGGCCGTCGGAGAAGGTGGTCACCGTGATGAGGCAGTGGTTGCCGCAGCCGGGGCAGCGGTGCACGTCGGTCTTCATGGTGATGCGGGCGAGCGCTTCCGGCGTGACGAGCGTCGACCGGTGCGTCTCGGGGCAGCGGTCCTTCGTGATGAGGGCGATGCCGTACGCGCCCATGAGGCCCGCGATGTTCGGGCGGATCACGTCGCGGCCGAGGAGCTTCTCCAGCGCGCGGAGCACCGCGTCGTTGTAGAACGTGCCGCCCTGCACGACCACTTTGTCGCCCAGCTCAGACACATCGCGGAGGCGCACCACTTTGTACAGCGCGTTCTTGATGACCGAGTAGGAGAGGCCGGCGGAAATGTCCGCCACGGAGACGCCGTTTTTCTGTGCTTCGCGCACACGGGAATTCATGAAGACCGTGCAGCGGGAGCCCAGGTCCACCGGGTGCTTCGCCGAGAGGGCGATCTTCGAGAAGGTCTGGATGTCCATGCCGAGGGACTGGGCGAAGGTGTCGAGGAAGGAGCCGCACCCGGAGGAGCACGCTTCGTTCAGCATGATGCTGTCCACCGCGCCGTCTTTCAGACGGCAGCACTTCATGTCCTGCCCGCCGATGTCGAGCACGGTGGTCACGTCCGGGCAGAAATGGCGCGCCGCGCGGTAGTGGGCCATAGTCTCCACTTCGCCCGTGTCCGCGGAGAGCGCTTCCTTGATGAGATTTTCCCCGTAGCCCGTGACGCCCGCGCCGCAGATGTAGGCGCCCTGCGGGAGCCTGCTGTACAGGTCGGAGATGATGGCTTTCGCGCCGGTGAGCGGATTGCCCTTATTATTGCCGTAATATTCATAGAGGATGCGGCCGTCCCGGTCGAGGAGCACCGTCTTGATGGTGGTGGACCCCGCGTCGATGCCGAGCCAGCACGGGCCCTCCGCTTCGGAAATGGGGGCGCGGTCCACGTGGAAGCGGGCATGCCGCTCGCGGAACGCCTGGTATTCGTCTTCCGAAGCGAACAGCGGCTCGAGGCACTTCACCGCGTCCAGATTCGACACGTCCGCCTGACGGACGCGCTCCAGCCACGGTTCGAATTCGAACGGCTTGTCGTGCATGGCCGTGAGGGCCGCTCCGATGGCGACGTAGAGCTCGCCGTGGTCGGGGACGATCATGTCCTCTTCCTTCATGCCGAGGGTCTGGCGGAAACGCTCCCGCAGGACCGGCTGGAAGGTGAGCGGGCCGCCGAGGAAGACGATCTTTCCCCGGAGCGGCCGGCCGCAGGTGAGTCCCGAGATGGTCTGGTTCACCACCGACTGGAAGACCGACGCCGCGATATCTTCCTTCGGCGCGCCTTCATTGAGCAGCGCCTGGATGTCCGTCTTGGCGAAGACGCCGCACCGGGAGGCGATGGGGTAGATCTGCTTCGCCTTTTCCGCGAGCTGGCCCAGTCCCGGCGCGTCCGTGGAGAGGAGCGACGCCATGCGGTCGATGAAAGCGCCCGTCCCGCCGGCGCACGCGCCGTTCATGCGCTGGTCCACGCCGTTCCGGAGATAGGTCACCTTTTCATCCTCCCCGCCGAGCTCGATGATGGCGTCCGCCTCCGGATTGAACGTGCGCACCGCCTTTGTCTCCGCGAGGATCTCCTGGCAGAAGGGCAGCTCCATGAAGCGGGCCAGCCCCATGCCGCCGCTGCCGGAAATGGAAGCGGTGATGCGGCACCCCGGGAACTGGCCGCGCATCTCGTCGAGCAGATCCATGGTGGCCTTGCGGATATCCGACATATGCCGCACGTACCGGCCGAAGAGAAGCTTCAGATAAGGGGACAGTACGGCGATCTTCACGGTGGTGGAACCGACGTCGATGCCGACATGGAGTACAGGCTTCATATAAAACCTCCTTACCGGGCCCAAAGGACTCGGTTTTCTTTTCTGTTTGCGTCTATTATACTGATAAATTCCGGCAAATGCCAGATACGCAGGGCCGGATCTGTTTGAATCCGGCGGCGCAGGAAGCGGTCTTCGCGCCGGCTGGCCCGCGGGGTATACAGTAGACTATACCGGAAAAATGTACAGAAAAAGGGGAAATCCGGGCACTGCGGCCCTTCACGGAGCGGCGGCCTGGGCCCGCACTGCCGCGCTCTCTGCCATGCGGGAGAGGAAGGCAGCGTTTGAATTTGAGAGCCGGAAAGAAGGGCGGGAACCGCCTCTTCACCCGGACAGAGTTTAGAATTAACCACTGAAAGATAGAAAAATTTTAGAATTTCAGAAATCAGCATCTGCAGACGCCGGGGACGGCGTTTCCGCGTCCCGGGGATTCGGCTTTTCGATGCCCCGGAGGAAGACCTCTACCGCATGGGACACATAGGTGCGCTCGTCCGGGAGAACGCGCTTTTCGGCGGCGATGCGGTCCCGGACGGGCGTCGAAATATAATGGAAGTTCACGGTCCCGGCAAGGAGCAGCACCGCGGAAGGCACATCCAGATCGGGCCGGAACAGCCCTTCCTGCACGCCCCGGGTGAGAGCATGGTCCAGCAGGTCGTAGATCCGGGAGACCGCCGCTTCGAAGAGGCCGGTCTGTGCCGCCGACGGCGACAGCAGCGCGCGGAAGATGTATTTCAGGAGATGGGGATTTTTCTCGTGGGCGCGGATCGCCCGTTCCGCATACTCCCTGACCAGCGTCCGCGGGTCCATCGCATCGGCATCCATCGAGAGCAGAGAGGACAGCTCGCTGAGCTGCGCTGCGAGCGCGGCGTCGTAGAGCCCCTTCTTGCTCCCGAAATAATAGGAAATCATGGAAATATTCACGCCGGCGGCCGCGGTGATATCCCGGAGGGAAACACTGTCGTATCCTTTTTCCGCAAAAAGCGCGGTCGCCGTCTGAAGGATTCGGTCTCTGCTGTCCTGCTTCATGCTGTCTGCCTCCTGGCGTCCCATTTTTAAACCAATCAATCATTTGTTTGATTTAAGCATACCAGCCTTCCAAAGAAGAGACAACCGGTTAAAGAAGCGGAATGCATTTCAAAGGCACTTATCCATGAATCCGGCGCAAAATACTTAGCGCGTTGGAAAAGCTGCGGACAGATCCCGCGGCGCGGCCTGCGGAGGAAGCATTTCATAGAATGCGTTGAGCCGGCCGGCGGGGGAAGCGGAGACGGCAGGAGCCGGACCGGCATAGGTGGATTCTTCTTATATAAGGAAAAGTAAATAAAAGGAAGGGGGGCAGAGAAAGTCCGGCAGGAGGACAGGCAGGCGCGGCGCTTTGGCGGAAAAGTCTGTAGGAGCAGGAAGATAAAAGGCGTAGAGGCCTTTCAAAAAAGAATTTAGAAGGAAGACTTTGCGCCGGGACTTCGCCGGCTGTTATAGAAAATGGAATTATAAATGGGAAGGGGTATAAAAGAGAGGCATGGAGAGAGGGGCTTCGGCCGGCGAAAAGTCCGCCTCGTGCCCCGGCCCGGGCAGAAAAAGAAGGCGTGCAGACCGCGGCGGACGAGTCTGAAAAACAGAAAAGAAACACACGGAAACGTGGGAAAAGAAACGCCCGTAAACACGAAGAAAATTCACTCTGTTTTGTTGACAGCGTTTCAGAGGAATGGTATAGTATTATCGTTGCGTAAGTAGAAGTGCGCATGAAGCAGGTGAAGAGATGACTTTGGAAGAATTGAAAAATTCCTCTTTCGTTGTAGGAATGAAGGAAACCGAGCGGGCCCTCGAAAAGGGAGAGGCGGCCTGCGTATTCATCGCATCGGACTGCGATGAGAAGATTTCCGGACCGCTCCACGAATCCTGCGAGACCCGCGGCGTGCCGGTCACGGCGGAGTTCACGAAGAAAGAGCTCGGCCGGGCCTGCGGCATCAAAGTGAAAGCGGCTGCCGCAGCGGTTCTCAGATCCCGGTAATATCTTCCGGGGCAAATGCTCCGGAGGATCAATTATAAATCCAACTTTCGGAAGGAGGTGCCTATATTGCCGACAATCAATCAGCTGGTCCGCAAAGGAAGAGAGACCCTGGTCTACAAAGCAAAGACCCCGGCTCTGAAACAGTGCCCGCAGAAACGCGGTGTCTGCACCCGTGTTTATACTGCAACCCCGAAGAAGCCGAACTCCGCTCTTCGTAAAGTTGCCCGTGTACGCCTGACCAACGGAATCGAAGTTTCCGCTTACATTCCGGGCGAAGGCCACAACCTGCAGGAACACAGCGTCGTCCTCATCAGAGGCGGCCGTGTCAAGGATCTTCCGGGCGTTCGTTATCACATCATCCGCGGTGCTCTCGATACCGTAGGCGTCAACGGCCGCAAACAGGGCCGTTCCAAATACGGTGCGAAACGCGACAAGAAATAATTTTCAAACGTATGTGAATAACAGATAGCTTACTAAGGAGGAAACTTACATGCCGAGAAAAGGTGCTGTTCCGAAACGCGACGTGCTGCCGGATCCCGTGTACGGTTCCAAGGTAGTCACCCGTTTCATCAATAAAGTAATGCTCGACGGCAAGAAGGGCGTTGCTGAATCGATTGTCTATGGCGCATTCGATATCGCTCAGAGCAAACTGGGCAAAGAACCGATCGAAATCTTCGAACAGGCTCTCAACAATGTCATGCCGGTGCTGGAAGTCCGCGCACGCCGCGTAGGTGGTGCCAACTACCAGGTTCCGGTCGAAGTCAGAGCGGACCGCCGCCTGACGCTGGGTATCCGCTGGATGGTCAATTATGCCCGCCAGCGCAGCGAACGCACGATGGAAGAACGTCTCGCAGGAGAACTGATGGACGCTTTCAACAACACCGGCGCAGCTGTGAAGAAGAAAGAAGATACCCATAAAATGGCTGAAGCTAACAAGGCTTTCGCACATTACCGCTGGTAATTTTTATAAGGAGAAAAAATCGTGGGCAGAGAATTTCCGCTTGAAAAAACAAGAAATATCGGCATCATGGCTCACATCGACGCCGGTAAGACGACGACCACGGAACGTATCCTGTTCTACACCGGTGTAAACCACAAGATCGGTGAAGTTCATGACGGCGCTGCCACCATGGACTGGATGGCACAGGAGCAGGAACGTGGGATTACCATTACATCTGCTGCTACGACCTGCCACTGGAAAGGCTATCGCGTAAATATCATCGATACTCCCGGGCACGTCGATTTCACCGTAGAAGTTGAACGTTCTCTCCGCGTATTAGACGGCTCTGTAGCTGTATTCAGTGCAAAAGATGGTGTACAGACCCAGTCTGAAACGGTCTGGAGACAGGCCAGCACCTATCACGTGCCGCGCATCGCCTTCATCAACAAGATGGATACGGTCGGCGCGAATTTCGAACACGCAGTGCAGACCATGCGCGACCGCCTGCATGCCAATGCGGTGGCCATGCAGCTGCCGATCGGCAAGGAAAGCACCTTCGTCGGAATCGTCGATCTGCTGACTAGAAAAGCCGAGATCTACAAAGACGATCAGGGCAAGGAAATCGAAGTCACGGAAGTCCCGGACGACATGAAAGATGAAGTCGAAGAACTCCGTGAAAAGATCTGCGAAGCCGCGGCGGAAGCCAGCGACGAACTGATGGAAAAATACCTCGGCGGCGAAGAACTCACCATCGAGGAGATCAAAGAAGCCATCCGTCAGCAGACCATCGACTGCAAGCTGTTCCCGGTCTTCTGCGGCTCCGCTTACAAGAACAAGGGCATCCAGATGCTGCTCGACGCGGTCCTGGATTACCTCCCGTCCCCGCTGGACGTGCCGCCGGTCAAAGGCACCGATCCGAAGACGGAAGAAGAGATCGAACGCCCGGCAGACGACAAGGCTCCGCTCTCCGCTCTCGCATTCAAGATCATGGCTGACCCCTTCGTCGGCAAGCTCGCGTACTTCCGCGTATATTCCGGCGAAATGCATCAGGGCACCTACGTGCTGAACTCCACCAAAGGCAAGAAGGAACGCGTAGGCCGTATCCTCCAGATGCACGCCAACCACCGCAAGGAAATCGATACCGCTTACACCGGCGACATCGCCGCTGCTGTAGGCTTCAAGGATGTCACCACGGGCGATACGCTCTGCGATGAAGAACATCCGATCATCCTCGAAAAGATGGTCTTCCCGGATCCGGTTATCTCCGTAGCTGTCGAACCGAAGACCAAAGCCGACCAGGAAAAGATGGGCGTCGCTCTCCAGCGTCTGGCTGAAGAAGATCCGACCTTCCGCGTTCACACGGATCCGGAATCCAATCAGACCATCATTTCCGGCATGGGCGAACTCCACCTCGACATCATCGTCGACCGCATGAAGCGCGAATTCGGCGTGGACGCGACGGTCGGCAAGCCGCAGGTCGCTTACCGCGAAACCATCCGCAAGGAAGTCGAAGCGGAAGGCAAGTTCATCCGTCAGACCGGCGGCCACGGCCAGTACGGCCACTGCTGGCTGCGTCTTGAACCGCAGGAACCCGGCACGGGCTTCTCCTTCGAAAACAAGATCGTCGGCGGCGTCATTCCGAAGGAATTCATCGGACCGGTCCAGGCCGGCGTCGAAGCGGCCATGGAAGACGGCGTAGTCGCCGGCTATCCGATGGTCGATATCAAAGTCACCGTATACGACGGCTCCTACCACGATGTCGACTCCTCTGAAATGGCATTCAAGGTCGCAGGCTCCATGGCTTTCAAGGCAGGCGCCAAGAAAGCGGATCCGGTCCTCCTCGAACCGTACATGAAAGTCGAAGTCGATGTGCCGGAACAGTACATGGGCGACGTCATCGGCGGCCTGAACTCCCGCCGCGGACGCATCGACGGCATGGAAACCGAGAACGGCGATTCCAGAATCAGCGGTTTCGTTCCGCTGTCTGAAATGTTCGGTTATGCAACCGATCTCCGCAGCACCACGCAGGGCCGCGGCACCTTCACGATGACCTTCGATCACTACGAAGAAGTACCGAAAGCCATTTCCCAGCAGATCACTGAAGAACGCCTGGGCAAATAATTTTTAGGAGGAATTCAAATGGCAAAAGCACATTATGAAAGAACCAAGCCGCATGTAAACATCGGCACCATCGGTCATGTCGACCACGGCAAGACCACCCTGACCGCTGCGATCACCAAGGTCCTGTCCGACGAAGGCATGGCGAACTTCCTCGACTATGCTTCCATCGACAAGGCTCCGGAAGAAAGAGCGCGCGGCATCACCATCAACACCGCCACCGTCGAATACGAAACCGAAAACCGCCACTATGCGCACGTCGACTGCCCCGGGCACGCTGACTATGTCAAGAACATGATCACCGGCGCAGCACAGATGGACGGCGCGATCCTCGTCGTCTCCGCTGCTGACGGCCCGATGCCGCAGACCCGCGAACACATCCTGCTGGCGAAGCAGGTCGGCGTACCGGCCATCGTCGTATTCCTGAACAAAGCTGACCAGGTCGACGATCCGGAACTGATCGATCTCGTCGAAATGGAAGTGCGCGATCTGCTCACCGAATACGGCTATCCGGGCGACGACACCCCGATCATCGTAGGCTCCGCACTGGGCGCTCTGAACGGCGAACCGAAATATGTGCAGGCTGTCAAAGACCTGATGAAAGCGGTCGACGACTACATCCCGACCCCGGCGCGTGAAACCGACAAGCCGTTCCTGATGCCTGTCGAAGACGTGTTCACAATCACGGGCCGCGGCACCGTAGCGACCGGCCGTGTAGAACGCGGCACCGTCAAAGTAGGCGACGCAGCAGAAATCGTCGGTCTGCAGGATGAACCGAGACAGACGGTTGTCACGGGCGTAGAAATGTTCCGCAAGATCCTCGACCAGGCCATGGCAGGGGACAACATCGGCACGCTGCTGCGCGGCATCGACCGTAAGGAAATCGAAAGAGGCCAGGTCCTGGCGAAGCCGGGCAGCGTCCATCCGCACACGGAATTCACGGCTCAGGTGTATGTCCTGACGAAAGACGAAGGCGGCCGTCATACCCCGTTCTTCAACGGCTATCGTCCGCAGTTCTTCTTCCGCACGACGGACGTAACGGGCGACATCCAGCTGCCGGAAGGCACTGAAATGTGCATGCCTGGCGATAACATCGAAATGAGCGTAAAACTCATCACCCCGATCGCCATGGAAGAAGGACAGCGCTTTGCAATCCGCGAAGGCGGCCGTACGGTCGGCGCCGGCGTCGTTGCGAAGATTTCCAAATAATTTCGATTTGAAACAACGCTGATCTCAGCTGAAACACACAAGTCCGGAGCGGCTTCGCGGCTGCTCCGCTCTGTTGTGTTTTATATAAAAACTATGAAGTGGAAGGTGGCCTGCACGGCAGGGGAATTTCCACGGAGCAGTTCATTCCGGAAATGAACGTCAGGAGGTTTATGTAATGTCAAAACAGGAAAAAATCAGAATTCGTCTGAAGGGCTATGATCACAAAGCTGTCGATCAGAGCGCGGCGAAAATCGTGGAGACCGCGAAGAGAACCGGTTCCAGAGTGTCCGGTCCGATTCCGCTGCCGACCGAACGGAACGTATACACCATTCTCCGTTCTCCCCACGTCAATAAAGACAGCCGCGAACAGTTCGAAATGCGCACGCATAAGAGACTGATCGATATCCTGGATCCGTCCAAGAAGACCGCGGACGCACTGATGAGACTCGAGCTCCCCGCAGGCGTCAGCATTGAAGTAAAAGCGTAAGGAGGTGCGAAAATGTCTAAAGCTATTTTGGGAACGAAATTAGGAATGTCTCAGGTATTCGCTGAAAACGGCGACCTGATTCCGGTCACTGTAGTGGAAACGGCTCCGAACGTAGTCGTTGCAGTCAAGACTGTGGAATCCGACGGATACAATGCCATTCAGCTCGGCTACGGCGAAGTCAAAGAAAAACATCTGACCAAGCCGGTCAAAGGCCAGTTCGAAAAGGCGGGCGTAGCTCCCGTAAAGTATCTGCGCGAAGTTAGAATGGACGAAACCCCGTCCTATACAGTGGGCCAAACTCTGGCTGCCGATATCTTCGCTGAAGGTGAAATTGTAGACGTCATCGGCACCAGCAAGGGCAAAGGCTTCGCTGGCACGATCAAGAAGTACAATTTCCGTCGTGGACCGGAAAGCCACGGTTCCAAGAACCATCGTCAGCCCGCTTCCCTCGGCGCGCGTATGTCCGGCGGCGGTGGCAAAGTATTTAAGGGCAAGAAACTCCCTGGCCAGATGGGTGGCGTGAGAGTCACTGTGCAGCATCTTCAGGTAGTCAGAGTCGATACCGCACGCAATCTCATGCTCGTTAAAGGCGGGATCCCCGGACCGAAGGGAAGCCTCGTCATGGTGCAGGCAACCGTAAAGCCTGTCAAATAAGTTCTGAAAGGGAGGAACAGTAATGCCGAATGTAGCACTGTATAATATCGCCAGCGAACAGGTTGGCGAAATCGAACTGAACGACAGCGTCTTTGGCGTAGAATACAACGAAGCTGTCATTCATCAGGCAGTGGTGCGTCAGATGAGCAACGAACGTCTCGGCACCCATGCCACCAAGACCAGAGGCCTTGTCCGCGGCGGCGGCAAGAAACCGTGGAAACAGAAAGGCACCGGCCGCGCCCGCGTCGGTTCCATCCGCTCCCCTCTGTGGGTCGGCGGCGGCACCGTATTCGGACCGACCCCGAGAAGCTACGAGAAGGCCATGCCCCGCAAGGCGCGCCGTCTCGCAGTGAAATCCGCTCTTTCTGAAAAGCTCCGCGCCGGCGAACTCATCGTCCTCGACCAGATCGACTTCGATGCGCCGAAAACGAAGAGCGTCGTCCAGATGATGGATGCGTTCAAGGCGGAAGGCAAAGCTCTCATCGTCGACGGCGGCGACAAGGCCATGAACACCATCCTGTCCGCCCGCAACATCCCCGGCGTGAAAGCCATGACCACGGACGGCATCAACATCTACGATCTCGTCCATTACACCAAACTCTTCATGACGAAGAGCGCTGTAGAAAAAATTGAGGAGGTACTCGCATAATGGACGCACGCGACATCCTCGTGAAACCGATCATCACTGAAAAAACCACCGCTCTCATGGAAGAGGGGAAATACACGTTCCGCGTACCGCTGGCAGCGACCAAGATCGAGATCCGTCAGGCTGTGGAACAGATTTTCAAAGTCAAAGTCGAAGCGGTAAACACGATGCGCTATGAAGGCAAGCTGAAACGCATGGGCCGTTATCAGGGCCGCCGCAGCGATTGGAAGAAAGCGATCGTCACCCTCAAGCCGGGCGAATCGATCGAATTCTTCGAAGGGGTCTAATAGGTAAGGAGGAAGCAACATAAATGGCTTATAAATCTTTTAAACCGTATACCCCTGGACGCCGTCAGATGACCGTTTCCACTTTCGAAGAAATCACGGCCACGACGCCGGAAAAATCCCTGCTGGCTCCCGTACACAGCAAAGGCGGCCGCAACGGTTCCGGCAAAATGACGGTTCGCCACCAGGGCGGCGGACACAAACGCCAGTACAGAATCATTGATTTCAAGCGTACGAAGGACAATGTCCCGGCTAAGGTCGCTACGATCGAATACGATCCGAACCGCACCTGCCGCATCGCTCTCCTGCACTATGCAGACGGCGAAAAGCGCTACATCCTCGCGCCGAAGGGCCTGAAGGTGGGCGACGTCGTCACGAGCGGTCCGGAATCCGATATCAAACCGGGCAACTGCCTCCCGCTCCTCAATATCCCGCTCGGCACAAACGTGCACAACGTAGAGCTGAAGATCGGCAAGGGCGGCCAGATGGTCCGCGCAGCCGGCGAAACCGCTCAGCTCATGGCAAAAGAAGGCGACTACGCGCTCCTCCGTCTCCCCAGCGGCGAACTGAGAAGAGTCCACATCCGCTGCCGCGCCACTGTCGGCGTGATCGGCAACGAAGACCATGAAAACATCACCCTCGGCAAGGCGGGCAGAAACCGCTGGCTCGGCGTACGTCCGGCGAACCGCGGCGTCGTCATGAACCCGAACGACCATCCGCACGGCGGCGGCGAAGGCAAGTCTCCTGTCGGCCGCAAGCGTCCGGTAACTCCGTGGGGCAAGCCGGCATACGGCGTGAAGACCCGCGACAGCAAGAAAGCTTCTACGAAGCTGATTGTTAAGAGACGCAAGTAAGATAAGGAGGAGTCAAAGTGTCCAGATCCGTAAAGAAAGGGCCTTTCGTAGCATTCTCCCTGGAAAAGAAAATCAATGCTATGAACGATGCCAACGAAAAGAAAGTAGTCAAAACCTGGTCCCGTGCTTCTACCATCCTGCCGAGCTTCGTGGGTCACACCATCGCCGTGCATGACGGAAGAAAACACGTACCGGTCTATGTAACGGAAGATATGGTCGGCCACAAACTCGGCGAATTCGCACCGACCCGTACCTTCAAAGGCCATAACAAGGATAAATAATCCGGGGAGGAATGAACATGGAAGTCAAAGCAGTTACAAGAAACATCCGCATTTCGCCTCGCAAAGTCCGTGTAGTCATTGACGTCATCCGCGGCAAGAACGTGGGAGAAGCGCTGGCCATTCTCCGCCAGACCCCGAAAGCTGCCTCCTCTGTCGTCGAAAAGACCCTGAGAAGCGCGATGGCAAATGCTGAAAACAACAACGATATGAACATCGATAATCTGTATGTATCCACTACCTATGTAGATGCAGGCCCCATCATGAAACGTGTACATCCGCGTTCCCGCGGACAGGCTTTCGCGATTATGAAACGCACCAGCACTCTTACGGTTAAGGTTGCGGAAAGAGACTAAAAGGAGGGAAACGTTTTGGGTCAGAAAGTTAATCCGCATGGACTGCGCGTCGGCGTCATTGATGACTGGGATTCCAAGTGGTATGCAGAAAAGGACTATGCAGATCTGCTCGTAGAAGACGCTAAAATCCGCACGTTCCTGAAGAAACACCTGTTCATCGCAGGCATTTCCAAGATCGGCATCAAACGCCTCGGCGACAGAATCAAACTGGCGATCTACACCGCCAAGCCGGGCATGGTCATCGGCCGCGGCGGCACGGGCATCGAAGACATCAAGAAAGCCCTCACCGCGATCACCGACAAGAAAGTCGACATCGACATTCTGGAAATCAAATCCATCGACATGAGCGCGATCCTCGTCGCAGAGAACATCGCTTCCCAGCTGGAACGCCGCATCGGCTTCCGCCGCGCGATCAAACAGGCGGTAGGCAGAACCATGCGCGCCGGCGCAAAGGGCATCAAAGTCTGCGTGAGCGGCCGTCTGGGCGGCGCTGAAATCGCCCGCTCCGAGAGCTATCATGAAGGCTCCATCCCGCTGCAGACCCTCCGTGCGAACATCGACTACGGCGTAACCGCAGCGCACACCACCTATGGCGCCATCGGCATTAAGGTATGGATCTACAAAGGTCTCGTCGCTCCTGGCGAAATCGTATCTGAAACTGAAAACACCCGCGACGGCAAGAACCGTGGAGACCGCCGCGAAGGCCGCAGAGGCGGCCGCAGAGGCGACCGTCGCGAAGGCCGCGGCGATCGCAGAGCAAGAAACACGGAAAGGAGTGACGCCTGATGTTAATTCCGAAGCGTACAAAATACCGCAAACAGTTCCGCGGCCGCATGAAGGGCAGAGCTCATCGCGGCAACACCGTCACCTTTGGTGATTACGGTCTGGTCGCCCTCGAACCTTCCTGGATCACCAACCGCCAGATCGAAGCGGCACGTATTGCCATGACCCGCTACACCAAGCGCGGCGGCAAAGTATGGATCAAGATTTTCCCGGACAAACCGGTCACCGCAAAGCCGCTCGGCACCCGTCAGGGCTCCGGCAAGGGCTCCGTAGAATACTGGGTAGCTGTCGCCAAGCCGGGCCGCGTCATGTTCGAAATGGCAGGCATCCCGATGGAGACTGCAAAAGAAGCCATGCGCCTCGCAGGCAACAAGCTGCCGATCAAAACCAAATTTGTAGTCAAGGGACATGAAGGAGTGGCAGAATAAAATGAAGGTCAATGAAATCCGCAACCTCACTGCTGCCGAAATGGACGAAAAAGTCGCCGGCTTAAAAGAAGAACTGTTCAACCTCCGTTTTCAGCTCGCTACCGGTCAGCTCGAAAATCCCGGACGCATTCGTGAAGTGAAGAAAACGATCGCCCGCATCAAGACCGTTCAGCGTGAAGAAGAATTGAAAGCTGCCCACAAGGCATGATGATGAAGCAGGAGGAAAGTACTGTGGCAGAAGAAAGAAATTTGCGCAAAGTGCGCCAGGGCGTCGTCGTCAGCAACAAAATGGACAAGACCGTCGTCGTTGCTGTAGAACGTAAAGTTCCCCACAAGCTGTATAATAAATCGATCAACACCACAACGAAATTCAAGGCGCATGACGAAAACAACGAATGCCGCGTCGGTGACACCGTACGCATCGTAGAAACCCGCCCGCTGTCCCACGACAAGCGCTGGAGAGTGGAAAAAATCGTTGCCCGTCAGAATTGATATAGAAAGAATATAGGAGGATAGGCACGATGATTCAGCAGGAAAGCAGACTCAACGTTGCAGATAATACCGGCGCAAAGAGCGTCCTGGTCATTAAGGTCCTGGGCGGTTCCTGGCGCAAGAGCGGCAACATCGGCGATGTCGTCGTATGCACTGTCAAAGATGCAACACCAGGCGGCGTTGTAAAGAAAAGCCAGGTGGTCAAGGGCGTCATCGTCCGTTCCGTGAACGGCATCAGCCGTCCGGACGGCTCTCATATCCGTTTCGATGAAAATGCAGTCGTCCTGATCAAAGACGACAAGAGCCCGATTGGGACCCGTATTTTCGGACCGGTCGCAAGAGAACTCCGTGAAAAAGATTTCATGAAGATCATTTCCCTCGCGCCGGAAGTGCTCTGATGGGAGGTACACGATGAGCCATTTACACGTAAAGACCGGTGACACCGTAGTGGTCATTGCCGGCAAGGATAAAGGCAAGCAGGGCCAGGTCAAAGCGGCCATGCCCGAAAAGAACCGTGTCGTCGTCGAAGGCGTCAACATGGTGAAGCGGCACACGAAGCCCACCCAGAAAAACCCGAAGGGCGGCATCATTTCCAAAGAAGCCCCGATCCACGTATCCAACGTCATGATCCTGGATCCGGAAACGAAGAAACCGACCCGCATCAAGAAGATCCAGCAGGAAGACGGATCTTACGTCAGAGCGGCCGTGAAGAGCGGCGCCATTCTCGACAAGGCGAAATAAGCGGGAAGGAGGAAAACATGTCCAGATTAAAAGATTTGTACACTGCAGAAATCAGAAATGCAATGCAGGAAAAATTCGGCTACAAGAATCCGATGGAGATTCCGAAGCTCGAAAAAATCGTCATCAACATCGGCGTGGGCGAAGCGACCACCAATGCCAAAGCGGTAGATGCAGCGGCTTCCGATCTCGCAGCGATCACCGGCCAGAAGCCGATCATCTGCAAGGCGAAGAAATCCCTCGCGGCATGGCACATCCGTGAAGGCATGCCCCTCGGCTGCAAAGTCACCCTCCGCGGCGAAAAGATGTATGAATTCCTCGACCGCCTCATCAATATCGCTCTTCCCCGCGTCCGCGATTTCCGCGGCATCAGCGCGCAGAGCTTCGACGGCCGCGGCAACTACGCGTTCGGCGTGAAGGAACAGCTGATCTTCCCGGAAGTCGACTATGAAAAGATCGACAAGCTCCGCGGTATGGATATCATTGTAGTCACGACAGCCAAGACCGACGAAGAAGCCCGCGAGCTTCTCACCAGATTCGGTATGCCGTTCAAGAAATAAGCAGGAGGACAATATGGCAAAGAAGTCTATGTTGGAACGCGAGAAGAAGAGAGAACTCGCAGTCCAGAAATATGCGGCCAAACGTCAGGCGCTCAAAGAAGCCGGCGACTGGGAAGCACTGAGCAAGCTGCCGCGCAACGCATCCCCGACCCGTCTGCACAACCGCTGCAAACTGACTGGCCGTCCCCATGGCTATATGCGCAAATTCGGCATCTGCCGCAATCAGTTCCGTGACCTGGCTTACCGCGGAGAGATCCCGGGCGTAAGAAAAGCCAGCTGGTAAGAGAAATTTTGGAAGGAGGATTCTATATATGGTAACAACCGATCCGATTGCGGATATGCTTACCCGTATTCGTAACGCGAACGATGCATATCATGACAAAGTTGATATGCCTGCTTCTAAAATTAAAGCGGCTGTGCTTGAAATTTTGAAGGACGAAGGGTTTATCAGAAACTGCGAACAGATCGAAGTCGACGGCCATCAGGTGCTCCGCGCTTCCCTGAAGTACGGCGCGAACCGCGAAAAGGTCATCAAAGGTCTGAAGAGAATTTCCAAGCCGGGCCTGCGCGTCTATGCGGGCAAGGAAGACCTGCCCCGCGTACTGGGCGGCCTCGGCATCGCGATCATTTCCACGTCCAAGGGAATCATGACCGACAAGAAAGCCCGTAAAGAAGGCCTTGGCGGCGAAGTTCTCGCATATGTCTGGTAAGCAGGAGGAATAACATGTCAAGAATAGGCAGAGCACCGATTGCGGTACCGGCAGGAGTGGAAGTCAAGATTGACGGACATACCGTTACCGTAAAAGGTCCGAAAGGCACCCTTTCCCGTACACTGAATGAAGAAATGACGATCACCATGGAAAACAACGAGATCCTGGTGACCCGTCCGAACGATAACATCAAAGAACGCTCTCTTCACGGCCTGACCCGCACGCTCATCAACAACATGGTGGTCGGCGTCACTCAGGGCTTCGAAAAGCGTCTGGAAATCCAGGGCGTCGGCTACAACGCGCAGATGCAGGGCACGAACCTGAAACTGTCCCTGGGCTTCTCCCATCCGGTCATCATCACCCCGCCGGAAGGCATCACCATCAGCACTCCTTCCTCCGTCGTGATCCTCGTATCCGGCGCAGACAAGGAAAAAGTAGGTATGGTGGCAGCAGAGATCCGCGCATGGCGTGAACCGGAACCGTACAAAGGCAAGGGCATCCGCTATGCCGGCGAACACGTACGCCGCAAAGCTGGCAAGACCGGCGCAACGAAGTAAGACAGGAGGCAATGAAATATGCGTAAAAATGCAAGCAGAGATGCAGTGGTTCGCCGCCATCTTCGTCTCCGTAAGAAAATCTCCGGTACTGCAGAGCGTCCGCGTCTGAACGTATTCCGTTCCCTGCAGCATATCTATGCGCAGGTGATCGACGATGTAGCGGGCGTGACCCTCGTATCGGCCAATACCATGGACAAGGAAATCAAGGAAAAATTCCCCTATGGCGGCAACGCGGAAGCGGCTGCGGAAGTCGGCCGTCTCATCGCCAAGAGAGCGCTGGAAAAGGGAATCGACACAGTAGTATTCGACCGCGGCGGCTACATTTATCACGGCAGAGTCAAAGCTCTGGCTGAAGGCGCTCGCGAAGGCGGCCTGAAGTTTTAAGCTAAAGGAGAAAAGCACATGCCAAGATTTGAAAAACCGGAATCCGATTTACAGGAAAACGTTGTTTTCATCAACCGGGTTGCTAAAGTTGTTAAAGGCGGCCGTCGCTTTTCCTTTGCCGCAGTCGTTGTAGTCGGCGACGGAAAGGGCAAAGTCGGCGCAGGCCTCGGGAAAGCGGCTGAAGTTCCGGAAGCCATCCGCAAGGGCGTCGAAGATGCGAAGAAGAACATGATCACCGTGGCGACGAAGAACGGCACGATTCCCCATGAAGCGCTCGGCACCTACGGCGCAGGCAAAGTCTTCATGAAGCCGGCGGCAGAAGGCTGCGGCATCATCGCAGGTGGCCCGACCCGTGCGGTCCTCGAACTTGCAGGCATCCGCAACATCCTCACGAAGTCTCTCGGCTCTTCCAATCCGATCAACATGGTCAGAGCGACCCTGGATGCTCTCGGCAAGCTGGAAAATGCCCAGACCGTGGCAGCGCTCCGCGGCAAGACCCTGGACGAGATTTACAACGCGTAATTAGGAGAACGATCATGAGCAAAGCTATCATTACACTGAAGAAGAGCGTGATCGGCTCCAGACCCGAGCAGATCGCGACCATCAAGGCGCTGGGCCTCAAGAAGACCAATTCCACTGTTGAACAGGAACTGACTCCGCAGATCAAGGGCATGCTTCATAAAGTACGCCATCTGGTCGAAGTCAAGGAACTCTGATAGAGAAGGAGGTGCTACGATATGAAACTGCATGAACTCAAACCTGCGGAAGGTTCCACCAGAGTCCGTCGCCGCGTAGGCCGCGGCCTCGGCTCCGGCATGGGCAAACAGTCCACCCGCGGCGCAAAGGGCCAGAACGCCAGAAGCGGCGGCGGCGTGCGTCCGGGATTTGAAGGCGGCCAGATGCCTCTGTACCGCCGTCTGCCGAAGCGCGGATTCAAAAACGTCCTGGCAAAACAGTATGCCGAAGTCAATGTAGAACAGCTGAATGCTTTCGAAAACGGAGAAACCGTAACTCCGGCATCTCTGATCGAAAAAGGCATCCTCAAGAATGTTCTTGACGGCGTTCGTGTACTCGGAAACGGTGAACTGACCAAATCTCTGACCGTTGAGGCACAGGGCTTCACCAAATCCGCACAGCAGAAGATTGAAGCAGCGGGTGGAAAAGCAGAGGTGAAGTAAAATGAGTAACATCCTCGAAAACCTTTTAAGCAATAAGGAATTGAAGGATCGCATCATTTTCACCTTTGTCATGTTCGTCATCTTCCGGCTCGGGGTCCATATCCCCGTACCGGGGGTTGACGCTTCTGTCATTGAGAGCCTGTTTTCCGCAGGCAACCTCTTTGGCTTCCTCGATTTATTCGCAGGCGGTGCGCTGAGCAAGTTCTCCATCTTCGCGATGAGCATCACTCCGTACATCAACGCCTCCATTATCATGCAGCTCCTGACCGCCGTCGTCCCCACGTTCGAAGAATGGCGGAAAGACGGACAGGAAGGGTACAAGAAGATCCAGAAAGTGACCCGCTACGGCACGGTGTTCCTCGGCTTTATCCAGGCCTTCGGCATGGCATACGGCCTCCGCATCAACAATGCCCTCGTGGACAACAGCTGGTTCTACGTGCTCTTTATCTGCATCGTGCTGACTGCCGGCACCTGCCTCCTCATGTGGATCGGCGAACAGATTACTGAGAAAGGCATCGGCAACGGCATCTCCCTGATCATCTTCGCCGGCATCGTGGCCCGTTTCCCCGATGCGGTGAATACGATCATCGAATATCTGAAAGTGGGTACGATCAGCCCCTTCCAGTGCCTGCTTTTCCTCGTCATTGCCCTCGTCATGATCGCTGTGGTCATCGAAGTCAATGAAGGTCAGCGCCGCATCCCGATCCAGTATGCGAAGCGCGTCATCGGCCGCAAGATGTACGGAGGCCACAACAGCTTCCTGCCTCTGAAAGTCAATCAGGCCGGCGTCATCCCGATCATCTTCGCATCGTCCATCTTGATGATGCCCGTCACTCTGGCCCAGTTCATCCACGTCGAGTGGATCCAGGCCGTGGCGAACTTCTTCAGCTGGGGCACCTGGGCAAACACCATCTGCTATGCGTTCCTGATCGTGGTATTCACCTATTTCTACACAGCCATCACTGTGAACGTGCAGGATCTGGCTGACAACATGAAGAAATACGGCGGATTCATCCCCGGCATCCGTCCGGGCAAGCCGACCATGACCTATGTGGACAAAGTCCTCACGAGGATCACCCTGTCCGGGGCCATCTTCCTGGCGGTCATCGCGATCCTTCCGAACTTCATCGGAAACCTGACCGGCATCCAGGGCGTGTATTTCGGCGGCACCGCCCTCCTCATCATCGTCGGGGTCGCACTCGACACGATGAGACAGGCGCAGTCGCTTATGGTAAACCGTCATTATCAGGGCTTTATCAAATAAGGAGTTAGGGATATGTATATCTTGTTAATGGGACCGCCCGGCGCCGGCAAAGGCACCCAGGCGGAACGTCTGATCAGTGAATACGGCATCCCGCAGATTTCCACCGGAGACATGTTCCGCGCAGCGGTCAAATCCGGCACAGCTCTGGGCAAAGAAGCCAAAAGCTACATGGACAAGGGGGCGCTCGTTCCTGACAGCGTCACGGTAGGCATCGTCAAAGAAAGACTGGCGCAGGACGACTGCAAGAAAGGATGGATCCTCGACGGATTCCCGCGCACGACCGCACAGGCCGCGGCGCTGGATGCCATCCTTCACGACATGGGCATCACCCTGACGGCCGTCCTCAATATCTCCGCAGACAAGGACGACCTTGTGAAGCGGATCAGCGGACGCTTCGTATGCCGCAAATGCGGCGCGTCCTTCCATAAGGAATTCCGCCCGCCGAAAGTCGCAGGCGTCTGCGACAACTGCGGCGGCGAGCTCTATCAGAGAGACGACGACAAGGCGGAGACCGTCAGCCAGCGGCTGGCCGTCTACGAGACGTCCACGAAGCCGCTCATCGACTACTACCGGGCGAGCGGCTGCCTCTATGACATCGACGGCAACCAGTCCATGGAAGACGTCCATGATCAGATCGAAGCGGCACTGAAGAAGGCAGCAAAATGATTACCATACGGACCCCAGAAGAAATAGAGAAAATCGCGCTCGCGTCGAAACTGACAGCCGACACGCTCTCGCTTCTCGAGAAGACTGTCAGACCGGGCATCTCGACACTCGAACTGGACCGTATTGCGGAAGAGTACATCAGGAGCAACGGCGGTATCCCCAGCTGCAAGGGCTATGAGGGATACCCCGCCTCTCTCTGTACCTCTGTGAACGATATGGTCGTCCACGGCATTCCCTCGGCAAAAAAAATTCTTCGCAAGGGAGATATCATTTCCATCGATCTTGTGGTAGAATTGAATGGTTACATGGGTGATTCCTGCATTACCATTCCTGTCGGTCATACGAATAAGAAGAATCTTCAGCTTATCGAGGTGACTGAACAGGCTCTTTTTGCCGGTATAAAACAGGCTGTGCCTGGGAACCATGTAGGCGATATCGGGTACGCAGTGGAGAAGACCGTCAAACCCTACGGGTACGGCGTGCTGCGGGAATATGTAGGACATGGGATTGGCACCGATATGCATGAAGATCCGGAAGTGCCGAACTACGGTACGCCGGGACACGGACCCCGCCTGGAAGAAGGCATGGTGATCTGCATCGAACCGATGATTACGATGGGAAGCCCTGATATCCTGACTCTTCGGGACGGATGGGGCGTTGTCACAGCGGACGGCAAGCCGGCTGCGCACATCGAACATACCGTAGCCATCACGAAAGACGGCCCGAGAATCCTGACACTCCGGTCCTGATTCTGTCATAACGAAACCACAAGCTGAAGGAGGCTCCCATGAGCAAAGACGACGTCATTGAAGTGGAAGGCAAGGTAGTGGAAAAACTGCCGAACGCCATGTTCCGCGTCAAACTGGAAAACGGACACATCGTCCTGGCACATATTTCCGGGAAAATGCGTATGAATTTCATCCGTATCCTGCCTGGAGACCGGGTCACACTGGAACTGACAGCCTACGACCTCGATCATGGCAGAATCACCTATCGTTTCAAATAAGTAAGGAGGAACCAAGATGAAGGTCAGACCGTCTGTCAAAAAGATGTGCGACAAATGCAAGATCATTAAGCGCAAAGGCCGTGTAATGGTCATTTGTGAAAATCCGAAACATAAACAGAGACAAGGTTAATTAAAAGGAGGTTCAGAGTAGATGGCACGTATAGCTGGTGTAGACTTACCCCGTGATAAGCGCGTTGAGATCGGCTTGACTTATATTTATGGAATTGGCCTCACTCTTTCCAAGAAAATTCTCGAAACCACCGGAATCAATCCGGACGTCAGAGTCAGGGATCTGACGGAAGAAGACGTTGCAAAGATCCGCAATGCACTGGAAGATTACAAAGTCGAAGGTGATCTTCGCAGAGAAGAATCCCTCAACATTAAGAGACTGGTAGAAATCGGCTCCTACAGAGGCCGCCGTCATCGCGCAGGCCTGCCGGTACGCGGCCAGCGCACGAAGACCAACGCGCGCACCCGCAAGGGCCCGAAGAAAACCATCGCAGGCAAGAAGACTGCGACCAAGAAATAATGTTGAAGGAGGGATAACATGGCTACAGTAAGAGCAAAAACCAAGAGAAAAGAAAAGAAACATGTAGAAACCGGCGCCGCTCATATTCGTTCCACATTCAACAATACGATCGTGACGATCACGGATACCAACGGGAATACGATTTCCTGGGCATCCGCAGGCGGACTGGGATTTAAGGGCTCCCGCAAGAGCACCCCGTTTGCCGCTCAGATGGCTGCTGAACAGGCTGCCAAAGCGGCGATCGACCAGGGAATGCGTTCTGCCGACGTATTCGTCAAAGGTCCGGGCGCAGGCCGGGAAGCCGCTATCCGTGCATTGCAGGCAGCTGGCATCGAAGTCAGCTCCATCAAAGACGTCACCCCGATTCCGCACAATGGCTGCCGTCCTCCGAAACGCAGAAGAGTATAATTGATTCTTTTGCATGATTTTGGCGCAATCAGCGCGAAAGGAGGAAATCCGGATGATCGAAAACAGAAGCTTCACGATTAAGACAGTGACACTGGATGAAAATGATCGTCACGGCAGATTTGAGTGCGAGCCGCTCGAAAGAGGCTACGGCATCACCCTCGGCAACAGCCTGAGACGCGTGCTGCTCTCCTCCCTTGACGGCGTAGCCATTACGTCCATCAAGATCGACGGCGTGCTCCACGAATTCTCTACCATCCCCGGAGTCAGAGAAGATGTGACCGACATCATCCTGAATCTGAAAAAGATCCGTTTCATCGCTCATGCGGAAGCAGAATTCCCGATCACGGTGCGCGCGGATATCACCGAGCAGGGAGCCTTCTGTGCAGGGGATCTGAAGCTGCCGTCTGAAATTGACGTGCTGAACAAGGATCTGGTGCTCTGCAACCTGGACAGCGGTGCGCATCTCGGCATGGAGATCACCATCGACCAGGGCCATGGGTACGTGCCCTTTACGAAGAATAAAAAGGACGACGACGTCATCGGCGTCATTCCGATTGATTCCATTTATTCTCCTGTGATCAAATGCAACTACGAAGTCACTGATACGCGTGTCGGCAATGAAATGAATTACGACAAGCTCACCATTGATCTGGAGACCGATGGCTCCATCAGTGCGCCGGATGCGATTGCAAAAGCAGCAGCGATCCTCATCGGATGCTTTGAGAACTTCCGTCAGCTTGCGTCTTCGCCGATTCCTGTCAGTCAGCCGGAAGAACCGGCCGCTGAGGAAACCGCCGTCAAATGGGACGGAGCAGACCCGATCGATCTGAGCCAGGTGCCGATCGACGAACTGGATCTGTCGGTCCGCGCATACAACTGCCTGAAAAGAGCGGAAATCAATATGATTGCCCAGCTCACGGACAAAACGGAAGATGAATTGACACGTGTACGCAATCTCGGGAAAAAATCCGTCGATGAAATCAAGATCAAACTGGAACAGTACAAAGGTCTTGGCCTTCATCTGAAGGAACCCAGAGATTGACAGGATATGAGGAGGAAACACATGGTTCACAGCAAATTGAGAAGAGTCAGCGGCGCCCGCAAAGCTCTGCTTCGCAGCCTGACTACTGAACTCTTTAGACATGGCCGCATCGAAACCACCGAAACGAAGGCAAAAGAGCTGGCCCGTTCCGCAGCAAAGATGATTACCCTCGCAAAGCGCGGCGATCTGCACGCACGCCGTCAGGTCCTCGCTTTCGTGATGGATGAAACCGTGACGAAGAAGCTCTTCGACGAAATCGCGAAGAACTACGAAGCTCGCAACGGCGGCTACACCCGCATCATGAAGCTCGAACCCCGCAAGGGCGACGCGGCACTGCGCGTCATCATCGAGCTGGTCTGATGTGACCTGCCTGAAAGACCTTTCCGGATGTTCCGGGAAGGTTTTTTTGTGTCCGTTTTCCGATTCGCGGGCGCGAGTCGTGGACCGTCGGAGAGTGGGAGAAACCATCCGGTTGGGACGTGTCCAATACGGCTATGGCCCGCGCTGCGGCGGAGTGCGCCGGATGCGGCGTCATCCGCATCGACTGTCGGGAAGGCAGCCTTTCGGGGCTGTTTTTTTAGATGTGCGGCTTCGGCCGGCGGCGCAGACGATTCCTTTAAGAAAGATTTATGGGGATTTGACGGGGCGGCCGGCGAAATGGCGGGGAAATCAGGGTATAATAAAAGCAAATACCCTGCGGGGGAGAGGGCGCGGCCCTTTCCCTGCGGCAGGCCGTACAGGCGGTGATCGTATGCATAGAGAATGGCTTCAGAGCCGGCGATTCAAATATATCCTTTGGTCCGTGATTCTGCTCGTGCTCATGGGCGGCGTGTACTGGTACACCCATTCGTCCACGAAGAGCGCGAAGACCGCGGCGGTTCGTCCTGCGGTGCAGGTGGAGACGCTCGCCCGGCAGGACATGATGAAGCGCGTGGTCCTTTCCGGTTCGACCGTGCCGAAGGCGGAAGTGGACATCTCCCCGAAGTACGTCGGGCGCATCGCCCGCGTGGCGGTGGATCTGGGCGACCGGGTGAAGGCCGGGGACGTGCTCATCCAGCAGGACGTGCGCGACCTCGATATTTCCATCCTGCAGAACGGCGCGAGCAGCGACCAGGCGGCGGCGGAAGCGGTGGAGAGCCGCTCCCAGTACGGCGCGGACACCATGAAGGCCCAGAGCGACTATGACAATGCGCTCGCCACGTACCAGCGCTACCAGTCCCTGTACGAGCAGGACGCGGTGGCCCTGCAGGAGCGGGACGACAAGTATCGCGCCATGATGGAGGCGAAGTCCGTGCTGGACAGCCTCCGGAACCAGCAGATGGGCGACCTGCCCGCCGTGGTGGCGGCGAAGGAAGCGGCGTCCCTTCAGGCGCAGTACACCGTGGACGCGCTCCGGCAGCAGCGCGACGACATGACCATCACCGCGCCGCGGGACGGCATCATCGGCTACCGGCAGGCGGAAGAAGGAGAGTGGGCCTCCGCGGGGCAGAAGCTCCTCACCGTGGTGGACAACAGTCTTCTCTACGTGGACTGCGACGTGTCCGAGCAGGATATCGGCATCCTGCGGCTGGGCATGACGCTCCCCGTGTCCATCGACTCCCTCGGCGAGACCTGCGAAGGGCGCATCACCTACATCAGCCCCTCCATGGACGCGTCCACCCATTCCTACCGGGTGCGCCTCACGCTGGACAGCCGGGGCGGGCGCATCCTGGGCGGCATGTTCGCCCGGACGGAAGTGACCGCCGTGCAGCGGGAAGACACGCTCTTCGTGCCGAAAGAAGCGGTGGGCGACGATAACGGGAAGAAGTACGTCTTCCTCATCGACGACGAGGGGAAGGCGCGGAAAGCCTATGTCACGCTGGGGCTCATCAACGACAATTCCATGGAGATCCTGGACGGCGTGCGCGAAGGAGACCGGGTGGCGGTGACGAATATTTCCCGGCTCCGTGACGGCCTCGAAGCGGAGATCACCGCCGGAGGCGGCGCATGAAGCAGTTCAACCTGACGCACTACTCCGTGACGCATCCCATCGGGATCTTCATGATCGTGCTCTTCTTCGTCGTGCTCGGCCTGTACAGCTACTGGCGCATCGGCGTGGAGCTCTACCCGAATATCAATACGCCCTACGTAGTGGTGAGCGTCAACTATGACGGCGCCGACGCGGAGTCGGTGGAGCAGCAGATCACGAAGCCCGTGGAAGACGCGCTCTCCGCCGTGTCCGACGTGAAGCACATCACGTCCCGCTCCACCACGGGCCGCTCCCGGGTGACGCTGGAGCTGAATTTCGACGCCGACGCGGACGCCGCGGCCATCGACGCCCTCCAGAAAGTGAACGCCATCCGCCGGAGCCTCCCGGACGACGCGGACGACCCGGTGGTGCAGAAGCGCGACATGGACGCCGCGCCGATCATCGATCTGGCCATCATGTCCAACCATCCGCTGGACGAGATGTACTCCATGGCGGACAATACGTTCACGAACGAATTCACCAAAGCTTCCGGCGTGTCCGACGTGGAGCTCTCCGGCGGCCGCGACAAGGAAATCGCCGTGAAGGTGGACCGGGACAAACTGTCCTACTACGGCATCACCATGCGGGATATCATCGACACCCTGCGGGCGGAGAACCGCCTCGCCCCGGCAGGCTCCTCCTACACCGACCGGCGGCAGACCCAGATCCGGCTGGACGCGCAGTATGAGGACGTGGACGACATCAAGAAGATCCACCTTACCACGCCCTCCGGCGCGGAGATCCCCATCACCGCCGTGGGCGACGTGGTGCGGCAGGACGCGAAAGTCTCCCGCTACGCCCGCATTAACGGGCAGGACGCCATCGGCATCTCCATCTACAAGAACAGCGAAGCGAACCTCGTCTCCACCGCGGACAATGTCATGGAAATCCTCGAAACCATGAAGCAGGAGTACCCGGACTACCAGTTCGTCGTGGTGAGCGACTCCGCGGACTACGTGCGCACCGCCCTCCACAGCACCCTCGGCACCCTCATCGAAGGGCTTTTCACCACCGGCATGGTGCTTTTCCTCTTCCTGCGGGGCTGGCGCTCCACAGCGGCCGTCATCGTCGCCATCCCGACCTCTCTCATCTCCACCTTCTTCGCCATGTACATCTCGGGCTTCACCTTCAACATGATGTCCCTCATGGGCATGACCCTGTGCATCGGCATCCTCGTGGACGACTCCATCGTCGTCATCGAAAATATCCACCGGCACCTCTCGCAGGGCGAAGACCCGCAGGAAGCCGCCGTCCAGGGGCGCATGGAGATCGGCATGGCCGCCATCGCCATCACCCTCTGCGACGTGGTGGTCTTCCTGCCCATCGCCTTCATGGACAGCATGACCGGCCAGTTTTTCAAACAGTTCGGCCTCACCATCGTTTTCGCGTCGCTCTTCTCCCTCTTCATTTCCTTCACCCTGACGCCCATGCTCGCGTCCCGCTTCTTCCGGGGCGGCCTCCACATCCCCGACCGGAAACTGTGGCGCACCATCGACCGGTGGGAGCGGAAAGCGCAGGATGAATACACCCTCGCCCTGCGGTGGAGCTTCCGCCACCAGAAGAAACTCTTCGCCGGCGTCACCGTCGCGCTCGCCGTCATGGTGGGGCTCGTGCCCCTCGGCCTCATCGGCACCGAATACATGCCGAAGACCGACGAGAGCGGCTTCAACGTGCAGATGCAGCTTCCCACCGATGCCTCCATCGAGCGCACCGACGCCGTGGCGCGGCAGCTCGAAGCCTACCTCGCCCAGGTCCCCGAAGTGGAGACCTACATGGCCATGGCCGGCGGCGGGAACGGCGTCAACTCCGGCCGCATCCGCGTCTCCCTCGTGGACCGGCAGGACCGGGACCGCTCCATCTGGGACATCACCAATGAAATGCGCGCCTGGGTCGCACAGAACGTGAAAGACGGGGACGTGCGCATCCGCGAAGACCAGGCCTCCGTCTCCGGCACCTCCGGCGGCGGGCTCGGCCTCGGCGGCGGCGCTTTCCGCCTTGAGCTGCGCGGCAACAACATGGAAGAACTCATCGCTGCCTCCATCGAAGTGCAGGACATGCTGAAAAACGGGGACTACGGCCTCACCGACATCAACAGCACCTATCAGGAAGGGCTGCCCGAGCTCTCTCTCATCCCCGACCGGGAAAAGCTGAAACACTACGGCGTCTCCGTGGGCGAGCTCTACGATACCTTCTCCTCCGCCATCAGCGGCGCCGACGCGGGCGTCCTTCCGAACGACCCGCTGAACGACGGCAACGACACCGACATCAACGTCTATTTCCGGGACGGCGAATCCTATAAGAAATCCGACATCGCCGCCATCCCGCTCCGGAGCGACGAAGGCACCGTGCACGTGTCCGACGTGGCGGAGATCCGGGACGACCTCGGCCCCATCACCATCAACCGCACGGACAAGCAGCGCACCATCACCATCGGCGGCAATCCTTCCGACCGGCCCCTGAACAACATCATCCAGGACGTCACCCGCGACCTCCAGGCCATGGACCTGCCGCCGTCCGTCACCTTCCGCTTCTCCGGACAGGCGGACAGCATGACCGAGACCTTCGTGGAACTCCTGTCGGCGCTCCTCATGGGCATGCTCCTCGTGTACATGATCCTCTCCGTCCTCTATGAATCGGCGAAGACCTCCTTCATCCGCATGTTCTCCCTGCCCTTCGGGCTCATCGGGTCGCTCCTCTTCCTCTTCCTCATGAACCAGACCATCAACCTCTACTCCATGATCGGCATCATCGTCATGGACGGCGTCGTCGCGAAGAACGGCACTCTTCTCCTCGACTACACCCTCACCCTCATGCACCAGCACGGCATGAGCGCGAAAGACGCCGTCATGGAAGCGGGCCGCGAGCGTCTCCGCCCGATCCTCATGACCACCTTCACCATGATCGTGGGCATGCTCCCCACGGCGCTCGCCGTCACCGCCGGCTCCGAGACGCGGAGCTCCATGTCCTGGGTCATCATCGGCGGCCTCCTCACCTCCACCGTCTTCACCCTCCTCGTCATCCCCATCATCTTCCTCTTCTTTGAAAACTATCCCATGCGCACCTGGCCCGCCCGCCTCTGGCGCCTCCTCCGCCCGGCCGCGCAGAAAGGATAAAAAGCCCCTCACAAAAGCGCCTGTCCTGCGAACGCAGAGCCGGCGCTTTTTGCATGCCCGGAAAAGAAAGAGAGAAATCCTGCATGAAATACGGAATATAAAGAAACTGTAAAATGTATAGAATTATAGTTGCGGGGGGGGTGCTAAAATGTGATACTGTATATATAACCGCAAAGAACCCCATCTGTGCGGCAGACGGACTCGAAGAAAAGAACGAGCAGGCAGAGGAAACAAGGCAACTCACGCTGGCGCGCCTTTTTGACGGCTCCTGAAAAAATGAACGGGGAACAAGAAAGGAGCGAAGAATTATGAAAAAGATTCTCGCAATGGCAGCGGTAGCTGCTCTCGCTGCAGGCGCATCCGCCTACGCAGCCAATCCGTTTTCCGATGTGTCCACTTCCGACTGGGCGTATCAGGCAGTGTCCGATCTCTCTGATCAGGGTATCGTAGAAGGCTATCCGGACGGCACGTTCAAAGGCCAGACGAACATCACCCGTTACGAAATGGCACAGATCGTCGCCCGCCTGATGGCGAAAGAAGATCAGTACAACGCAGAACAGCGCGCAACGATCGACAAACTGGCGGCGGAATACGCAGACGAACTGGACAGCCTCGGCGTACGCGTGTCCAACCTTGAAAAGAAGGTGGGCAACATCTCCTGGAGCGGTGATGCCCGTATGCGTTACCAGAGCAAAGACAACAGCGCTGACGAAAGCTGGAACGGCCGTATCCGCATCAACATGAAGGGCCAGGTCAATGACAGCACCACCGTCAACGCCCGTCTCACCACTGGCAACGTCGATCTGGACGGCGAAGGCAGTAATGATGGCGATGTCAGTGCAGAAGTACTGAACGTAAACCATGACTTCGGCGCCTGGGACGTCACTCTCGGCCGCTATGGCATGACCCTTGGTAATCAGGGCGGCTGGCTCTACGGCGCATCCAATGGCTTTGACGGAGCGGAAGTGTCTGCTCAGTTCGGCAAAGTGAACCTCGCTGTAGGCTATGGCCAGTTCAATACGGCATTTGATTATTCCGATGAAACGGCTACTTATTTGGCGGCAGACGATACTTTCTACGTAAAAGCCGATGCAGATCTCGGAGCATTTGATCTTTATGCCAACTATTTGGCTGTAAATCTGAAAGGTGAACTGACTCCTTATGCGGGGTTGGATGAAATGAACCTCTGGGGTGTGGGCCTCGTCGTTCCGATTCAGGACTTCCGTGTGTTCGGCGAATACTGGCAGAATACGGAAGATTATGAAGGCGCTGAAGACTCCTCTTGGAATGCAGGCATTGGCTACGGTGCGAAAGACCTGAAGAAGCCCGGCACCTGGCAGCTGGATGTCGCTTACAATGATGTAAGTGCCGCGACCTACTTCGGCGGTACCGGTCTGAATACCGATATTCTTGATACGCTGCTCACTGGCGACAAAGATCTTGGTACTGTTTCTCAGTATGAAGAAATTAAATTCTGGAACGCTATTGCGGAAGTGACCCTCATGCAGAATATGTACCTCCATGCGGAATACGCTTTTGCGGCGGAAGCAGACGGCGAAACGGGCGAAGGCGATCCGGACGATACGTGGATGGTTTCCCTCAACTACGTATTCTAATTCTGAAAAGAAACGGCGTACCACAAAAAGAGAATCCTTTGGGGTTCTCTTTTTTGTGTGCGTTTTTTACAGGGGCGCACAGAGCGGCGGGGCGGAACTTTCGCGGGCATGAAAAGATAGAACTCATTTTCTATGCGGACCGCATCAAAAGTTTTATGAAAGGTAAAGTACTTGCCTGCGTCCTCACTGTCCGTGCAGAAATTTTCTCATCGTATATAAGCTGCCCCGTGAGCGTCCGGCGGCGGTGATACAATACAGACAGACATAGAAACAGAACAGGAGGGACGATCGTGGGAGACGAGGTAAGGACGGGCGCGCCGTCGTACATCGAGGTGCGGGGCGCGCGGGTGCATAATCTGAAGCATCTGGATATCGACATCCCGCTGGGGAAGCTGGTGGGCATCGCCGGGGTGTCCGGCTCGGGGAAGTCGTCGCTGGCGCTCGGCGTGCTCTATGCGGAGGGATCGCGGCGGTATCTGGAGGCGCTGTCGGCGTATACGCGGCGGCGGCTGACGCAGGCGGCGGAGGCGAAGGTGGACAGCATCGACCATGTGCCGGCGGCGCTGGCGCTCCATCAGCGGCCGGCGGTGCCGGGCATCCGGAGCACTTTCGGCACGGCGACGGAGCTCCTGAACAGCCTGCGCCTCATGTATTCGCGCCTCGGGAGCCACCGCTGCCCGAACGGGCATTACCTCCCGCCCACGCCGGATGTGGCGGCCATGAAGCCTCTCGTGTGCCCGGTATGCGGCGCGTCTTTCGAGGGGCCGAGTGCGGAGAGTTTTTCGTTCAACAGCGAGGGAGCCTGCCGGACCTGCGGCGGCACGGGCGTGGTGCGCACGGTGGATGAGGCGTCGCTCGTGCCGGACGAGTCGCTCACCATCGACGAGGGGGCGGTCGCGCCGTGGAAATCGCTCATGTGGTCGCTCATGACGGACGTGTGCCGCGCCATGGGCGTGCGGACGGACGTGCCGTTTTCGGAGCTGACGCCGGCGGAGCGGGACATCGTCTTCCACGGGCCGGCGGTGAAGAAGCACATTTTCTACCACCCGAAGGGGAGCAACGACGCGGCGGAGCTGGATTTCACCTATTTCAGCGCGGTGCGCACGGTGGAGAACGCCCTCTCGAAGGTGAAGGACGAGAAGGGCATGAAGCGGGTGGAGCGGTTCCTGAAGCAGGGCGTGTGCCCGGACTGCGGCGGCACGCGGCTCTGCGAACGGGCGCGCTCCACGAAGCTCCGCGGGCTCACGCTCCCCGAGGCGTGCGCCATGACGCTGGACGATCTCGTGCCGTGGGTGGCGGCGGTGCCGGACGAAATGCCGCCGGTGCTGCGGGACATGGCGGAGAGCATCGCCGGACAGTTCCTCCACACGGCGGCGCGGCTCCTCGAGCTGGGGCTGGGGTATCTCACGCTGGACCGGTCGGGGCCGACGCTCTCCACGGGGGAGCGGCAGCGGGTGCAGCTCGCCCGGGCGGTGCGGAACCGCACGACGGGCGTGCTCTACGTGCTGGACGAGCCGTCCATCGGGCTCCATCCGGCGAATGTGGACGGCCTGCTCGGCATGGTGCGGGACCTGACGGCGCAGGGCAATTCGGTGGTGCTGGTGGATCACGACGTGCGGGTGCTCCGCGCGGCGGACTGGCTCATCGAGATGGGGCCGGGCGCCGGCGCGGGCGGCGGCCGCCTGCTCTATGAAGGGCCGGTCGCGGGGGCGGAAGAGGCGCCCCAGTCTCTCGTGGGGCCCTTCCTCTCCGGGAAGGAGACCGTGCGCGTGCGGCAGCCGGCGGCGGAGGAGGAGCTCTTCGCCCGCGGGACGATCCGCATGAGCACGGGGCCGCTCCACACGGTGCACGCGCTGGATCTGGCCGTGCCGAAAGGGCGGCTCACGGCGGTGACGGGCGTGTCCGGCTCGGGCAAGACGACGCTCATCCTCGAGAGCCTCGTGCCGGCACTCGCGGCAGCCACGTCCGGCGGGGCGCTGCCTGCGCATGTGCGGTCCGTCGAGGCGGCGGGCATCCGGCGGGTGTGCCTCATCGACGCCGCGCCCATCGGGACGAACGTGCGCTCCACGGTGGCCACGTACAGCGGCGTGCTGGACGATCTGCGCCGGGTGTACGCGGCGCTCCCCGCGGCGAAGGAGAAAGGCTGGAAGGCCGGGGATTTCTCGTACAATACGGGGCGGCTCCGGTGCCCGGTGTGCGACGGCACGGGGCAGATCACCATGGACGTGCAGTTTCTGCCGGACGTGTCTGTGCCGTGCCCGTCATGCGGCGGCTCGCGGTACGGGAAGGATGCGGAGGCGGTGCGCCGCGCGCCGAAGGGGGCGGACCCCGCCGGGGCGCTCGCCCTGCCGGACCTGCTCGCGCTCACGGTGGATCAGGCTCTCGAGCAGACGAAGGACGTGGCGAAGGTGCGGGAAAAGCTGGCGGCGCTCTCCCGGCTGGGGCTGGGGTACCTCACGCTCGCCGAGGCGACGCCGGCTCTCTCCGGCGGGGAAGCCCAGCGGCTCAAGCTCGCCGCGGAGATGGGGCGGCCGCAGGAGGATACGGTTTTCGTCTTCGACGAGCCCACCATCGGGCTCCATCCGCTGGACGTGCGGGTGCTCATCGGCATTTTCCAGTCGCTCATCGAGAGCGGGGCCACGGTCATCGTCATCGAGCACGACCTGGATATGATTGCGAACGCGGACTACGTGGTGGATATGGGCCCCGGCGGCGGGGAGAAAGGCGGGCGCATCGTCTGCGCGGGCACGCCCGCCGCTGTGGCCCGGTCGCCGGAGAGCGTTACCGGGCGCTATCTCCGGGAGCTGGTATAAAAAATTTCAGGAAAGGCGCGGCCTGCGGCCGCGTTTTTTCTATGCTACAATGAAGATGAATCGAACGGTCTAATCATTTGATTGAATCATATAGAGAGGAGGCGCGCCGTGGAGAAGAAAGAGCAGATCCTCGCGGCGGCAGAAGCGCTGTTCCGCGAGCGGGGGTACCGGCGGACGTCCCTGCGGGCCATCGCCCGGGCGGCGGGCGCGAGTCCGTCGGCGGTGGCCTATTATTTCGGGAGCAAGGCGCAGCTCTACGGGACGATCTTCCCGGAGGAGGCCGGGCCGGACGACGTGAAGGAGCGCATCCGCCGGGCGGGGCTCCGGCTCTTCGCCGAGGAGGGCTACGAACGCGTGTCCATCCGCGACCTGGCGGAGGCGGCGCAGGTGAACAGCGCGGCTATTTCCTACCATTTCGGCGGGAAGGCGGCGCTGTACCGGGACATCCTGTACCGGGGGACCGAGCGCATCACCGAGTTCGCCGAGACCGTGGCGCGGGAGCGCCCGTCGCCGGAGGGCATCCTCCACCTGTACGGGGTCTTCCTGTGCCGGTTCGGCGAGGAGCGGCCCGCGGTGCTGCGGCTCCTCTTCCGGGAATTCCTCGCCGGGACGGAAGTATTCCACGATTTCGTGCGGGAGCGCCTCGCTATCCTCATGGACATCATGCACCGCGCCGTGGCGGAGGGCGTCGCGTCGGGGCGGTTCCGGCCGGATCTCCGCGCGGAGGAGGCGTGCCTCGCCTGGGCGGGGATGGTGCTTTTCTTCTTCCAGTCGTCGGGCATCCACGGGGACGTGTCGCCCGGCCGGCCGCTCCGGGCGGAGGAATTTCTGGAGGAAGCGTGGCGGATCTTTGAGCGGGGCGTCCTGCGGGAGCCTGCGGAAAGGAGCGGGAAGGACAATGCATAGGATCATGACGGCGGCTGCGGCGGCGCTCATCGGGGTGAGCCTCACGGTGTGCGGCTGCGGCGCGAAACAGGCGGAGGCGGCGGAAGCGGCCCCCATCGTGAAGACCATGACCGTCGGGGCGGAAGCGGCCGCGGCGAAGCGCACCTTCTCCGGGACGGTGCACGGCGCGTTCGAGTCGCCCATTGCATTCCAGGTGGGCGGGCGCATCACCGCGCGGTATGTAGCGGCGGGGGACCGGGTGTCCGCCGGGCAGGCGCTCTTCCGGGTGGACTCCCGCGACGCGGAGGAGCAGGCCGCGGCGGCGCAGAGCGCGGTCATCTCCGCGGAGGCGCAGCTCGAGCTGGCCTCGTCCACCCTCGCGCGGTACCGGTCGCTCCACGAGGTGCACGCCATCTCGGACCTCGCCATGGACCAGACGGAGAACCAGTACAAGCTGGCGTCGGCCCAGCTGGCGCAGGCGCGGGCGGCGCTCGCCCGGGCAGAGAATAATCTGTCCTTCACCACGCTCACCGCGGACCGGGACGGAGTCATCGGCTCCACCATGTGCGAGGTGGGGCAGGTGGTGGCGGCGGGCACCCCGGTGGCGCTCATCGTGGACGACTCGAGCCTCGACGTGTACATTTCCTTCACGGAGAAACAGTACGGCCAGTACCCGGTGGGCGCGCCGTGCACAGTGACCTTCTGGGCCCTGCCGGGCGTGACCGTGGCGGGGACGGTGCGCGAGAAGGCCGCCTCGCCGGACACGGCCACCGGCACGTACGATGTGAAAGTGGCGCTCACCGACCCGCCGGAGACCGTGGCCCTCGGCATGACGGCGGAAGCGGCGTTCGACGCGCCCCGGACGGACGCGGTGACGGTGCCGCTCTCGGCCATGGCGGGGGACGCGTCCTCGCCGGCGGTGTGGGTGGTCCGTGACGGCCGGGCGGCGCTCGTCCCCGTGACGGCCGGCGCGTACGGGAAGGACACGGTGGAGATCACCGGCGGGCTCTCCGCGGGGGACGTGGTGATCACCGCGGGGGCGCAGCGCCTCCATGAAGGAGAAGAGGTACGGACATGAAAGGCCTGAATCTGGCGGAGTGGGCCATCCGCCACCGGCAGATCGTGTATTTCTTCATCATCTCTATCCTCATCGGCGGCATCTGGTCGTATTTCCATCTGGGGCGGAGCGAGGACCCGAGCTTCACCATCCGCCAGATGGTGGTGACCGCCGCCTGGCCGGGCGCGACCGCCGAGGAAATCGCCGCGCAGGTGGCGGACCCGCTGGAGAAGAAGCTCCAGGACACGCGCGGGCTGGACTACGTCAAATCCTTCACTCACGACGGGAAGACCATCATCTATGTGAATCTCAAGGACAGCGTGCCCGCCGAAGAGGTGCAGACCCGGTGGCACGAGGTGCGGAACATGGTGTCCGACGTGTGGGGGACGCTCCCCGCGGGCGTGGTGGGTCCGATCATCAACGACCGTTTCGACGACGTGTACGGCTCGATCTACGCCATCACGGGCGAGGGGTTCTCCTACGAGGAGAAAAGGAAATACGCGGAAGCGCTGCGGCAGCGGATGCTCCGCATCGAGGACGTACAGAAGGTGGAGCTTCTGGGCGTGCAGGAGCAGACGCTCTATGTGGAAATGGACCAGAACAAGCTGGCCTCTTTCGGCATGAGCCCGTCGGACGTGTTCCAGCTCATCAGGCAGCAGGGGCTCATGACGCCCTCCGGCGTGATCCGCACGGACGCGCGGAACGTGGCGGTGCGCGTGACGGGGCTCCTCCCCGCGGCGGACGCGCTCCGGGCCATCCCCATCCACGCGGGGGACCGGTCGTTCCGTCTGGGCGACGTGGCCGAGGTGTGGCAGGCCTACGCGGACCCGGAGACGGCGCTCATGGTTTTCAACGGCAAGCCCGCCGTGGGCGTGGCGGTGTCCATGGTGCCCGGCGGGGACAATCTGAAGCTCGGGGAGGCGCTCTCCGCGGCGGCTGCGGAGATGCAGCAGGCCTTCCCGGCAGGGCTCTCGGTGGAGCTCGTGGCGGACCAGCCGAAGGTGGTGAACGACTCCATCCGTGAATTCACCGGGGCGCTCCTGGAGGCACTGGTCATCGTCATGGCGGTGAGCTTCTTCTCGCTGGGGCTACGGAGCGGGCTCGTGCTCGCGCTGTGCGTGCCCGTGGTGGTGTGCGCGGCGTTCCTCTTCATGGCGTGGAAAGGCATCGACCTCCACATCGTGTCGCTGGGCTCGCTCATCGTATCGCTCGGCCTCCTCGTGGACGACGCCATCATCGTCATCGAGATGATGCAGGTGAAACTCGAGGAAGGGGCGGGCCGCATGGAAGCGGCGGAAGGCGCGTACAAAGCGTGCGCGCTGCCCATGCTGGCGGGGACGCTCATCACCGCGGCGGGATTCCTGCCGGTGGCGCTCGCCGAGGGGCAGACCGCGGAGTACACGAATTCCCTCTTCTGGGTCATCGCGGGGACGCTCGTGCTCTCGTGGCTCGCGTCCATCTTCGTCTCCCCCGTGCTGGGCTACCAGCTCATCCGCATCGGGAAGACGCCCGCCTGGAAGCACGCCCTCCACGAGAAGGCCTACGCCTTTTTCTACCGGGCCATCCGCGGGGCGGTGCACTACCGGAAATCCGTCGTCGCGGGGACGCTCGCCCTCTTTGCGGCGGCGCTCGGCACGTATCCTTTCATCCATCAGGAATTTTTCCCGCCGTCCGTGCGGCCGGAGCTCATCCTTGATGTGAATCTCGCGGGCGGCGCGTCCATCAAAGACACGAAGCGCGTCATGAGCGGCATCGAGGACCATCTCTACGGCGACCCGCGGGTGGCGTCCTTCGCCACGTACATCGGCGACTCCGCGCCGCGGTTCATCCTCCTCTTCGACCCGCTCCCGCCGGAGGACGGCCACGGGCAGATGATCCTCACCGCGGACAGCACGGAGAGCCGGGACGCCCTGCGGGACGAGCTCACGGCGATGATCGCCGAGGAGTACCCCGAGGCGCGGGCCCACGTGCGATTCATCACCACCGGGCCGCCGGCGGAATACCCGGTGATGCTCCGCCTCCGCGGGCCGGACGCGGAGAAGACCGCGGCTCTCGCGAAAGAAGCGCTCGCCCTCATGGAGCGGCATCCGCAGGTGGCGAACGCGAGCCTGAACTGGCCGGAGACGACGCCCGCGGTGCGCCTCGCCATCGACCAGGACAAAGTGCGCGCCCTCGGCATCGACAACTACGCGGTGTCGCAGGACCTGTACGCGAAGCTCTCCGGCTATACGATCGCCGAATCCTACCAGGGCGACCAGCTTGTGCCGGTCACCTTCCGCCTCGAAGGCGCGCCGGAAGAGCAGCTCGCGGGCCTCGCGTCGCTCCCCATCCGGGCGGGCAGCGGGCGGTACGTGCCCCTCGGGGACATCGCGGACATTTCCTACGACAGCGAGATCCCCACCATCTGGCGGCGGGACGCTTTCCCGTGCGTGACGCTCCGCGCGGACACGGCGAACGGCGGCAAGTCCGACTCCGTCACACGCGACCTGTACGAGCACACCCTGAAAGAATTCCGGGAGCAGCTTCCCGCAGGGTACACGCTTGAAACGGACGGCACCCTCGAGAAGAGCGAAGACTCCCTCGCCCAGATCCTCGCGCCGGTGCCCGTGGTGGTCTTCGTGGTGCTGGCCATCCTCATCTTCGAGCTGAAACAGCTGCGGCCCATGGTCATCGCGGCGGTGTCCGGGCCGCTCGGCCTCATCGGGTGCTTCCTTACGCTGGCCGCGACGGGCGAGCCTCTCGGCTTCGTGGCCATCATCGGCATGCTGGCCATCATGGGCATGGTCATCCGGAACAGCATCATCCTCCTCGACCAGATCCGGCAGCATCTGGACGAAGGGCTCTCCCCGTACCGGGCGGTGATCGACTCGGCGGTGCTCCGCTTCCGGCCGATCATGCTCACCTCCTTCGCGGAAGTGCTGGGGATGATCCCCCTTCTGCCGAATCCCTTCTGGTCGCCCATGTCGGCGGCGTTCATCGGCGGCCTCGCCGTGGCGACCCCGCTGGGGCTCCTCTTTGTGCCCGCGCTCTACGCGGCGTGGTACCATGTGGAGGAGACCGGTGAGAAAGGCGCGTGGGAAAAATAAGCGCAAAAAAAGAGCCTGTGCACAGCTTCGGCACAGACTCTTTTTTATTTCGTGAAGGCCCGGCCTTCCGAGAGATCGCGGAGATTCGCGAGAAGCGGCGGCCACACCTGATGGGAGAGGTCGTAGCTCCAGGGATTGCGGTACACCGCCGTGACGATGGCCAGCGACGACGCGAGGACGAGGTGCATGGAGAGGAAAAGCTCCTCGTGGCAGCGGGGCACGTCCCGGAGGAAATCCGGGGAATTGCTGTGGAACGCGGCGCTCGCCCGGCGGTCCAGCGCGCGGATGCGCCGGTGGAACGGGGCGAGCTGCGGGAGGGACGACGAAAGGCTCTCGGGCAGCGGGGCCATCATGACGTACCGCGTGAGCCGGTCCGCCCGATGGAGGCGGCCCGCCCGGTCCCGGTGCTCCGCCCACCGGGGCAGCGCCGCCCGGAGCCGGGCAAACGACGCTTCCGCCTCGTCCGTCCGTCCGGCGGAGAGGTCCGACAGGTATTTCCAGTACCAGTACGACAGCCCCTTCGTGGCCCAGCCGTTGTACAGGTCGGCGTAATTTTCCAGCATGTGCCGCAGGAGCCCGTAGGCCAGGCTCGTCTCGCCGATGCGGTCGGAGGCGAAATTGTCCCGCAGGATGAGCCAGAGCGCGATGAACGCCGACGCCGTGCGGTGGTACAGCCAGAACGAGTAGTCCGCCCGCACCGAATGGCCGCCCGCGCGGGCGGAAGCGAGGAACGCGTCCTCCGATTCGAAGGCCTTCAGCGCCGCCGTGAGCGCGTCCAGCCGGTGCGCAAACGGGAGCGCCAGACCGAAAGCCATGGGAAAGTCCTCCTTTTTTTTTCCTCCATTATACCCAATTTCCCCGACCCTCGGGGAGGGCGTATGGGGAGCGGGGCGCATGTTCGATGCAGGGGTTATTGGTTCATGGGGGAGCAGACCCACATAGAGAGTCCATACGTGTCCGAAATTTACGGATGGTTCCGTTATTGGAATGCGATTCCATGGTCGCTACTTTCCTTCTTCTCCAAAGAAGAATGGAAAGTAGCAAAGGAAGAAGTTGCCGGCCAGGCGAAAAAGGACCTGTCGGCGGGGCGTCCTGCCGCTCAGTTTGTAATTCCCTTGCAGCACAAATGCGGCTTGAACGTGAGGAGACAGTTATGTCGGGACAGTACAAACTGCAAGACGCGTCAGAACGCCCCGCCTGCTGCGGCTCTGAGGAGCCGCACCGGCCCTTTTTCTAAATGGCCGGGCGCAATCCCGGCGCTCTTGGGAGGAGCGCCTGAGGAGAAGGGCGGCACAGATTAGAAAGCCGCCCCGCTCGAACTGCCCGGCTTCGGGGCCGGGCTCAGACGAGTGGGGAAAGCAGTATTCCCGTCCGCGGGGAAAGGAGTGTCCGCAAGCGGACTTTTTTCCGCCGTGCTGCGCACGGGCGTAAGGAAAGAAGTGTCCGGCTGCGCCGGAATTTTACGCGGCACTTTGCGCCTGCGTATGGGGAGAAAGAAGAAAGCCCGGCAGAGCCGGGCCCTATCCGCCGCGCTTCGCGCGTGCGTATGGGGAGCAACTTTTTGCAGGATTAACCTTTGCCTGTGATTTAGAAAGTCTTTCATCGTATGTGGGTCCGCTTCTGTATGAGGTTGTACGTTAGCACAAGGGAGCCGTGAAACGGCGACACAAAACTTCCACGGGCATGAAAAGAAGGGCAGTCGTCTCTATGTGGGCCCGCAGCGGTGTATGAGAATCGCTCGCGTCGAAAATGAAGCCCGCATCCCATGCACGATATAGGTCCAGCATTGGTTCAGCTCCCCGCCCCTTTGAACGGAGGCCGGTGCCCGAAGGGAGAAAATTTCGCCGGTGGCGTCAGCCGGAGCGCCTGTCTGAGCGAGCAAAGCGAGCGAGTTGCGCGGAGGGTAGTGACCGGCGAAATTTTCAGGCCGGAGTGACGGGGAGGCTGCCCTTTCTTTTGCTTCGTTTTCTTTCCGTCAGGTACGGAAAGAAAATGAAGGGACCATGGAATCTTATTCCAAAAATGGAAATAGTCGTAAATGAACAACACGTACGGTCTCTCTATGTGGGTCCGCACCGCCTGTCTAAAAAGGTACTCATTGTTATGTGAGGCCGCATCGGTGTATGAGAAACGTCCGCATCGAAAATAATGCCTGCAACCCATGCATGATAGTGGTCAGCATTGGTTCAGCTCCCCGCCCGTTCCGCTCCCGGCCGACCCCGAAGGGGGAAATTTTGAGAGCGCCGCCGTGAAGCGGACGCGCCGTGTTTGAGCGAGCGCAGCGAGCGAGTTGCGCGGACGTAGGCGGGGGTCTCAAAATTTAGGCCGGAAACGCGCGGCGGCGTCCCCTTTCTTGGCCGACATTCTTTCCGGACGGTCGGAAAGAATGTCGGAGACCATGGAATCGCATTCCAGAAATGGAAACAGTCGTAAATGAGAGACACGTACGGTCTCTCTATGTGGTTCCGCACCGCCTGTCTAAAAAGGTGCTCGTCGTCATGTAGGACTGCTCCTGTATGTGCGAACCGTCCGCGTCGAACAGGAATCCCGTTCATAGAGCGCATAGACTTTTTATGATCCAGCTTTTATAAGCAGGCTTCAAAAAAATCCCCGCGCCGGAACCTCCGGAGCGGAGAGATTTTTTTCACAAAAAGGATATGTCCTTTTTCTATATATCCCTCCACATTTTGGCATAATGGGGACCGGCCGGTCCAAATGAGAATGACGAAAAAAGTAATTCACACCGCGATTTCCGCGGCGCCGTCGGCGGCGGCACCGGTTATTCACAGGGAAACTGTGAAATTGAAAATTCTCAATACAACCACCATATATGACGGACACTTCGCGCTGTCAATACCATATCTTGCGATTTAGAAAAATTTAATCGTGGACAGGGCGGCCGGCCTCCCGTATAATAAGACCCGTAAGACACTGGCGCGGGCCGCAGGGACGCGCCTTAATAATTGATACATTTCGGGAGGGAATCGCAATGGAGGTCATCAAGCGCGACGGCACGAAGGTGCCTTTCCAGAAGGAAAAAATCGCCATCGCCATCGAAAAGGCCATGAACAGCTCCAGCGGCATCTATCAGGAAGGCGTCGCGGAGAAGATCGCATCGGAGATCGAGGAATATGCCAAGGGTCTCGGTCATTCCATGACGATCTATTCCATCGAGGATCAGGTCTACTATAAACTGCTGGACAACCACAACCCGGCCACTGCCCGGGCCTATGAAAATTACAAGGCCATGCAGGCGTTCAAGCGCCACATCAATACGACGGACGACGACATCCTAAGCCTCATCCGCCAGACGAACGTGGACGTGATGGACGAAAATTCCAATAAGAACGCCCACGTGGTCTCCACGCAGCGCGACCTCATCGCCGGCGAAGTGTCCAAGGACATCGCCCGGAGAAAGCTCATTCCCCTCGACATCGTGCAGGCGCACGACAGCGGGGCCATCCATTTCCACGACATGGACTACATCATCCAGCCCATGTTCAACTGCTGCCTCATCAATCTGGAAGACATGCTCCAGAACGGCACGGTCATCAACGGCAAGAAGATCGACACGCCGAAGTCCTTCCAGGTGGCGTGCACGGTCACCACGCAGATCATCGCCCAGGTGGCGAGCGGCCAGTACGGCGGCCAGAGCATCAACGGCGTGGACCGCATCCTCGCACCGTTCGTGCGCAAATCCTTCGAGAAATACCTGTCCGCGGTCATCGAAGAGCAGAAGGACATCTACGGCATCGAGCCGGATATGGAAAAAGCCGAGGAAGTGGCCTGGAAGCGCACCCGCAAGGAAGTGAAGGACGGCATCCAGACCATCCAGTACCAGATCAATACGCTCATGACTACGAACGGCCAGGCGCCTTTCGTGACGCTCTTCATGTATTTCCAGCCTGACTACGAATACGCGAAGGAAGCGGCCATGATTGACGAAGAAATCCTCGAGCAGCGCCTCCAGGGCATCAAGAACGAGCAGGACGTGTACGTCACCCCCGCTTTCCCGAAGCTCATCTACGTGCTGGATGAACACAACGTGCATCCCGGCTCCCCGTACTACTACCTGACGGAGCTCGCCGCGAAATGCACGGCCAAGCGCATGTACCCGGACTACATCTCCGCCAAGAAGATGCGCGAGATCTACGAAGGCAACGTATTCAGCCCCATGGGCTGCCGCTCTTTCCTTTCCCCGTGGAAGAACAAGGAAGGGAAATACGTGTGGGACGGCCGCTTCAATATGGGCGTCGTCTCCATCAACCTGCCGCAGATCGGCATCCTCGCCCGCGGCGATGAAGACAAATTCTTCGAGATCCTCGACAAGCGCCTCGAGCTGTGCCACAAAGCGCTGCTCCTGCGGTACGACCTGCTGAAGGACATCACCAGCGACGTCTCCCCGATCCACTGGCAGTACGGCGCCATCGCGCGCCTGAAGAAAGGCGAGCGCATCTTCCCGCTCCTCCAGAACGGCTACGCCACCCTGTCGCTGGGCTACATCGGCATCTACGAAGCGTCCGTCCTCATCAAGGGCAAGAGCCACACCACGCCGGAAGGCGAGAAGTTCGCCCTGAAGATCATCCACCGCCTGCGCGACGCCGTGGACAAGTGGAAAAAAGAGAGCGGCCTCGGCTTCGCCCTCTACGGCACGCCGGCGGAAAGCCTGACGAACCGCTTCTGCGCCATCGACAAGGCGCGCTTCGGCGAGATCAAGGACGTCACCGACAAGGGCTACTACACGAACAGCTACCACGTGGACGTGCGCGAACCCATCAACGTATTCGACAAATTCCGCTTCGAGGCGCAGTTCCAGAAAGTCTCCACCGGCGGCTGCATCTCCTACGTGGAAATCCCGAACATGACGAACAACGTGGAAGCCGTCCTCACCATGGTGCGCTTCATCTACGACAACATCTGCTACGGCGAATTCAATACGAAATCCGACTACTGCCATGTGTGCGGCTTCGACGGCGAGATCATCTGCAACGACGACAACGAATGGGAATGCCCGCGCTGCCACAATAAAGACCGGTCGAAGCTCACCGTCATCCGCCGCACCTGCGGATACCTGGGCGAGAATTTCTGGAACGAAGGACGCACGAAGGAAATCAAGGCCCGCGTCCTGCACATCTGATGCGATACGGCCAGATCCGGCGGTATGATATCGCCAACGGCGTCGGCATCCGCACGTCCATCTTCGTGACCGGGTGCACACGGCACTGCCCCGAGTGCTTCAATGTGGAATATCAGGATTTCAACGCGGGGAACCTCTGGACCGACGAAGAGACGCAGCTCGTCATCCGGTACATGAAGGACGACAACGTGGCGGGCCTCACCCTCCTCGGCGGCGAACCCATGCAGAATGCGGAAGGCCTCACGGACGTGGTGCGCGCCGTGAAAAAAGAAGTGCGGAAATCCATCTGGGTCTACTCCGGCTACCAGTGGGAAGAGATCCTCGCGGACCCCGTGAAAAAAGCGCTCCTTGAAGAATGCGACGTCCTCGTGGACGGCCCCTTCATCGACGCGCTGAAAGACCCCATGCTCCGCTTCCGCGGCTCCGCGAACCAGCGGGTCATCGACATCCCGAAATCCCTCGCGGCGGGCGGGATCGTCCTCTACCGCGACGAGATCACGGGCGACGTCATGTAAAAAAGAAAAGACAGACCTCAGGCGGCCTGTCTTTTTTGATGCCCGATTTCAGGGCGGAGGAAATTTGCCCTGCCTCTTGCGCGCACCCTATAGAGCGGAGATATAATAAAAGAAATTGCCGGTCTGACCGGCCGTCAATGCACAAAAATGAACGGGGGGGGCAAGCGCTCTCTCCGCACCTCCTCCCGTAATTCTTTACGGGAGGTTTTTTCTTATGCAAAACAATAATAAATTACGGGCGGCGCTCCTCGTGGCGGTCGTCCTCTGCGGGAGCGGCGAACCATCTATGGCGGCAGATTGGTGGGTAGGCGACGGATCATCCACTATTGAAATAACAAAAGAAAATGCTGATGAGATTACAGGTCGGGTATATGGCAATCGGGAAAACGCTGCCGAGGGCGTGGTGACCGGCCATGTAACGATGAATGGTGGAAATGTGGCCGATGTCTACGGTGCATATAGCGAGACAGATACGGTCAGCGGAAGCACAGTGCAGTTGTCCGGCGGTCAAGCTTTGCTTGTATATGGCGGCTACTCCAATAAGGGGAGTGCATCTGGCAATACGGTGAGTATTTCCGGCGGTACTGTTTATGTAGAAGTATATGGCGGCTGCTCCAATAAGGGGAGTGCATCTGGCAATACGGTGAGTATCTCCGACAATACTGTTAATATAGTGGTATATGGCGGCTGCTCCTATAATGAGGGCGCATCTGGAAATACGGTGAGTATCTCTGGAGGGACCGTTTCTAGGAACATATTCGGCGGATATTCGACTGGTCTTAATGGAGAGGCAAGCAGTAATACGGTGAGTATCTCTGGTGGGACCGTTTCTGGGAACATATACGGCGGATATGCGACTGGTCTTAATGGAGAGGCAAGCAGTAATACGATTATCCTCTCCGACGAGGCCAAGGTGAAAGATGCGCGGCTTTATGGAGGACATGGCAATTCCATGAAAGAGAATACTCTTGTCCTCGACGGATGGAGCGGAACCGTGAGCGGCCTGTACAATTTTCAGGGAATTTCTTTTGAAAATATTGCGCTGAACAAGGATACTGAGCTGGATGTCAGCGGCGCAGTGAACAATGTGAGCGGGGACATAACACTTTCTTCTCTCGGCGCGGGGGATTACGGAACCGGAGAGAAAACAGTCACAGTCAGTTGGGACGAAAAACTCGGAACCAACGTCGATAGCACAAACCTGTCACAAAAGTCATGGGCTGAGGCGGATCGGGGAGAAAGAGGTGTGTTTGTCAATCATTTCAGTGAGACCAGCGTTTCACATGAGGATGGAGGTCATCAAGCGTCCATTTCTACGACTATTGACACCTCTGCGCTCACAGGCCAATTCATCGACGAAAACGGCGATGCTCATGTGAACAGCCAGTATGCTGCCGCTCTGCCGGAAGACCAGAAAGATATGCCGCAGGCACTTCTGATTGGAGATGGTTTCACCACTAACGTAGACACCGTGGCGGGCGTGTATGACGTGAGTACGAGCGGCAAAGGCGCAACGGGCGGACAGGTCTATATTTCCGGGGACACAGAGTATGCAGGTGCCGTCTATGCGGGATACAGTGAAAACGGTACGGCCAGCGGCAATACGGTATACGTGGGCTACGATGGCTCCGCCGTGAAAGCCGCTGATGCGTCCGGCCTCTCCGTGTATGGTGCCACCAATAAGGAGAACGGCACCAATAATGCGCTTCACGTGTACGGGAACGGAAACCAGCTTGGAAGTATTGGCCAATTTAATTCTATTTCCTTTGATGAGGTGACATTCAATGACAGTACGGCGGCTTTGTCCGTGACCAGTGCAGACCTCACAAATACCGACCTTTCCCTGAATAGCCTGAAAGGCGGCACGGCCTATCAGGAAGGCGACCATGTGACGCTGATTCAGTCTGCCAATGCCATGGAGGGGATGGACAGCGCGTCCGTGACGTACAGTGACAAAGTGACCGCAGGGGTAACACAGGATTTGCAGATTGAGACGGAAAAGACGGCCAATGCCATCAGCATGACCGTGAAGAATGTCTCTCTCAATCCCCAGACAACGGTCATCGCGGAGAACCGCACCGCCGCGGCGGCCTTTCTCAATCAGGGGGCGGACATCGCCGCGGACAGCCTCGACCTGCTCGGCAGCGACTACAAATACGGCCTGCGCACCTTCGGGGCGGTCTACGGGAACCGCAGCACTTACGACGCGGCGGGGGATATGAAAATCAACGGATGGAGCGAGATCGTCGGCCTCGGCAATGTCCATCGGAAAGGCGCCGGCGACCTCTCGTGGGGCGTCTTCTACGAGAACGGCACGGGCAATTACCGCACGTGGAACGAATTCAATAACGAAATGTTCCGCGGCGATGGGAGCCTCCTCTATAACGGCGGCGGCGCGGCCGTCCGTTACAAACGGGACGACGGCTGGTACTACGAAGCGGGCGTCCGCGCGGGCACCCTCTCCGCTTCCATGGAGAACGCTGTGAAGGACGGGAACGGCAACAGCTACGGCTTTGACAGCGACAGCACCTACTGGGGCATGCACGCGGGGCTCGGCAGGCTCATCGAGACCGGCCGGGGCGAATGGAACGTGTACGGCAAATACTTCCATACGGATATCGACGGAGACTCTTTCACCATCGATGGCGACCGCTTCGCATTCGACAGCCTCACCAGCGACCGCCTCCGCCTCGGCGCGCGGTATACTGCGGACAGGGCGAAACGATGGAGCCTGTACTGCGGCCTCGCATGGGAATACGAATTTTCCGGCGACAGTCACATGCGCGCGGGCCGGTGGGACACGCCGGAGCAGAGCCTCGGCGGCAGCACGGGCATCGCGGAGATCGGCACGGTGTGGCAGCCGGATGACAGCCCGTGGCAGGCGAATATCAATCTCAAAGGCTACGCGGGTGAGCGGGACGGATTCAGCGGCATGGTGCAGCTGGCGTACACGTTCTGACCGGCGGACCGGACGGGACGGAAGAGGGCTCTGCGGAGCCCTTTTTGCATGGCCGGTTCCCCGGCGCGGGCCGCAAAAAATTTTCAGATTTTCGGATTTTGCCATTGACGGATTTCGATATATCCGATATACTGAAGACACAGGATATTTATAAAAGTCGATTTACAGCGGGCTTCCCGCTGATGAAAAAAGGAGGAAAAACTTATGTCTCTCAACGGAAAACAGGTCACTGATTTCAAAGTCCAGGCGTACCAGAACGGGGAATTCATCGAAGTCACCCAGGAAAACCTGAAAGGCCAGTGGAGCGTGCTCTTCTTCTACCCGGCGGACTTTACCTTCGTATGCCCGACCGAGCTGGCGGACCTGCAGGAAAAATACGCGGACTTCAAGAAGATCGGCTGCGAGATCTACTCCGTGTCCTGCGACACCCATTTCGTACACAAAGCATGGCATGAATCGTCCGAACGCATCGGCAAGGTGGAATACCCGATGATCGGCGATCCGACCGGCATCCTCTCCAAGGACCTCGATGTGTACATCGAAGACGCGGGCCAGACGGAACGCGGCACCTTCGTCATCAATCCGGAAGGCAAAGTCGTCCTCTACGAAGTGAGCGCAGGCAACATCGGCCGCAATGCGGACGAGCTCTTCCGCAAAGTGCAGGCGGCGCAGTTCGTCTATGAACACGGCGACGAAGTCTGCCCGGCGAAGTGGCATCCCGGCGAAGAGACCCTGAAACCGTCCTTCGATCTGGTAGGCAAGCTGTAATCCATAAGGAGGCATCATGAACGAGTTCTATGATGCCGTGATAGTCGGCGGAGGTCCTGCGGGGCTGTCCGCCGCTATTTATCTGTCGAGGGCGCAGTTCCGCGTGCTGGTCGTCGAGAAGGAAAAGATCGGCGGGCAGATCACGATCACCAATGAAGTGGTGAATTATCCGGGCATCCCGAAGACAGACGGCGTACAACTGACGGAAGCCATGCACCGGCAGGCTGAAAATTTCGGTGCGGAATTCAAGATCGCCGAGGTGACAGGGCTCGACCTGGACGGCGACTACAAGGTGGTCCATACGGACTGCGGCGACATCCGCGCGCTGGGCATCGTCTATGCGGCGGGCGCGCATCCGCGTCTGGCGGGCTTCGCGGGCGAGGAGACGTTCCGCGGGCACGGCGTGGCGTACTGCGCCACCTGCGACGGCGAGTTCTTCACCGGCAAGGAGATCTACGTCATCGGCGGCGGCTTCGCGGCGGTGGAGGAGGGGCTCTTCCTCACCCGCTACGGGAAGAAGATCATCATGCTGGTCCGCGGGGACGATTTCTCCATCCACGCGCCGGTGGTGGAAGAGGTGAAGCAGCACCCGAAAATCGAGATCCGCTACCACACGGAGGTGGCGAAGGTCGAAGGCGACAGCGCGGTCCGGGCGGTCACCATCCGGGACCGGAAGACCGGCGAAGAGGAGACCTTCCGCGCGCCGGCGGGCGACAATTTCGGCGTGTTCGTCTTCGCGGGCTACGCGCCGGAAAATGAGCTGGTGAAGGGCAAGGTGGAGCTCGATCCGCGGGGCTATGTCATCACGGACCGGGATCAGAAGACGAATATCGACGGCGTGTACGCCGCGGGGGATATCTGCGTGAAGAATCTCCGGCAGGTGGTGACGGCCGTATCCGACGGGGCCATCGCGGCCACGTCTCTCGAGAAGTATCTGGGCGGCCAGTACCGGAAGCTCGGCATCGCCCGGGAATTCCGGAAGAAGGAAGCGCCGAAGGCGGAAGCGGCCCAGGCCGCGCCGAAAGCGGCGGCGGGGGCGTTCCTCGACGACAGCCTCCGGCAGGCGCTCGCGCCGGTCTTTGCCCGCTTCGAGAAGCCCATCGTGCTCCGGCTCCACGAAGACGGCAGCCGCGCGTCCGCCGAGGACCGGAAGCTCCTGGAAGAGCTCGCCACGCTCACGGACAAGATCCGCGCGGAGTTCGTCCCCGCATCGGGCGATGAGGACAAGCACACCATCGCTGTGTGCAGCGAAGACGGCACGGACCTGGGCATGCGCTTCCACGGCGTGCCCGGCGGCCACGAGTTCAATTCCTTCGTGCTGGCCATGTACAATGCCGCCGGCCCGGGACAGGACGTGGGCGCCGAGAACCAGAAGCGCATCGAGTCCATCGACCGGCCGCTTCATGTGCAGATCGCCGTGTCGCTGTCCTGCACCATGTGCCCCGATCTGGTGGCCGCGGCGGAACGCATCGCGGCGGACAATGCGAACGTGACGGTGGACGTGTACGATTTCCAGTACTATCCGGAGATGAAGGACAAGTACAATATCATGAGCGTGCCCTGCATGATCGTGAACGGCACGGACGTGCATTTCGGCAAGAAATCGCTCACACAGCTCCTCGACCTGTTCGGCGCATAAGAAAAACAGACGGAAAGCCCCTTTCCTTTCGGAGGGGGCTTTTGTGCTGCCTAAAATTTTTATAAAGAATGAGAATCAAACTTGAAATTTAGAAGTTGCATGCTATATAATATTTGTATAGATAAAAAATGAAGAAATTAATTTATTTTTGAAGAGATTTTATAAACTCCCGCAGGGACATCACCAGACAGATGCCTTGTCGGGTGCGGACAGCGGAAAGGAGGAGGCGCATGGATCGGGAACAGCGCATCCAGTACATCCAGCAGCGGCTCCAGTCGGCGGAAAGGCCGGTGAAGGGGAGCGATCTGGCGGAGGCCTGCCATGTGACGCGGCAGGTCATCGTGGGGGACATCGCCCATCTGCGCATGCAGGGGCAGAACGTCCTCTCGTCGCCGAGGGGCTACCGGCTGGCGCCGCCGAAAGCGTCCGGCGTGAAGGCGCTCGTGCCGAGCAGCCTCGATATCGGCCAGCTCCGGGATGAGCTCTACACCATCGTGGACCTGGGCGGCGCGGTGCTGAATCTCAGCGTGGAGCACGGATTCTACGGGTATCTGCGCCTCGACGCGAATCTCTATACGCGCAGCGACGTGGACCGGTATCTGTCGGATCTGCGGCGGAAGCGCTCCACCGCCCTGTCGAATCTGAAAGACAATCTGCACCGTTTCCTCGTGGAGACGAAGACGAGCGAAGCGATGAAGACCATCCGCAGCGCGCTCCGCCGCCTCGACGAGAAGTGCCAGGCGGTGTGACGGAAAAGGAAAAGCCCCGTGAAGGGGGCTTTTTTCGTATGGGGAAAACAGGCACAAAAAAGAACGGATCGCTCCGTTCTTTGTATCGGCTCAGAAGAGCTGGAAAATATCGGCGATGGGCTGCGCCGGCAGGAAGACGTCGATCGCTTCGGAGATGCCCGCAGGCTCCGGCGCGGTGAGGAAGAGGATGACCGCCGCGAGGACCGTCACGGCGACGGCCACGAGATTCGTCTTGCCCCGGCCGGACATCTGGTAGTAGCCGAAGAGGCGGATGGCCAGCGCGGAGAAGAAGGTCAGCACCAGTCCGGAGAAGGAAAAGATGCCGAAGAGCAGGTTCGCCGCGATGAAGGCCACGAAGAACGCCGGCAGGAAGATGAAGGGCAGATTGTACGCCAGACGGGAGCAGGGCACGGTGCGGCGCATGTCTTCGATCCAGTCGGACAGGTCGAAGCCGAAGAGGCCCGCCGGGATGAAGGAGCCGAGGATGACCGCGTCCCACGAAGAAGCGAGGCGGCGGCGGTTCTGGCCCACCCACCAGAAGAAGGCGCACAGGAGGAGGATCACCACGCCGGCCGCGCCGTAGTAGAGGCTCTCCGGGATGAACTGCACGGCCGCGAGGGACGCCACGGCGAGGACGGACGCGACGGCCGCTTTCACGGCGAGATCGCCCGCCGGCATGCGGCGGTCTTTCGGCATGTCTGTGTAGATGCGGACGAGGAGCTCCACGATGAAGAAGGCGAGGAACGCCGCCAGCGCCGCGAAGGGGTAGAAGAAGAGTCCCAAGATGATGAAGACGGCGGGCACCGCGGCGCGCCAGCCTTTGAAGATCCGGAACGTCTTGAAGCTGATGGGATGATCCTGCGTGTACATGGTGAGGCGCATGAAGACGATGTACGTCATCATGATGCCGGCGGCTTCCACGGGCCGCGCGCCTGCATAGAGCAGGGAGCACAGGATGAGAACGGTCATATTGGCGCCGGTGAACCGGGCGACGATGGCGCTGAAAAAGCCCACGTTGAGGAATGTGATAAGCGCGCTGATAAGGTCCAAAAAATCCATCTCCTTATAAAATATGTATCTTTTTTAGTATACCGGCAAACGGCGGCCGGCGCAAGAAGAAAAACGGCGGCCCCGCCCGTCCCGGAGGCGGCGTCTCCCGCAGGGAAAGGGGCGGCCCGCGGGATTTTTCCGCGCGGTTTTCTTGTATCCCCGCGGGGAAAACTGTTACAATAAAAAGACAGAAATCCGGCAAAAGGAGGACAATGGAAACATGGCGGACGATCTCATCCTCGTGGACTGCCAGCACGATTTCATCGACGGCACGCTCGCCTGCGCGCACGGCGAAGAGGCGGCGGCGTACCTGGCGGCTTTCCTCAATGCGCATCCCGTGCGCGCTCTCTATACGGCAGACTGGCACTCGCCGGCGAACCGGTCGTTCCGGGAGAACGGCGGCATCTGGCCGGTGCACTGCGTGGCGGGCACCCGCGGCGCGGCGCTGGCGGAGGTCTTCGCGGAGACGGTGCAGGACGAGGCGAACCGTCCCTCCGGGCGGAACACGTTCCGCAAGGGCCGGGACGACGAAGTGGAGGAATACTCCGCTTTCGGCGGCGTGAACGACGCCGGGGAGCGGCTGGGAGACGTCGCCTCGCCCCATGTGTATGTGGGCGGCATCGCCTCGGAATACTGCGTGCGGGAGACGGTGCTCGCGCTCCTCGCCTCCGGCCGCACGGTGACGGTCCTCCCGGAAGGGCTCGCCTGGGTGTCGGAAGAGGACCACGAAAAGAATCTCGCCGACCTCCGCGAAAGGGGCGTCCGGTTCTTTGGATAAGGAAAGGACGGTGGCGTCCGCCGGGGAGTTCGGCTGCATCGATGCGGTGTGCCGGGACCTCCTCTACCGGCCGGAGCTGGTGAAGCTCGGCGCGGGGGACGACGGCGCGGTGTACGTGTCACCGCCCGGCACGGACCAGGTGATCTCCACGGACACCATGGTGGAGGGCCTTCATTTCACCGCGGAGACCATGGCGCCCGCCGACGTGGGGTGGAAGCTCTGCACCGCGAATTTCAGCGACATGGCCGCCATGGGCGCGGAGCCGGCGCAGCTCGTCGTCTCGGCGGCGCTCCCGGAGACGCTGCCTCTCGCGTGGCTCACGGCGTGCTATGACGGCCTCCGCGCGGCGTGCCGCCGGTACCGGGTGAATCTCCTCGGCGGCGACATGACCGGCTCGAAGCAGGGCGTGGTGCTCACCGCAGCGGTGGTGGGCTTCGTGCCGGCCGGGCAGGCGGTCCCGCGGAGCGGCGCCGCGGAGGGAGACCTCCTCGTGCTCACCGGCACGGTGGGGGACTCCGCGGCAGGCCTCGAAGCGATCTTCCGGGGCCGGGCGGGCGATTTCCCCGCGCTCGCGGAGCGGCACCGGCGACCTGTGCCGCACGTCGAGGCGGGGCGCGTCCTGCGGGAAGCGGGGTTCCGCGCGCTGGACGACATCACCGACGGCCTCGCGAGCGAGGCGAACGAGGTGGCCCGGGCGAGTCGGCGGGACCTCCTGATCGACGCGGCGCGCATCCCCCTCTCGGACGAAACGCGCCGGGCGGGAGAGGCTTTCGGCATCGACCCGCTCCGGTGGGCGCTCACCGGCGGGGAGGACTACGCGCTCCTCGCGGCGGGGCCGGCAGAGGCCGTCCGCCGGGCGGCGGAGCGGATCCCGCTCACGGTCATCGGCCGGGCGGGCGGCCCCGGCGGCCGGGTGTGGCTCCGGCGGGACGGGGAGACGCGCCTCCTCCCGCGGATCGGCTACGATCATTTCAGGAAAACGCCGTGATGCAGCGGCTTTTGCATAGATTTCCTGCGGCTCCCGCAGGGTATGCTTCGGCATGGAAAGGATGGTGCGCCCATGTATACGCTGGTGGTCATCAGACATGGAGAAAGTGAATGGAATCAGAAGAACCTCTTCTGCGGGTGGACGGACGTGGATCTTGTGGAGAACGGCTTCGCGGAAGCGCGGAAGGCGGGCGAGCTCCTGAAGGAAGGGGGCTACGGCTTCGACGTGTGCTACACGTCCGTGCTGAAGCGGGCCATCCACACGGCGTACACCGTGCTGGACGTGCTGGATCTGGCGTGGATCCCGGTCATCAAGGATTATCACCTCAATGAACGCCACTACGGCGCGCTGCAGGGGCTGAACAAGAGCGAGACCACCGCGAAATACGGCGCGGAGCAGGTGCAGCTCTGGCGGCGGAGCTACGACGTGCAGCCGCCGGCGCTCTCCCCGGACGATCCGCGGAACCCGGTCTTCCTCGCGCCGTACCGGGCGGAGGTCGAGGCGGGCGTGGCGCTCCCGCTCACGGAGTGCCTGAAGGACACGGTGGCCCGGGTGGCGCCGTATTTCGACAGCGTCATCAAGCCGCAGATCCTCGCGGGGAAGCGCGTGCTCATCGCGGCGCACGGCAATTCCATCCGCGCGCTCATCAAGCATCTCGAAGGCATCTCCAATGAAGAGATCGCCGGGACGAACGTGCCCACCGCGGTGCCGCGCGTGTACCATCTGAACGATGACTTCACCGTGCACGATGTGGCCTACCTGGGCGACCAGGACGCCATCCGCGCGAAGATGGAAGCGGTGAAGCAGCAGTCCGCGGTGAAGCCATGACGGACCGCGAAGCGGCGGTGGTGACGCGGAGCGAAGCGGAGACGGCGGCGCTGGGCCGCTTCCTCGGCGGGCGCGCGGAGGATGGGCTCTTCCTCGCGCTCGTGGGAGACCTCGGCACGGGGAAGACGCACTTCGTGCAGGGCCTCGCCGAGGGGCTTGGCATTGAAGGGGCCGTCACCAGCCCCACGTTCACCATCATGAATTATTACGACGGGGCGCTCCCGCTGAAACATTTCGATTTCTACCGGCTGGACGACGCGGACGACTTGTACAATATCGGCTGGGAGGAATACAGCGCGGGCGGCGTGGTGGTCTGCGAGTGGGCGGATCGTTTCCCGGAAGTCATCCCGCCGGAGGCGGTGACGGTGACGCTCACGGCGCTCTCGGAGACGGAGCGGCGCATCGTTTTCACGTGGACGGACGCCGCGCCCCGGTCCATCGTAAAGGAGATACAGACTTATGCTCTTGGCCATTGATACTTCTTCGCTCGTGCTTTCCTGCGCGGTCATGGACGAGGACCGGCTCGTCGCCGAATGGACGGTGCAGCGGAAGCTCACCCATTCGGAGCAGCTCATCCCGCACATGGACGCGCTCCTCCGGGAAGCGGGCATCGAAAAAAAGGACATCACCGCCGTGGCCTGCGCCGCCGGGCCGGGGAGCTTCACCGGCCTCCGCATCGGGCTGGCCACCGCGAAAGTGATCGCCCGCATCTGGCAGGTGCCGCTCATCGCGGTGGACACGCTGGAAGGGCTCGCGTGGAACATGGCCGGCGCGGACGCGTTCATCCTGCCGCTGGAGGACGCCCAGCGGGGCAATGTGTACGCCGCGCTCTACGGAGCGTTCGAGCACATGTGGCTCGAAGCGCCGGAGGCGGCGGCCCCCGTCGACGCGGTCATCGAGGCGGCCGTGCGCCACGGCGGGACGGTCATCGCCGTGGGCGAGTGCGCCGACAAATATAAGGAGAAGCTCCTCGCCGCGGGCATCCGCCTCGCGCCGCCGCAGAACCGGTGCTGCCGCGCGGGGAGCATCGCCGCCGCAGCATGGGCGAAGTGGCAGCGCAGAGAGACCGCGGACCCGATGACGCTCGTGCCGAATTACATCCGGAGAAGCGAGGCGGAAGTGCTGTGGGAACAGAGACATCCGGAGACGAAATAATCATCGATGAGGCGTCCGCCGCCGACGCGGGCGCGGTGTATGCGATCGGCGCGCTGTGTTTTGCCGACGCGTGGAGGAAAGAGACAGTCCGCCGGGACATGGAGGGAGCGCACAGCCTGTACTTCGCTGCCCGGCGGGGTGCGGAGGTGCTGGGCTACGCGTGCTACTGGTTCGTCGCGGACGAAGCGCAGCTCGTGAATATCGGCGTGCGGCCCGAAGCGCGCCGGCGGGGCCTCGCCGCGCGCCTCGTGGAAGCGGGCCTCGCCGCCGCCCGGGCGCGGGGCATGGCCTCCATGTACCTCGAGGTGCGCGTGTCGAATACGGGCGCGCAGGCCCTCTACCGCCGGTACGGCTTCACCGTGCAGGCGCTCCGGAAGGGCGTGTACGACCTGCCGAAAGAGGACGGCTACATCATGGCCCGTCCGCTGTAAGAAATAGGAGAACGAATGAAAATACTGGCTTTTGAATCGAGCTGCGACGAGACGTCCTGCGCCGTCATCGAAGACGGCCGCCGCATCCTGTCCGACGTCATCTCCTCGCAGGTGCCGATCCACAGAAAATTCGGCGGCGTGGTGCCGGAGATCGCATCGCGCCACCATATCGAGGACGTGCTCCCCGTGGCGGAAGAGGCGCTCAGCCAGGCGGGCTGCCGCTGGCAGGACCTGGACGCCGTGGCGGTCACGCAGGGGCCGGGTCTCGTGGGGGCGCTCCTCGTGGGCGTCGCCGCGGCGAAGGCCGCCGCCTGGGCGCTCGGGAAGCCCCTCATCGCGGTGAACCACATGGAGGGGCACATCTTCGCGAATCTCCTCCAGTACCCCGACCTGGAGCCGCCCTTCCTCGCCCTCGTGGTGTCCGGCGGGCACACCATGCTCGTGGTGGTGCGGGACTACAATACGTTCGAGCTCCTCGGACAGACCCGGGACGACGCGGCAGGCGAGGCCTTCGACAAGATTGCCCGCGTCATGGGCTATCCCTATCCGGGCGGGCCGCACATCGACCGGCTCGCGAAGGAAGGCAATCCGGAGGCCGTCCATTTTCCCATGGCCATGGCGAAGGAGCATAATTTCGATTTCTCTTTCAGCGGCCTGAAATCGGCGGTCATCAATTATCTCCACACGGCGGAGATGAAGAAGCAGCCCGTGGTGAAGGAAGATGTGGCGGCGTCCTTCCAGAAGGCCGTGGTGGACGTGCTCACCGCGAAAGCCATGGCCGCGCTGGAGAAGACCGGCCTCCGGACGCTCGTCCTCGCGGGGGGCGTCGCGGCGAACAGCGGCCTCCGGGCGTCGCTCGAAGCGGCGTGCGGGGCGCGGGGCGTGCGCCTCTGCCGGCCGGACCCGATCCTCTGCACGGACAACGGCGCCATGATCGGCTGCCGGGCGTACTACATGGCGCAGGCAGGCGACTTCGCGCCGATGACGCTCAATGCGGACCCTCGTCTGCCGTTCCTCGCCGAGCCGGTGAAATAAGATGGACAGGGGACAGCTGTACTCGCTCGCGCGGGAGAAGACGGCCATCACGGAAGTGCAGATGCGCATCCTCGGCCACATGCAGGAGGCGCTCCAGTTCGCCTCGGACGTGTCCCGCGAGCAGATCGTCATCATGACCCGCGGGAAGAATCCCGACATGGCGGTGGTGCTCTGCGTGGTGTGCCCCTCCTACGCGGGGAGCCCCGCCTATTACCAGGAAGGGGACGTGTGCTTCCTCGACGAGGCGGCCCTCGCGGAGAGCGTCTTCCTCACGGGGAAGAAGATCGTCGGGAGGAAAGAGCTGGAGATCGGCCGGCAGGTGGCGGTGACGGCCTACCCCGTGTCGGACAATGCGGGCGTGGTCTTCGCCGTGGCGGCCTTCATCTCCGGCTCCACCCGGCAGCATCAGGTGCTCATCGACACGGCGTACATGGCGCTCCTCCTGCCGCTCGACGGCGGGGCCTACCATCCGCCGCGCCTCCAGGACGGGCTCATCGTGCTCGACTCGGTGGGGCGCATCCTCTACGCGAACGACATGGCGGCGGGGCTCTGCTTCGTTCTCGACAAAGAGGCGGCGGAGCCGAAGACCCTTGTGGGCCGCGCCATGATCCACCTGCCCCTCGTGGAGAAGATCATGGCCACGGGCCGCCCGCAGTACGGCGAAGAGCAGGCGGGCGGGCTCACGCTCACCGCGTGGGGCATGCCGCTCCTCGTGCAGGGGAAGGTGCAGCGCACCATCCTCGTCTTCACGGACGTGACGGCCATCCGCGAGAAGGAGCAGCAGCTCCTCGTGAAGAATTCCGTCATCAAGGAGATCCACCACCGCGTGAAGAACAACCTCAACACCATCGCGGGCATCCTGCGCATGCAGGCGCGGCGGTCGAAGAGCGAAGAGACGAAGGAAGCGCTGAAGCGCGCGGTGGACCGCATCCTCGGCATTTCCCAGATCCACGACATCCTCGCCCGGCAGAGCGGGGAGAATGTGGACTGGCACCAGCTCCTGGGGCGGCTGTGCCGGCTCTCGCTGGAAAGCCTCACCGCGGGCTCGCGGGTGCACCTCGCCGTGGAGAACGACGGCGAGCCCCTCATCATGGGCTCGGAAGCGGCGGTGACGCTCGCCATCGCGGTGAACGAGCTCATCCACAATGCGCTGGACCACGGCTTCGCGGGGCTGCCGTCGGGACATCTCACCATCACGGAGGAGCGGAAGGACGGCATGCTCCACCTCGCGGTGAAGAACGACGGCCACCTCCTGCCGGAGGGATTCGGCGCGCGGCAGTACGATCTGGGGCTGCAGATCGTGCGCACCCTCTCTGAGATCGAGCTCAGAGGGCGGTTCCGTTTCGGAAATGAAGGGGACCTGGTGGCAGCCCACATCTGGTGCCCGCTGAAAGAACTGGAAGGGACAGAATGAAAAAGCCATACCGCATCGTCATAGCGGACGACGAAGCGCTCTCCGCCATGGATCTCAGGGAAATGCTGGAAGAAGAAGGCCACGAAGTGGTGGGCATCGGCTCCGACGGCGTGGAGGCGCTGGACCTGACGAAGCAGCTTCATCCGGACCTGGTCATCCTGGACGTGAAAATGCCCCGGCTGGACGGCATCCAGGCGGCGCAGATGATCGCGCACAACAACTGGGCGCCGGTGGTGCTCCTCACGGCCTTCGGCGACGAGGAGATGATCGAGCGCGCGAAGAAATCCTTCGTCTTCGGCTACGTCATGAAGCCCGTCCACGAGAAGGTGCTCTTTCCCACCATAGAGATGGCGGTGGGGCAGTTCGAGCACCGGAAGGAGATCCTCGGCCACGTGCACGACGTGGAGCAGGAGCTCGCCGCGCGGAAGATCGTGGACCGCGCGAAGGGACTCCTCATGAGCTACTACGGCATCTCCGAAGAAGAGGCCCACCGGCGCATGCAGGTCACCAGCATGAAGCGGGGCATCCCCGTGTCGGAAGTGGCGCAGAAGATCATCAAGGAGATCATGGCCCGGAAGAACCGCGGGCAGTGACGCATAAAAAAGAAAGCAGGACGATTCCTGCTTTTTTTGCGGGGCGCGCCCCGCATTTTGCATCCGCGCCATTCGTGTTATAATAAGTCGCAAGATTGGCCGCGCGGAGGATCAAGGCGCGGCCGGGAGTCAAGCTGCATGTCAGCAGGGAGCACCAGGCCTGGCCGGTACATCCCGGGAAAGGAAATCATGGATTCAGTCATGTTTGAGATCCGGCACCTGACGCACGCCTACGAGACCGAAGACGGGCAGGCGTACCGGGCGCTGGACGACGTGTCCTGCCGCATCCGGAAAGGCGAGTTCACCGCCGTGATCGGCACGAACGGCAGCGGGAAGTCGACGCTCGCCCGCCATCTGAACGCGCTCCTCCTCCCCACGGAGGGGGACGTCCTCGTGGAGGGGATGAGCGTGAACGATCCGGAGAATATCTGGCCCATCCGGCAGAAGGTGGGGATGGTCTTCCAGAATCCGGACAACCAGCTCGTCGCCGCGGTGGTGGAGGAAGAGGTGGCCTTCGGGCCGGAAAACATCGGCGTGCCGCGGGAGGAGATCCTCCGGCGCGTGGAGACCGCCCTCGAGAAGGTGGGCATGACGCAGTACCGGCATCACTCGCCGGCCATGCTCTCCGGCGGGCAGAAGCAGCGCATCGCCATCGCGGGCGTGCTCGCCATGAAGCCGGACTGCATCATCCTCGACGAGCCCACGGCCATGCTGGACCCGGTGGGCCGCCGGGAAGTGATGGACACCGTGCATGAGCTGAACCGGAAGGAAGGCATCTCGGTGGTGCTCATCACCCATTTCATGGAGGAAGCAGTCACGGCGGACCGTGTGCTGGTCATCCACCGGGGCCACCTCGTGATGGACGGCACGCCGCGGGAGGTCTTCTCGCAGCCGGAGAAGCTGAAGACCATCGGGCTCGACGTGCCGGTGCCGGCGGATCTGGCGCATTTGCTCCACAAGAAAGGCCTCGCCGTGCGGGCCGATTGTATGACCGATGAAGAACTGGGAGACGCATTATGTCCATTCGTGTCGAAAATATAACCTACGTGTACGGCGGGGGCACGCCGTATGAGAAGACGGCGCTCTCCGGCGTGGACCTCACCATCGAAAAAGGCGAGTTCGTGGGCATCATCGGCCATACGGGGAGCGGCAAGTCCACGCTCATCCAGCACCTGAACGGCCTCATCCATCCCACAGAGGGACGCGTCCTCGTGGACGGCGTGGACCTGGCGGGCAAGAGCAGGGAAGCGGCGGCGAAGCGCCACACCGTGGGCATGGTCTTCCAGTACCCGGAGCAGCAGCTCTTCGAAGAGACCGTTGCGCAGGACATCGCCTTCGGTCCGCGGAACCTCGGATGCAGCGAGGAAGAAGTGGACGCGCGGGTGCACGAGGCCATGTCCTTCGTGGGCCTCGACTATGAAACGTACGCGGGACGGTCGCCGTTCCGCCTCTCCGGCGGGCAGATGCGCCGCGTGGCCATCGCGGGCGTCATCGCCATGAAGCCGGATTTCCTCATCCTGGACGAACCGTCCGCCGGCCTCGACCCGGTGGGCCGCCGGGAGATCTTCTCGCAGATCCGGAAATGGTACGAGGAAGGGGCCTTCTCGGTCATCCTCGTGTCGCACAATATGGACGACATCGCGAAGCTCGCCACGCGCCTCCTCGTGATGAACCACGGGCGCTGCATCCTCGACGGCGACCCCATGGACATCTTCCTCCACCACAGGGAGGAACTGGAAGCGGCCGGCGTGGACGTGCCGCCGCTCACGAAGACGCTCCTCTACCTGAAAGGGCGGGGCATCCCCGTGCCGGAGCGGGCCGTCGCCTGCGAAGAGGCGGCCAACGCGCTGGCGAAGACGCTGAAGGGAGGGAAATCATGCTGACCGACATCACGCTGGGACAGTACTATCCCGGAAATTCCTTCCTCCACCGGATGGACCCGCGGGCGAAGATCCTCTGCACGATGATCTTCATCGTGGCCATCTTCCTGGCGAACAGCCTCTGGTCCTACCTCCTCGTGACGGCCTTCATCCTCGCGAGCATCGCCGTGTCGGGCGTGCCCGTGAAGATGGTGGCGAAAGCGGTGAAGCCCCTGTGGATCATCCTCGTCTTCACCCTGCTCATCCACGTGCTCACCACGCCGGGGACGCCTCTCGTGTCCTTCGGGTGGTTCTCCATCAGCGAAGAGGGCGTGCGGAACGGCATCCTCATGACGCTCCGGCTGGTCTACCTCATCGCCTTCTCGTCGCTCCTCACGTACACCACGAGCCCCATCGTGCTCACCGACGGCATCGAGGCGCTGCTCACGCCGTGGAAGCGCGTGGGCGTGCCGGCGCACGAGCTCGCCATGATGATGACCATCGCGCTCCGCTTCATCCCGACGCTCCTCGAGGAGACGGACCGCATCATGAAGGCCCAGTCCTCCCGCGGCGCGGATTTCACCACGGGGAACCTGTGGCAGCGGGCGAAGAGCATGGTGCCGCTCCTGGTGCCGCTCTTCATCTCCGCGTTCCGCCGGGCGGACGACCTCGCCACGGCCATGGAGGCGCGGTGCTACCGCGGCGGCGAAGGGCGCACGAAGATGCACCAGCTCCTCTACACCTGGCGGGACGGCGCGGCTTTCGCGGCGGTCGCCGTCGTGACGGCGGCGCTCGCGGGGATGCGCTGGTTCCTGTGAGACTATTAAGAATATAAAAAATGAACCTGTACGGCAGACGCCGCGCAGGTTTTTTTATGGCCGTCGGGCCATGCTATAATGAAGGAAATCCACGGAGGGGAAGCGTATGAGAAATATCTGGATCACCGTCATGTACGACGGCTCTTCATTTGCGGGCTTCCAGCGGCAGGAGAACGGCCTCGCCGTGCAGGAAGTGCTCGAGCAGGTGCTGAAGCGCCTCACGGGCCGGAAGACCACAATCTATTTCGTGGCGCGCACCGACGCGGGCGTCCACGCCTTCGCGCAGGAGTGCACGTTCTACACGGACTCGACCATCCCGGGCGACCGGTTCCGCGCGGCGATGAACGCGTACCTGCCCCTCTCCATCCGCGTGCGGGCGAGTCGGGAGGTGCCGGAAGATTTCTCCGTGCGGAAGCGGAACACCGGCAAGACCTACGGCTACCTCCTCTCCGCGTCCCGCGAGGCGAGCCCCTTCCTCCGGCGCTACGTGTGGGCGGCGGGCCGCCGGCCGGAGCTGGAGAAAATGCGGGCCGCGGCGGCCGTCCTCACGGGCGTGCACGACTTCACCTCCTTCCGGGGAAGCAACTCCGTCCCCGCCGACCCGGTGCGCCGGCTCTACGACATCACCATCCGGCAGGACGGGGACCTCTTCCGCCTCTACGTCACGGGAGAAGGCTTCCTCTATCACATGGTGCGGAACATCGCCGGAGCGCTCCTCGACGCGGGCACAGGGAAGAAGACGCCGGACGATCTGGCGCGCATCCTCGAAGCGAAAGACCGGACCCTCCTCGGCATGACCGCGCCCGCCGCCGGGCTCTGCCTCCTCCGGGTGTACTTCGAGCCGGTGACGGAGGCGGCCGTCGAGGAGACCCTTGCCATGCCGCTCTGGCCGTGGACGGCCCGATAAAAAGAAAACTGAAAACGCCTGCGGACAGCGCAAAGCCTCCGCAGGCGTTTTCAATTTTCCATTTCGTCCGGGTCAGAACAGAGGCCCTGCGAAATCCAATACTCATATGCTGCGTCAAAATCAAACGGTTCCCAGGTGTCATTCCAGCAAAGCCGGGACAATTTCTCGTCGGGGACGTCGAAGAGATGCAACCTGCCTTTTACCGGGAAGGGGTCGATCAGCGTGACGTCCGCCAGATGCCATTCGTATTTCCGGTTGCCGCCGGTGATGTCCCGGAGATCGACGGCACAGAGCGCATACCCTCTGGGGAACTGCGGTCCGTCGTTGAAGCGGGAGGAACAGATGACGAGCGGGCCGCGGTAGTCGGTGCGCCAGGAACGGTACTCGATGGTCTTTTCCCCGGCGGCGATCATTACGGCATAGTACGGGTGAAGAGATAAAGCTTTCATGCCGGCCTCCTTTTCCTTTTATTTTATCGGACGGCGGGGGATAAAGGAAGACGGGGCTCGGCCGGCCGTGTCCATTGACGGTGGACGGGGCAGCACATATAATGAGGATGATACTTTTGACGAACGGAATGAATGCATGTATGAATTTTGAACGGTTTTCATCCATATTGAAAAAAGAACAGATCCGCCTGCGCGAGCCCATGGCGCGGCACACCACCTTCGGCATCGGCGGTCCGGCGGACTGTTTTCTCCTGCCCGCGGACCGGGAGGAGCTGCGGCAGGTCTGCGAAGTGATCCGCGAGGAAAGCCTGCCCTTTTTCATCGTCGGCGGCGGGGCGAATCTCCTCGTGCGCGACGGGGGCATCCGCGGCGTGGTGATCTGCACGGGGCGCATGCAGGGGCTCCAGCAGGAGGGATGCCGGATCGTCGCGGCGGCGGGCGTCTCCACGGCGAAAGCGGCGCGCTTTGCCATGGAGCACGGCTTGTCCGGCATGGAATTTGCCGGCGGCATCCCCGGCACGGTGGGCGGCGCGGCCTTCATGAATGCCGGCGCGTACGGCGGGGAGATGTCCCGCATCGTGGCGTCCGCCGTGACCTGCGGAGCAGACGGGACGTTCCATACGTACGACCGGGAGCAGATCAACTACGCGTACCGGCACAGCCGCTTCATGGAACCGCCGCAGGAGGTCGTGACGGAGCTCACGCTGGAGCTCACTCCGGGCGACCCGGAGGAGATCCGCCGCCGCATGGAGGATTTCAACGCCCGGCGGCACGAGAAGCAGCCGCTCGAGGCGCGCAGCGCGGGCAGCACCTTCAAGCGTCCGGAAGGCCATTTCGCAGGGGCCATGATCGAGGAGCTGGGCCTCAAGGGATTTTCCGTGGGCGACGCGGCGGTGAGCAGCAAGCATGCGGGGTTCCTCATCAATAAGGGAAAAGCCACCTGTGCGGACATGCTGGCGCTCATCGGCGAGATCCAGCGGCGGGTGCGCGAGCGCTACGGCGTCGAGCTGGAGCCGGAAGTGCAGATCATCGGAGAAGACAGAAAGGAAGCCTGACATGAACGTACTCATCACCGGCGGAGCCGGATACATCGGAAGCCACTGCAGCCGTTATTTCCTGGAGAAGGGCGTGGACGTGACGATTCTGGACGACCTGTCTGAGGGACATCGGGAAGCGGTCAAAGGCGGGGAGCTCGTCGTGGGCGACTGCGGCGACGGCGCGCTGCTGGACCGGCTCTTTTCGGAGAAATCCTACGACGCGGTGGTGCATTTCGCCGCGTTCACCTCGGTGGGCGAATCGGTGGCGGAGCCGCGGAAATATTTCCACAACAATGTGGAAAACATGCTGACGCTCCTGAACGCCGCGGTGGACCACCACATCGGTTATTTTGTCTTCTCGTCCTCGGCGGCGGTCTTCGGCGAGCCCGTGTCCCTGCCCATCCGGGAAGACCATGTGCTGGACCCGATCAATCCGTACGGCGAGACGAAGATGATCGGGGAGCGCATGCTCGCCGACTATGAGCGGGCGTACGGCCTCCATTCGTGCAGTTTCCGCTATTTCAACGCCGCCGGGGATTCGGAGGATTCGTCCATCGGCGAGTCTCACCACCCGGAGACGCACCTCATTCCGCTCGTCATCCAGGCGGCCCTCGGGAAGCGCCCGCCGCTCACCGTCTTCGGCACGGACTACGACACGCGGGACGGGAGCTGCATCCGCGACTACGTGCACGTAGAGGACCTGGCGTCCGCCCACTACCTGGGCCTCCGGTACATCATGGAGCACAATGTGTCCGAGCAGTTCAATCTGGGGAGCGAGACGGGTTTCACTGTGCTGGAGATCATCCGGGCTTTCGAGAAAGTCACGGGCATCGCTGTGCCGCATACGCTGGGCGCGCGCCGCGCGGGCGATCCGGCCATGCTCGTCGCGGGCAATGAGAAGGCGAAGCGCCTCCTCGGCTGGGAGCCGGCGAAGAGCGATCTGGAGACGATCCTCACCGACGCGTACCACTGGGAAATGAAGCGCACCTACTGATTCAAAAAAAGAAGCACTGCGGGAAGGCAGTGCTTTTTGCGTGGGCGCGCAGCGGAGATGATATAATACAGGAAAGAGACGAGAGGAGGAGGGCCATGGAAGTCATCGCATTCATCGGACCGGCGGGGACGGGCAAAAGCGACCGCGCGCTGGTGGTGGCCTACGAGAACAAGTGCAGCTGCATCATCGACGACGGCATCCTGATCTACCGGAACCGCATCGTGGCGGGGCGCTCGGCGAAAAAAGAAGCGAATCCCATCGCGGCGGTGCGCCGCGCCATCTTCGAGGACCCGGATCAGGCGGCGGACGTGAAGCGCGTGCTCGGGAACATCTGCCCGAACCGTATCCTGCTCCTGGGGACGTCGGTGAAGATGGTGAATCTCATCACGACCGCGCTGGGGCTGCCCGCGCCGAAGCGGTACATCCGCATCACGGATATTGCGAAGCCCGAAGAGATCCGGCGGGCGCACGACGCGCGCCACAAGGAGGGGAAGCACGTCATCCCCGTGCCGACCATGGAGCTCAAGCCGGAATTCAAAGGGTACCTAATCGACCCGCTGCGCACGCTCTTCCACCGCGGCCACGGCAAGGGGACGGAGCGCATGGAGAAATCCGTGGTGCGCCCCGTCTTCAGCTACTACGGCAAGCTCACTTTCGCGAACCGAGTGATGACGGATCTGGTGAATTACGCCCTCCGCAGCATGAAGGGCGAGCTCACCGTCCAGTCCGTGACGAGCCGGAAATCCGAAGGCATGACGAACGGCATCCGCCTCTCCATGGATGTGACGCTCCGCGGCGGCAGCCCGCAGTATGTGAAGGAAGCGCTCCATCGGGCGCGGCGGCTCGTGCAGAAGGAAATCGAGTACACCACGGGCATGTTCGTGGAAAAGATCCGCCTGTCGGTCACGACGGAAGTGAAGAAATGAAGGCATGAAAAAAAGCGGCGCCGGGGAGCGCCGTTTTTGCGTGGAAATTTCCGGGCACAAAAAAACAGCCCGGAGGCTGGTGCGGATAAAAAATGGAGCGGGTGAAGGGAATCGAACCCTCGTAACCAGCTTGGAAGGCTGGCGCTCTACCATTGAGCTACACCCGCAAAAGAAATGGTCGGAGCAGCAGGATTTGAACCTGCGACCCCTTGGTCCCGAACCAAGTGCGCTACCAAACTGCGCTATGCCCCGACAACGTACATAATTATATCAGGCGTTTCGGATTCTGTCAAATGCTCCGGCCGCGCCGTTTCCCCGCTGTATTTCCGGACACAAAAAAAAGCAGCCCGGAGGCTGGTGCGGATAAAAATGGAGCGGGTGAAGGGAATCGAACCCTCGTAACCAGCTTGGAAGGCTGGAGCTCTGCCATTGAGCTACACCCGCAAAAGAAATGGTCGGAGCAGCAGGATTTGAACCTGCGACCCCTTGGTCCCGAACCAAGTGCGCTACCAAACTGCGCTATGCCCCGACAATATACTTATTATAACAGGTGTATGGATTCTGTCAAACCCCGGGACGGTCTTTCCGGGCAGCGGGCCCGCGTCTTTTGCTGCGGCGGCAAATCCATTATAATAAAAGGAAACAGCGAAACGGCGCGCCGGAGAGACCGGCCGCATGAGAAGGAGGTAACGGTATGCCTTTCGGCCCGAAGAAAAAAGCGCCCAATCCGGTGAACGTCCTGCGGGAGCATGTGTCCACATTCATGTACTGGGTGAAGCTGGGCAAGACGAAATTCAGGGGAAAGAAAGAGATCGGCCCGATCTTCATGGAGATGGAGAGCGCGAAATATCTGTTCGAGCAGGCCACGAACGGCACGGTCTACGATTACCAGAAGAAGCTGGAGCGGAACGTGTGGGCCGCGGCGATGCACAAGTACGGCGAGGACCTGGCGCGGCTGAAGGAAGCGATGCTCCGCGCGGCCGACGCGTGCGAGGCGCGGAAGGTCATCGACAGCGCCGCGGCGGAGAGCGAAGAAGAGGAGGAGGCGCGCCGGGAGGAAGAGGAAGCGCATCTCTCTCTCCGGGAGCGGCTGAAGCTGGCCGAGGAGCGGGACGCGGAGGAAGACGCCGAGGAAGCGGCCGCCGAAGCCGCCGGCCCCGCGCCGGACGGCGCCGCGGAGATGACGGAAGAGGACTGCAGAGAGCTCTGGGAGATCTACCGGCACATGAACGGCGAATACCGCTGGATGAAGAAGACCGCCGACCGGTGGATCGAGGAAAATCCCGAGTCCGGGTGCCTGGCGGCCGTGCTCATGGGGCTCGCCGTGCCCGCCGCGGCGGTGTACGCGCTCTTTCATGTGCTGTGAGCTTGTATTCTTCCGCTTCTTTATGGTATGATAAAAAAGTAAAAGTTGGAACGGGAGGTGTCACTATGTCCAAACATATCGTTACCATCAATCAGGGCTCCCTGCAGGACACGATCAAATTCGAAAGCTGCAGCGAATGCCAGACATCCTGCCAGTCTGCCTGCAAGACCAGCTGCACGATCGGCAACCTGATCTGCACCGAACAGGCAAAGAAAGACTGAGAGCGAGCGGCCTGCCCCCGAGCCTGCACCGGCCCGGGGGTTTTTACATGGAAGAGAACGGACGGGAGAACAGAGCAACATGGATAACAGAGTCATGCCCATGATTCATAAATTCAAGCAGAACGGCATGGATATCGTGCTGGATGTGAACAGCGGCATCGTCCACGTGGTGGATGACATGACGTATGACGTGCTGGACTGGTACAAAGGGGACAACCGGGAGGAGGTGCTGGCGCATCTGTCGGGCCGGTACGACGCGGCGGAGCTCGGGGAGGTCATGGACGACCTGGACGAGCTCATCGCCAAGGGGATGCTCTACGCGGGCATGGACCCGGATTATAAGGTAGCCATCGAAGACCGGCCCATCATCAAGGCGCTGTGCCTCAATATCGCCCACGACTGCAACCTGCGCTGCCGGTACTGCTTCGCCGGGCAGGGCGGCTACGGCAAGTGGCGCATGCTCATGAGCTTCGACGTGGCGCGCCGGGCGGTGGATTTCCTCATCGCCCACAGCGGGCCCCGCCAGCACTGCGAGATGGATTTCTTCGGCGGCGAGCCGCTCATGAACTGGCACGTGGTGCAGCAGACCGTGGCCTACGTGCGCGAGCAGGAGAAGAAGCACAACAAGATCATCAAGCTGTCCCTCACGACGAACGGCATGTACCTCGACGAGGAAAAGGTGAAGTACCTCACGGACAACCATATCGCGCTCATCCTCTCGCTGGACGGCCGGAAGGAGAACCATGACCGCATGCGCCCCGGCGTGCACGGCGAAGGCACGTACGACCGCATCCTGAAGAATCTCCAGTACTGCGTGGCCCACCGCGACGGGGAAGAATACTACGTGCGCGGCACGTACACGAAGTACAACCTGGACTTCACGAACGACGTGATCGACATGGTGGACAAGGGCTTCCCCGCCGTCTCCATGGAGCCGGTGGTGGGGGACCTGACGGAGCCCTACGCCATCCAGGAAGAAGACCTGCCGCGGGTGAAGGAAGAATACGAGACGCTGGCGAAGGTCTTCCTCCAGCGGGAAGAAGAGGGACGGCCGTTCTTCTATTTCCATTTCAACATGAATCTCTGGCAGGGCCCGTGCCTGCCGAAGCGCCTCCGCGGCTGCGGCGCCGGCCATGAGTACCTGGCGGTCGTGCCGAACGGCGACATCTATCCGTGCCATCAGTTCGTAGGCCGCGACGGCTACGTCATCGGCAACGTCTACGAAGGGCTGAAGAACATGAAGATGATGAAGGAATTCCGGGAGAACCACGTGCTGAGCAAGCCGGAATGCATCGGCTGCTGGGCGAAGTTCTTCTGCTCCGGCGGCTGCCACGCGAACAACGAGACCTACGCGGGGGACATCCACAAGCCGTTCCGCATCAGCTGCGAGATCCAGAAGAAGCGCATCGAGTGCGCGCTCATGATCCAGGCATACAACCGGATGAAGCAGCCGCAGGTGATGGAGCAGCCGGGACTGGCCAAGCAGCTCGCACGGGAGAAATAATCGAAAAAGAACTGGAATTTTTATGGAATTCTGTATAAACGGGAAGGCGGGACACCCCGCCTTTTCGCGTGCCTGCGGGCGCCGGCGGCGCGGCGGCCGTTCCTTTGGAGAATTGCCTCGGCCGGCATAATCACTTATAATAGAAAAAGTATCATAGGCGCAGAATCTCATTCAGCAAAGGAGGAGATTGATATGAATATGAAAAGAATCGCAGCATCCTGCCTCGCGGCGGCCATGATCGGCGCGGGGGCGCTCACGTCCGTGTCGGCATTCGACTTGGGGAGCGTCCTCGGCGGCGTCGTCAAGGTGGGCGGCATCGGATACCTGGTGGACCGCTATTCGGAACAGCTGAACAGCGCCATCAATTCCATCATGATGAAAGAAGGGGCGAGCACGAACTACGCCACGAAGGTCGTGCCGATCGTCTCCATCGGCAACAGCGGCTATATCGGCGCGGCGCAGGTCATCGGCGATGCGGATCAGGTGGAGCAGGTGGAAGCCGTAGGCCAGCTTGAGATCAGCTGGAACGACAAGCTCTTCCGCATCAAGGGGCTCATCCCGATGGACAGCAAGAATCCGCTCAGCTTCAGCCGCGTGCAGGGCGTGGGCGTATCTGCCGTGATCGACGTGCGGGTCTGAGCGGCTGAGAGGAAACAGGACTCATGAAAAAACTCATTCTGACGGCAGGACTGGCGGCGCTCCTCACGGCATCGGCCGCGGCGGCGGAGCCGGCCACCCTGACGGACAAAGCGGACAAACTGGATGAAGTGATTTTCGGCTCGGTGCAGGAAGGGGCTTTCCTCGACCGGGTGAACGCCATGGACGCGGCGGTGTACGGCGGCGCAAACGGGCCGGCGGGACTGGACAACCGCGTCTCCGGGCTGTACCGGGACGTGATCCGCGACGAGAACGCGTCGCAGCCGTCGCTTTCCACCCGCGTGAACACGCTGGAATATTACCTCACCGATGAGATCAAGCAGGACGCGCTCTCCTCCCGCGTGGAGATGCTGGAAAATACCGTGTTCGGCGTATCGAAGACGGGAGCGCTCGACGTACGCGTGAACGAGCTGGAGAAAGCGGTCTACGGGGATACCCACTTCGAACTGGTGACGGTGCGCCTCCCGGCGAATACGGTCTTCAAGATCTCCCTCAATGAGGACGTGAGCTCGAAGAGCAATCAGGAAGGCGACGTGGTGCATTTCACCGTGCAGGAAGACGTCATGCAGGATGATGTGCTTGTCCTGCCCCGGGGCGCGCAGGGCAGCGGCGTCGTCACGAAGGTGACCCGTCCGAAATTCTTCGGCCGGAGCGGCTCGCTGGAGATCTCCTTCAATCAGGTCTTCTCCATCGACGCGGAAGAGATCCCCACCGTGCTCGGTCCGGAAGCCCAGGAAAAGCTGAAGATGGAAGCGGCGGCCGTGGGGGCCTCCGCCGTGGGCGCGCTCGCGCTGGGGCCGATCGGCCTCGTGGGCGGGCTCTTCATCAAAGGCAAGGATGTGGAGATGCCCGCAGGGACGGAGCTCTACATCCAGACCCAGCAGGACGTGGAGACCCACGGCATGAAACAGGCAGAAGGCGCGCCGAAGGCGATCCTTCACAAAACCGTCAAGGGCGGCGAAGTGACCGCGGAAATGACGGACCATGTGGAAAAATCCGCGCTGGCGGACGAAGCGAAAGCGGAACCCGCGGCGGAATCTGAAACGGAAGGGGCAGGAGAAGCGGCAGCTCCCGGCGAAGACGAGCCGTCTGTCGTGATCATTCGGCATGAATAAGAAACAGAAATGGATCTGTGCGGCGCTCGCCGCCGCGATGATAGGGACCGGTTCCGCGGCGTCGGCCGCAGCCGGCAGTGTGGTATGGGTGCTCGCCGGCACTGCGGCGCAGGCAGACGGTTCCGCCGTGCGCATCGCCGTACCGGACCGGCGCGCGCCGGCGCAGGGCGCGGAAAGCACGCCGGAGGCAGCGCCGGCTGCTCCGGAAGCCGCTGCGTCTGTGGCGGAAGGTATTCCGTCAGAGACCATGAGCATGACTTCTCCCGAGGTAACGGGCAGCCCGGCGGAAATGGAGACGCGGCAGACAGCTCCGGCAAAGGCTGCTGCGGGCAGCTCGCTGACAGAATTGGAGTCGGTCGCGCCGCAGGAGGAACCTGACGTGCAGGCAGCGGAAGAAGCTCCGTCCCTGCAGGAAGACGCCGTGACGGCGCTGGCCGACGCCCAGCGGGCGGATATGGACCAGCGGAAACGTGCCGCGCTGCAACAGGCACAGGCCGCGCAGGCAGCAGCTCCGGCGGAACCGGCGGACGACGGGGAGACTTCTTCGGCGGAGGTAGAAGCGGAAGAGACTTCTGCTGATGCTGCGGAGAACGAGGAACAGCCGGCATCCGGGGATGCGGAAGACGAAGAAACGGAAGCCGGTGCATCCATTTCTCCGGAAAATCCGATGGTGGTCAAAGCGGACGCTATGGCTTACCGCGGTATGACCGGCGACGTGGACGTGCGCGGCCGCGTGGACATCACCCACATGCAGGACCGGTACCAGACAGAACACGTCTACGGCAACAGCAACACCCAGCAGTACATCATCCCCGGCAAAGTCCGGTGGACCAGTCCGGGCAACGACATGACCGCTGAAAGCGGCACCTACGACGGCAAGACCACCATCGCCACTTTTGAAGGAATCAAGGGCTGGAACGAAGACAAGTATTATTACGAGGGGGAATCCGGGGTCTATAACCGCACAGATAATAAGGCAGTCGTGCAGAAAGGCTACTTTACGACGAAGCACGCTGTGGCGAAAGTGCCGGATTACCGCATTGAAGCGGACAGCATTGATATTTATCCCAATGATCACTACACAGCACATAATGTCAGTCTGTTTTTGAAAAATACCAGAATTTTGACTTTATCATCTTATTCCGGCTCTTTACAAGATGGAACCAGCCTTATGACGTTGATTCCCTCGCCGACATTTGACAGTGATAACGGCTGGGGCCTTCGGAATCGGTTGACGCTTCCTATCGGCGGCCCGGAGAGCGACTTGTATTTCAATGCCCGGCTGGCTTGGTACACCAAGGAAGGATTCAAGCCGGATGTGGGGCTCCAGTGGAATACCGCACCGGGAACATTCCGATTCCGCTATGCAAAAGAAGAAAGTACGGTCAATGACGATCATGTGTGGGTAGAAAAGGAACCTTCTTTCTCTTTTAACTCCCGACATTTCTATATCCCGAAAACCAGCTTTTATGTAGGCGCCCGGGGAGAAATCGGACACTGGACAGAAGGACGGGTTTCCGGCAGTCACAAACAGTGGGATGTTTATCTGTCCCATAATCCGATTACGCTGGGACCGCATCTCCGATTTAACTGGCGGCTTGGATACTTGAGAGATTATTATGGCTATAACGATACGATTCGCCGGAATCGATACTATTCTCTGGGATTGAGCGGCTCCTACGGCATTTTCCGTTCGTGGATCAATTATACGGATAATAATCAAAAAGGACGGACCCCGTATCATTTTGATACGTATGATATGGATAAGCCTGTCAATATAGGAACTCGTCTGCAATTAACACCTTTGGATGCCATCAGTATTTCGTATTCGATTGATACAATTGATGGAGAGTTGAACCATCGTTACTTTACTTATTATCGGGATATGCATTCTTTCTACGGATGGATACGGTATGATAATGTGGAGAAGGAAACGGAATTCATGATTATGCCGAAGGATTTCACGTTCTGATATTTGGGGGATTTCAAATTTTATGATAAATATCTGGGACGGCTTCCGGCTGGACGCGGACCGCTGCTTCGGGCGGGACTGGACGGTGACGGAAGCAGAGTTTCAAACGCATGAGGCGGAGATCCGGCGGGCCGCCGCGGCGGTGACCCGGCTGCGGGAGACCGGCTGCGGGCCCCGGGCGGGCGAGCAGGTGCTGTTTCCCCGGCTGCCATACCTTCTCGAAGAGAAGCGGCTCATTTCCGGGGGCGAGCTCCGGGACATGGAAGCGCTGGCGGCGCGGTGCCGGGGCGGCTTCGATGCGGTCCTCTCCGTGGGCATCGGCGGGTCGTATTTGGGAAACCAGGTGCTGTTCGACGCGTGCTGCGGGCCGTACTGGAACCTGCAGACGCCGGAGGAGCGGGGCGGACGGCCGCAGGTCTTCTTTGCAGGGCAGACCGCAGATCCGGAGGCGCTGGCCGCACTGCTGCAGTACCTTCGGGCACAGGCGGAGAAAAAAGACGGGCCGTACCGCGTGCTGACGCTGGTGATTTCCAAGTCGGGCACCACCATCGAACCGTCGGGCGCCCTGTCCGTGCTGGAGGCGGAGCTCCCGTCCTTCTGCGGGGAAGCGTGCTTTGCGGCCGTGACCGATCAGAAGAAAGGCAAACTCCTCGAAACCTGCCGGGAAAAGGGATGGATGCACTTTGTCGTGCCGGAAGGCATCGGCGGGCGGTTCAGTGTATTTTCCCAGGTGGGGATCGTCTTTGCGGCGCTCCTGGGGCTTCCTGTGGAGGACTTCCTGCGCGGGGCCCGGCGGACGGAAGAGGCGTGCCGGTCGGAAGACTGGCGGTCGAATCCGGCGCTGTTCCTGGCGGCGGTGAAGTACATCGCCACCATCCGGCACGGCGTGACGGCGGAGATCACCATGCCCTACAGCGGCCGGCTCCGGTCGCTCGGCGCATGGTACGCGCAGCTCCTCGGCGAATCGCTGGGGAAACGGGAGACCGTGCACGGCGGGCCTGCGTACGGCGGGCGGACGCCGGTGTGCGCCGTGGGGACGACGGACATGCATTCCCTCACGCAGGAGCATCAGGAAGGGCAGCGGAACAAGCTGCTCCAGTTCATCGCGGTGGACGAGCCGGCGGCGGATCTGGAAGTTCATCTGGAGGAAGGCGGCCGGCCCTGCGCCGTACCCATGAGCCATGTGCTCCGGGCGGCGCTCGAGGCCAATGCGGAAGCGCTGGCAGCCGATCACCGCATGAGCTGCTGCCTCTCCATCCGGCGGCTGGATCTGCAGTATCTCGGCGGGCTGATGTATTTCTTTTTCCTGACCATCGCCTACGAAGGGGCGATGGCGGACATCGACGCCTACGATCAGCCCGGCGTGGAAGGGTATAAAAAACTGCTGCATCAGGATCTGGCGCGGTACGCCGCGCCGGCGGCAGAGGAGGCCTGAAAACAGGCGGAGGCAGACTATGGTAGAGAAGAAGCGGCTGTGGACGGCGGGCGGACTGGGGCTCGCCATGCTGCTTCTGTCTCTGTGGGGCGTCTTCCGCGGCGGGACGGCGGCGGAACTTCTGCCGGAGACGCCGCCGGAAGCGCCGGATGTTACGGCGGAGCCGGCGCAGGAAACGGGGCGCATCGTCAGGAAATACGACGCCAACAAATACATCCGCACGAAGCCGCTCCGGGATCCGTTCCGGCTGCCTGCGGAGGCCGGGGAGAAGCCCGCTCCGGCAGCGGCCGGCGGGACAGGCATGGATGATGCCGAAAGCCCGCCTTCTGTGCCGGTCCTGCAGGGGGTCCTCATCCTCGGCGAAGACCGGCGGGCCATGATCGCGGATAATGGAGAGACGAAGACAGTGCGGACAGGAGAGCAGGTGGGACAATGGACAGTGGCAGACATCACGGGAAAGCAGGTCGTACTTTCCGGACCGGGAGGCCAGACGGTCCTCACGCTGTAACTCCTTCCCGGTGGAAACGAAGCGCGGCGCTGTGCTGCGCTTTCTGTCTGTTCTGGGCAGGAGCGTCCGCGGAGGACGGAACGATCAGCCTCCGGCTGGAGAATGCCCCCGTGCGGGAACTGCTGCAGAATCTGGCGGACATGTCCCACCGGAACATCATCTTTGCAGGGCCCATGGAGGGCGAAGTCACGGCGCATCTGGAAAACGTCACGCCGGACGAAGCGCTCCGCGCGGTGCTTGCGGCGGACGGCCTCGCCGCGCGGGACACGGGGACGGCGCTCATCATCTACGACGGCAGCCTGAAAGGGCGCAGCCCCACGGCAGAGTCGTTCCGCCTCTCTTATGCCGACGCGAAGGAAGTGGCGGAGAGCCTCGAAAGCATTTATAAAGACAAGCACATTTCGTACAACGCGGGGGCGAATTCGGTCATCTTCAGCGGCTCTGCGGAAGAACTCCTGCAGGCGCGGAAGATCATCGCCGCGCTGGATCACCCGGAGAAGCAGGTGAAGGTGGAGGCGGAAGTGCTCGCCGTCAATAAGAACGACGCGAAGGAGCTGGGCATCGACTGGGATTTCCAGAGCCTCACCGGGAGCGCGGAATACAGCCGGGACAGCTGGACCGAGCAGCACTACGTCACCGATGACGAGGGGAACATCCGCTACGACGACGACGGCAATCCCCGCATCCGGAACATCGTCCATGACGGCTGGGACGTGACCGCGCCGGAGGGCTACGCGGGGCTCTCCTACGGGCGGAGCATCACCGGCCATCCGTACACCTTTTTCTTTCAGGCGAAGCTGAACGTCCTCATCTCCGAAGGAAAGGCGGAAGTCCTCGCCCGGCCGAACGTGGTCACCATGAACGGACGGGAAGCGGAGATCCTCATCGGCAGCGAGATCCCCGTCATCGTGGAGCACACGGAGAACGGCGTGAAGACCACCGCCACGGAGTACCGGGACGCGGGCATCAAGCTGTCCTACACGCCGCGGATCAGCGCGGACGATGAGATTACCGCCACCATCCGGGCGGAAGTGTCCACGCCGTACCTCGTGCCGGAAATGAAGGCGTACCGCATCGTCACGCGGCAGGCGGACACCATGGTGCGCCTCCGCTCGGGCGACGAGCTCGTCATCGGCGGCCTCATCGACCGGGAGGAGAGCTACACCTTCCGCAAGGTGCCGCTCCTGGGGGACATTCCCATCCTGGGGAAGCTCTTCCAGAGCCGGAGCCGCTCCGTGGACGAATCGGAGATCATCATTATCATCAGAGCAGAATTACTGGATCAGACACATCATGGCGACCTTGAAAATCAGCGGACTCAGTAAGTCCTTCGGCATCCATACCGTATTCGAAAACATTTCCTTCGACGTGGCGAGCGGCGAACGCATCGGCCTCGTAGGGGCGAACGGCGCGGGCAAGACCACGCTCCTCCGGTGCATCATCGGCACGGAAGAGCCGGACAAAGGCTCGGTGAAAGCGTCCAGCGGCGCGGTCATCGGCTACCTCCGGCAGGACTTCAATTACACCTCGCATACCATCCGGGAAGAAATGGAAGAAGCGTGGCGGGACATCCTGTACTGCGAAGAGCAGCTCCGCGCGGCGGAGGCGGCGCTGGAAGCCCGGAAAGACGATCCGGAGCTCATCCGCCGGTACGGCCAGCTGGAAGCGCGCTTCGAATTCCTCGGCGGCTACCAGTACCAGTCCGCCACGAAGAAGATTCTCACCGGCCTCGGCTTCCGGGAGGCGGACTGGGACCGGGACATCCATGCCTTTTCCGGCGGGCAGAAAGTGCGCATCAATCTGGCGGCGGCCCTCGTGCGCCATCCCGATTTCCTCCTGCTGGATGAGCCGACGAACCATCTGGACATGGGCATGCTGGAGTGGCTCGAAGACTACCTGCGCTCCTACAAGGGCGGGCTCCTCATGGTGTCCCATGACCGGTACTTCCTCGACGCGGTGGCCACGGGCATCCTCGACCTCGCGCAGCACCACATCCGGAGCTTCCGCGGCGGCTACACCCGCTTCGTGCAGACGAAAGCCCAGCAGGATGCGGCCTACGAGAAGGCCTATGAGAAACAGCAGGAACACATCCGCGAGACGGAAGAATACATCCGCCGGTACAAGGCGGGCATCAAATCGAAGCAGGCTCGGGGCCGTCAGTCTCAGCTGAACCGGCTGGAGCGGCTTGCCGCGCCGGTCCATGAGCGCGCGCTCCGCTTTCATTTCGAGCCGCCGGAGGAATGCGCCGACAAGGTGCTGGACATCCTTCACGCGGGCGCGTCCTACGGGGCGCACGCCATCTTCCGGGACCTCACCATGCACATCCGCCGCGGAGAACGCGTGGGCCTCATCGGGCCGAACGGCGCGGGGAAGACCACGCTCCTGCGGCTCGTCACCGGGGACAAGCATCCCGACGGCGGCCTCGTCCAGCTCGGGAGCAATGTGAAGATGGGCTACTATTCGCAGGAGCAGGAGCGGCTCGATCCGAAGCTCACCGTGCTGGAGCAGGTCGAGACCGCCTATGGCTGCGGCGAAGCGGAAGCGCGGAACATCCTCGGCATGTTCCTCTTTCGCGGCGACGACGTGTTCAAGCCGATCGCGCTCCTCTCCGGCGGCGAGAAGGCGCGCCTCTCCCTGCTGCTCCTCTTCCTGGAGAAGCCGAATTTCCTCATCCTCGACGAACCGACGAACCATCTGGATATCCCCACGCGGGAGATCATGGAAGAAGCCATCGAGGCCTTCGGCGGCACGTCGCTCATCGTGTCCCACGACCGGTACTTCCTCGACAAGGTGGCCACGCGCATCCTCGAGATGGAGAACGGGACGCTCACGGAGTACCTGGGGAACTATACCTACTACCGGGAGAAGAAGCGCGATCTGGAAGAGTTCGAGCGGGACCGGCAGGGCACAGCCCCTGAGGCGGAGAAAGAGGAAAAGGCGGACGCGCCCCGGAAAGCGGAGCACGCGCCGAAGAAAGAAGTTTCCCCGGCGGCCGCGGCGAAGCTGGAGCATCTGGAGATGGAGATCAGCCGGCAGGAAGCGACTCTCAAGATGTACGAGAGGGAAATGAATGCGGCCGCTGCGGACCCCGCGGCCTATGAAGCGGCGGCGGCCGCCTATGCGGCGGAAAAAGAGAAGCTGGACGCCCTCTACGGGAAGTGGGAGGAAGCGGCCGAGCGCGCGGAATAAAATAAAAAAGAATCGCAGGGACAGGATCCTCTGCGATTCTTTTTTTGTGTGCCGGGCCCGGCGCGTCACCACAGGATGATCATCGCGCCGGACAGCAGGAGCAGGCCGTACGTGAGATGGTTGAAGAGCGACTGGTTGATGCGGCTGTGGATCGCGTTGCCCAGCCATATGGCCGCGCCGAGCGGGAGGAGGGCCAGCGCAGTGAGCGTGAAAAATTCCGCGTTGTACAGCCCTTTTTCGAAGTCGGCGATCATCAGGAACAGATTGAGCACCGCCCACACGGCGGAGGCGTTCGCGCGGAACGCGTGCTTGTCCCGGAACGTCGCCGCCAGGTAGAGCACGAGGAGCGCGCCCCCGGAGACGAACATGCCGTGGATGACGCCCGCGCCGAGCAGGATGGGCACCGGCGCCCACCGGGGCAGCGGCCGGTCGGTGCGCTTCAGCAGGAGATTCTTCAGCGCCACCGCGATGATGATCGCGCCGTAGAGCGGGATGAGCACCGCCGCGTCCACCGCGCCGTACAGCCAGAGCCCGGCGGCGATGCCCGCGAGCATCCAGCCGATGATGCGGAAAAATTCGCGGCGCACGAGGTACGCCCGGTTGTGCCAGGCGAGGTACGCGCAGGCCGCCCAGTTCACCGCGTTGACGGCGGCTTTCGCCATGTCCGGGCCGAAGAGCAGCATGGACGGCGGGAGCGCCAGCATGACGCCCGCGAAGCCCGTGACGGCCTGGATCACGTTCGCAAAAAAGATGACCGCGGCGAAGGCGAGGCATTTCACCGGCTCGTCCGCCAGGATCGAAGGGACAGGAAACATGAGACCGCTTCCTTTCAGCAGGATTTGCCCCTATTATAGGCCGATCGCTCCATTTGTACAGGGCGGCCGCGGGAAATTTCCGCAAAATGTAAAAAAAGTGTAGACAGACAGGGAAAGCGGTGGTATAATCAGTAAACGTGATAGGCCGATAACGACCCGCGGAAATAAAAAGTGCTTGACAGAGATTTCCTCATCCGGTATAATTATTTTCGTCACTTATCCCGCTGGCATAGCTCAGTTGGTAGAGCAGCTGATTTGTAATCAGCAGGTCGTAGGTTCGAGTCCTATTGCCAGCTCCAAATATGGACGGATTCCCGAGTGGTTAAAGGGAGCAGACTGTAAATCTGCCGCCATTGGCTTCGTAGGTTCGAATCCTACTCCGTCCACCATCATCGCGGGGTGGAGCAGTTGGTAGCTCGTCGGGCTCATAACCCGAAGGCCGCAGGTTCAAGTCCTGCCCCCGCAACCATGTTATATAATTCAATTTATATAAATGCTGATATAGCTCAGTCGGTAGAGCGTATCCTTGGTAAGGATAAGGTCACCAGTTCAATCCTGGTTATCAGCTCCATGGCGGCTTAGCTCAGTTGGCTAGAGCAAGCGGTTCATACCCGCTGTGTCCGGAGTTCAAATCTCTGAGCCGCCACCACCACAAGCCCGCAAGGGCTTTTTTTCGTGCAGGAAAGCCCGGATTTCCTTGTATCTCCTTGACTTTCTATGTATAATAATGGGAGCAGATTGTTTTTGCACAAAAATGGAGGAATTGAAATGGCAAAAGCACATTATGAAAGAACCAAGCCGCATGTAAACATCGGCACCATCGGTCACGTCGACCACGGCAAGACCACCCTGACCGCTGCGATCACCAAAGTCCTGTCCGACGAAGGCATGGCGAACTTCCTCGACTATGCTTCCATCGACAAGGCTCCGGAAGAAAGAGCGCGCGGCATCACCATCAACACCGCCACCGTCGAATACGAAACCGAAAACCGCCACTATGCGCACGTCGACTGCCCCGGGCACGCTGACTATGTCAAGAACATGATCACCGGCGCAGCACAGATGGACGGCGCGATCCTCGTCGTCTCCGCTGCTGACGGCCCGATGCCGCAGACCCGCGAACACATCCTGCTGGCGAAGCAGGTCGGCGTACCGGCCATCGTCGTATTCCTGAACAAAGCTGACCAGGTCGACGATCCGGAACTGATCGATCTCGTCGAAATGGAAGTGCGCGATCTGCTCACCGAATACGGCTATCCGGGCGACGACACCCCGATCATCGTAGGCTCCGCACTGGGCGCTCTGAACGGCGAACCGAAATATGTGCAGGCTGTCAAAGACCTGATGAAAGCGGTCGACGACTACATCCCGACCCCGGCGCGTGAAACCGACAAGCCGTTCCTGATGCCTGTCGAAGACGTGTTCACAATCACGGGCCGCGGCACCGTAGCGACCGGCCGTGTAGAACGCGGCACCGTCAAAGTAGGCGACGCAGCAGAAATCGTCGGTCTGCAGGATGAACCGAGACAGACGGTTGTCACGGGCGTAGAAATGTTCCGCAAGATCCTCGACCAGGCCATGGCAGGGGACAACATCGGCACGCTGCTGCGCGGCATCGACCGTAAGGAAATCGAAAGAGGCCAGGTCCTGGCGAAGCCGGGCAGCGTCCATCCGCACACGGAATTCACGGCTCAGGTGTATGTCCTGACGAAAGACGAAGGCGGCCGTCATACCCCGTTCTTCAACGGCTATCGTCCGCAGTTCTTCTTCCGCACGACGGACGTAACGGGCGACATCCAGCTGCCGGAAGGCACTGAAATGTGCATGCCTGGCGATAACATCGAAATGAGCGTAAAACTCATCACCCCGATCGCCATGGAAGAAGGACAGCGCTTTGCAATCCGCGAAGGCGGCCGTACGGTCGGCGCCGGCGTCGTTGCGAAGATCTCCAAATAATTTCTCCTGTAAAAAAGAGCATTCCTTCGGGAGTGCTCTTTTTGCGTGCGCCGGAAGCCGTTATAATAAAAGACAGAATCCTGTGAGAAAGAAGGGACCGCCATGACTGAGGCAGACAGCTCCAGCAAATATTTCCGCATCCTCGAAATGTACCTGCGCCTCCTCGACGGAGAGAAGCTCACCCGGAAAGGCGAGGCCGAACGGTACGGCGTGGACGTGCGCAGCATCCAGCGGGACATCGACGCGCTCCGCACCTTCCTCGCCGGGCAGCAGCTGAGCGGCTTCTCCCAGTCCGTCGTGTACGACTGGCACGAGAAGGGCTACGTGCTGAAAGGGAATAAAAAGGACCTGACGCGGGAAGAAGCGCTAGCGCTCTGCAAGATCCTGCTGGAGAGCCGCGCCTTCACGAAAGACGAGATGGGGAGCATCGTGGACAAGATCATCCGGAGCGCCGTGCCCCGCCGGATGATCGGGCCGGTGCAGCAGCTCGTGAATAATGAGAAGCAGTATTATGAAGAGCTGCAGCACCACGACGGGGCGCTCCTGGACAAGATCTGGGCGATCGGCGACGCGGTGAGCCGCCGGTGCACGCTTACGATCCGATACGAGCGGAAAGACGGCGTGGAAGTGAACCGCACGGTGAAGCCGCTCAGCATCATGTTCTCCGAATACTATTTCTACCTCATCGCGGAGATGGCGGACCCGTCGGAAGCGGGGCTCACGCGGGAGACGTACTGCTTCCCCACGGTATACCGGCTGGACCGCATCCACAGCTTCGAAGAGGGCGAGCCTTTCAAAGTGGACTACAGCCGGCGCTTCCAGAGCGGAGAAGTGCGGAAGCGCATCCAGTACATGTACGGCGGCCGGCTGGAGCACGTGGTCTTCGAATACACCACGGCCGACTCGGTGGACCATGTGCTGGACCGCCTGCCCACGGCGAAGATCGAGAGAAAGGAGCCGGACGGCGAGGGGCGGACGAAGTACACCATCTCGGCAGAGGTGTACGGCCTCGCCGGCATCCGCCTGTGGATCCGGAGCCAGGGTCCGCAGATCCGGGTGACGGCGCCGGAGCAGCTCGTGAAAGAAATCAAAGAAGAACTCCAGACGACCATCGGGCTCTACCGGTGAAGGACGCGGCGCAGGCCGCGTTTTTTATTGCCCGTTTTTCTGTAAATTCACGGTCAAATCTCAGGATGGGCCTCTGCTTTTACAATTTTAGGAAGCTTCTCAGAAAACTGAAAGGGCCGCTGCCGGAGGCATTTTCTGTGAAGATCCTGTCAGGAAACTGGCCTCATGGCAGGCATGCTGTCAAGTCTCTGCCATAGACCGATAAAGGAACGGTAAAAATCGGTAAAAACCGGATTTCAAGGGTTTGCATGCGCTCTGTAAAACTTAAGTAAATCCTATTGACCTCTATTAAAGCCTGCTTTATAGTGGGAATGTCTTCGGGACAGGCCGGCCCCGAAGGCACGGAAAAAGAAGAGGCAGAGGAAACAGGGAAGCTCCGCCAGGCGTCTTTTCCGGAAGAACTGGCCAACGTATTTTCCTCAAAAAGGAGCGCAGAAGAATGAAAAAAATTCTTGCCATGGCAGCGGCCGCTGCCCTCGCAGCCGGTGCGTCCGCATTTGCTGCCAACCCGTTTTCCGATGTGTCCACGTCTGACTGGGCGTATCAGGCCGTATCCGATCTCTCCGATCAGGGCATCGTAGAAGGCTATCCGGACGGCACGTTCAAAGGCCAGACGAACATCACCCGCTATGAAATGGCGCAGATCGTGGCCCGCCTCATGGCGAAAGAAGATCAGTACAACGCAGAGCAGCGCGCCACCATCGACAAACTCGCTGCGGAATATGCCGATGAACTGGACAGCCTCGGCGTGCGCGTGACGAACCTCGAAAAGAAAGTGGGCAACATCTCCTGGAGCGGCGACGCCCGCATGCGTTTCCAGGATCTGGACACGGATGAAGATACGTACAAGGCCCGTGTCCGCCTGAATATGACCGCACAGGTGAATGACGAAGTCAAGATCATCGGCCGCTTCAAGACCGAAGCAACCCTGACTGACGACAGCGACGCTCAGACCACCATGGACCGCCTGCATGCGCTGTGGCAGCCCACGGACCGCTTCAGCTTCGACATCGGCCGCACGGACCTCTTCCTCGGCCAGACCGGCTACCTCTATGATGACCGCTTCCAGGGCATCATCGCCAAGTACAAAGCCGGCAGCTGGGGCGCGGAAGTCGGCTACGGCCGTGAATGGAAGCAGTCCACCGAAGCGTCTGACCTTCTCGGCGATGGCTCCACCCGCGAGACCTTCTACGTACAGGCCAACACGAAAGTGGGCGACCGCGTCCGCCTGAATGCGTTCTACCAGAACTTCGCCGACGGCTGGGGAACCAACTATCATTACGACAAGGATGGAAAAGTAGATGGTTCCAATGCGAAATACATTTCCGGCGATAAGGGTGTCTCTCTCTACGGCATCGGTGCGCGCATCGATCTGGGCGGCCAGTTCTACATCGACGGCGACTTCATCCAGAATACGTCGGATGTAACGATTCGGGATTATGCTGGAAACAAGAGCACGTTTGATAAACCGGTCATGTGGGTGGCCGGCCTGAATTACGGCAAGGAAGACCTGAAGAATCCGGGCACCTTCTGGATGGGCGTGCACTATGTGGACGCAGAAGCAGGCTCCTACATCGGCGCTTCCACCCTCGACATCACGAAGATTCTTGATAATTCCGTCTACAGCGGCGCGGAATTCTGGGTGGCGGAAATCAACTACGCTCTGGCGAAGAATATCTCCCTCGACGGCTACTACTACTTCGGCGGCGACTATGACGACGGCACCGATTTCGGCGATATGTACGGCGTGGAACTGAATTACAAGTTCTGATCTCCCCCGGAACCGGAAAGAGGATCTCCTCATGGAGGTCCTTTTTTCGTGCGCCGGCTGCCCTGCCGCGAGGCGCGCTCTGTCAATTTTCCGTGAAGGCGGGCGGGGCCGGCGGATTTTACAATTTTGATGCACTCCATACAGAAGGGGCGGCAGGGGCGCTTCGAAGTGCGATGCAGGGACGGACGGTCAGGCACGCGTCATGATGGGAGGCCCTCTGTCAGCAGCGGGTCATGGGACAGTCAGGGACGGGAAAATTTCCGTCAATTTCTTCCGTCAGGGGAAAGACAGGGCCGTGTAAAACCTTCGTCAGAGCCGTTGACGGGGCGGCGCGCGGCGCCTATAGTAGAACCATAAGGCAGACATCCTCCGCAGGAAGCCGGGGCGGCAGCGACATCTCCCCCTTTCGGTGCGCTGACCCTTCTCCCCCGCAGGCCCCGGCTTTCGCAGTTTATCTGGACAGGAAAAGAGATCTCTCCGGAGGTCTCTTTTTTGCATGCGGGAGACACGGCGTCCCTGCCCGGCGGACCGGCAGGCCGCAGGCATGAAAAAACGCCGCACAGGGCGGCGGGAAAAAGAGCAGATTCATCTCATATGGCGGCGGAGGGCGAGCAGCGCCGCGGTGGTGAGGCCCACGCAGAGCACGGCCATGCACATGCCGAGGGAGACGCTGCCCTGCTCGAATTCGCGCATGATGTACGTGGAGACCACCAGCGTATTCGGCGGCGCGATGAGGCTCGGCGCGACGAGCTCCCGCACGGAGATGATGAAGGTCATCATCCAGCCCGCGGCGATGCCCTTCAGGAGGAGCGGGAAGGTGATGCGGCGGAAGATGTAGAAGCGGCTCCCGCCGAAGACGCGGCCCGCGTCGAGGAGACTGCCGCTGATCTGCGTGAAGGACGACGTGACGTACTGGATGGTGTAGGGCAGGAAGAGCGCCGTGTAGGTGACCACGAGGATGCCCAGCGTATTGTACAGGGGCAGGACGTCGTAGATGCCGTTCCAGAAGAGCATGAGGCCGATGACGAGCACGATGCCCGGCAGCATTTCCGGCAGGAGCCCCGCGGCTTCGAGGAGACGGCCGGTCCTGCCGCGGGCGCGGCGCACCGCGAGCACCACCGCCGTGCCGAGGACGGCGCAGAGTGTGGCGGCGGTCACGCCGAGGAAAAGGCTGTTCGCCATGGCGGACACGGCGTTCTCATTGTCCGCAAAGAGCTCCGCATAGTGGGCGAGGGTGAAATTGCCCGCGGCGAGGCCGTAGCCGCGGAGCCGGATGAGAGAGGTGGCGATGACAGAGAAATAGGGGATGCCGATGGCGAGGAGGAGCACCAGCGCCACGTAGCCCCAGGCGAGGACGCGCGCCGCGCCCCGGAGCGGCGTCAGGGTGAGGCGCACGCCCCGGCCGCCCACGAGCCGGTAGCTCTTCCGCCGGGTGATGGCGTTCTGCACCATCCACAGCAGGAGGCAGATCGTGACGAGTACCGAGGCGAGCACCGCCGCCTTGCCGAAGGAGATGGGCGCCACCGCCGCGTAGCGGTGGATGTCCGTGGTGAAGACGTCGAAGCCGATGCGCCGGCCCAGCGTGTACGGCGTGCCGTATTCCGAGAGGGTCTTCACGAAGACCAGGAGCGCCCCGATGGCGTAGTTCCCCGCCAGGAGCGGCAGGAGCACCCGGCGGCACCGCAGGGGGAACTGCGCGCCCAGCACGGCGGCGGATTCCTCCAGACTGGAGGGGATATTGTCCATGGCGTTCCGCAGGATGGTCAGCAGGAAGGGGAAGACGTGGAGGCTCATCACGAGGACGAGGCCGCCCAGCGTGAAGAAAACCGGCGCTCCGTCCGGCAGGCCGGGCACGAGCTGGCTCAGGAGCCCCCGCTTCTGCATGAAAAGGATCCATCCCATGGAAGCGATGTACGGCGGCGTCATGAAGGGGACGAGGAAAAGGATGTCGAACGCCCTGTGCCGGGCCATGTCCGTGCGGGAGAACAGGTATGCCAGCGGCGCGGCGATGACCGTGGACGTGAGGACCACGAGGACGCCCAGCAGGAGGGAGTTGGCGATCATCCGGAGATTTTCAGGTGCGCCGAGCACGGCGGCTGCCGGAGACAGCGCAAGGCGGCCGTCCAGGACAACCGCCTTGAGAAAGACCGAGAGCAGGGGGCACACCACGAGGAAGAGGAGCAGCGCGCCCAGCAGAAAGGCCGGGGCCCGCTCCGTCAGCCGGTCGAGATGCATGGGGCCTCCTTACCGGCAGAGCGCGTTCAGCTTCGCCGCCGTGTCGGAGGCGATGCCCATCATCTTATCCCATTCCGCGGGGATCTGCGGGATGTCGGCGAGCGGAGTGCCCTTGGCCTGCACGTCGCTCCGGCCGGGGATGAGGTACGCGTCGGCTACCATCTGCTGCACCTCATCGGAAAGCAGGTAATCCATGAACTGCTTCGCGTTGTCCATATCCGGCGCGTCCTTCATGATCATCGCCGGACGGGGATTCACGATGGTGCCGCCCTTCGGGTAGTAGATGGCGAGCGGCTCGCCCTTCTTCATGGACGAATAGGCGTTGTAATCCACGCCTGCCACGAGGATGCCCTTCTCCCCGGTGGTGACCGCTTCGAGGGCGGCTTTATTCGCGCCGGGCACGGTCATGCCATTCTTCGCCATGCCCTCCAGCGCGTCCCAGCCGTAGCGGTTCACGAAGCCCGCGAGGAAATCCTTGCACGCGCCGGACTTCTCCGGGTCCGGGATGGCGAGCAGGCCCTGATACTTCGGGTCGGCCAGCTCCGCCCAGTCCGCGTCGAGCTGCGGCACCACCGTGGTATTGTAGATGACGCCCACCGCGGACGCGCTGTAGCCCACGAGCTGGTTGTCGTTGTCTGCAAATTCTTTCACCAGCTTGTCCGCGTTCTGCGGCTTGTACGAGGCGAGCGCGCCCTGATGCTTCATGGAGAGCCCGTCCGACCAGGACGCGAGGATTACCACGTCGGCCGCGGGATTGGCCTTCTCCGCTTCGAGCCGGGCGAGGATCTCCCCGGTCGTGCCCTGGAACTGCTCCACCTTGATGCCCGTCTTCGCTTCGAAGCCCTTGGCGATCTTGTTGGCGAGGCCCGCCGGCGACGGCATGTACACCGTCACCTTGCCGCTCTCCTTCGGAGCGGCCGGGGTGGCGGATTTTTCCGCGCCGCCGCAGGCGGAAAGAGACAGGGCGAGACAGGCGGCCGTGCCGAGAAGTGCGAAACGTTTCATTCTGTGATTCATGAGAGAGACTCCTTTCCAAATTCGGTATGTGATGCAGATTCAGACGGTGATGATGTCTTCCGGGCGGACGCTTACTGTGAGAGAGGCACCCGGGTCGGCCCGCACGGGCGAGAGGATCGTCCAGCGCTCGCCGCCGCAGAGGAGATGGACCTCATAGCCCGCGCCGAGATACTGGCTGGAGACCACGCCGGCGGTGAAGGCGCGCGCGCCGGGGGCCGGCGAAAGAGACGCCTTCTCCGGCCGGAAGAAATGGCGGCTGTCGATCCAGTTCGACAGACCGACGAAATGGGCCGCAAAGGACGTGGCCGGATGGCTGTACACCGCCTCCGGCGCGTCGTACTGCTCGAGGCGGCCCGCGGAAAAGACGGCGATGCGGTCGCTCATGCTGATGGCCTCCGACTGGTCGTGCGTGACGAAGACCGCCGTCAGGCCCAGCCGGGTCACCAGCTCGCGGAGCTCTACGCGCATTTCCGCCCGGAGCTGCGCGTCCAGCGCGGACAGCGGCTCGTCGAAGAGAATGCACTCCGGCTCCGTCACCACCGCCCGGGCGAACGCCACGCGCTGCTGCTGCCCGCCGGAGAGCTGGTGCGGGTAGCGGTCTGCCAGCTCCTCCAGATGCACGATGGAGAGCGCCTGCCGCACCCGCTCCGCGAGATGCTCCGTCCGGCCCGACGCGCGCAGGCCGAACGCCGTATTCTCGAAGACCGTCATGTGCGGCCACAGGGCGAAATCCTGAAAGACGAAGCCCAGTCCGCGCGCTTCCGGCGGGACCGACACGCCCTGCGGCCCGGAGAAGACGCAACGGCTGCCGAGAAAGATCTCGCCCGCGTCCGGCGTCTCCAGCCCGGCGATCATCCTGAGAAGCGTCGTCTTGCCGCAGCCCGATGGGCCCAGCAGCGTGGTGAAGCTCCCGCTCCGGATCGTGAGGGACACGTCCCGGATGACGGACTTTCCGCCGTACGATTTGCTGATGTGCTGTAATGTGATATCCATGCCGACCTCCTTCTGCCGCTGGCCCCATTGTACGGGGAAAAAACAAAGGCCCCGTCAGGACCGTGTAAAAAAATCATCTCGTCCGCGTCCGGAGCCCGTCGATTTCCCTTATAATAAGATATAAAAATAAAAGCGGCGCGGGGAGAGGAGACGCCTTGCGGGAAGCGGCGCGCCGTGCTATACTAATTTCGTCGGGAATGCCCGGCTTTTTTAAGTGAAAAATCATTGACTTCATATTTCCGGATATGCTATAATCCTTGAGTATGTTGCAATAGGGAAAACCCGAAAAAATTGAGTGAGGTGTAAAGAATGCGTGAAGGAATTACTCTTGCGTGTACGGAATGCAAACGCCGCAACTACCGGACCAACAAGAACAAGAAAAACAATGCAGAACGCATCGAAATGATGAAATACTGCAAATGGTGCAAGAAACACACCCTGCATAAAGAAACCAAATAAGTAAGCGAACTGGGGTGTAAGCATGGCGAATCGTCGGCAAACAGCAGAGGAAAACAGCGCCGCATGGAACCGATTCTTTCGTGAAACGAAAGTGGAGATGAAAAAGGTCATCTGGCCGACCAAGCAGCAGCTCGGCCGGTACACCGCGACCGTCATCGCCTCCGTGCTCCTCGTTTCCTGCCTGCTCGTCGCAGTGGATTTCGTTTTCATGGGCCTCTCGAAGCTGCTGGTCAGTGCAGTGGGCTGAAAGGAGGAAACATGCCGGAAAACGAAGAACAACTCGAGAAAAAAGAAAAGAATATCCGCTGGTATGTCATTCACACGTATTCCGGCTATGAGAATAAAGTACAGGATACGTTGACCCGCAAGGTGCATTCCATGGGCCTGGAAGATACGATCAAGCAGATCCTCCTCCCGATGCAGGATGAAGAAGAAGTCAAGGACGGCCAGAAAAAAGTCGTCTCCCGGAAAGTCTTCCCGGGCTACCTTCTCATCGAAATGGAAGTCAATGACCACAGCTGGTACGTCGTGCGGAATACGCCGGGCGTGACCGGGTTCGTCGGGACCACCACGAAGCCGATCCCCCTTTCCGATGAAGAAGTCGAACGCATTCTGCACAAAGATAAAAAAGTCCCGGTGAAGATCACCGTCAAGGCAGGGGATGCCATCCGCATCACCGAAGGGCCTTTCGCAGATCATGTGGCTACCGTGCTCAATGTAGCGGCTGACAAAGGCAGGATCACTGCCGAGATCAGCGCCTTTGGGCACGCTACCAAAATCGAGCTGGAAGCGGGCTTCTTTGAGCCGCTTTCCTGACGCTCGGTGAGGAGTGCGCGGGACCTCCGCCGCACGAATGCCTCACGTGGGAGGGCAGACGCCCGTCTGTACCACATCCTCAAAGAGTAAGGAGGTGTCAACTATGGCAAAGAAGATTACCAAGGTAGTGAAACTGCAGGTACCGGCTGGCAAAGCCACTCCGGCTCCGCCCGTAGGCCCGGCCCTCGGCCAGGCAGGCGTGAACATCATGGCTTTCGTCAAGGACTTCAATGACCGCACCGCACAGCAGGTCGGCCTGATCATCCCTGTAGAAATCACTGTTTTTGAAGATAGAAGCTTCACTTTCATCTGCAAAACGCCGCCGGCTGCCGTTCTCCTGAAGAAAGCAGCAGGCATCGAAACCGCTTCCGGTGAACCGAACAAAAAGAAAGTCGGCAAAGTCACCAAAGCGCAGGTCAAGGAAATCGCGGAAACGAAGATGCCTGACCTGAACGCCAACGATGTAGAAGCAGCAATGCGCCTCATCGAAGGCACCGCCCGCAGCATGGGCATCGAAGTCGTAGACTGAGACTGACCGTTCGTGGAAGGGCATTGTCCCGCTTACCACAAGGAGGAAACAATGGCAAAACTGACAAAGAAACAGAAAGCAGCCGCAGCCATCGTTGACAGCCATACACTCTATGACCTCGACGAAGCTGTAGCACTCGTGAAGAAAGCGGCATCCGCGAAATTCGATGAAACGGTAGAGCTTTCCTTCAACCTGAACATCAACCCGAAATACGCAGACCAGCAGCTCCGCGGCGCGCTCGTACTCCCCCACGGCACCGGCAAGACGAAGAAAGTCCTCGTCTTCGCCAAGGACCACAAGGAAGACGAAGCCAAAGCGGCCGGCGCTGACTACGTCGGCGGGATGGACCTGGCTCAGAAGATCCAGGGCGGCTGGATGGACTTTGACGTCGTCGTCGCTACCCCGGACATGATGGGCGTCGTGGGCCGCCTCGGCCGTATCCTCGGACCGAAGGGCCTCATGCCGAACCCGAAAGTCGGCACCGTCACTCCGGACGTCACCAAAGCCGTCACGGAAATCAAAGCCGGCAAGGTCCAGTACCGCACCGACAAAGCAGGCAACATCCAGGTCGTCATCGGCAAAGTCTCCTTCGACGATGACAAACTGAAAGAAAACCTGCGCGTCGTATACGACCACATCCTGAGAGCTCGTCCGTCCACCGTCAAAGGCACGTACATGAAGAGCCTCACCATCTGCTCCACCATGGGCCCGGGCATCCACCTGGACATCTCCAAGGTCGCAGCACCGAAAGCATAATCCCATATTTAACACTTAGCTGAAGACCGGCGGTATGTATAATGGGCGAAAGCCCGCCTCCCGAGGCTGAATACTGGAAAGCCAGTGTACGACCTCACCGCGGTGGGGTCGTTTTAGCTAACGTGATAAATAAAAAATCCAAGAGCAGAGGAGGTGTACTATGAGCGAAGAAAAATACGAAACCAGAATCCGTCCTGAAAAAGTGGCCATTGTGGAAGAAATGAAAGAAAAACTGGCATGCCAGGGTGTCGTCCTCATTTCCTTCAACAAACTGACCGTCGCGGACGCTACGGCTCTCCGCCGCAAATTCCGCGAACGCGGCGTCGAATACAAGGTCATCAAAAATACGCTGACCCGCGTCGCCGCTGACGAAATGGGTCTCGAAGGCCTCGACGCCTTCCTCGAAGGCCCGAACGGTCTGGCTACCTGCAAAGAGGATCCGGTCGCTCCGGCTGCCGTACTGAAAGCCTTCATTACGGAGACCAAGACCGAAGCCATCACCATCAAAGCCGGCGTCCTCGACGGACGCGTCATCGGACCGGAAGAGATCAAGGCCCTCGCCGATCTCCCGTCCAGAGAACAGCTGCTCGGCATGGTCGCAGCAACCCTGCTTGCCCCGATCTCCGGCCTCGCACGCGCTCTCAACGGCAACATCACGAAACTCGCATACGCTCTCGAAGCTGTGCGTAAACAGAAAGAAAGCGCATGATCAGTGCGCATAAAAAATTCCAATGGAGGAACACAAAATGACAAACGAAGAAATCCTTGAAGCCATTAGCAACATGTCCGTCCTCGAACTGAGCGAACTCGTCAAAGCCATCGAAGACAAATTCGGCGTATCCGCTGCCGCTCCGGTCGCTGTCGCTGCCGCTGCTCCGGCTGCAGGCGCTGCTGCTGAAGAAGAAAAGACCGAATTCGACGTCGTCCTCGCTTCCGCTGGCGAAAGCAAGATCCAGGTCATCAAAGTTGTCCGTGAAATCACCGGCCTCGGCCTGAAAGACGCGAAAGCTCTCGTAGACGGCGCTCCGAAAGCTGTCAAGGAAGGCATCTCCAAAGCTGACGCTGAAGAAATCAAAGGCAAGCTCGAAGCTGCCGGCGCAACCGTAGAACTGAAATAATTTCAGCCCTGCAAAAAAGAAGGACTCCCGCAAGGGGGTCCTTTTTGTATGCCCGCACAGCCGGATTCCCGCCCTGCACATGTGGCTCCATTCCATGTGGAGAGGGCCAGCTTTACATAAATATGAAATAAGGCCGCTTATGACGGAATATATGACAGTCTTTGAGAAAAAATACGAAAGATTTACAAATTTCCTACGCAGTGAGAACAGGCTTTATACAGACATTTTTTAAGATGCAAGTGCAGAATGCCTTTTCAGAAAAGTGTAACAGCAAATGGAGGGAATGGTATGAAACGTCGGCAGCTTGCAAGACTTGCGGTAGGGGGGGGGTGCTTGTATTCTGGGCAGGAATCCCAATGGGATACGCTGCGGATTATACAGCGGCTACGCAGACAGAATATGATGCTCTTGATGAAAAAGACGGTACGGCGGATGGAAATATCCGCCTGAATAACATCGGCACGGGTACAGGAAATACGTTGACCATTGGTACAAAAGGCGGAACGAGTAAGATAACGGGCAAAACGGTCATTGCCGGTAAAGGGGAAAATAATGTACTTCAAATTTACGGTGGAACCTTTACTTTTGCAGAAGGGTCCAATGGCGGCAATGCATCCGGGAATGAGGTGACCGTATCTAATGCCACAGTTCGTGGACAAGAGCTGAGGCATGGCCGTGGCGCTGTAACTGGCGGCTATGGCTCCTGGGATGCGGGCATCAGCGCTGCTCAGGCAATGGACAACGAAGTGACGATCAATGGGGGAATCATCGGGGCAGAAACGGATGAAAACGCTGTCGTGGGCGGCATGGCGATGTTAAGCAACGAGACGCAGGGCAAGGCGGTTGTTACGGGAAATGTGGTGACAATCGAGGACGGCGATATTCAAAAGTCGGTAGCCGGCGGCATGGTTACCTGGGGAGGCAACGATTATACAACGACGGATACCTCCGTTTCTTCGAATCAAGTAACCATCAACGGCGGTACGGTGAAAAAAAACGTTTACGGCGGTTATAATCGGGCAACCAGCGGTGGTGCTTCCAATGGCTTCATCCGTGGAAATACAGTTACTGTCAACGCGGGGCGGGTAAATGGGATCATTTACGGCGGTGAAGATGAATTCCACGATAATGTTGATGGCTACTACACCGTCAATAAAAATGAAGTGCATCTCACCGGTGGTTCTGTGGGGTCAGTATACGGCGGCAGCGGAAGAGGAAAAGTGACAAATAACAAAGTTATTCTTTCCGATGGTGCAGAAGCGCGTGTGAGCGTCGTAGGCGGACAGGGACAGGGAAGCGCGGTAGTCAGCGGCAACTCTGTGGAAATGTCTGGCGGGACGGCGGCTTCCAGCTCAAGTAGTTACGTGGCTGGCGGATATGGCGGAAGCGGTGAAATCAAGGAGAACTCCGTCATACTCTCCGGCGATTCTGTCGCGGGCTCCATATACGGCGGCCGGGGTGCTTCCGGCACGGTTTCTGAAAACACTGTAACTATTTCCAATGGAAACGCGAATGGTAATATTTATGGCGGACAAGGAAGCGGTGACACAAAAAATAATACCGTAGAGATTACCGGCGGAACAACGTCTGGGAAGTACATTTATGGTGGTATAGGGAACGGCGAAGTCAGCGGAAATGAAGTATCCCTTTCTGATGCGCAGATTAACAGCAGCGTATACGGCGGCTACAGCAGCAGCAGCGGCACTGTTACCGGCAACACGGTCAATATCTCCGGCGATGCAAAATTCAAACAGTACGCCAGTATCTACGGGGGATATAGCGGCAGCGGCACGGTCAGCGATAATACAATCAAAGTGTCCGGAAACGCTGACAACGTGTCCGGAAGCGCAGACTTGAGCATGGTTTATCTGTACGGCGCAAATAAAAAAGGCTCAGACAATACGCTCACGCTGGACGGTTGGACTGGTACTGTGCGGACGTTGAAGAATTTTGATGCCATTCGTTTCCAGAATATTGATCTGTCGAAGAAAGAGAATACGCTGCTTACGATTGGGAGCACTGATTCCAGTTCGGCGTCTGGTTCTGAGAATGCGGATATTTATCTTGATTCTGTAAACGCCGGCGGATTGGCGCTTGCTGCCGGCGATTATGGGGAAGGCACGGAGACCGTGCTGTCGACGCTTAAATGGGATGAACGGCTCGACGGCAAGGTGACAGTGGCGGAGGATTTTCTTGATGGGGCCGCAGCCGGCGGCAAGACGTATTTCGCAGATCGGACCAGTGCGTCGGACGGCGTCTATGCCAATACGTTCGGCAATCTCTCTACGACGATTGGACAAAACAAGGTAGACATTGAGGCGGAGGTGACAAACTCCGTGTTGGCCGGGACGTATGTGGATGCGGACGGTAAGGAAACATATCATTCCAGCGGACAAAAAGGACTGTCCATTGGAGACGGTTTTACTACCCACGTAGGCACCGTGGCAGGCACCTATGCGGAAGCCGGGCAGGATGCAGCAGGCGGTGCATTGACGATAACCGGCCAGACCGAATGGAGCGGCAATGTGTACGGCGGCTATGCGGAAAATGGAGCGGCACAGAATAATACGGTGACGCTCAAGGGAGCCAACGCAGAAAAACTGAACGTCTACGGCGGCGCGAGCGGCAGCAGCGGCACGGTCTCCGGTAATACGCTCGTGGTGTCCGGCGGCAGCAGCACTGTAGGCAGTCTGCATAATTTCGATATCGTCCGATTCGAAGATGTAGACCTTTCGCAGGATATGGTTTCTTTACAGACGGGAGCCGCAGAGGCTTCCCCGATAGCAGCCAGGGTGGAAATCAATTCGTTTTCTGAAGAAGCGTTGGCGCAGATAAAAGGCAAGGGCCCGCATACGACGGTCATTGACTGGTCGGATGCGGTCAATGGTGGTGCCGTATTCACCGAAGCATTCCAGGCGCAGGCGCAAACAGCGAATGCACATATGGCAGAAGACGCCTATACAGTGACCGATAGGACGGAAGGCGGCGTCTACGCCGGGAAATACACGGTCACCGGCAGCGATACCGATACAAGCGACCATCAGGCGCAGATCGACGTGTCCGTGAAAGAAATGGTTCTCACAAACCGGTTTCTCGATGAAGCGGGCGGCGAGAATACTAATGAGGCGGGCACCGAACTCGCGCTGACAGACGGATTCACGACCAGCGTGGACAATGTATCCGGTGTCTATGCGGCGAAACGCACGGATGGCAGCACACAGGATGCGACGGAGGGAGCGATTTCCATCAGCGGGACTACGGCCTACGCGGGAAATGTGTACGGCGGCTATGCGGAAAACGGCGACGCTGCCGGCAATACGGTGACGCTCAAGGGAGCCAGCGCTGAAAATCTGAACGTCTACGGCGGTGTGAGTGCATCGGGCGGCGATGTCTCCGGCAATACGCTCATTGTGGACGGCACCAGCAGCATGGTGGGCAGCCTGCACAATTTCAATGCGGTCCGCTTCCAGAATGTCACCCTCGAAAAGGGAGAACAGACGGTCAGCCTTTCCGCGGACAGAGTTTCTGGCATGGATAACGCGTCTGTCAGCATCGGTGCCGTCAACGCGGATATTTCGACGCTCCTGGGAAACGGCAATCATGCGGCGGGCGACGTGCTCGGGCAGACAACCGTGCAGTGGGACGGCGTGTTGGATAAAAAACTCTCCGAGGTTACAGAGTTGGAACGCAGCCTGTCCGGGCTGGACGGCTATTACCAGACAACGCGCGGGACGAACGGTCTGTATGTGAATCAGGTCAAAGCGGGCTATGTGGAAGGAACGAATCAGGCGGTCATTTCCGCGGAGGTGGAGAAGTCCATCCTGACAGGTCGATTCATCGACGCATCCGGCGAAGAGCACGTGAATGGCAGTGAGACGCTTGTGCTGGATGATGTGTTTACGACCAGCGCAGGGATCGTGGCCGGGACGTATGCGCTGGGAAACCATGCGGCGCAGGGCGCGGTGAGCCTGAAAGGGAATATCGGATGGTCCGGCACAGTGTATGCAGGATACAGCGAGGAAGGCAATGCTTCCGGTACAGTGACGATTGCAGACCATACACAGGCAGAAGGCGTCAACCTTTCCGGCGACAACCGCGGTACGGCCGGTTCGGTCCTCAATGTGGAGGGCAACGGCAGCCGGCTGGCAGGAGTGAGCGGCTTTGATACGGTGAATTTTTCGCGGGTGGATGTGCATGGGGATGCGGCTCTCAGCGTGAAAGGGGAAGCCCTTTCCGGCGCCGTTCTCAACGTGAAGAGCTTCGCTGCGGACAGTGATTTTGATGCAGGGGAGACGGTGACGCTTCTTCATTCGGATCAGACGATCACCGATGAGGGCGCAGAGGATGTCGAGCTGGCTCGTGATCTGGTCCTTGCGGGGGTAGCGGAAGAACTGGAAATCAGTGCGGAAAGTGCCAATGACGGGCACGATATTCAGCTGCATATCGAAGATGCTCACCGGGCCGGGCAGACGGATCGCATTGCAGAGAACCGCACCGTGGCGGCGGCCTTCGTGAATCAGGGCGCGGATATCGCTGCGGACAGTCTGCATCTGCTGGATGATGGGTACCACTGGGGCACGCAGACCTTCGGCGCGGTCTACGGCAACCGCAGCACCTATGACGCGGCGGGCGACATGAAGATCAATGGATGGAGCGAGATCGTCGGCGTGGGGAATATCCACCGCGTGGACGGCGGCCGTCTCGCGTGGGGCGTCTTCTATGAAAACGGCACGGGCAACTACCGCACGTGGAACAGCTTCAATCAGGAAATGTTCCGCGGCGACGGCAGCCTCGTCTACAACGGCGGCGGCGCGGCCGTGCGGCTCACGAAGGACAGCGGCGTTTATTACGAAGCTTCTCTCCGGGCAGGCAGTCTGTCCTCTTCCATGTCGAATGCGGTCAAAGACGGAGAAGGGAACTCTTACGGCTTTGACAGCGACAGCACTTACTGGGGCGCGCATGTGGGCGCAGGCCGGCTCATCGGGACGGAGCGCGGGACGTGGGACCTGTACGGGAAATATTTCCACACGTCTATCGACGGAGACAGCTTCGAGATGGGCGGCGACCGGTTCCGCTTCGACCGGGTGACGAGCGACCGTCTGCGGATCGGTGCACGGTACATGCCCGCGACAGGTGCGGCGTGGCAGGTGTACTACGGCGCAGCCTATGAATACGAATTCAGCGGCGACAGCCATATGAAGGCAGGCCGGTTCGATGCGCCGGAACAGAGCCTCGGCGGTTCGACCGTCTTCGGCGAGATCGGGACCGTGTGGGGCCGGAAAGATTCGCCGTGGAGCATGGACGTGAACCTGCGGGGCTACGCAGGAGAGCGGGAAGGCTTCTCCGGCATGGTGCAGCTGGCGTACGCCTTCTGAGTCGGACAATCCCAAAAGAGACCTTTCGGGGTCTCTTTTTTGTTGCGGACGGATTCCCGCCGCAGCGCCGTGCAGCCGCACCCTGCATGGGCGGCCCTGTTTCCGGCGGAGGGGAGACTGCTGGCGTTTGTTTCGTCTTTTCTTGTTTTTGGGTATAATAAGGACGTATGACGGAAGATGGAAAGGATGAGGGGATGCTGGAGAAATATCTGTCGGGGGACCGGCTTTGGGAGATCGTGCGGTTCCTGCTCGTAGGAGGCGGGTGCTTCCTTCTGGATTACGGGCTGCTGTTCGGGCTGACGGAGTACGGGGGATGCAATTATCTCACGTCGTCGGCGATCTCTTTCACGGTGTCGCTCGTGGTGAATTATATCCTCTGCGTGACGGTGGTGTTCCACGCATCGCATCAGAGCGCGCGGCAGACGGCGCTTTTCGTGGCGACGTCGCTTGCGGGGCTGGCGATCAATCAGGTGTGCATGTACGGCTTCGTGGATGTGGCGGGGATCTGGTACATGCTGGCGAAGATCGGCGCGGCGGCGGTGGTGACGGTCTGGAATTACATCACGAAGCGGCTCGTTCTGAAAGGCGGGCACTGAAAGGGCGGCGGGCGGCCGCCTTTTGTGTCTGTGCCGCCGGCGGGGACGGAAAAGAACGGAAATTTCTTGACAGCAGTAAACTTTAAGATGATAAAATGTGATAACAACGTTCGTACAGAGGGAGGGAATGGTCATGGAATTTCGCGTGCTTCAGTATTTCCTCACGGTGGCGCAGGAGGAGAGCATTTCCCGCGCGGCGGAGCGTCTCCATGTGACGCAGCCCACGCTGTCGCGGCAGATCGCGCAGCTGGAGGAGGAGCTCGGCGCGCCGCTTTTCGTCCGGGGGAAACGCACTACGCTCACGGAGGCGGGGATGATGCTCCGGCACAAGGCGGAGGAGGTGTCGTTCCTCATGGACGCCATCAAGATGGATTTCCAGTCGCGGAAGGACATGTCCGGCGTGATCCGCATCGGGAGCGGCGTGTATTCGGGGAGCAACGGCGTGATGGCGAATCTGCCGCCTTTCATGGAGAAGTATCCACGGGTGCGCTTCGAGATCTACACGGCGTCGGCGGATATCCTGAAGGAGCGGCTGGAGCACGGGATGCTGGATTTCGCCATCCTGCAGGAGCCGATTGACATCGGGAGCTACGATTATATCCGGCTCCATACGAAGGACCGGTGGGGCCTCATCACGTCGGTGCATTCGCCCTGGGCGGAGAAGGGAAGCATCACGAAGGAGGACATCGCCCGGATGCCCCGCTTCATGATCTCGAGCCGGATGTCGGTGCAGGGAGAGTTCCGCAACTGGTACGGCGGAGACATCCCCGAAGCGGCGGCCACAGGCAATCTGGCGGACAATCTGCTGCCGCTCATCGAGGGAGGCATGGACGGGCTCATCTCGATCGAGGCGCCGGTGTCTCATTTCGACCCGAAGCGGTTCTGCTTCGTGCCGCTCTCGCCGGAGCTCACCACGACGACGGTGCTGGCGTGGAAGAAGCTGAACCCGGTCTTCGGGCCGGCGCGGGAGTATCTGAATTACGTGAAGACCATACGCGCCGCGTATAAAGACGAATAAGAAACAGGCATTGGATATATGAAGGCCGGCTTTTTATACTACAGACAGAATCCACAACTGTCTGTAGTTTTATTTTGGAGGGAGTGAGGACGATTTCCGGGATGAATCGGGAAGAGATGATGCGGTGCTGCGGCCTCAGCGACGCAGAGCTCCGCGAGCTGGAAGAGGCGGGCGGCGTCCGCGCCGGCGACGAAGCGTATCAGGAGCGGATGGGGCTGGCGGCCGCGCTGCGGCAGTCCGGCTTCACCGCGGAAGAAATCCGCGCGTATTTCCGGAAGACGCGCCGCGAGGACCGGCAGGCGTTCCTGACGGGGAAACGCTGGCAGATCGTACAGGAGATCCACGAGCGGCAGCGCTGCCTCAGCCGCGTGGATTACCTGCTGTACCTGGAAGGGAGGTGAAGGGGCGGCTCCGGCGCCATGGCGCGGCCGGGGTCTCCCCGCGGCGATGAAATGGAAAAAGGCGGTGCTGGCGGCGGCCGGGCTGGGCCTGACGGCGGGAGCCGTTTTCTGCTCTACGGCGGGGCCGTGCGCGGTGTGCGCGGCGGGCAGCGGATGGAGCGGCGCAGGCTGGCGGATGACGGGCAGTGCGGGGACGGCGCGCGGGGCGGCGGAAGGCAATGCCGCCTCGGAGGCGCTGGCGGCGCAGCTCCCCATGACGATGACGTTCCAGCGGGAGGACGGGCTCTTCGTGAGCCGGTCGGCGGTGGCGCCGCTCCCGGCGGAAGCGCCGGCCGATGCGTACCGGCGGGGCGATTTCCTGTACCTGCCGGAGAGCGGCCGCCTCGCGGTGGTGATCCGTCCGGAGGCGGCGCCCGCGGGCAGCGTGCGGCTCGGCCGGATGCAGGAGGGCCGCTGGCTGGAAGGGCCGGGCGGCTCCGCGGTGGAGCTGTCGCTCGTGCAGTAAAAATTGAGCGGAGACCCGGCGGGCCTCTTGAATTCGAGCAAACTTTAAGGCATATAATAAGACAGCATATGAAAACAGGTTGTGGATGAAGGAGGAATCTCTATGGAACAATTTCCGCAGGCTCCGGTCGTAGGCTGCCGCCGCGTAGGCGCAGGCGACGGAGAAGGCTCTCATGCCAAGGTGTATTTCACGAAGCACATCGACGCGGAGCACCTGATCAAACTGTATCAGCTCATCAATGAAAGCATTTACGGCAAGGTGGCGATCAAGCTGCACACGGGCGAACAGCACGGCCCGAACATCCTGCCCCGCGACATGGTGCAGGCGTTCCAGGCGCAGGTGCCGAACAGCAATATCGTCGAGACGAACACGCTGTATCAGGGCGACCGCTACACCACGGAGCTGCATCGGAAGACGCTCGAAGTGAACGGCTGGACCTTCTGCCCGGTGGACATCATGGACGAGGAAGGTACGGTGAAGCTCCCCGTCCGCGACGGCAAGCATTTCAAGGAAGTCTCCATGGGCGGCCACATCGTGAATTATGATTCCATGATCGTGCTGACCCACTTCAAGGGCCACGCTATGGGCGGCTTTGGCGGCTCCATGAAGAACATCGCCATCGGCTGCGCGGACGGCCGCGAAGGCAAGGCGCAGGTGCACGGCGTGGATGTGGATCATCAGCCGGAAGACTGGAACGCATGGCCGGGCAAGGAGATGCTCATGGAACACATGGCGGAATCCGCGAAAGCCACGATCGACTTCTTCGGCAAGCACATCGTCTTCATCAACGTGATGCGCCGCATGTCCGTCGACTGCGACTGCGCGGGCCTCGCTGCGGCGGAGCCGACCATCCCGGATATCGGCATCGCCGCGTCCACGGATATCCTCGCGGTCGATCAGGCCTGCGTGGACATGGTCTACAATCAGGAAAGCAATCATGACCTGGTGGAACGCATGGAGAGCCGCCACGGCCTCCATCAGCTCACGGCCATGCACGACCTGAAGATGGGCAACGACAAGTACGAGCTCATTTGCATCGACGACGACTGATCGGAAACGGGAAAGGGTGCCTCCAGGCATCCTTTTTTCGTGCGCACAAAAAGACGTCCTGCGGGCGCCCCGGGTCGGAATTACTGACGAATTCGACGTTGAATTTTACAGCAGATTTTTTATGATGAGAGCAGGAGGTGAGAGCCATGCCGAAAATCAGACCGATTTCCGATCTCCGGAATTACAGTGAAGTGCTGCGGGACGTCGCCGCAGGTGAGCCGGTGTTTCTGACGAAGAACGGCCGGGGGCGGTTTGTCATCATGGATATGGCGGATTATGAAAACATCCGTGAGCGGCTGAAACTCATGGAAGCGCTGTCTGCAGGGGAACGGTCCATCGCGGAGGAAGGGCTGATTCCGGCGGGAGAGGTGCGGACCTGTGTCCGGAACCGGGTGCATGCGGATGAAGGCTGAAGTTTTTTACTCCGCAGCGGCCCGGCAGGATTATGCCCGGCTGTTTCCTTTCTGCCGGGCCGGCGCAGGGCGAATGAGTTTCATGCACACAAAAAGGACGCCTTTTTGAGGGGCGTCCTTTTCGCATGGCTTTATTTCCCGAATTTCTGACCGATGTCCCAGGCGCCGCCGAGGGTCTCGCCGGTGCGGCAGTAGGTGCGGCCGGAGGTCTCGAAGATCGCGCCGTCCACTTTGGCCGAGTCGATCTCGCCGTCCGCGCCGACGACGCGCTCGTCCGCGAGGGTATTCACGATCTGGCCGATGACGCGGAAGCCCGCGATGCCGTGCTGGAGTTCGAGCACTTTGCATTCGAGGGTGACCGGGAATTCTTCGAAGACCGGCGCGTCCACATGCTCGCTCTTCACGGCGTGGAGGCCGCAGCGGGCGGTCTTGTCCGGGACGGTCTTCCCGGAGACGGTGCCCACGTAGTCCGCTTCGGCGATGTGCGCGCAGTCCGCTACGGCGAGGGTGAAGGCCATGCGCTTCGCCACGTTCGACGAGGTGAGGTGCGCTTCTTCCAGATTGAGAGCGACTTTGTCGTAGTCGCACAGGCCGCCCCAGGCCATGGTCATGGCGTCCGGCGTGCCGTCGTCATTGTACGTGCCGATGACGAGGACCGGCATCGGATAGAGATACGCTTTGACTCCCAGAGATTGTTTCATGACAGTGCCTCCTTTGTGTGTAGTCCTGATTTCATTATAGCACGGGGCGTGCCGGAAGCGCCTTGACTTCGAGCACGCTTGAATCTTTACAATACAGATAAAAGGGAGGAATTGGCATGGAAAGACCGTATGTTTTCTGCCATATGCTGGTATCGCTCGACGGGAAGATCATGGGGCGGTACATGGAGACGCCCGAGTGCGCGGCCGCGGGGGAGGCCTTCGACCGCATCGCCTTCGGGGACGCGCCGTACTACCGTCATCAGGGGTGGATCTCCGGGCGGGTGACCACGGACGATAATTTCACGCTCTACCGGAAGCCCGCGCTGGAGGAAGGGGCCTCTGCGCCGGAAGGAGATTTCCTTGCGGAGGGCGCGGGCGCGCCGTGGTACATCTCGATCGACCCGTCGGGCCGGCTGGGCTGGATGGAACCCTTCGTGGACTACGGCGGGCTTCATGCGTCGGTGCTGGAGGTGCTCACGGAGCGCGCGCCCATGGCGTACCGCGCGTTCCTCCGGAAACTCGGCATCTCTTACGTCATTGCCGGGAAGGATCATCTCGACGCGCCGCTCCTGCTGAAGAAGCTCGCGAAGGAGCTCCGCCTGGAGACGGTCATGCTCGGCGGGGGCGGCGTGGTGAACTGGTCGTTCCTCCGGCAGGGACTGTGCGATGAGGTGAGCCTCGTGGTCGCGCCTGCGGCGGACGGCAGCCGGGAGACGCCTTCGGTCTTCGACGTGAAGGAGGGGCTCTCCGACGACACGCCGGTGACCTTCGAGCTGCTGGAAGCGAAGCCCATGGAGGGCGGCGCGGTGTGGCTCCGGTACCGGGTGAAACATGCGTGACGCGCATGATCGGGCATGTGAGACAGGTATTTTTACCGGCGCGGCACGGATTATATAATGAGAATAAAGAATCCATTTCATCTGTACGGGAGGGATCTATGAAAACGAATGTCCGCACCTGGGCCATGCCGCTTCCGGGCTTCGCGCTGGCGGGCCGCGCGCTCATGACGGCGCTCCTCGCGGGGACGTACTGGCTGGATATCCAGACCTATCTCAGCTCGGCGACGCCGCCCCGGATGCTCCTCGTCCTGACGGCGCTCCTCGTGCCGGTGTCCGCGTATTTCTTCGTGCTCGTGCGGCGCTTCTGGGGCTTCGTGCTGGCGAAGCGGAGCGGGAAGGCGCAGGAATCGGCGGCGCTCATCACGGCGACGGCGGTGCTCGTGCCGTCCATGCAGGTCTTCGGCACGCCCATCCTGCTGGTGCTCCACGTGGTCGTCCTCGGGCTCCTCATGGAGCTCCTGTACGCCGCGACGGCGCGCATCGGCCATGTGCGGGCGAAGTGGTGGCGCGCGCTCTACCTGTCGAGCATCGTGCCGCTGGCGGGGGTGCTGCTCCTCGCGGGCTACGGCTCGGTGAATATCCGCCGGCCGGTCCTGACGGAGTACACCCTCACCACGGACAAGCCGCTCCCGCCGGGCGGGTACACCATCGCGCTCATCACGGACCTGCATTACGGGAACGCCCTCACTGCGGAGGACCTCGAAGCGGACGTGCGGGCCGTCTCGGCAGCCCGTCCCGATCTGGTGCTCCTCGGCGGAGACATCGTGGACGAGCGGACCACCATGCACGGGATGAAGGAAGCGTTTGCGCTCCTGTCGGAGATCCCTTCTCGGGACGGCACGTACTACGTGTACGGCAATCACGACAAGGCGCTCTACACGGCAGAGCCGGCCTTCACGCCGAAAGACCTGGCGGAAGACATCACCGCCGCGGGCATCACCATCCTCGAAGACCGGTCGGCGGTGCTCCCGTCCGGCCTCACCCTCACGGGGCGGCAGGACCGGTCCGACCCGATGCGCACGGGCGTCCCGCGGGCTTCCTCCGCCGCGCTCATGGAGGGGCTAGACCCGGGGGCGTACCACATCCTGCTGGACCATCAGCCGCGGTACTTTGAAGAGAACGCCGCCGCCGGGTACGACCTCATGCTCTCCGGGCACACCCACTCCGGCCAGATCTGGCCCATGGGGCTCATCGTGGCGGCGCTGGACAAGGGGACCATCCTCTACGGGCACGAAGTGCGGGACGGCATGGACGTCATCGTGAGCTCCGGCCTCGTGGGCTGGGGCTACCCCCTCCGCACGGAAGGGCACAGCGAATATGTCCTCGTCCATCTGAAGAACGGGGATTGAAAACGAAAGAAGGCAGAACGGATCATGGCGAAGAAGATGCTCATCCTGTATTACTCCTGGTCAAACGGAAATACGGAGGCCATTGCCGAAGCGCTCCGGAAGGAGACCGGCGCGGACATCGAGCGCATCCAGACGGCGCAGCCGTACGAAGGCTCGTATGAAGAGGTCGTGGCCGAGGGGAAGCGCCAGACCGAGCATGGAGAGAAGCCGGCCCTCGCGCCTCTCGCGCACCGGCCGGAAGATTATGACGTGATCGCCGTGGGCACGCCCACGTGGTGGTACACCATGGCGCCGGCGGTGCTGACGCTCCTCTCGGAGCACGACTGGAGCGGGAAGACGGTCATCCCCTTCCAGACGCACGCGGGCTGGCCGGGCCATGCGCTGAAAGACATGGAGCGCGCGGCGCAGGGCGCGCAGATCGCCTGCTCCATGCAGGTGCAGTTCGATGCGGAAGGCGGCGCGCAGCAGGTGACCGCGGAAGCGGACGTGGCCGCATGGGCCGCGAAAGCCGCCGCGCTGCGGAGTGAGTAAGGAAAGGAGAACGGGGATGAAAAAAACCGTATGGATGGCGGCCGCTGCGGGGGCACTGCTCGTCTTCTTCGCCGGAGGCTGCGGCTCGGCCGCCCCGGCGGGGGAGAGCGCTCCCGCGCAGGAAGCGCCGAAAGCAGCCGCTGAGGCCGCGGCGCCGAAACAGGCCGGCCCGAAGAAAATACTCATCCTGTATTATTCCCTCGCCGGCGGCAACACGAAGAGCATCGCGGATCAGCTGCAGCAGGCGACCGGCGCGGACATCGAGCGCATCGAGCCGCAGACGCCCTACAGCGGCAGCTACGACGACATCGTCGCGCAGGGGAAGCGGGAGGTGGACGAAGGCTACCGGCCCGCCCTGAAAGACCTCGCGCATCAGCCGGAAGACTACGACATCATCGCCGTGGGCACGCCCACGTGGTGGTACACCATGGCACCGCCGGTGCTGACGCTCCTCTCGGAGCATGACTGGAGCGGGAAGACCATCATCCCCTTCCAGACGCACGCGGGCTGGCCGGGGCACACACTGGAAGACATGCAGGCCGCCGCGCCGGGCGCGGAGTTCCGCTATCCCCTGCAGGTGCAGTTCGACCACCAGACGCTCGCCTCGCCGCAGGCGGATATCGACAGCTGGCTGGCGGACGTGAAGACCATCCTGTGATGGCCGCCCGGCGGGAAACCCGCCGTACAGAAGGAGGAACCATGAAACGATCCATGAAACTGCTGGCACTGGCCGCTTCGTGTCTGGCGCTCCTCGCCGGAGGCTGCGGCCCCTCGGCAGACCAGAAGACTGCGCCGAAAGCGCTCGCGCTCAATACGGAAGCCGCTGCGCCCGTCTCCCACGCGACGAAAGACGGGAAAGCGCCCGTGGTCTATATGACGCGGGACATTTCCCCGGAAGGACTCATGGCGGTATATAAAGCTATGGGCTGGACGCCGACGGGCAAAGTGGGCGTGAAGCTCTCCACGGGCGAACCGCCGGCGAGCCACTACCTCGATCCGAATCTCATTAAAGACCTCGTCCATGAAGTGAACGGCACCATTGTGGAATGCAACACCGCCTACGGCGGCGCGCGCGCCTCCACGGCGATGCACAAACAGGTGGCGGCCGACCACGGCTTCACCGCCATTGCCGACGTGGACATCCAGGATGAAGACGGCTCCATGGCGCTCCCCGTGGCGAACGGCTACCACCTGAAGGAAAACTACGTGGGCTCCCACTTCGCGAATTACGACTCCTACCTCGTGCTGTCCCACTTCAAAGGACATACCAGCGCGGGCTTCGGCGGGGCCATCAAGAATATTTCCATCGGCTTCGGCTCCAGCGAAGGCAAGAGCTGGATCCACACCGCGGCGACGAGCCGGACCGGCATCCGTCCGCCAAAGCAGGACGATTTCCTTGAATCCATGGCGGATGCGGCGAAGTCCGTCTCTGATTATCTCGGCGGCGGCGAGCGCATCGCCTATGTGAACGTCATGAACAATCTCTCCGTGGACTGCGACTGCAACGGCCACCCCGCCGCCCCGGAAATGGCGGATGTGGGCATCCTCGCCTCCACCGATCCGGTGGCGCTCGATCAGGCCTGCATCAACCTCGTATACAGCGCGCCGGACAGCGCGGCGCTCATCGAACGCATCGAGAGCCGGAACGGCCTCCACACGCTGGAGGCGGCGGAGCGGAACGGCCTCGGCAGCCGCACCTACCAGCTGGTGGAGCTCTGATCTCCTGATTTTCCTGTGACGCATCCCGGCGGACCGCCGCGCGGGGTGGAAAGGAGGCAATCATGAAAAAATCCTGGAAACTGATGGCGCTCGCCGCGTCGTGTCTCGCACTCCTCGCCGGAGGCTGCGGCCCCTCGGCGGAGCAGTCCGCCGCGCCGAAAGCGGTCGCCGTGAATACGGAAGCGGCTGCGCCCTCCCACGCGACGAAAGACGGGAAAGCGCCCGTGGTCTATATGACGAAAGACATCTCCCCGGAAGGACTCATGGCGGTATACAAAGCCATGGGCTGGACGCCCACGGGCAAAGTGGGCGTGAAGCTCTCCACAGGCGAGCCGCCGGCGAGCCACTACCTCGACCCGAATCTCATCAAGGACCTCGTCCATGAAGTGAACGGCACCATCGTGGAATGCAACACCGCCTACGGCGGCGCGCGCGCCTCCACGGCGATGCACAAACAGGTGGCGGCCGACCACGGCTTCACCGCCATCGCCGATGTGGACATCCAGGATGAAGACGGCTCCATGGCGCTCCCCGTGGCGAACGGCTTCCACCTGAAGGAAACCTACGTGGGCTCCCACTTCGCGAATTACGACTCCTACCTCGTGCTGTCCCACTTCAAGGGGCACGCCATGGCGGGCTTCGGCGGGGCCATCAAGAATATTTCCATCGGTTTCGGCTCCAGCGAGGGCAAGAGCTGGATCCACACCGCGGGCAATGCGAAGAGCGGCATCGGCGGCGATCAGGATGACTTCCTCGAATCCATGGCCGACGCGGCGAAGTCCGTCTCGGACTATCTCGGCGGCGGCGAGCGCATCGCCTATGTGAGCGTCATGAACAATCTCTCCGTGGACTGCGACTGCGACGGCCACGCGGCGGCGCCGGACATGCATGACATCGGCGTCCTCGCCTCCACCGACCCGGTGGCGCTCGATCAGGCCTGCATCGACCTCGTGTACAGCGCGCCGGACAGCGCGTCCCTCGTGGAGCGCATCGAGAGCCGGAACGGTCTCCACACGCTGGAAGCCGCTGAGCAGATCGGCCTCGGCAGCCGCACCTACCAGCTGGTACAGCTCTGATGGAAGCGACGCTCCACCGGGAGTTCGTCTACCTCTGGTACTACTTCTCCGTCCAGCTGGACCAGATCTTTGACTACTGGCTCCTCGGGATGCTTCTCGGCTCGGCGGTGTCCGTCTTCGGGAAAGAGAAGATCCACCGCTTCTTCGGGCGGATGCAGGGCGGGCGGTACGGCCTTTTCGGCCTCCTCCCCGCGAGCCTTCTGGGCCTCGCCTCGCCGCTCTGCATGTACGGCACCATCCCCATCGCGGCGTCCTTCGCCGCCCGGGGCATGCGCGAAGACTGGCTCGCCGCCTTCATGATGTCCTCGGTGCTGCTGAATCCGCAGCTCATCATCTACAGCGCGGCGCTGGGCGAGACCGCGCTCGCCGTGCGCGTCGTCTCGTGCGTCCTCTGCGGCATGGCGGCGGGCTTCCTCGTGTACTGGTTCTACGGACGGCGGGGGCGGCCCTTCTTCCGCTTCGACGGATTCGCCGGGCCGGAGAATCACGACACCGACCCGAACCTCCTTCTCCGCTTCGTGAAAAACTTCGGCCGCAACGTGCGGGCCACCGGCGGCTGGTTCCTGCTGGGCATCGTGCTGGCTGCACTCTTCCAGCGCTATGTCCCGGCGGAGACCTTCGCGGGGCTCTTCGGCAGGGACAACGAAGGCTTCGGCATCCTCCTCGCCGCGACCATCGGCGTGCCCCTCTACGTGTGCGGCGGCGGGACCATCCCGCTCCTGCAGGCGTGGCTCGTCTCCGGCATGAGCCTCGGCAGCGCCGCGGCCTTCATGATCACCGGGCCGGCCACGAAGATCACCAACCTCGGCGCGCTCAAGATCTGCCTGGGCAGCGGGCGGTTCCTGCTTTACCTCGCCTTCGTCATGGCCTTCTCCGCCGTGACCGGGTTCTTTGTGGATGCGTTCATCCCGTATCCATGAGTGGAAATATAAAACGTGCTTTTCTGAAAAAGGAAGCGCGTTTTTGCGTGGGAACGATTTGTTATGGAGGCGTTGGGAAAATGCACACGCGGTGCGGGGCAGACGGTGAGAATGCCCCGTGGAGCTGGCGGGGCGGGACGCATGGGCGGCATGAACGGTTCGTTCACACCGAGGCGGGCGCATATAGAGAGGGCGGTGCGTGTCCGCGCATGGGGAAGCGGGACGCATTTTCGATGCAGGGGGTATCGGCTCATGCAGGGGCGGGTCTACATGGAGCGTCCGTACGTGTCCGAAACATATGACTGTTTCTATTTTAGGAGCACGAACTTCATAGTCGTGTCACTTTCCTTCTTCCCCCGGGAAGAATGGAAAGTAACCAAAGGAAGAAGCGGCCGGCCAGGCGAAAAAGGACCTGTCGGCGGGGCGTCCTGCCGCTCAGTTTGTAATTCCCAGTGGTCGGGCAATAGCAAGGAATGCGACAGAGCAACAGGCATGCCGGGACAGTACAAACTGCAAGACGCGGCAGGACGCCCCGCCTGCTGCGGCACTGAGGAGCCGCACCTGCCCTTTTTCTAAATGGCCGGGCGCAATCCCGGCGCTCCGGTTGAGAGCGCCTGAGGAGAAGGGCGGCACAAATTAGAAAGCCGCCCCGCTGGAACTGCCCGGCTTCGGGGCCGGGCTCAGGCGAGGGGAGGAGCCGTATTCCCGTCCGCGGGGAACAAAGTGTCCGCAAGCGGACATCTCCGCCGTGCTGCGCACGAGCGTAAAGGAAAGTAGTGTCCGGCTTCGCCGGAAATTTACGCGGCGCGCTGCGCCTGCGTATGGAACAAAGCAGAAAGCCCGGCAGAGCCGGGCTCTATCCGCCGCGCTTCGCGCGTGCGTATGGGGAGCAACATTAGGAGAATAGACCTTTGTGACTGAAGAAGCAGGTTATTCAACGTATGTGGGTCCGCTCCTGCATGAGAAAGTACAGAATCACAAGGGAGCCGCGAAGCGGCGACACAAAACTTCTCCGTGCATGAGGAGAAAAGAATTCTTTTCTATGTGGGTCTGCATCTATGTATGAGAAATGTTCACGTCGAAAATGAAGCCCGCACCTCATGCACGATATAAGTCCAGCACTGGTGCAGCTTCCCCGCCCCTTTGAACGGAGGCTGGTGCCCGAAGGGAGAAAATTTCGCCGGTGGCGTCAGCCGGAGCGCCTGTTTGAGCGACCGCAGGGAGCGAGTTGCGCGGAGGGTAGTGACCGGCGAAATTTTCAGGCCGCAGTGACGGGGCGGCTGCCCTTTCTTTTGCTTCGTTTTCTTTCCGTCAGGCACGGAAAGAAAATGAAGGGACCATGGAATCACATTCCAAAAATGGAAACAGTCGTGTGTTTCGGATACGTACGGCATCGTTATGTGAGCCCGCATCGGTGTATGAGAAACGTTCACATCGAAAATGAATCCCGCACTCCATGCTCGATACAAGTCCAGCACTGGTGCAGCTTCCCCGCCCGTTCCGTTGGAGGCCGACCCGGGGGGGGAGCTGGGCACCGGCTCAGCGTGAAGACGGGCCGCCGTGTTTGAGCGACCGGAGGGAGCGAGTTGCGGCCCGTTAGCTGAGACGGCGATCAGCTTAGGCTGGAAACGCGCGGCGGCGCTCCCTTTCTTGGCCGACATTCTTTCCGAGCGGTCGGAAAGAATGTCGGAGACCATGGAATCACATTCCCAAAATGGAAACGGTCGCACATGAGAAACACGGACGGTCTCTCTATGTGGGTCCGCTCCTGCATGAAAACGTACAGAGCCATAAGGGAGCCGCTAAGCGGCGACACAAACTTTCTCCGGGCATGAAGAAAAAGGAATCCTTCTCTATGTGGGTCCGCCCCGGTGTGCGCGAAACGTCCGCGTCGAAAATGAAGTCCGCACCTCATGCACGAGGCACGTCCAGCACTGGTGCAGCATCCCCGCCCGTTCCGTTGGAGGCCGACCCCGCAGGGGGAAATTTTGAGAGCGCCGCCGTGAAGCGGCCGCGCCGTGTTTGAGCGAGCGCAGCGAGCGAGTTGCGCGGACGTAGGCGGGGGTCTCAAAATTTAGGCCGGAAACGCGCGGCGGCGCCCCCTTTCTTGGCCGACATTCTTTCCGAGCGGTCGGAAAGAATGTCGGGGACCATGGAATCACATTCCGAAAATGGAAACAGTCGTGTGTTTCGGACACGTACGGTCTTTCTATGTGGGTCCGCCCCGATGTTTGCAAAACATTTGCATCGCCATGCAGGCCCGCCGGGCCATACGAAAACACGCCCTTTCCCGCAGGAAGGAGCGTGTTTTCGTTCATTCGTACCAGCCGAAAAGCGACCGGCCGCCGTCGAGCTTGCCGATGGCCGCCATTTCTTCGGCGGAGAGGACGAAGTCGAAGACGTCGAGATTTTCTTTCATGCGCGCGGGCTTCGCGGTTTTCGGGATGACCGGGATGCCGTGCTGGAGGAGGAAGCGCAAGGCGGTCTGGGCGGCGGTCTTGCCGTGCGCGCGGCCTATGGCGGAGAGGAGTTCGTTCGTGAAGAGGTGCCGCCGCCCTTCGGCGAAGGGGCTCCACGCCTGCATGACCACGCCCCGTTCGGCGCACGCCGCGGCGAGGTCGAGGTGAGGATAGAAGACGTGCGCTTCCGCCTGATTCACCGCAGGGACTTCGCCGGTCTCGCGGAGGAAGGCTTCCATTTCCCGCGCGCTGAAGTTGGAGATGCCGAGGGCGCGGAGCTTTCCTTCTGCGCGGGCTTCCTGCATGGCGCGGTACATGGCGGGCGCGTCCCGGTAGGGCTCGTGGATGAGGAAGAGGTCGATGTAATCCGTGCCGAGGTGGCGGAGGGCGGCGTCGATCTGCTGTCTCGTCCCTTCGTAGCTGTCGGCGGGGCTGCACACTTTCGTGGTGAGGAAGATCTGTTCCCGCGGCACGCCCGCGCGGCGGAGGCCTTCGCCCACGGCGTCCTCGTTGCGGTACATCTGCGCCGTGTCGATGAGGCGGTACCCGCAGCGGAGGGCCGCCGCGACCGCTTCCGCGCAGGCTTCGTCCCGGAGGGCCCAGGTGCCGAAGCCCACGAGGGGCATGGCGCGGCCCGTGTTCAGTGTGACCGTATGCATGGCGTCACCGCGCCGCTTCCTGCAGGCGGAGGTAGTACGCCATGTTTTCTCCGAGGCGGGCCGCCGTGGCGAGGGCTTCTTCGTCGTCCTTCACTTCGCCGGGGAGCCGGCCGTACCCCACGGCCCAGTAGGTGCTGCCCGCGACGAACATGTCGTGGTTCAGGAAGAAGCGGTTCATCCCGTCCGCGGCGGCGAGCGCCCCGGCCCGGCGGGCGGCGGAGACGGAGGCTCCCACCTTGCGGGAGAAGAGGCCGGGGTTCATGTCGGCCACGACCGCCGCGCGCTCCAGGAGCGCCTGCATATTGGCGGAGAGATTCGCCGCGTAGGACGGGGAGCCGAGGAGGAGGCCGTCCGCGGCCTTCATTGTTTCGAAGAGTTCGCGGAAGGGGTCGCCGCCGTGGACGCAGTTCCCCCGGCCGCCGCAGGCCCAGCACGCGCGGCACGGGCGGACCCACTGGCCGGCGAGCTGCACGAGCTCGGTCTCGATGCCTTCTTTCCGGAGAGAGGCGAGCGCCGTTTCGAGGAGGACGGCGGTGTTGCCATCGCGCCGGGCGCTGCCGTTGATGGCGAGGACTTTCATGGGATGGTTCCTTTCTGGTTCACTGGGGGAGCGAGGCCCCGAAAAGGCGGATCCGGTGGAGCAGTTCCGCGCTGACGGTCTCGCCGGCGCAGGTGAAGACGCCCAGATTCTCGAGGCCGAGGTAGCCGAGGAAATCGCCTTCGTAGGAGAAGAGCGCTCCGTCGTACATGGCCGGCGCGCCGCTGGCGAGGAGGAGTGCCGCGTACCGCAGGCGGGCGGGCTTCCGCTCCTTCGGGTAGAGCGCCGCGTAGAAGCGGTCGATCACGCATTTCATCTGGCCGGAGAAACCGTGGTAATACATGGGCGAGGCGAGGACGAGCATGTCCGTCTCCGCGAGGAGCGGGTAGATCTCGTCCATGCCGTCCCGCTGGACGCACCGGGCCGCGTCCGTGCGGTGGCACGCTTCGCACGCGCGGCATCCATGGATGGCGAGGCGGCACACGTCCACTGCGCGCACCGTGTGGCCCGCGTTTTCCGCGCCCGCGCGGAGCGCTTCCGCCATGCGTTTCGTATGCCCCTCCGGCCGGGGGCTTCCGTTCAGGATCAGTAAGTTCATGATGCATTCCCTCCCTGCGGCGCGAGCCGCTTTTCTTCTATCATACCGGGGCGGCGGGTCCGGCGCCAATGCCGGCTGTGCATTTTTCCCATGCCCGCCGGGCAGGCCGGCTGCGCCGTATGGTACAATGAAGCCATGCGGGGCGCGGCGGTCCGCCGCTGCGTCCGCGGACAGAGATGAGCGGGAGGTGAGACGATGGCGAGACGTCCGAAGATCCGCATCACCCTGATCGACCGGAAGGGACCCTGCCCGTGCCACCGCGGGCACCGCGTGGGGGACTCCTTCGATTTCGACACGGAGCGGGGCCGGCTGTGCCCCATGGCGATGCATGTGGCCTTCCCCTACGTGGACATCCTGCGCTACGGCGGGGAGATCCCCCAGCCGGGCCAGCCGAAGGGGACGGCCGTCTTCTGCTGCCCCGATGTGGACACCATCAACGTGTTCCGCATCGAGCGCATCGACGAGGAGAAAGACTGACGCACGAAAAAAGACTGTGAGCACGAAGCCCGCAGCCTTTTTTCTTTTTGGATTCAGTTTTCTTTCAGCACGTTCCCGAGGCCGATGATGCGGCCGTTGTGCTCTTCCAGATACACGCCCTGGATCTCCGGGGAGAACCCGGGGAAGCGGTTGATGCCCGCCTCGAGCGTGAGGAAATAGCTCTGCGCGGTGTCGTTCCACACCTCGCCGGGGACCACGCAGATGATGCCCGGCGGGTAGGGGAGCGCCCCTTCGAGGGCGACCCGCCCCTTGATGGCCGAGAGCGGCACCAGCTCGCACTCATTGCGGATGTACGCGTGGTGCGCCTCCTGCGGCGTCATGCGCACCTCCGGGAAATACTCCCGGCGGAAGAGGTGCTTCTGGAGCGTCTTCACGTCGCGCTCGCGGTAGAAATCGTGCATTTCCTGGCAGAGCATGGAAATGGTGTAATTCTGGTAGCGGTCGCGGTTCGCATTGTAGATGGACGGGAGCACCTCCGAGAGCGGCCGGTCCTCCTTCACCGCGCGCTCGAAGCGCACCAGATGGGACACGAGATTTTCCAGCTTCGTCCGCGTCTCCGCCGGCGTCATGAGGAAGAGGATGGAATTCAGGTCGCACTTCTCCGGGATGATGCCGTTCTCCCGGAGATAATTCGCCAGGATCGTCGCGGGGATGCCGAAGTCCTCGTACTCGCCCGTCGTCCGGTCGATGCCCGGCGTGGTGAGGAGCAGCTTGCACGGGTCCACGAAGTACTGGTCCGGCCCGTACCCGTCGAAGAGGTGCCACCGGTCGCCCGGATGGAAGCGGAAGAAGGCCAGGTCCTGCGCGATCTTCTCCGTGGGGAAGGTCTCCCACTTCTTGCCGTACACCGTCTCCGGGATGAAGGGGCGGATGAGCCGGCAGTGGCGCAGGATGGACTTCCGCGCCTCGATGGTCATCTTCACGCAGTCCATCCACAGCCGCCGTCCCGCGTCGCCTTCCTGCATGCGCGCGTTCACGTCCAGCGCCGCGAAGAAGGGGTAGAAGGGACTCGTGGAGGCGTACATCATGTACGCGTTGTTGAAATGCTTGTGGTCGCAGTAGCGCTTCTGTCCCTTGATGTGGCTGTCCTTCTTGTGGATCTGGGACGTCTGGGAGAAGCCCGCCTGCTGCTTGTGCACCGACTGCGTGACGATGATGCCCGGATCGTCCGGCCCGAGGTCGAGCAGGAGCGGGCTGCAGTCCTTCATCATGGGGATGAACTGCTCGTAGCCTACCCACGCGGAGTCGAAGAAGATGTAGTCGCACAGATGGCCGATGCGGTCCACCACCTGCCGCGCGTTGTAGATCGTGCCGTCGTATGTGCCGAGCTGGATCACCGCCAGGCGGAAAGGCCGCGGCTCCTTCGCCTTCTCCGGGTCGATCTCCGCCGCGAGCCGCCGCAGGTACGCCTCGTCGAAGCAGTGGTCGTCGATGCCGCCGATGAAGCCGAAAGGATTCCGCGCCGTCTCGAGGTACACCGGCCGTGCCCCCGCCATGGTGAGCGCCCCCTGATGGACCGACTTGTGGTTGTTCCGGTCGAAGAGCACCAGATCCCCCGGCGTGAGGAGCGCCCCGGTCACCACTTTATTCGCCGTGGACGTGCCGTTCAGCACGAAGTACGTCTTGTCCGCGTTGAAGACGTGCGCCGCGTGCTGCTGCGCCGCGTAGGGGTAGCCCTCGTGGATGAGCAGGTCCCCGAGCTTCACGTCCGCGTTGCAGATGTCCGCGCGGAAGAGATTCTCCCCGAAGAATTCGTAGAAGAGGCGGCCCACCGGATGGCGGCGGAAATACTGGCCCCCCTGATGCCCCGGGCAGTCGAATTCCGAATTGCCCTCCTCCACGTACGACTTCAGCGCGCCGAAGAAAGGCGGCAGGAGATTCGTCTCGTACTGCACCGCCGCCGCCTCGATCTGGCGGCTGTAGAGCTTCTTGTCGAAATGATCCGTGTCCATGATGCGGTACACCGAGCCCAGCTCGATGTCGGCGAAGGCCTCGTCGTCCGTGCGGATGAGGAAGACCGGGATCTTGAAGCACGTGGCGTCGATGCGGCGGATGAGCGGCGCGTCCTCGCTCGTGATGACCGCGGCGGCCACGTCCGTGAAATCCGTCGCGTCCGGCGAGACGGTCTTGCGCTTCGTGGCGAAATAGCGGGCCGCGGCCTGCGTGCAGGCGATCTTGAGAGCCATGGAAATCCCCCTTCTGCTGCAAACCGTGCAGCGCGGACTGATGAAAAGACAGGTTTGCTTTTTCTCCCTGTATTATAAAAAAGAAATCCCCGGAGGGAAAGGAAAAAATTCCCGCGCCGGCCCCGCGGAGAAAGGGCGGCGGAGCGCGGCGCGGCGCGCCTTCCCGGGCCCGCGGAAATTGACAGGGATTTCCCTTTTTCATATAATATACGTGTATCGCTATCCGCAGGAGACGGGTAGTATTTTTACTATGAAATCCATAAAGAAGGAGTACATCAGCATGGCGGAAATGCAGCAAACCTACGTCACCCAGGAATTCCTGGAGAAAATGAAAAAAGAACTGGAATATCTGAAATCCACGAAACGTCTGGAGGTAGCTCAGCGTCTGAAGGAAGCCATCGCACTGGGCGACCTTTCTGAAAACTCCGAATACGTAGACGCCAAGAACGAGCAGGCCTTCACCGAAGGCAAGATCCTCGAGCTCGAAGCGAAGATCCGCACCGCCGTCGTCATCGAAGCGGGCAAGAGCGACCACGTCACCATGGCCTCCTCCGTGCGGATCAAGGATCTCCAGACCGGGGACGAAGACGATGTGACCATCGTAGGCAGCTCCGAAGCCGATCCCTTCGAAGGCAAGATCTCCAACGAATCTCCCGTGGGCCGCGCCCTCATCGGCGCCAAGGCGGGCGACATCGTGGAAGTGAACGCGCCCGCCGGCATCCTGAAATACCAGGTCATCGAGATCAAATAAGAAATAAGGAAAAGATATAAGGGGAAATCATGGAAGAAAAGAAAAACGTACAGAAGAAGCCCGCGGAGAACCTGAACGACCAGATGCTCATCCGCCGGGAGAAACTCCAGCAGATCCGCGACCTGGGCTACGCGCCCTTCGGCCAGCGCTTCCAGTGGGACCACCACGCCGCGGACATCCGCGCCGAAGCGGCGGCCCTCGAGGAAAGCGGTCAGTATGTGCGCCTCGCCGGCCGCATCATGATCATCCGCAATCACGGCAAGACCGCCTTCTGCGTCCTCCGCGACCGCACCGGCGACATCCAGCTCTACTTCCGCCGGGACACGCTCACCGAGAACGAATGGAAGCTCTTCAAACTCCTCGACATCGGCGACATCATCGGCCTCGAAGGCCCGGTCTTCACCACCCACACCGGCGAAGTCACCGTCCGCGCGGAGACCTTCACCATCCTCTCCAAGTCCCTCCGGCCGCTCCCCGAGAAATGGCACGGCCTCACCGACAAGGAGCAGCGCTACCGCCAGCGCTACGTGGACCTCATCGTCAATCCCGGCGTGCGCGACACCTTCGTGAAGCGCGCCCAGGTCATCAATATCGTCCGCCAGTGGCTCACCGAGCGGGGCTTCCTCGAAGTGGAGACTCCCATGCTGCAGGCCCTCTACGGCGGCGCGAACGCCCGGCCCTTCACGACGCATCTCAATGCGCTCGATATGCCCCTCTACCTGCGCATCGCGCCGGAGCTCTACCTGAAGCGCCTCATCGTGGGCGGCTTCGAGCGCGTCTTCGAGCTGAACCGCAACTTCCGCAATGAAGGCATGGACAACCGGCACAATCCGGAATTCACCGCCCTCGAGACCTACCAGGCCTACGGCGATCTGGAAGACGTCATCAAAGAGACCGAAGACATTGTCGCCGCCTGCGCGGAGAAAGTCTGCGGCGGCCTGAAGATCACCTACGGCGGCCAGGAGATCGACCTCACGCCCCCGTGGGACCGCATGACCATGGCCGAAGCGGTGAAGAAATACACCGGCGAAGACTTCGACACCTGCGAGACCCTGCAGGACGCGCGGGCCATCGCCGACCGGCTGAACGTGGAATACGGCGAATACGACGGCGCGGGCAAGATCCTCTCGGAATGCTTCGACGCCTACGTGGAAGAACACCTCATCCAGCCGACCATCATCACCCGCTATCCCATCGAAGTGTCGCCGCTCGCCAAGCTCTGCGACGACAGCGACCAGTTCACCGCCCGTTTCGAAGGCTACATCTTCGGCCGCGAGCTGGCGAACGGCTTCTCCGAGCTGAACGACCCCATCGACCAGCGGAAGCGCTTCGAGCTCCAGCTGGAAGAACGGAAGCACGGCGACGACGAAGCGCACCAGATGGACGAAGACTTCATCCAGGCGCTGGAATACGGCCTGCCCCCGACGGGCGGCCTCGGCATCGGCATCGACCGCCTCGTCATGATCATGACCGGCGAGACGAATATCCGCGACGTGCTCCTCTTCCCGCTCATGAAGCCGGAAAAGGCAGGCGATGCGCCGCAGGCGCAGGACGAAGCGCCGGCGGAAGAAGCCGGAGAGGTGAAAGAAGACAAATAAAATCAAGGCTGCGGGCGCGTCCTGCGGCCTTCTTTTTTGCGGCGGGCCGGTCCCGGCGGGGCCCTCCGTGATATAATGAAACAATACGAAATCCCATTTCCGTTCCCATGAAGGAGGACCCCATGGCGCCGATCAAACTCATTGCCATCGATCTGGACGACACCCTGCTCCGCGATGACATCTCCATTTCCGACTACACGAAATCCGTGCTGAAACGGGCGCAGGACGCGGGCGTGCGCGTGGTCATCGCCACGGGCCGCATGTTCCAGGCGGCGCGGCCCTGGGGAGAGGCCATCGGCCTCGGCGACGTGCCTCTCGTGGTGTACACCGGCTCCATGGTGGCCCGGTGCCAGTCCGGTGAAGTGCTCTCCTACGAGCCCATGGACAGGGCGCTCGCGCAGGAGATCCTCGACGTGGGGCGGGCGCACGGCTGGTACATGCAGACCTATATCCGCGACACCCTCTGCGTGCCCGAGCGGAATGAGAAGACCCGCGCCTACGAGCGCGCCTGCGGCGTCACGGCGGACGTGCTCGGCGAAGACTTCTGGACGCTCCGCGAGCCGCCGCTCAAGGTGCTCATTTACGAAGACGACCCCGCGGTCATGGCCGAAGCGGAGCGCGTGACCATCCCGCGCTTCGAGGACCGGGCGGGGCACGTGCGCTCCAGCGTTCATTTCCTCGAGTGGAACAAGAAAGGCGCGTCGAAGGGGAGGGCGCTCACCCGGCTCTGCGCGGAGTGGGGCATCCCTCTCGAGAGCGTGATGACCTTCGGCAATTCCCAGAACGACGTGTCCATGCTGGCACTCTCGCCGTGGTCCTTCGCGGTGGCGAACGCCGCCCCCGAGGCGAAGGCGGCGGCCCGGTATGAGACCGCGTCCAACAACGACGACGGTGTAGCAAAGGCGGTGGCTCATTATGTACTTGGAGAAAAATGACGACAGTTTCCGCTTCGTGATCATCACCGGCATGTCCGGCGCGGGCAAGACCAGCCTCATGCAGAAGCTGGAAGAAGTGGGGTACTACTGCGTGGACAATCTGCCCCCCGTGCTCATCGTCCGCTTCGCGGACCTGTGCTGGCAGTCCACGTCCCGCATGCGCCGCGTGGCGGTCGTCTCGGACATCCGGGGCGGCTCCTTCTTCGACGCGCTCCCGCAGGCGCTGGACGAGCTCACGAAGCGCGGCATCCCCCACGAGCTCGTCTTCCTCGAAGCGTCCGACGAAGTGCTCGTGCGGCGCTACATGGAGACCCGCCGCCGCCATCCCCTCTCCGGGGAGCGCCGCCTCCAGGAAAGCATCGAGGAAGAGCGCCGGGTGCTCGCGCCCATCCGCGCTCTCGCGGACCTCATCATCGACACCACGGGCATGAAAGTCTCCGACATGCTCCAGCTCCTCACGAGCCGCTTCGGCATCGGCGGCGATCGGAAAGACATGGAGATCACCGTCTTCTCCTTCGGCTTCAAGTACGGCATCCCCATCGACGCGGACATGGTCATCGATGTGCGCTTCCTGCCGAATCCTTTCTACGTGCAGAAATACAAGCACTGGAGCGGCCGCGTGAAAGAAGTGGCCGAATACATCGAGAAATCTCCCGTGACGGGTGATTTCCTGCGCCGCCTCTTCGACTTCATGGACTTCGTCGTGGGGCAGTTCGAAGCCTCGAAGAAAGCCCAGATGACCATCGCCATCGGCTGCACCGGCGGCCTCCACCGCTCCGTCTACGTCACCGAGCAGCTCGGCCGGCACCTCCGGGAAGGCCATGCCCACGTGAATATCGAGCACCGCGACCTCCACCGGAACCGCGTGGAGCGCGACGCCGCGGAAGGGGAAGGATCATGAAGCGCCTCGTCCGCTGGCTCTATCCCGGCTTCGGCATCAAGCGGTGGATGCTCCTCTTCTCCCTCGGGCTGGTGCTGCTCATCTTCGGCGTCACCCTCGTCCTGAACTACCAGCTCCTCTCCATGGTGGAAGAGCAGATCTTCCGCTTCGTCTACATGGTGACCGGCCAGTACAATTACGCCATCCTCGCCCTGTGGGGCCTCGTGCTCTCGCTGGGCGGCGCCTTCTGCATGGCCGTCTCCATCCGCAAGCTCGTGAAGCGCTTCATCGCGCTCCTCGTGCCGCAGGAGTCGAAAGTCTCCGAGCAGATGCTGAACCGCGTCCTCCTCGCCCGCGGCCCCCGCGTGACCGCCATCGGGGGAGGGCACGGCCTCTCCATGCTCCTCCGCGGCCTGAAGCACAAGACCTCGAACCTCACCGCCGTGGTGACCGTCGCCGACGACGGCGGCTCCTCCGGCCGGCTCCGCGAGGAAATGGGCATCATCGCCCCGGGCGACCTCCGGAACTGCCTCGTCGCCATGGCGGACAAGGAATCCCTCCTCGAAGAATCTTTCCAGTACCGTTTCGGCGGGAAAGGGGAGCTCGCCGGCCACAGCCTGGGGAACCTCTTCCTCGCCGCCCTCATCGAAGAATTCGGCAATGCGGAGAACGCCCTCAAGGCCGCCAGCCGCATCCTGAACGTGCGCGGGCAGGTCATCCCCTCCACCACGGAGACCGTGCGCCTCTCTGCCCTCATGGCCGACGGCGCCACCGTAGTGGGCGAGAGCGAGATCTCCGCCTATCCCTCGCGCATCGTGAAGCTCTCCACCATCCCCGAGGCCGTCTCCGCCGTGCCCGCCGCGGCCGACGCCATCCTGAGCTCCGACCTCGTCGTCCTCGGCCCGGGCAGCCTCTACACCAGCATCCTGCCGAACCTCCTCGTGCCGGACATCCTCCGCGCCATCCGCGAGAGCGAAGCGCCCTGCCTCTACGTGTGCAACGTCATGACACAGCCCGGCGAGACCGACCATTTCACCGTGGCGGACCACCTGAAAGCGCTCATCCAGCACATCGGGCCCGGCGTCATCGACTTCGTCCTCGCCAACGACGGCCGCCCCGCCGACGCGGTGGTCGCCCGCTACGCCGCCGCCGGCGCGGAGCCCGTGGCCATCGACGAAGAAGAAGTGAAAAAGCTCGGCGTCACCCTCATCCGGGCCGACCTCCTCGGCGAAGCGCGGAGCGCCGTCCACGACGCGGACGTCCTCGCGGAAGAGCTCGTCCGGCTGAAGAGCCTCCTCCACGCGCACATCGCGCCGAATCTCCTCGACGAATACCTCAGGAGGAACCGCTGAATGTCCTTTACCGAAAACGTGAAAAACGAACTGGCCCGCCTCTCCCGCGCCACCCTCGACGAGCGGCGCGCCGAGCTCCTCGCCCTCCTCCGCATGAGCGGCTCCGCCGTCACCGGGGGCAGCGGTGCGTGGGGCGTGGAATTCTCCACCGGCAGCAGCGCCGTGGCGCGGCGCGTGCTCGTCTCCCTCAAGAAAGACTTCGGCCTCTTTCCCTCCGTCATGGTGCGGCAGGGGAGGAAACTGCGCAAGAAAAACGTGTACACCCTCACCGTGCCGCCCTCGCCCGCGGGGAGCCGCTTCCTCACGGACATCGGGTTCCTGCCCATGACCGGCGGGGACGACGCCGCCCGCTGCGCCGGGCCCGAAGCGCGCAGGGCCTACCTCGCCGGGGCCTTCCTCGGCGGCGGCTCCATCAGCCGGCCCCAGAGCGACTACCATCTCGAGCTCGTCACCCAGTCCTGGCGCTTCGCCGAAGCCATCCGCGAAGTGATGCACGCCTTCCGCATGAATCCGCGCCTCACCGACCGGAAAAACGACTACATCGTCTACATCAAGGACGGCGACGAGGCGGGCTCCTTCCTCCAGATCACCGGCGCCGTCCAGAGCTACATGGAATTTGAAAACGTGCGCGTCATGAAAGACATGCGCAACCAGGTGAACCGGCAGGTGAACTGCGAGACCGCGAACCTCCAGAAATCCGTGGACGCCGCCGTGCGCCAGATGCACCAGATCCGCGCCGTGCGCGCCCGCTGGGACGACCGGAGCCTCCCGCCGAAACTCGTGGAGACCATGGAGCTCCGCATGGCCCACCCGAACGCCACCCTCGCCGAGCTCTCCGAACTCTGCGGCATCAGCAAATCCGGCCTTGCCCACCGGTTCCAGAAGATCACAGCCCTCGCCGCCCGCGCCGGCGGCGACGTATGACCCCGAAAAGGAAGACACACCTATGACACACACCCGATGGGCCGCCGCCCTCTTCGCCGGCCTCCTCCTCGCCGGAGCCTCCCCGGCGGACGCCTCCGTCATGGACCTCCATTACCAGCCCATGGAGATGAAAGACGTGAAATCCGAAGGCACCCTCGTCTTCTCCGACTGCCCCGAATTCGTCACCCAGACCGGCCTCCTCGCCGAAGGCACCGTGGACGGCCGGGGCCGCATCTATTATTATCACGTGAACGCCATCGGCGAGCGGGCCCGCCTCGTCGCCTACGCCGTGAGCGATAAGCCCGTCACCTTCGACGTGACCCGCTTCATCCAGGCCGCGCCCAGCCGCGACTACATCACCTCCGGCGAGACCCTCTCCTTCAATGAGATGGTCGCCGTGCGCCAGCATCCCGCCTCCGTCACCCTCGAGCCCGGGCGGCGCACCGTCATCGCCGCCGAGAGCCTTTCCGGCGTCCTCCCGGACTATCTCTACAGCGGCATCGTCGAAGTGGATACGAAAGAGCCCGTCCGCTTCGGCATGGCTATGCTCCCCATGGAAGGGGACCTCCAGAGCGCCCTCGATGCGGCCCGGCCCGTGCCCGCCGACTCCCACGAGCTCCGCGGCACCTTTCCCATGACGATCTACCGCGAGAACGCGGAAGTGTGGAACACTGACGCCGGCATGCCGCAGGCCCTCATCCTCGGCGGCGTGGGGGCCATGCCTTTCCAGCGCGGCATGGACGAGCTCGACGGCGTGGAGCGGGAGAATACCGGAGACTACGGCATCACTTTCCGCCTCACCATCCGTACCGAAGGGACCCGCCCCTTCCGCATCTACTTCAATCCCCAGGGCGGCATCTACATGGGCGCCTTCAAGATCACCCAGGGATTCCTGCCCCATTACTACCGCACCGACGACATGAAATACCGCGGCCACTTCCTCGGCTACGAGACTCTCCGCGACTACATCGAAGCCGGCCGGTGGGAAGCGGGCAAACCCGTCACCATCGAATTTCTCGCGGCCGGAGCCACCTACCTCCCGGTGCGCTTCCTCTTCGTGCCGGAAGACCTCTGACCGGGAAAGGAGCATTCCATGAAATTCATCCAGTACCAGATCGGCGACATCGTCCAGATGAAGAAAAAACACCCCTGCGGCTCCGACACCTGGGAAGTCATCCAGCTCGGCAGCGACATGCGCGTCAAATGCTGCGGCTGCGGCCGCATCGTCCTCATCCCGCGGCCGAAATTCCTCAAAGGCACGAAAAAAGTGCTGAACCGCGACGTCGAGCACGACCGCCCGGACATCGTCGCCCGCTCCGAAGAATCCACCCTCGGCGACTGACTGCCGGACCAATAAAAAAGCCGCTCCGTAAGGAGCGGCTTTTCCCATGCCTTCCCGCAGGGAAAGGATAGGCAGAGCAAAAAAATTAGACGCTCGCCATCAGCTCGCGTCCTACAAAACCTTGCGGTTTTCACTCGTGTCATTATCTTACTGCGGAAGCCGGGGCCTGTCAATGCGCATCGCCGGCCCGCGGACAGATCAAAAAATCAAGGGCGTGTCGTAACACGCCCCATCCAAAGCCCGAAGGCTTTCAACCTTTTTTCATTATAGAAACAGAGGGGAGGCCTGTCAATGCGTGGGCTTCGCGGCGGAGGCTTGGAGGGAAAGGCGCGTTGGTTTTTGCGGAGAGGACGATTTTCTTTTATAATCAGAACAACTTATGAGGCGAATAGAGCGCAGCCGGCCCGATTTTTCGGACGGTGAAAAGAAATGGGGCATGGCCGGGGAAGGAGGATGTCTATGGCGGCGGGGAGTATTTTGACAAGCGTGACGATCAAAGGCGGGAAGCCGGCGAAAGCGTTCATCAGGGCTCTGGAAAAAGCGGAAAAAAGAAAGGGGAAGCCCGTCGTGCTCAGCCGGGAGATGAGGGAAGTGGGCGCGGAAGAGATCGACGAGTTTCTCTCGGCCCTCAAAAAATAGACGGCGGGGAGGTCCCGGGCCAAAATTATTTTATTTTTTGCGGCCGATAGGAGTTGTCAAATCAAATTTGACAACTCCTTTTTTATGCCGCGAAACCGGAGCAGCGGCGAAAAAAATACAGAAGCCGAGGTAAACCCTGTCAAAAAGGCCATGACGGGGCGGGCAGGGGATTTGCTATACTGAAAAACAATGAATCATAGAGACGGTACGGACATACAGAAGGAGTGAGACCATGGACAGGGAAGAACTGACGGCGCGCACGGAGCGCTTCCTGCGCGCGCTCTACGAAGACGGCGCGCCGCTGGCGGAGCTGCTCCGCGGGGCGGACGACGTGGATTTCAGCTGGATCGGCGCAGAGCGGAAAGAATGCTTCGATGGGCCCGAGAGCCTCGTCCGGTGGTGGGACCGGGAGAAGAAGGACGAAAGCCGGCCGCACCTTGCCGTGACGGACCTCGTCATGGACGCGCAGGCCGCCGGGGAGAGCGCCGCCGCCGTCCTCGCCGCGTGGCGGCTCGCCGGGGACAGGAGCACCCGCCGGCAGCGGGGCACCTTCGTCTACCGCCTCCGCGCCGGCCGGTGGCTCCTCGCGCACGTCCACCTCTCCCAGCCGTGGGCGCTCGTCTGGGGGGACGAGCGATTCCCCGTCACCGCCGCCCGCATGAACGGCGAATACCTCGCCGCCGCCCGGCAGGACGAGACGCCGCCGCTCCCGGCGCAGGTGCCCGCGAAGCAGCGCCGCGTCCTCCGCCGGCTCCGGCAGGGCCTCACCTACAAGGAGATCGGCGAAGTCCTCGGCATCAGCCCGCGCACCGTCCGCTATTACGTGAGCGAGCTCATCCACCGCTTCCACGTGGAGAACAAAGCCCAGCTCCTCGCCGCCAGCCGCGGGCTCGACGAGATCGCGGACGAAGAAAAGGAGGAAACCCCATGAAACTGCTCATCTTCTGCCGCCGGGCGAAAGAGCTCGCCCGCCGCGTCCTGCACGGCTGGTACGAAAAATCCCTCACCGTGGAAGACCTCCTCGCCGAAGCCGACGGGGGCCGCTTCACCTGGATCGGCGCGGGCGCGGAGCGCGCCGGCTGCTGCGCCGCCGGGCCCGGCCTCCTCGACATGCAGCGCGCGCAGGACGAGCTGCCCGCCCTCACCGTGGAGGAGGAGATCTGGCACTTCCAGCCCCTCGCGCCGGACGCGGGCCTCGTCTTCGGCCGCTTCCGCCTCGCCACCGCCCCGGAGAGCGGCCTCGTCCTCAGTGAGCAGCAGCGCGCCACCTTCCTCTTCCGCGCCGAAGGGAACGCCGTGCGCCTCTGCCACGTGCACATCTCCAGCCCCGCCGGCCGGAAGCGCCGCACCCTCTACGCCTTCGAAGAGCCCGCCGTCCGCCGGGACTACATGGGCGAGCTCGCCGCCCGCCGCCTCGGCGACCGCTTCCCCGAGCTCACGAAGCGGCAGGTGAAAGTGCTCTGCTTCCTCATGCAGGGCCTGCCCTATAAAGACATCGCCGATGCCATGAACATCACGCCCCGCACCGTCCGCTACTACGTCACCGAGATCGAGCGCCGCCTCCGGGTGGAGAACCGCACACTCCTCATTGAGAAAGTCCTGCAGCGGAACACGGGGGGGGTGATAAGTATCTATGGGTATGTGCGGCAGAAGACCCTGCGCGGGTCTTTTTTTGTGTTCGCCTTTCCCGGCGGCGCAGGCGTCTTGGACCGGCACAGCCGGCGTGCCCCGCTTTGGTTTAGAGGCGTCATAAAGAAAATCTATACTGGCACTTCCGGCACGGCTGTCGAAAGAGAGGTAAAGAAAAACGACAGGAATTCATACAATCTTTATAGATTCATAGTTGTTTCGTGGCAAACAACAAAAGAAGGAGGAATTTGTATGAATCAGATTTATAAAGTCGTCTGGAGCAAGGCGCGTCATCAGTATGTCGTCGCTTCGGAACTGGCAAAGAGCGTCACGAAAGGCGCAGGCAGCCGCGCGGGCAAAGCGGCCGCCGCCGTCCTCGCCGCTGTCGTCCTCACCGCGGGAGCAGGGATGACTGCGCAGGCAAAAGAGGTCACATTAAATGGGAGTGCCGATGTGCGGGCAACCGGATATGGATGGGGCGTAATTGTTGCCGAAACGACAGGGTCTGCAAATGCTACGTTGACTACTGATGCTGTTAAAACTGTGATAGAGGACGAGACTCTTGATTTGGGCACCGGGACGCTGACTGCAAGTGAATTAAAAGTAGGAACAGAAAGCGTCCTCACGGATTCTGATAAGACGGAAATAACAACGCAGATGAAAGCTGGCGATACTGAAGCGCTGGCGACAGCAAATGCCTATACGGATGAGCAAACAAAAGGCGTCGTGAAATGGGATAAAGACAATTCCGAAGACGGCTACAAAGAAGGCACCATCGAGGGCGTAGAATTCGGAGGGCATGGAGCACTGACAGCGGGTACACTTACCGCGACGGAATATCAGAATGCGAATGGAACTTTTACCGTTAATGGAAACGGGAAAATCACGGCAAGTGCAATTAACTCTCCCACCGATAAATTTTACGTAGATGAAAATGGTAATGCAGAATTCGAGGGATGGATGACCATCGGCAGCGAGCTGACTGTTAATGGCAATGAAAGAGTTCATGGCCAGATGACAGCGGATGGGTATCATATTACACAGGGAACTGGTGATGAAGCATACGACGTCTTTTCTGTCAATGATAGCGGCAAACTGTCTGCTGCAACGCTGAGCAATAACAACGACACGTTCACCGTCGACGAAAACGGCAACCTGAAAGCGGCCGGAGGCATCGTTTCCGGGTCGGTTGCGGAAGGGTCTGTCCACTCCATGGCTCTCGGCGAAGGGGCCCGGGTAGCGAAGGACAGCGATTTCGCGCTGGCGATTGGCTATAATGCACGGGCTTCACATGACAATGCGCTCGCGGTGGGACATTCCGCCGCAGCAGGTTCTGAAGGATCGGTGGCTATCGGCAATAGTGCTTATGCCAATTATGGCCTGAATGCCATTGCACTGGGGAATCATACACGCGTCACCGGGACGGCGGCCGTAGCGGTCGGCGAAGGCAGCAAAGCTGCCGGCGATGAAGCGGCCGCATTCGGTGCAGGCAGCAATGCAGCGGCGGATCATTCCGTGGCACTCGGCGCGGGCACTATCGCGGATGAAGAAAATACGGTAGCCGTGGGCGGCCGTCAGCTCACGCAGCTGGCGAATGCGGACTTCGTGGCAGGCTCTACCGACGCGGTCACCGCCGGCCAGCTTTATGCGGCGGGCATCGTGCCGGGGACGGTTAAAGATGGCAGTAAATATGCGATTGCTCTGGGCATGAGCTCTGTGGCAGCAAAAGAGAACTCTATTGCAATGGGATATAAGGCAACGGCAGGTAGCTATGGTTCCATAGCTATTGGCGAAAATGCTAAAGTCAGCAATGCAATTGAATCCATGGCATTGGGTCAAGATTCTTATGTTTATGCAGCAAATGCGGTCGCCCTCGGTGCAGGCAGCATAGCAGATGAGGCGGATACTGTATCTGTCGGCCGTAAAGGGGAGGAACGGAAAATCACCAATGTAGCAGATGGTGTGTATGCTCATGATGCTGTCAATATGTCGCAGTTGGAGGCGCTGAGTTCCGATGTGGACACGAAAACAGCGGGCGTCGTGAAGTGGGATGAAGACGATTCCGAAGACGGCTATAAGGAAGGCACGCTCAAAGGCGTAGAATTCAAAGGAGACGGAGACCTTGCCGTCAAAGACCTTACCGCAGATACGATTTCCGCGGCGGAGGGACGCTTCACTGTAGATGAATACGGCAATATCGCCGCACACACTTATGGCGGTTCTGATGGTGAAGGTCATGATATGCCCTATTACTATTTCAATATGGATCAGAATGAAGGTATTTCCTTCGGCTATACCACTGGCGCATCTCTGAACGTAAGTGAGAATGGAACGACCTTCACTTATGGCGATCAGTCTACAGTTATCAACGGCAATACTATTGATACGGGGACTGCCACGGCGGACAAGGTTATCGCAGGCGGCATGTATGTAGGGTCGGAGAGCGACGGAAATGCGGTGGTGACGAAAGACCAGCTGACCGGCACTGTAAGTACAGCTACCGAAGGCATGGTCCAGTGGGATAAGGACGACAACGGCAATCTCACGAACAGCATCAACGGCGTCGGCCTCGAAGACGGCAAGATTACCGCGGAGAAGGGCGGCACCATCGGCGGCGTAGAGTTCACCGGGGATGGCGACTTGTCGACAACGGGGGATATCACTGGCGGTACGGTCACCGGCGGCACCATCACGGCGACCGACAACCTGATTATCGGGACCGGCGAGGGTGCTATCAATGTGGGCGACAAGCTCGATGCGATAGATGATTCCATTAAGACTGTGAGCGGCGATGTGTCCACCATCAAGACAGATGTCGAAGGTGTGAAGACGGAAATCGGCGTGAATCCGGACGGCACCTACAAGACCATTGAGAATGGGGCCGCAGATGTTATTTCCGGCATCAACCAGAACACAACAGACATCTCCGGAATCAAAGACCAGATCGGTGCGGCGGATGAAGCAGGGCTTGGTCTGACGAATAAGGGCGGCGAAGCCGGTACACTCGTAGGCGGAATCAATGCCAATACGACAGCCATCGACAAGAACAAGACGGCCATCTCCGGCATCCAGAGCCAGATCGGAACCGGTACAGTGACGGCGACCGGCGCGGACGGCAAGACGTATGCGAATATCACGGAAGCTGTGAATGGAAACAACGAGATGATTCATCAGAATACCGCAGCCATTCAGCAGCAGGGACAGGCCATCGATTCGCTGGGCCATCGCATGAGCGACCTCGGAGAAGAAGTGGACGATGTGGGCGCGATCTCCGCAGCCCTCGCCGGCCTCCATCCGCTGGACTACGACGGCACGGGTTCGAAGTTCCAGATTTCCGCGGCGATGGGCACCTATGACGGCACGCAGGCCGCGGCCATCGGCGGCTTCTATCACTTCAACGAAGACGTGATGCTCTCTCTCGCAGGCTCGACGGTCTTCGAAGACAGCCACAAGACGGCGGCCAATGTGGGCGTGACTTTCCGCGTCGGCCCCGGCGGCTCTGAAAAGAAAGCCGCTCCGGAAGACGTGATGGCGAAACTGGAAGCCATGGAGCAGAAGATGCAGGCCATGGACGAGAAGATCGCCGCACTGGAAGCGGAGAATCAGCAGCTCAAAGGCGAAGCTCCCGCAGCAGAAGCGGTAGAAGCTCCTGCGGAAGAAGCTGCTCCGGCTGCGGAAGCAGCAGAAGCTGTGGAAGCTCCGGCAGCTCCGGCAGCAGAAACCGCAGAAGCGGCTCCGGCAGAAGCAGAATAATCTTTTCCTTTTTCGGAATCCGGAAAGCAGAGGCGAAAGCCTCTGCTTTTTGCGTGGGCGGGCGGGCCGTTTCCCCGCCGGACGGAAAGGGGAAGTCATGATATAATAAAGAAAATAGAAGCATGCGGGGGAGGTCCGCACTTTTGACTGGAAAAAAGGAGGAATGACATGCTTAGCGATATCGAAATTGCGCAGAAGGCAGAACTCAGACCGATCGGGGAGATCGCGGAGAAGGTGGGCATCCGTCCGGAGGAGCTGGAGCAGTACGGCCCGTACAAGGCGAAGGTGTCGCTCGCGCTGACGAAGCGGGTGCAGAGCGAGCCGGAGGGGAAGCTCATCCTCGTGACGGCCATCTCCCCCACGCCGGCGGGCGAGGGGAAGACCACCACCACGGTGGGCCTCGGGCAGGCGCTGGCACAGCTCGGCAAAAAGGTCATGATCTGCCTCCGCGAGCCGTCCCTCGGCCCGTGCATGGGCGTGAAGGGCGGCGCGGCCGGCGGCGGCTATTCGCAGGTGGTGCCCATGGAGGACATCAACCTCCATTTCACCGGCGACATCCACGCGGTGACTACGGCGCACAATCTGCTCTCGGCGATGCTGGACAACCACATCCAGCAGGGGAACGCGCTCGGCATCGACCCGCGGCGCGTGGTGTGGGGCCGCGTGCTGGACATGAATGACCGCGTGCTCCGCCAGATCGTGGTGGGCCTTGGCGGCAAGGCAAACGGCGTGCCCCGCGAGGACAGCTTCCAGATCTCGGTGGCGTCGGAGGTCATGGCCATCCTGTGCCTGGCGAAGGATATCTCGGACCTGAAAGCGCGCCTCGCCCGGATCATCGTGGCGTATACCTACGAGGGCAGGCCGGTCACGGCGGGGGACATCCACGCGCAGGGCGCGATGGCGGCGCTCCTGAAGGACGCGCTGAAGCCGAATCTGGTGCAGACGCTGGAGCATGTGCCGGCCTTCATCCACGGCGGGCCTTTCGCGAACATCGCCCACGGATGCAATACGATGCTCGCCACGAAGACGGCGCTCCATCTGGCGGACTACGTGGTGACAGAAGCGGGCTTCGGCGCGGATCTCGGCGCGGAGAAGTTCCTCGACATCAAGTGCCGCTTCGGTCATCTGAAACCGGCGGCGGCGGTGCTGGTGGCGACCATCCGCGCGCTGAAAATGCACGGCGGCCGCCCGAAGAACGCTCTCACGGAGTCCGACCCGGAGGCGGTGCGGCGCGGCCTGCCGAATCTGCTCCGGCACATCGCGAATTTGAAGAAGTTCGGCCTGCCCGTGGTGGTGGCGCTGAACAGGTTCCCCACGGACACGGCGGAGGAGACGGCGGTCGTGGAGGAAGCCTGCCGGGACGCGGGCGTGGCGGTCGCGGAGTCGCGGGTCTTCACGGACGGCGGCGCGGGCGGCACGGCGCTCGCGGAGGACGTGCTGGCGGCGATCGAGCAGGGCTCGGACTACCGGCCGCTCTATGAGGACGGCCTCTCGCTCAGGGAGAAGATCGAGACCATCGCGAAGGAAATCTACGGCGCGGGGAGCGTCGCCTACGAGCCGGCAGCGGAGAAGCAGCTCGCCGAGATTGAGGCCATGGGCTTCGGCTCCATGCCGGTGTGCATGGCGAAGACCCAGATGTCCTTCACGGACGACCCGTCGAAGATGGGCGCGCCGTCGGGATTCACGCTCCACGTGCGGGAGGCGCGGGTGTCCGCGGGCGCGGGCTTCGTGGTGGTGCTGAACGGCAAGATCATGACCATGCCGGGCCTGCCGAAGCATCCCGCGGCGGAAAATATCGACGTGGACGACGAAGGCAATATCACCGGACTTTTCTGAGTGCAGACGGACCGCCGCTTCCGGGCGGCGGTTTTTGGCGGAGAGGAGACACATATGGCACAGATTCTGGACGGCAGGGAAACGGCGGCGGCGCTGGAGCCGGTCTTCCGGGCGCGGCTCGCGGCGCTCCGGGAGGCGGGGCGGGAGGTGACGCTCGCCATCGTCCTCGCTGGGGACAGCCGGCCTTCGGAGATGTACGCGGCGTTCATGCAGAAGCAGGCCGCGGGCTACGGCATCCCCGTGCGGCTCGTGCGGGAGCCGGCGGACGTGACGGAGGCGGCGCTCCTCGCGGACATTGAAACGCTGAACGGGGACGACGCGGTGACGGGCATCCTCCTCATGATGCCGCTCCCGGCGCACATCGACGCGGAGCGCGTGGTGGAGGCCATCGACCCGGATAAGGACATCGACGGGCTCACCACGGCGAACGCGGGCCGGCTCGCCGCGGGGAAGGACGGGCTTTTCCCGTGCACCCCGCGGGCGTGCATGGCGATTCTCCGGCATTACGGCATCGACCCGGACGGGAAGCGCGCGGTGGTGCTCGGCCGGTCGAACGTGGTGGGCGGCCCCGCGGCGCAGCTCCTCCAGCGGGCGAACGCCACGGTGACGGTGTGCCACTCCCACACGCGTGACACGGCGGCGCTCGCGCGGGAGGCGGACATCCTCGTGGCGGCCATGGGCCGGCCGGAGACGGTCACGGCAGACATGGTGAAGCCCGGCGCGGTGGTGCTCGACGTGGGCATCAGCCGCGTGGGCGGCCGGACGGTGGGCGACGTGGCGTACGACGAGGTGGCGCAGGTGGCCGGCGCGGTGACGCCGGTGCCGGGCGGCGTGGGCTCGGTCACGACGGCCATGGTCATCGAGTCGCTCATCACGGCGGCGGAGCGCCGCGCGTGAGGTCGGAACGGAAAGGGGGCGCGGCGGCGCCCCTTTTTTTGTGTCTGCCGATTTGTTAAGATAGGGGAAAACGGATTGGCCGCAGGGCGGAGGAAAGAGCATGGACAATGAGATTGTGGAACAGGTGGGCGTGAAGACGGTGAGCTGGACGGAGCGGGCGTGGGATCATCTGACGGATTTCGCTCTCGCGAAGGGGCCGGAGGTGCTCGCGGCGCTCGTCATCGCCGCAGTCGGCTACATCATCTGCCGGTGGATCCGGCGGGTGGTCTTCAACGTGCTCACCCGGAGCAGCGTGGAGGATTCGGCGGTGACCTTCATCACGGAGCTGCTCTATTTCTTCTGCCTCACTATCGTGGCGGTGATGGTCCTCGGCACGGTGGGCTTCTCCACCACGTCCCTCTCGGCGGCGCTCGGCGGCATCGGCCTCGGCATCGGCCTCGCGCTGAAGGACAAGATCAGCAACGTGGCCTCGGGCATCTACATCCTCATTTTCAAGCCTTTCAAGGTGGGGGACTTCATCGACGCGGGCGGCGGCACCACGGGCACCGTGGCGGATATCCGCATCATGTACACGGAGCTCCAGACCACGGGGAACCAGATGATCATCGTGCCGAATCTCAATATGACGTCCAGCATCATCACGAATTATTCCTATCTGGACACGCGGAATGTGGAGCTGAATATCGGCGTGGGGTACGGCACGGACCTGCCGGCGTGCATCGAGCTCATGAAAAAGACCATCTGCGAAAGCCCCTACGTGGTGAACAAGGACACGCTCCCCATCTACGTGAAGGCCTTCGGCGATTCGAGCATCACGATCTACGCCCGGGCGGAGGTGGCGAGGGAAAATTATTTCGCCGCCATGAACGAGCTGTACATCGCCGTGAAGCAGGCCCTCGACGGGGCGGGCATCGACATCCCCTTCCCGCAGGTGGTGGTGCATCAGGCGAAGGATTGAGCGCGGCGCGGACGGCGGCCATGAGGCCGCTTTTTTCCGTCCTGCGGGAGTGCGGGACCGGACGGGAGAGAACTGAGGAAAGGAGAGGTACGATGCGTTTCTGTCTGTCGCCGGCGGCTCGGCGGGCCGCGGGGGAGGCGTTCCTGTGTACGGCGCCCATCCTGGCGGGCTTCTGGTTCGTGGGCGTGAGCTACGGCCTGTACATGCATTCCATGGGCTTCCCCTTCTGGTATCCGCCGGTGATGGCGGCCGTCATCTTCGGCGGGTCGCTGGAATTCATCGCCGTGTCCATGCTGGCGTCGCCTTTCGCGCCGGCGGCGACGGCGGCGGTGGCGCTGGCCGTGCAGGCGCGGCATCTGTTTTACGGCCTGTCCATGGCGGAGCGGTACCGCGGCATGGGCTGGAAGCTGCCTTTCCTCGTCTTCTGGCTGTGCGACGAGACCTTCGCCCTGAATTACACCGCGCGGGTCCCGGCGGACACGGACCGGAGCTGGTTCTATTTCTTCGTGAGCCTCTTCAATTATCTCTACTGGGTGTCCGGGGCGCTGCTGGGCGGCCTCGCGGGGGCGGCGCTGTCGTCGCTGCCGCTGGAGGGGATGTCTTTCGTCATGACGGCCATGTTCGTGGTGATCTTCCTGGAGCAGCTCCTCCACGAGCGGCGGCCCTGGACGGCGCTCATCGGCATCGCGGCGGCCGCGGGGTGCCTCCGCGTCTTCGGGGCGGAGGATTTCATGCTGCCCGCCATGGGGCTCATCCTCGCGGCGGTGACGCTCTTCCGGCGGCCTCTCGAGCGGGCGGCGGGAGGCGCGTCATGACGGCGCTCACTCCGGCGGAGCAGGCGGCGGTGATCCTCCTCTGCGCGGCCATGACGGTGCTCACCCGGAGCCTGCCTTTCGTCGTCTTCGGCGCGGGGCGGCCCGTCCCTTCGTATGTGCGGTGGCTGGGCCGGGCGCTCCCGCCGGCGGTCTTCGCGCTGCTCGTGGTGTACTGCCTGCGGGACGTGTCGTTCGCGGCGGGGGCCCGGAGCGCGGCGGAGCTCCTCGGCGTGGCGGCCACGGCGGCGATCCACCTGTGGAAGCGGAATATGATGCTCTCCATCGCCGCAGGCACGGCGTGCTACATGGCGCTCGCGCGGCTCCTGGGGTGAAAGGGCAATAAAAAAGAACGGGGTCTTGCGGAAAGACGCCGTTCTTTTTTTGTGCGCCGCTCAGAGGGAGGCGAAGAGGTCCTGCAGGAGGAGGAGATTCAGGAAGGTCACGATGAGGCCGATGGCCCAGAGGAGGACTTTCGTGTAGCCGTGGTTCGCGTAGGCGCCCATGACCCGCGCGGAGGAGGTGAGGTAGAGCTGGGTGAAGATGGTGAAGGGGAGCTGCATGGAGAGGAAGGTCTGGGACCAGATGAGCCCTTCGAAGGGGGACTCGATGAAGAGGAGGATGAGGAAGGCCGGCACCATGGTGAGGAGGGAGCCGAGCTTCGTGTGCTTGTCCGCCGAGTCGTAGGGTTCGCCGATCATGCCGGCGAAGATGCAGCCGCCCGCCATGGAGGAGGTGAGGCTCGCGGCGATGCCCGCGAAGAGGAGCGCCGCGCCGAAGATCTGTGCCGAGAGGGGGCCGAGGATGGGCGCGAGGAGGCCGCCCGCCTGCGCCAGGTCGTCCACGGCGATGCCGCGGGCGTAGAAGGCCGCCGCAGCGATGAAGATGATGGCGCTGTTGATGGCCCAGCCCACGCCCATGGAGAAGATGGTGTCGATGTATTCGGTTTTCAGTTTCTTCTCGATGGTCACGGGACCGGAGAGATGGAACTGCTGGCTCTGGATGACTTCGGAGTGGAGGAAGAGATTGTGCGGCATGATGACCGAGCCGAGCACGCTCATGACGACGGGCATCGCGCCCGCGGGGAGCGACGGCGTGACCCAGCCCGCGCGGGCCGCCGGCCAGTCCACGGGCACGAGGAAGATCTCCGCCATGAAGGCGAGGCCGATGAGGGAGACGAAGGTGACGATGATCTTTTCCACGCGCCGGTAGGAATGGCTGAACTGGAGGTACAGCGAGAGGAGGAGCATGGCGAAGGCCCCCGCGCGGAGGGGCACGCCGAAGAGCATCTGGAGGGCGATGGCCCCGCCGAGGAGTTCGGCGAGCGCGGTGGAGACGGCAGCGCACATGGCCGTGGTGAGGATGAAATTTTTCAGATGGCGCGGCATGTACGCCGTAGCCGCCTCGGAGAGGCACTTGCCGGAGACGATGCCCAGATGGGCCGCGTTGTGCTGGAGGATGATGAGCATCGCCGTGGAGAGCGTCACCACCCAGAGGAGCTGGTAGCCGTAGGACGAGCCGGCGGCGATGTTCGACGCCCAGTTGCCGGGGTCGACGAAGCCCACGGCGACGATGAGGCCGGGGCCGAGGGATTTGAAGATGTCCGCGTAGGCCGAGAGCTTCGGCTTCTCCCGGTCCCGCCAGAATTCTTTCAGAGTCATGGGGAACTCCTTTCCTGTTTATTTTAGGTATAGCTAAATCCTGCCCCCATTATACACGCTTTGCATGAGAAGTTACAGCCGGCGGCCCTGCCGCGCCGCGCCCGGTGGTGTATAATAAGACAATCGGAAAGGCCCCTCGGGGCGTGTGAGAAAGGAAAGAATCATGAACATGCAGGATAAAGGGCGCCGGCTCACGGTGCTCCTCGTGGCGGCGGCGCTCGTCCTCGCGGGGGTGCTGACGGCGGTCTTCCGGAGCGGCGGGGGCGAGCCCGCGGGCCGGGACTATGTGGCGGTGGTCCGCATCGACGGGGCCATCTACGGCGGCGCGGAGGCGGGCGGCCTGCTCGCGCAGCAGCAGGGCACGGCGAGCGAGCGCGTCATGCGGGAGCTGCGCGAGGCGCGGCTGGACCCGCACGCGAAGGCGGTGCTCCTCCGGGTGAATACGCCGGGCGGCTCGGCGGCCGCGGCGCAGGAGATCGCCGAGGAGGTGGACAAGCTCCGGAGCGGCGGCAAGCCCGTGGTGGTGTCCATGGGGGACCTGTGCGCGAGCGCGGGCTACTGGATCGCCAGCCGGGGAGACTATCTCTTCGCCAGCCCGGCGAGCATGACTGGCAGCATCGGCGTGTACATCGACTACAACAATATCGAGGAGCTCATGGACAAGCTGGGCGTGCGCAATGAGAAGATCAAGAGCGGCGCGCACAAGGATATCCTCTCCATGTTCCGTCCCATGACGGAGGACGAGCGGGCCATGCTCCAGCAGATGGTGGACGACATTTACAATCAGTTCATCCGCACGGTGGCGGACGGCCGCCGCATGGACGAGAGCCGCGTGCGTGCGCTCGCGGACGGACGCATCTTCACAGGGCGGCAGGCCCTCGACGAAGGACTCATCGACGCGCTGGGCAATTATTACGACGCGCTGAACTACGCGGGCAGCCGCGCGGGCTTCGCCGACGGGGACGTGCCGGTGCGTTCGTACGGCGCGGAGCACCCGCTCTCGGGTCTGCTCGCCGCGGAGGCGGACGCTGTGGGCCGCCGCGCGGCGGAGGGCATGATGGACCGGATGACGCAGGCCGCGGACGGCGCGCCGGTGGTGAAATAAGGAGGGGCCATGACGTATTTCCTCGATCTGATGTATCAGCTGCTGGCGAGCCCCCGGCAGGCGCTCCGCACGGTGACCCGCGGAGAGAAGCTGCGCCAGGCGGCGCTCCTGTGGCTCTTCGTGGTCTTCCTGCTGTCGCTCTCGTCCCTCCTCGAGGGGCCGGGGCTGGGCGTGCGGTTCTTCGTCTCCGCCGTCGTACTGGGGCTGGCGCTTTTCCTGCACAGCGCGGTCATCGACTACTGCGCGGGCTTCCTCGGCGGGCGGGGCACGGCGAAGGGCATCACCGCCGGATTCATGGCGGCGGCCTTCCCGTACGCCTTCTCCGTCTTCGGCGGGCTGCTCCAGATGATCGCCGGCGCGGGGGCGGGCGCGCTCGAGACGGCGCTCTTCCTGTGGAGCTTCGCGCTGGACGTCCTCGCTATCAGCGAGAACTACGGCTTCTCCACGGGGAAGGCGCTCGGCGTGGCGCTCATCCCGGCGGTGCTCTTCGCGCTCTTTTTCCTGTGCCTCTTCGCCGCGGGGCTGGCGGCGGCGGTGTCGGGCCTCGCGCAGATGCAGGACTTCGCCGCCGTGGAGGGCGTGCTCCAGAGCATCTGATTGTCTTGTCAATTTCCACTTATACCGCCGTATGGTATAATGGGAAAGTGTATATTTCCCGGAAGGGGCAGACAGAGCAGAGCCGCCTCCGCGCGGCCTGCTGAAATAGAGAAAAGAGAGAAAAAGTCACTGAATACAGTAAGGAGGATTCACTTATGTGCGGTATTGTAGGCTACACAGGCAAGGGCGAAGCGTCGGAGTTCCTCGTAGACGGGCTCCGCCGTCTGGAATACCGCGGATATGATTCCGCAGGGATCGCCGTCTATACGGACAGCGGCATCCAGATTGTGAAGAAGGAAGGGCGCCTGGCCAATCTGGAAGCGGCGCTCAAAGACCATCCGCTCCGCGGCCATACCGGCATCGGGCACACCCGCTGGGCGACGCACGGTGCGCCGTCCGACCGCAACGCCCATCCCCACGGCGACTGCCACAACCATTTCGTCATCGTACATAACGGCATCATCGAAAATTACATGCAGCTCCGGCAGGACCTCATCGCGAAGGGCCACACTTTCCGGTCCGACACGGACTCCGAAGTGGCGGCGCACCTCGCGGAAGAGATGGACGACGGAGATTTCCTCTCCACCGTGCGGAAGGTGCTCCGGTCCATCACCGGCACGTACACCCTGCTCTTCCTGGACAAGGACCAGCCGGACACCATCATCTGCTCGAAGAAGGACAATCCTCTCATCATCGGCCTGGGCGAGGGCGAGAATTTCATCGCCTCGGACATCCCGGCCATCATCAGCCGCACCCGCCGCATCTACGTGCTGGACGACGGCGAAGTGGCGGTGGTGAAGCCCGACAGCGTCACTGTGTACAGCGCGGACGGCCTGCCCATCTCCAAGAAGGTGCAGGAAGTGACCTGGACCGCCGAAGCGGCGGAAAAGGGCGGCTACCCCCATTTCATGCTGAAGGAGATCTACGAGCAGCCCAAGGCGGTGCGCGACACCGTGCAGATCCACGTGGGTGCGCACGACGAAGTGGTCTTCGACAACCTGAACTGGACGAAGGCGGACGTGAATACCTTCGACCATATCCTCATCACCGCGTGCGGCACGGCGTACCACGCCGGCCTCGTGGCGAAATACTACATCGAGCGGTTCGCCCGCATCCCGGTCTCCGTGGAGATCGCTTCGGAGTACCGCTACAGCCATCCGCTCACCACGGAAGGGACGCTCGCCATCGTGGTGAGCCAGTCCGGCGAGACCATCGACACGCTGGCGGCGCTGAAAGAGGCGAAGCGCCTCGGCGCGCAGAGCCTGGCGGTGACGAACTCCATCGGCTCGTCCATCGCCCGCGAAGCGGACTACACCATCTACACGCTGGCCGGCCCGGAGATCGCGGTGGCTTCCACGAAGGCCTACACCACCCAGCTGGTGGCGCTCCTGCTGCTGGCGCTCTACATCGGCCAGGTGAAGGGCACCGTGAAGCCGGAAGAAGTGGCGGACATCCTCCGCGCGCTGAAAGAGCTCCCGGCGCACATCGAGAAGGTGCTCGAATCCCGGGACCGCATGGCGGACTTCGCGGATAAATTGAAAGACGCGGAAGACATCTTCTATCTGGGCCGCTCCATCGACTACGCTATCGCCATGGAAGGGGCGCTCAAGCTGAAGGAGATTTCCTACATCCACGCGGAAGCCTACGCCGGCGGCGAGCTGAAGCACGGCACGCTCGCGCTCATCACGCCGAAGACGCCGGTCATCGCCGTGGTGACCCAGAACGAGATCGCCGCGAAGATGTACAGCAATATCCAGGAAGTGCGCGCCCGCGGGGCGGAAGTCATCGGCATCGGCTACGACGACGACACGGAGATCGAGAAATACACCACTGCCGCCGTGCGCATCCCGAAGGTGGACGAATTCATCGCGCCCATCCTGTCGGTCATCCCCATGCAGCTCCTGGCGTACTACACGGGCATCAAGAGAGGCAACGACGTGGACAAGCCGAGAAATCTCGCGAAGTCCGTCACCGTCGAATAATTTCACAGCATACGGCATGGACGCTGATTTCCCTCGCGGGGTCAGCGTCTCTCATTATGAAGGAGGCAATCTCATGGACACCATCTTTTCCGGCATCCAGCCGAGCGGCGATCTCACCCTCGGGAACTATCTGGGCGCGCTGAAAAATTTCATCCCCTTTCAGGACACGGCGGAGTGCTACTACTGCATCGTGAACCAGCACGCTATCACCGTGCCGCAGGACCCGAAGCAGCTCCACGAGCGCACGCGCAATCTGGCAGCGCTCTACATCGCTGCGGGCCTCGACCCGAAGAAGGCCACCATCTTCGTCCAGTCCGAAGTGCCGGAGCACGCCCAGCTCGGCTGGATGATCATCTGCACCGCCTACGTGGGCGAGATGGAGCGCATGACCCAGTACAAGTCCAAGGCGCGCAAGGAAGAAGCGAAGGAAGGCTTCATCCCGCTGGGGCTCCTCACCTATCCGCCGCTCATGGCCGCGGATATCCTGCTCTACCAGGCGACCCTCGTGCCCGTCGGCGAAGACCAGCGCCAGCACATGGAGATCACCCGCGACCTGGCGGAGCGCTTCAACCGGAAATACGGCGAAGTCTTCACCCTGCCGGAAATGTGGGCTCCGAAAGGCGGCGCGCGCGTCATGAGCCTGCAGGACCCGACGAGCAAGATGTCCAAGTCCGACGACAACGACATGGCCACCATCCACATGCTGGACGAACCGGACGTGATCGTGAAGAAGATCAAGCGCGCCGTGACCGACTCCCTCGGCCACGTGCACTACGACAAGGAGAACCAGCCCGGCATCTCCAACCTCATGAGCATCCACGCCGCCGTCTCCGGCAAGACCTTCGACGAGATCGAAGCCATGTACGAGGGACAGGGCTACGGCGTCTTCAAGAAAGACGTGGCTGACCTCGTGGTGGGCGAGATGTCGCCCATCCTCGCGCGGTACAAAGAACTCATGGGCACCCCCGAGCTGGACGCCATCCTCGACGAAGGCCGGGAAAAAGCCCACGCCAAAGCGCACCAGACCTACGAAGCGGCCATCCACGCCATGGGGCTCTACCGCTGACCGCGGCGGCTTTTGAATAAGAAAATACAAAAGCACCGGATTTGGGGTCCGGTGCTTTTTGCGTGGGTAACTTTCAGGCGGCGGGGTAGGAATCGGCGAAATGGGTGTGGGCGACGCGCCAGGCGGTGACCTTGATGTAGAGCCAGAAGCCGTAGATGCCGAAGGTGACGATCGTGAGGACGAGCCAGAGGAGGTATTTCCAGAAGAGCTCGCCGCCCGTGCCGTCGAAGCGGAGCTGCCGCCCTTCGATGTACGTGTTCCTCGCGAGCCACCGGTGGAAAGCCGCGTAGACCCACGGCAGGGTGAGGGAAAAGGTAAAGGTGACCGAGAGGAAGGCCAGCAGGGCATAGAAGAGGAAGTACAGGACGCCGCCTGTGAATGCGGAACGGTGCATGAGAGGCTCCTTTCTCCGGCGGGGCCGGATTGAACCACAGAATTATTTTTTCAGCTTTTTCTCCGCCGTTTTTTCAAGAGATTTTATGGCGGCCAGGTACGCTTCTTCAACGGGCGAAAGGGTTTGTGCCTGATATTTCCGGTATTCCGCTTTCGCTTTTTCCAGGGCGCGGGCATGGCTGACCGTGCCGGGCCCGTCCAGGATTTTTTCTCCGGTGGAGGAAAGAATACGGTCAAGCGTTTCGATGTAATCTTTCATATACATGGGGCGGTGCCGGATGGCCTGAAGTTCTGCAAAATCAAAATAGCCGGACACCAGATGATTCAGCACCTGCAATTCTTCTTCCGTCATGTAGTTTTTCGCATTACCGATATCTTTCATGACGGGCATGGCGCCGGAAAACGAAGTGAGGCCCATAAACGGTTTGGATGCGTCTGCCCTTTCATAGATCAGCTCTGCAGCCGTATGTCCGTGGGCGGCATAGTGCAGTTTATTCTGTACGATTTTGAAAAACTGAACCGATTCTGCGCTGTGCGGATCGTAATCGACACTCGTGGCGTAGAGGTCGAGCACCTGACGGTACAGCATTTTTTCCGAAGAGCGGATGTCGCGGATGCGGTCCAGCAGTTCGTGCCAGTACACGCCGCCGCCGAGATTTTTCAGACGTTCATCGTCCAGTGCGAAACCTTTCCGCATATATTCTTTCAGTACGCCCATGGCCCAGATACGGAACTGCGTGCCTCGAAGGGACTTGACGCGGTAGCCTACGGAAATGATGACATCCAGATTATAATATTTGACGTCGTGCGTTTGTGTTTTGCCCGCCACAGCGCCGTGAGGAGTGGTTGTTGTAAATTTTGCAACAACCACTTTTTCATCCAATTCTCCTTCTTTGAAAATATTCCGGATGTGCCGGGAAATGGTGGATTTATCGCGCTGAAATAAATCGGCCATCTGGTCCAGCGAGAGCCAGACCGTGTCGCCGTCAAATTTGGTTTCTACGTGAGTGAGACCGTCATCCGTGGCATACATCAGGATCTGCGTATCCGGTTTGTTCTGCATGAACAGCATCCTCCTTCATGTGGAATAGTATATGTATTTTTTTCATTATAGCAGAAATCCTCCGGACTTATTTCCTGCGGGACGGGGGACGCGGGGCAAGGGAGGCCGGCGGCTTGCGGATGGTCCGATATTTGACTATAATGGTAAAATATTGGACGAATCAGGAGGAAGACCATGGAAGAACAAAAGCTGATCAGCGGGCTGTATCTGTCGTGGGCGCAGGGAACGGCGCTGTACGCGCGGTACGCGGAGACGCGCCGCGTGAGCTACAGCGAGCTCATGGTGCTGTACACGCTCTCCGAGGGGGAGGCGCTCACCCAGCGGGAGGTCTCGCTCCGGTGCGAGCTTACGAAGCAGACCGTGAATCAGGTGGTGAAGAAGTTCCGCGAGGCGGGCTGGCTCGTGCTGACCGGCGACGCGGCGGACCGCCGGCGGAAGGTGATCACGCTCACGGAGGCCGGCGCGCGGCAGGCGGAGGCGGTGGCGGGGCCGCTCCGGGCGATGGAGGCGCGGGTCGGCCGCCGCGTGGGCTGGAAGCGGCTCGCGGCGATGAAGGAGACGTCGGACCGGTTCAACCGGTATTTCGCGGAGGAGCTGGCTTGGCTCTCCGGAAAGGGGGACGCATGATGGTCCGCACGTTCCTGTCCTACGTGATCCCCGCGGTGCTGGCCATGACGCTCTCCGGCGTGTACGCCATCGTGGACGGCTTCTTCGTGGGGAATCGCATCGGCGACATGGGGCTGTCGGCCATCAATTTCGCCTATCCCGTGACGGCGCTCCTCGAGGCTGTGGGCGCGGGCATCGGCATGGGCGGCGCGGTGCATTACGCGCTCGCCATGGGGCGGGGCGACCCGGTGCGGGCGCGGGGCTGCGCGGCGGCGGCACTCCGCACGCTGGTCCTGGCGGGGCTGGCGCTGTCGGCCGTGCTGTGGGCGCTGGCGGAGCCCATGCTGTACCTCATGGGCGCGCGGGACGGGCTGCTCCGGCTCGGCACGGAGTACAATCGCGTCATCACCGCCGGGGGCTTCCTCCAGATCCTCGGCGTTGGGCTGGTGCCGCTTCTGCGGAACCGCGCGGGGTCTTTCCCGGCGACGGCGGTCATGGTGACGGGCTTCGTGCTGAATATCGCGCTGGACTATCTCCTCGTGTGGCGCGTGGACTGGGGCATGACCGGGGCGGCGCTGGCGACGGTCATCGGGCAGGGAGCGGCGGCCGCGCTCGGCGCGGGCATCCTCCTCCGCCGGGGCGCGCTGGACTGGCGGCTGCCGGCTTCGGGCGCGTCCTCGCTCGTGCGGGACATCCTTTCCGTGGGCGCGGCGCCGTTCGGCCTCGCCATGACGCCGAACCTGTCCCTCGTGCTCATGAACGGATTCTCCGCGCACTATGGCGGGGAGTTCGCCGTGGCGGTGTACGCGGTGGTGGCGTACTCCATCTGCATCGTCTATCTGGCGCTGCAGGGCGTGGGCGAGGGGAGCCAGCCGCTCATGAGCTTCTGCTGCGGGCGGCGGGACGGCCGCGGGCTCGCGCAGGTGCAGCGCTGGGCAGCGGGTTTCGCGCTCCTCCTCGCGGCGGGGAGCGGCGTGGTCTTCTGGCGGTGGGGCACGGACATCAGCCTCTTCATGGGCGTGTCGCACGCCGCGGCGGAGGCGTCGGGCGCGGTGTACCCCGTCTTCATCGCGTCCCTGCCCTTCATCGCGCTGTCCCGCGTGGCGGCGGCCGCGTTCTATGCGGCGGGGCAGAGCCGGCCCGCGCAGTGCCTCTCCTGGTCGGAGCCGCTCTTCCTCGGCGGTTTTCTCCTCGCGCTGCCTCCGTTCGGCGGGCAGGTCATGGTGTGGTGGAGCGTGACCTTCGCGCGCATCGCGGCGGCGGCCTTCGCGGCGTATCTGTGGCGGCGGGGCCGCGCGGGCTTCCTCGCCCCGGAGCGGCAGGCAGCCTGAAAGACAGACAGAGACATCCCGGACGCGCTCCGGGCTGTTTTTTTTGCGGGGGGATGGCCCGCGCTTTTTCAGGGAAAATCCGCCGTATGGTATAATACAAATAATTGTATTCGTTTCGAGGAGGCCCCTTTTGGAAAAAGAACTGGTGATCATTGACGGCAACAGCCTGCTGTACCGCGCGTTCTACGCGCTGCCGCTGCTGTCGAAGAACGGCGTCTACACGAACGCCGTGTACGGATTCCTGCGGATGCTCCTTTCGGTGTACCGCACGATGGACCCGGAGTACATGGCGGTGTCGTTCGACAAGGACAAGCACACCTTCCGCATGGACATGTACGGAGACTACAAGGGCACGCGGAAGCCCGCACCGCCGGAGCTGGTGCCGCAGTTCGCGCTCATCCGGGACGCGCTCCGCGTGATGGGCATCGCCCAGTACGAAGTGTCCGGCTTCGAGGGGGACGACATCCTCGGCACGCTCGCCGCGCGCTATGAAGAGACGCTCCCCGTGAAGGTCATCACCGGGGACCGGGACGCGCTCCAGCTGGTGAACGGCCGCACGACGGTCTTCCTCACCCAGCGGGGCATCTCGGACATGGCGGAGATGACGCCGGACGCGGTGGCGGCGAAGTACGGCATCACCCCCGCGCAGGTGGTGGACATGAAGGCCCTCATGGGCGACGCGTCGGACAATATCCCCGGCGTGCCCGGCGTGGGCGAGAAGACCGCCCTGAAGCTCCTCGGCCAGTACGGCACGCTGGACGGCATCTACGCCCATGCGGAGGAGATCAAGGGCAAACTCGGCGAGAAGCTCCGCGCGGGGAAGGACTCGGCGTACCTGTCGCAGACGCTCGCCCGCATCCGGCGGGACGTGCCGGTGGACGCGCCTCTCGAGGATATGCACCGGCCGGTGCACGCAGAGGAAATGACGGAGCTCTTCCGCACGCTCGGCTTCGAGCAGCTCGCGGAAGAATTCAGCGCCCTGCCCCGCTTCCGGGCGCTCGCCGCGGCGAAGCAGGCGGAGACAAAAGACGCGGCGGAGGCGCTCGCCCTGTGGGACGGCACGGCGGATCTCGCGGGGAAATCCTGCGCCCTCGCGGTGAGCCTCACGGGCAACGCGCCCTTCTACGACTGGGACGCGGCGGTGATCGCCTGCGGCGATGCGGCGTGGGAGGTCCCGAAGGACGCGGCGGACAGCGCGGCGGCGGCCCTCCGCACGGCCCGGTCCGTGGCCGTGACGGACAGCAAGGCCCTCTGGGAGAGCGGTTTCCCCTGCGAAGGCGTCCCCTTCTGCGATCTGACGCTGGCGGCGTACCTCCTCGACCCGACCCGCGTGACTTATCCCCTGTCGTACCTGGCGGAAGCTTTCGGCGCGCTGCCGGTCTACCCGGACGAAGCGGAGACGGCCGCCGGGCGGTGCGCCGTGACGGCGCGCTTCCTCGCCGGCGTGGGGGACGCGGCGGCGGCGAAGCTCGAGGCGCGGGGGCTCACCTCTCTGTTCCGGCAGATCGAAGCGCCGCTCGCGCCGGTGCTGGCCGCCATGGAGCGGGCGGGCATCGCCACCGACCAGGCGCGGTGGGCGGAGGTGCGGGAGGACATGACCCGCCGGGAACGGCAGCTCCTCCGCACCATCTATGAGGAGGCGGGCGAGAGCTTCAACGTGAATTCCCCGAAGCAGCTCGGGCACATCCTCTTCGAGAAGATGGGCATGCCCGCGGGCAAGAAGACGAAGACCGGCTGGTCCACCGCGGCGGACGTGCTGGAAATGCTCGCGGCGGATTATCCCTTCGTGAAGGAGATCCTCGCGTACCGCACGCTGGCGAAGCTCGTGTCCACCTACCTGGACGCGCTGCCCCAGCTCATCCGGCCCGAGACGGGGCGCATCCACACGTCGTTCAACCAGACGGTGACCGCCACGGGGCGGCTCTCCAGCTCGGACCCGAACCTGCAGAACATCCCCGTCCGCACGGAGGAGGGGAAAAAGATTCGCTCCCTCTTCGTGCCGGGGGCGGGGTACGACTGCTTCATTTCTTCGGACTACTCGCAGGTGGAGCTCCGCGTGCTGGCGCACATGTCCGGCGACGAGAGCCTCATCCGCGCCTTCCGGGAGAAAGAGGACATCCACCGCCGGACCGCGGCGGAAGTGCTGGGCATCCCCATGGAGGACGTCACGCCGGAGCAGCGGTCCCACGCGAAGGCCGTGAATTTCGGCATCATCTACGGCATCAGCGACTTCGGCCTCGCCCGCCAGCTGGGCATCCCGCGGAGCGCGGCGGCGGACTACATCCGCACGTATTTCGAGCGCTATCCCCGCATCCACGCCTTCATGGAGGAAATGGTGCAGAAAGCGCGGGAGACCGGCCGGGCGGAGACGCTCTTCGGCCGCGTGCGGGACCTGCCGGACATCCTGAGCCGGAATTTCAACCGCCGGTCCTTCGCGGAGCGGACCGCCATGAATACGCCCATCCAGGGCACGGCGGCGGACATCATGAAGATCGCCATGATCCGCGTGGCCCGCGCGCTCCGGGAGGGGCAGTTCCGGAGCCGCATCCTGCTCCAGGTGCACGACGAACTGGTGCTGGAGGCGGTGGAGAGCGAGATCCCCGCCGTGTCGGACCTGCTCCGCCGAGAGATGGAAGGCGCGGCGGATCTCGCGGCGCCGCTCGTAGTGGACATCCACACGGGGAAGAACTGGGCGGAGACGAAGTAGGAGGGAGCGCATGTATCGTATCGGACTGACCGGAGGCGTAGGCTGCGGGAAGAGCACCGTCTCTTCCTACATGGCGGAGCTCGGCATCCCGGTCATCGACGGGGACCGGCTCTCCCGGGAGGCGGTGACGCCGGGAAGCGAGGCCATGGAGGCCATCCGCCGCGTCTTCGGGCCGGAGGTCTTCCTGCCGGACGGCCGCCTGGACCGGGCGAAGATGGCGAAGCTCGTCTTTTCCGACGAGGATAAGCGGCAGGCGCTGAACGCCATCATCCATCCCTACGTGTGGAAGCGCACGGAAGAAGGGCTCATCACCGCGCAGAACGACGGGCACCGGCTGGCCGTGCTGGACATGCCGCTCCTTCTCGAGATCGGCTGGCAGCTCCGCTCCGAGGCGGTGTGGGTGGTGAAAGCGCCGGTGGACATGCAGATCCGCCGGGTGTGCGCCCGCGACGGCGCGACGCCCGAAGAGGCGATGGCCCGCATCCGCAAGCAGATGCCCACCGAGAATAAACTGCATTACGCAGACGTAGTCATCGACAACAGCCATTCGATCGCCGCGACCCGGCGGCAGGTGCGGGAAGCGCTCGCCCGCGTGCCGGGGTGCGTGCTGCCGAAGGAATAAAGGAGAGAGCCATGGGAGGACAGAGACGCCGGCGGCGCAGCCGGAGCAGAAAAGAATACCGGCCCTGCCGGGCGCGGAGGAGCGTCCGCGTCTTTACGGCGCTCGCGGCGTGCCTGTGCGTCTTCTTCCTCCTGCGGGAAGAGCCCCTCGTGCCGGAGGCGGTGCTCTACCGCCCCACGCCGGAGGTGCAGCGGCTCATCGCGGAGAATGCGGAGCGCTTCTCCCTCTCCCGGGAGCTCCTCCAGTCGGTGATCCTCACGGAGAGCAAATTCGACACGCACGCCGTGTCCAGCACGGGCGCGGTGGGCATCATGCAGCTCATGCCGGATACGGCCGAGTGGATCTCCGAGCAGAGCGGACTCCCCGATGACAACCTCCACAATCCGGAGGAAAACATTCCCCTCGGCTCGTGGTACCTGGAGTACCTCATCGGCAAGTACGACGGCAATCTCGTGCTGGCGCTGGCGGCGTACAACGCGGGCCGGGGTAATGTGGACTCCTGGATGGAGGAGCGCGGCTGGCCGCCGGACTATGCGGACATCGACGGCATCCCCTTCCCGGAGACGCGGGAATTCGTGCGGTCCGTCATCGAGAACCGGGACTGGCTGAGAGAAAAGAACCGCCCGTGAGCGGAAAGGAAGGACGACCATGGAACTGACTGAAGACCAGGCGAAGCGCCGGCAGGGCTTCCTCGACTGGGATGTGGAGCACATCCTGCCGGAGGCCGTGGGGGACTATCATTTCCGGCGGCTCGACCGGCAGGAAGGGCGCATCTACTACGCCTTCGCCTATGTGAGCGAATCCACCGGCTGGGCCGTGCGGGCGCTCTTCGACGAAGAGACCATGGACTACATGGTGAAGACGGACTTCCGCCTCTTCGTCATGACGGACATCGAGCTCATCACCGGCGATTTCGAGGCGTATAAAAAAGCGGTGGAAGAGCTCCTCGTGAAGAACATGACGCGGGAGCTCCTCGACCGGAAGGTCTCCGTCCTCGTGGCGGGGCGCGCCTTCACGAAATGGCACTGGGAAGAGGTCCTGCCGCCGGCCGTCGGTCATTACCGGCGCATGGTGGACCCGTCGCGGCCCCTCCTCGGGCTGAACGGCTCGTACATCATCGCGGTGTACGAATACGCGGAGAAGGAGCGGGGCATCGTCTTTTTCTACAACATGTTCCGCGACGAGTACTACGCGGAGATGAGCGCGGAGAAGATCCCCGTCATCATCCACCAGTACGACGCGCAGACCGCCGGAGAGCTGGAGCAGCTCATCCGGAAGCATCTGGCCGGCGACCTGGCGGAGCTGGAGACGATGACGCCGGAATCGTGAGAATGCGGGCATGTCCCGCTTTTTTTATGTTTATTTTGCGGAAATGATAGAAATTCCGGCCCGCCCAGCCGGTATAATGATAAGCAAAGACGTAACGGCAGCAGAAAAGGAGGGACTCTCATGGAATGGATACAGCTGGAAAACGGCGTGAAGATGCCGCGCCTCGGGCTCGGCGTCTGGCAGAGCGGCGTCATGACGGAGCAGGCCGTGCTGTGGGCGCTCGAAGCGGGCTACCGGCACATCGACACGGCGGCCATGTACGGGAACGAGGAGGCCGTGGGCCGCGCCGTGAAGAAGAGCGGCCTCCCGCGGGAAGAGGTCTTCGTGACGACGAAGCTCTGGACCGACGACGTGCGCCGCGGCCGCGCGCGGGACGCGCTCATGGAGAGCCTCCGCCGCCTCGACATGGATTACGTGGATCTGTACCTCATCCACTGGCCGGCGGAGGGCTACCGCAAGGCCTGGGAGGACCTGACGGACCTTTACCACGAAGGGTGGTGCCGGGCCATCGGCGTGGCGAATTTCGAGGCGGACTATCTGGACGCGCTCTCCGGCGTGTCGGATATGAAGCCGCTGGTCGACCAGTTCGAGTCGCATCCGTCCTTCGCGAACCAGCCGGTGCTGGACGCGTGCCTCGCCCGGGGCATCGCGCCCGTGGCGTACAGCCCGCTCGGCAAGGGGAAGGACCTCGCGGGGAACGACACGGTGAAGCGCCTCGCGAAGAAATACGGCAAGACCCCCGCGCAGATCACGCTGCGCTGGCAGCTCCAGCGGGGTTTCACGGTCATCCCGAAATCGGCGGACCGGGGGCGCATCGCGGAGAACGCGCAGATCTTCGATTTCAAGCTGCGGAAGAAAGACATGGAAGCGATGGCCGCGCTCGACGAGGGGCGCCGCCTCTCTGCGGACCCGCACGATTTCCCGTTCTGACCCATAAAAAAAGCGCAATCAAAAAAAGCCGTCCTGCACGATGACAGGATGGCTTTTTCATTTGCGCCCGTTTCAGGAGGAGAGCCCCCGCTGCTTCAGCGCGTCGGCGAGCCCCTCGCGGAAGAGGTTCGCCCCGCCGTTCGCGGGATGGCGCAGGCCGATGGGCCGGTAGCCCGCGGCGCGCAGGGTGGCTTCGCTTTTTTTGCCCACGGCGAAGAGGGGCAGCGGGCCCGTGAGGGCGAGGAGCGCTTCCGTGTAGGCGAGCCCCGCCGCGAGCTCCGCGTCGGTGGGCGTGCGGTTCGTGAGCATGCGCCCTTTCTGGTGCGGATGGAAAGGGAAGATGTTCCACAGGAGGAATTCTTCCGGCGCGAGCCCCGCGGAGAGGCACGCGTCCCACACGACCGTGTCGGTGGGCTCGTTGAAGCCGGACCGGCGCTGGATGTCCTTCGGCAGGAAGGGGCTGTCCGCGCGGCTCGTGCGGCGGCCCGGCGCGCCGATGACCATCTTCGCATTCACCGTGGGATGGAGGGAGAGCATCATGCGCTCGCAGGTCATAGCTACGCCGGTGAAGCGGCCGCCCTGGTAGCCGCACGCTTCGGCCACGAGGAGGATGCGCGCCTGCGGGAGGCGCCGCGCGAGATAGCGCTCGAGCTGTGCCTTCCGGATGGAGCGGGCGTACGCCACGTCATAGTCCGGGTCGAAGTCCGCCCAGGGATTGAAAACGTCCGGCCCGTGCCAGCGGAGGAGGGACTGTACGAAATCCCGGGCCTGATGGATCGCGTCGGTCATGGCTTGTCCGCTTCCATTTCATAGACCGTGCCCGAGGGGAGCGCCTTGTTTTCCGTGAAGCGGTCCCGGCCGCTCCATTCCGCGAAGGTGTCGGCGTCGCTCTTGTCCACGTAGAGGTAGACCGGGCCGTCCGCTCTGGCGAAGAGCTCATCCGTGGTGACCGTCGGGACGGCGTACTTCGTCTCCCAGCGGGCGTCGCGCTGCACCATGCCCGCGTCGTATACGCGGACAGCCACCTCATCGGTGTAGTATGTGTAGGACGGGGGATAGCTCTTGAAGAAATAATGCTGCCCCGGCAGGCTGTGGAAATATTCGTTCATGTCGAGGGACGAGCGGGTGGCGATGTATCCCGTGAGGCCGCCGAAGACGAGGCACGAGAGTCCCACGGCCATGGCGGCGGACGAGAGGATGAGCATGCTGCCGTACTGCTTCTTCTTCCACTGCGTGACGAGGAGGAAGCCGCTGTACACGGCGATGACGTAGTACGAGAGGAAGTCCCCCGGGAGGAAGTACGTCCCTGCGGCGATGGCTACGAGCGTCAGCAGGTACGGATAGACCAGCGCGCCGTGGACGAGCTTCGAATCGGAGCTGAGGAATTCCTTCAGGGTGAGCGCCGCCAGCACGATGGCCGGCGCGACGGCGATGTAGGTGTAGGTGATGTACTTCGTCGCCACGAGGGTGTAGAAGAGGATCGTGCCCCAGCACCAGATCATGAGGAAATCATAGAGCGTGTCCCGCTCTTTCCAGCGCTTCACCATGGAGTAGAAGGACAGCCCCGTCCACGGGAGGAGCGCCACCGGGAGCACGAGGAGGTAGTAGAAGAAATAGTTGTCCTCCGGATGTTCGGACGAGAGCGCGCGGGTCACGTTGTGGAGGCCGATGAGCTGGTCGAGGAAGACCTGGCCGTGCAGGCTGTACATGGTCCAGTACCACGGCGCGGCGATCAGGAGGAAGACCACCGGGCCCGCGGGGAAGAAGAGGCGGAGCACGTCCCGCACGGACCGGCGGGTGAGGCACCACAGGAAGAGGATCATCCCCGGCAGGACGAGGCCCACGGGGCCTTTGGCGAGGCACGCCAGGCCCGCCGCCGCCCAGGCGAGGGTGATGTGCTTCCCGCTCTTCTCGGTGACGCCGATGTAGCCGGAAAAGAGAGTGGGCAGGGTAAAGAGGAGAAGCATGCTGTCCGTGATGACCGCATGGGAGATGATCCACACTTCGAGGGCCGTGCCGAGGAAAGCCGCCGCGCAGACCGCCATGTCGCGGTCCTTCGTGATGCGCATGACGTACCAGCCCATGAGCACCACTGTGAGCGCGCCGCAGAGCGCGGCCGGCAGGCGGGAGGCGAGATTCGTGAATCCGAAGACGGTGTACGACGCGGAAAGGAGCCAGTACACGAGCGCCGGCTTGTCATACCAGTACGTGCCGTAGATCTGCGGGGAGATCCAGTCGCCGGAGAGCACCATCTCTTTCGCGGTGAGGGCGTAGTTGGACTCCACCGGGTCGGTGACGGGCATCTGCTGCGCGCCCCACAGGTACATGACGAAGGCCACGAAGAAGAGCATGCCCAGGATGACGGGGAAACGGAGAGGTCGATTCATTTTTGTTTTTTCACCTGACAGTATGGAACACAGAGAAAATCAGGATTTCCGGAGGAAGTACGCCGCAGGCGTCTCCCACACGGTGCGCCACCGGGCGCGTTCTTCGTCCGGCCAGTCGCGGCAGAGCTTCTTCTGCACGAGGAGGTACGCGTCGCCGGGGATGTCTTCCGCAGGCTGCCGGAGGTCGGGCATGCGGAGGCCGTACAGGTCGTGGTAGAACGCCGACGCCGGCCGGTAGAACGGGTCGATGTAGAGCGGCACCCCTTCGTCCCGCTCGGTGAGGAGCACCTTCATGGAGAGGTCCGGCGAGGTGAACTGTTCGCGCACCGGAGCGGCGAAGAGCGTCCACACCGCGCAGACGAGGAAGAGCGGGAGAGCCCCCTGCAGGAGGAGGAAGAGCTTCGGCCGCCCCCACCGGTACGCCCGCGCCCCGGCGAGCCCCAGGAGGAGCAGAACGAAGGCGGTGCCGTACCGCACCGTGTCGCCTCCGGCGGGCGTGAGCGGCGCGAGGCCGACGGCCGCCGCGGTGAGCCCCAGGAAGAAAATGTGGAGCTGCGGGAAGAGCCGGCCCGGCGGCCGGTCCAGGAGTTCTTCCAGATAGAGCGCCGTCAGCACGGCGAGCGCCGGGTACATGGGCAGGATGTACGAGAAGAGCTGCGTGGACGACGCGGAGAAGAAGAGGAAGATGAACGCGGCCCACACGATGAAGTAGAGCTTCACCGGATCGGACGCGAAGCGCCGGAGCCGCGTGAGCATGCCGCACACCGCGCCCGTCCAGGGGAAGCACCCCGCGGTGAGCACCACGAGGTAGAGCCACCAGTGGTCTTTCCCCGCGTGCTCCGGCTCGGTGAAGCGCACCAGATTGTGGTAGCCGAGGAACGTATCGATGAAAGGCTGGCCGTGCACGGCGGTCATGTAAAGGTACCACGGCAGGCCCACCGCGCAGGCGAGCGGGATGCCCCAGTACCATTTGAGCGCCATCACGCGGCGGAACGTGAACTGCCGCTGCGCGAGGAGCCAGAGCCCCACGATGAGCGCGGGGAATCCGAAGCCGATGGGCCCCTTCGCCAGGAGGGCCAGGCCGCAGGCGATGTAGGCGGTGACGTACCGCTCCCGCACGAAAGAGAAGAGCGCCACCGTGAGCGCCGCGGTGAGCGTCATGTCCGTCACGGCCGAACGGGCGATGACCACGAACTCGAGGGACGTGGCGAGGATCAGCGCCGCGAGGAACGCCGTCCGCCGGGAGAAGAGCTGCTCCGTCTCGTGCCACACGTAGAGCACCGTGAGTGCCGCGATGAGCGCCGACGGCAGGCGGGCGGAAAAGGTGGAGACGCCCAGCACGGAGAAAGACAGTGCTTCCAGCCAGTAGAAGAGAGGCGGCTTGTCATACCAGAACTCGCCGTAGATGCGGGGAGAAAGCCAGTCCCCCGTGGCGAGCATCTCCTTCGCGGTCTCGCCGTACACCGGTTCGTCCGGGTCGAGGAGAGGCACGTTCCAGAGAAACAGAAGAAACAGGATGAGACAATACACAAAAAGATATTTCCGGTCAGAGGTCACAGCATCATTTCTCCTTCACACGGCGGAGATAGAAATAGACGGCGAGGATCGCGGCGACGAGCACGACGGACCCGGCGGCGATCTCGTAATGGTAGTCCAGGATCGTCTGCCAGTTGTCCCCGAGGACGGAGCCCACGTACACGAGGAGGATCGTCCACGGCACGGTGCCCGCGATGGTGAAGAGCATGAACTCGGGCAGCGGGTACTGGGCGATGCCGGCGGGCAGCGAGATGAACGTGCGGATGCCCGGCAGAAGGCGGCCCGTGAAGACCGCGATGCCCCCGTACCGCTGGAACCACGAGTCTGCGGCGATGAGCTTCTTTCCCGACAGGTGCATGTGCTGCCCGTACTTCAGGAGCACCGTGCGTCCGCCCTTCGCGCCGATCCAGTAGGAGCCGAGCGAGCCCGCCAGGCCCGCCGCCGTCCCCACGAGGACCGTCGGCCAGAAGGAGAAGATCTCCTGCGACACGAGGAAGCCCGCGAAGCCGAGCACGATCTCGCTGGGGATGGGCACGTTCATGTTCTCCAGCACCATCGTCGCGAAGAGCGCGAGATAGCCCCAGTCCGTGAGAAATTCAGTAATCAGTTCCATCGGTCTATTCCCCATTCCGTAAAAAATCACATATAAAATATATCATTATATAATAGGCGGGTCAACGCGGGGCCCGGCAGCGGCTTTACACAGAGTTGACGGAGATTTCCTTCCCTGATAGTATAGGGAGAAGAAAAGCACAGATATACAACATGCTAAACAGTGATGAAACAGGGAGGTTTGCACATGTTCGGAAAGAAATGGAAACTGATTCTCGCGGCGGGCGCGCTGGCGGCGGCCGTGGCGGTCACGGGCTGCGGCGGCTCTTCGTCTTCCGGCGCGTCCGCTCCGGCGGACGGCATCGTCCGCGTCGGCGCGGAGACCACCTATCCGCCGTTCGAATTCACGCAGGACGACAAGTACGTGGGCTTCGACATCGACCTGGCGGACGCCGTGGTGAAGCAGATGGGCGGCAAGATGGAATTCAAGAGCATGGGCTTCGACGCGCTCATCCCGGCGCTCCAGAGCGGGCAGATCGACCTCATCGCCTCCGGCATGGACGTGACGCCCGAGCGGGAGAAGCAGGTGGCGTTCAGCGACATCTATTTCGACCAGTCCGGCAAGGTGATCATCGTCCCGAAGGACAATGACCAGATCCACGACTGGGCGGACCTCTCCGGCAAGGTGGTCGGCGCGCAGGTTGGCACGAAGCAGGTGGAATTCGCTCAGGAAGCGGGCGCGAGCCAGGTGAAGCAGTTCGACTCGAACTCTCAGGCTTTCATGGAGCTCAATGCGAAGACCGTGGACGCGGTGGTCATCGACGCGCCGGTGGGCATGTACTATCTGAAGCAGGGCGCGGACAAGGACCTGAAGATCGTGGGCACGCCGAAAGAATCGGTGGGCTTCGCCTTCGCCGTGAAGAAGGACAACAAGGAGCTTCAGGACAAGGTGAACAAAGCGCTGAAGGAACTGAAGGAAAACGGCACGTACGACAAGATCTACGAGAAGTGGTTCGGCGCGTCCGGGAAATAAGCGAGGCACAGGAGGCGCCGGGGAGACCCGGTGCCTTTTCGTATAGCCGGGAAGCGGCGCGGCGCGCGGGCCCATAGGGATTTTCTATAGGCGCGCCGCGGGCGGCTTCTGTATAATGAGGCAGATGAAAAGGAGTGCCGCAAAGCGCGGCAGAATGGAGGAATCGTATGAAACAGAGAAGATGGGCGGCTCTCGCTGCAGCGGGCCTGTGCGCCGTCATGCTGGCGGGCGGATGCAGCAGCCTCACCGGTTCGTATTCCGGCGCCGTGCAGGAGAAGAAGGAAAAGGTGCTCCGCGTCGGTTCGGACCTGAACTATCCGCCGTTCGAATACAAGGCGGACGGGAAAGTGACCGGCTTCGACATGGAGCTCATCGCCGCCGTGGCGGACCGCATGGGCGCGAAGCTTGAAGTGGAGGACATCACCTTCGGCGACCTCATCTCCGCAGTGAAGGACAACAAGGTGGACGCGGTCATCTCCGGCATGGAAGGGACCGACGCCCGGGCGAAAGACCTCACCTTCTGCGATCCCTACATCGAGAAGGCGGGCTACTCCATCCTGAAGAACGCCGGCGACGACTCCATCCGCGGCTGGGAAGACCTCTCCGGCAAGGTGGTGGGCACGCAGGCGGGCACGCGCCATACGGAGCTCTCCGTCGATTTCGGGGCGGAACGAGTGCAGGCCTTCGATGAGAAAGAGAACGTCATTCGCGCGCTGAAGGACGGCCGCGTGGAAGCGGCGGTGCTCGACACGCCGGTGGCGGCGTACTACGCGAAGCAGGACAGCGCCCTCGCCGTGGCGGGCGAGCCAAAGCTCTCCGCCCACGGGCTGGTCATCGCCGTGAAGAAAGGCAATACGGAGCTCCAGAAAGAGATCAACGGCGCGCTGAAATCTCTCCGCGACGACGGCACGTACGACAAACTGTACAAAAACTGGTTCGGCGGAGCGCAGTGAACCGAAAGAAGGCAGGCCGTGGGGTCTGCCTTTTTTGTATCTTCGAAACAGGAATAAGGAGAGTGGACATGAAACCCTTTGACACTGATCACAAGCTGCCGGACGGGATGACGATGGCAGACAAATTCGGAGATCCCGGCAGGATTGATATCCTGGCAGAAACCAAAGCGGGAGAAGTGCTGATGATTCTGGTCTGCCATGGCTTTATTGATGGGGCCCCGGAGACGCAAAAAGCGCTGCTGGATAAGATGCGGGGCTATCTGAATCATACACAGAGCGGGAAATTTCGGGAAACATATGCGGATTGGCCTGTGATTTTGCGGGTCGCTTTTAATGAAATCCCCGATCAGCGGGTGATGGCACTGCTCAGCCGGTGCCTGCCCTGGGCGGCTGATTATGGCGTTAAACTGGAATTTGAAATCGAAGGGAAACAGGTGCGCTTTGTGGAGCGGGGCTGACTCCCGGTCAGGGAGAAGGAAAGGAGGGCAAGCGAAATGGGAATGTATGCCAATTATCGACCGATGGCAGACGGGGACCTGGAAAAGCGTTTTGGTCTTGATGACGTAGAGGAATTACAGGAAAATGAGGAGCTGGAGATATGCAACATCGACAAAATGTGGGACGCACTGCATTTTTTACTGACTGGGCGATCTGCTGAGGAACCGATAGAAGGGCATTTACTCAGTGAAGCGATCGTTGGACAGCGGAATCTGTCCGGAGAGGACGGGGACGAATGGATAGCGGGCACAAAAGCAGATAGAGTAAAAGAAATCGCACAGGCTTTGCAAAAAATTGATTTTGAAACGTACCTTGCCAACTTTGACCGGAGCGCGTTTTCCCGCAACCGGATTTATCCCGACATCTGGGAATACGAAGAGGAAGAAGAGGAAATCAAAGAAGATCTGCAAATTTCCTTCGAAACACTGAAAGCGTTTTATGAAAAAATGGCAGCACGGGGAAGCGCCGTTTTGGTATCCATCTATTGACGCGTCCGTCGCAGCGGCGGGAGCAAAGAGAAAGTCGGCCGGGAGGCAATCATCAAGGCGGGAGCGCACGGCGGGGCGACTCGCCTTTTCTTTTTATATCGGATACGGCTACATAATTGAGAATGACTCTCTTTTATTTACAGGCATTGCCATATCATGTACAATATGGAAAGAGTTAGATTTATTTCAACATTTCCCTATAGAGGTGACATAATGAGCGAATTACTCCGTATTGAAAATCTCCACGTCTCCGTGGGGGAGAAGGAGCTCCTGCACGGGCTCGACCTCACCGTGCGGGCCGGGGAGGTCCACGTCATCATGGGCGTGAACGGCGCGGGCAAGTCGACGCTGCTCCATGCCATCATGGGCAATCCGGCTTACACGGTGACGGAAGGGCGGATCTGGTTCGAGGGGCAGGACATCACGGAGCTCTCCACGGACAAGCGCGCCCGCCTGGGGCTCTTCCTCTCTTTCCAGGCGCCGATCTCCGTGGCGGGCATCTCCATGGAGAACTTCATCCGCACGGCGAAGACCGCCGTCAGCGGCCAGCAGCAGCGCCTCTTCCCCTTCAAGCGCCTCCTGAAGGCGCGCCTCCAGGACCTCGCCATGGACCCGTCCTACGCGGAGCGCTACCTGAACGATGGCTTCTCCGGCGGCGAGCGGAAGAAGAGCGAGATCCTCCAGATGCGCATCCTCGACCCGAAGCTGGCCATGCTCGACGAGACGGATTCCGGCCTCGACGTGGACGCGGTGCGCATCGTGTCGAAGAACATCTCCGATTTCCACAATGAAACCAACGCGGTCATCCTCATCACGCATCTGAACCAGATCCTGAAATTCATCCGGCCGGACCACGTGCACATCCTGATCGGCGGGCGGATCGTGAAGGAAGGCGGCCCGGAGCTGGTGGACGAAGTGGAGGCGAACGGCTTCGACGCGTACCGGAGCCTCGCCGGGGAGGCCTGACATGGCGGAAGAACGGAAGAAGAGCCGCATCGACGACGTGGCCCGCAGCATCTACGATGTGAAGGACGCCGTCGAGTATGCGTACAAGGCGGACGCCGGCCTCACGGAGGACGTGGTGCGGGAGATCTCGGCGCAGAAGGACGAGCCGGACTGGATGCTGGAGAAGCGTCTCGCCGCGCTCGCGCTCTACCGGAAGCTCGACATCGCGCCGTGGATGCCGGACATCTCCGAGCTGGACATGGACCACATCGACACCTACGTCCGTCCGAAGACGGACATGAAAGCCCGCTGGGAGGACCTGCCGGAGAATATCCGGGAGACCTTCGACCGGCTGGGCATCCCCGAAGCGGAGAAGAAGTCCCTCGCCGGCGTGGGCGCGCAGTACGACTCGGAAGTGGTGTACCACAATGTGCAGGAAGAAATGGAGCGGCAGGGCGTCATCTACGTCGATTTCGAGACGGCGGTGAAGGAGTATCCTGAGCTGGTGAAGCCCTATTTCGGCCGGCTCATCACGCCGAATTATCACAAGTTCGCCGCGCTGCACTACGCGGTGTGGTCCGGCGGCTCCTTCGTGTACGTGCCGAAGGGCGTGGACGTGAAGATGCCGCTCCAGAGCTATTTCCGGCTGAACGCGCCCGGCGCGGGCCAGTTCGAGCACACGCTCATCATCGTGGAGGAAGGGGCGAAGTGCCACTTCATCGAAGGGTGCTCCGCGCCGCGGTACAACGTGGCGAATCTCCACGCCGGGGCGGTGGAGCTCTTCGTGAAGAAGGGGGCGACGCTCCGGTACTCCACCATCGAGAACTGGTCGAAGAACATGTACAACCTGAACACGAAGCGCGCCCTCGTGGAGGACGACGGCCATATGATCTGGGTGAGCGGGTCCTTCGGCTCGCACACGTCCTGCCTCTATCCGGACACGGTGCTCGCCGGGGACCGGTCGTCGTGCGAATTCACGGGCATCACCTTCGCCGGGAAGGGGCAGTTCCTTGACACGGGCTCGAAGGTGGAATGCATCGGGCGGGACACGCACCTGTCCATCCATTCGAAGTCCATCTCGAAGGGCGGCGGCGCGGCCATCTACCGCGGAGTGGTGCACATCGGTCCGAAGGCGGCCGGCGCGAAGGGCGCCATCAGCTGCGAGTCCCTCATGCTGGACAATGAATCCCGCTCGGACACGATACCGGATATCATCATCGAAAACGACAACATCGACCTGGGGCACGAGGCGAAGATCGGCCGCATCCCCGAGGAAGACATCTACTATCTCATGAGCCGCGGGCTCAGCGAGGAAGACGCGAAGGCCATGCTCGTGCGCGGCTTCGCGGAGCCGATCTCCAAGGCGCTCCCTCTCGAGTACGCCGTGGAGATGAACCGGCTCATCGATCTGGAATTTGAAGGTTCGATCGGATAAGGAGGGCGTCATGGAATTGGAAAAAGTGAACCGGCTGCCCATGCCGACGTGGCGCTACCTGAAGACGAACGACAGCCAGCTGCCCTTCGCCATGCCGGCGCGCCCGGCGAAGGCGGTCTGGTCGGATGCTTCGTACCTGACGGCGGGGGCGGCGCTCCCGGAGAACTTCGAAGGGGCGTCCCCCGCGTGGAAAGACGCGGCGGCGTCCGGCGAAGCGTATACCGTGCGCATCCCCGCGGACGAAAAGGTGCTCCTCCGGGCGGACATCGTCATGGACGCCGCTTCGCCGGATTACGCGGGGACGTACGTCTTCCGCGTGGAAAAAGGGGCGGAGCTGCGCCTCGTCTGGTCGTGGAAAGGCGGCGGTGAGGCCGGCGTGTGCGCGCTCGCCGCGGCGTACGAGCTGGAAGAGGGGGCCGTCCTCCACGTATCGGCGGCGGAAGAGGGCCTCTCCGGGAAGCTCCTCTGCACGCAGCGCGCGGCGAGAGCGGCCGCCGGCGCGCGGGCGGATTTCGTCTCGGCAGACCTGGGCGGACAGACCGTCATCACCCACAGCCGGGGTTGGCTCGAAGGCAAGGGGGCCGTCATGCACGAGTACGGGCTCTATGCCGCCGGCGGCCGGCAGGTGCTGGACCTCTTCTATCACATCGACCACACGGGCGAGGAGACGGAGAGCGACATCGAAGTGAAGGGCGCGCTCTCCGGCGAGGCGAAGAAAGTCTTCCGCAGCACCATCGATTTCAAGCGGGGCTGCTCCGGCGCGGAGGGCAGCGAAGGCGACTACGCCATCCAGCTCGACCCGCGGACGAAGAATATCTCCCTGCCGCTCCTGCTCTGCACGGAAGACAACGTATCGGGCAATCACGCGTCCAGCGCGGGGCAGATCGACCCGGGGACGGTGTATTACCTCATGAGCCGCGGCCTCACGAAGGAAGAAGCGCGGCGCATCGTGGTGGAATCGCTGATCCGGCCGCTCATCGACCGCCTGGACGAGAGCCTCCGGGAGGACGTGCTCGCCGGCGTGCGGGCGAAGCTGGACGCGGAAGGAGGAGAGCCATGAATCTCGAAGCCATCCGGAATGATTTTCCCATCCTGAAGACGCAGTGCGCCGGACGGGACATCGTGTATTTCGACAACGCGGCCACCACGCAGAAGCCGCTCCCCGTGCTCGAGGCGGTCTTCGACTACAGCACGCACCGGAACGGGAATCCCCACCGCGGGGCGCATCCCTTCGCCATCGCCGCCTCCGAGGCGTACGACGGCTCGAAGGAGACCGTGCGCCGCTTCCTCCATGCGAAGAGCACCCGGGAGATCATCTACACGCGGAACACCACGGAAAGCCTCAATCTGGTGGCGCGCTCCTGGGCGGAGACCCATCTCGGGCCGGGGGACAAGATTCTCATCACCATCGCGGAGCATCACTCCGACCTTGTGACGTGGCAGCGCGCGGCCCGGAAGACGGGCGCCGTGCTGGACTATATCTACGTGGACCGGGAGACCGGCCGTTTCCTGCCGGAAGACCTCGCGAAGATCGACGACCCGGCGGTGAAGCTCCTGGCTTTCGCCGAAGTGTCGAACGTACTGGGCGTCCGCTTCGACCCGAAGCCGCTCATCGCGCGGGCCCACGCGCACGGCGCGGTGGTCGTCCTCGACGGGGCGCAGAGCGCGCCGCACCGCCCGGTGGACGTGCAGGATCTGGACTGCGACTTCTTCGCCTTCTCCGGGCACAAGATGTGCGCCCTGGGCGGCATCGGCGTGCTCTACGGCAAAGAGGCGCTCCTCGAAGACATGGAGCCATTCCTGCTGGGCGGCGACATGATCGATACCGTGGGCGAGCAGGAGACGTCCTTCGCGGAACTCCCGGCGAAATTCGAAGCGGGCACGCAGTACGTGGAAGGGGCGGTCTCCCTCGAAGCGGCCATCCGCTATGTGGAGGCCGTCGGCTGGGACGCCATCCGTTCGCAGGAAGAAAAGCTGGTGCGCCGCACGCTGGAAGGGCTGCGGCAGATCCCGCACATCCGCCTCATCGGGCCGTCCGACCCGGCGGAAAAGGAAGGGCTCGTGGCGTTCAACGTGGATGATGTGCATCCCCATGACGTGGCGCAGATCCTCTCCGCGGAGGGTATCTGCATCCGCACAGGCCACCACTGCGCGGAGCCGCTCCACCGCTACCTCGGCGTGGGCGCGAGCTGCCGGGCGAGTTTCTATTTCTACAATACAGAAGAGGAAGTGGACTACTTCCTCGAAAAGCTGAAGGGCGTCCGCCCGATGATGGGGTATGATGACTGATGGAACTGCAGCAGCTGTACACGGACCTGATCCTCGAGTACAACCGGGACAGGACGAATAAACGGAAAATCGAGAACCCGACCCTGTCGGAGCACGGCCACAACGCGAGCTGCGGCGACGACATCACGCTGGAGGTGAAGATGGACGGCGACGTCATCGCGGACATCGCCTACACGGGCAGCGGGTGCGCCATCAGCCAGGCTTCCACGGCGATGATGGCGGAGCTCCTGAAAGGGCGGACCGTGGACGAGGCGCTCCGGCTGGTGCACCTCTTCCTCGACATGATCCGCGGCAAGGCGACCGACGAGGCGCAGCTCGAAGAGCTCGAAGCGGCGGTGTCCCTGAAAGACATCTCCCAGCTCCCGGTGCGCGTGAAGTGCGCCGTCCTCGGCTGGCACACGCTGGAGATCATGCTGGACAAGCTCGAAGCGATGAAAGCGGAAAAAAAATAATACAGACAGTCCCGGAAGGGGCTGTTTTTTCGTGCGCGGAAACGCCGCTCTGGCGGGGCCCGCGCTTTTGCGGTATCGTATAAGGAAACGGAAACAGAGGAGGGATGACAGATGGAAATTCATGCGCCGTGCGGCCGGATGGAGGGCCTGGACCGGGGCGGCTTCGTGCAGTGTCTCGGCATTCCCTATGCGAAGCCGCCCGTGGGACCACTGCGCGTCCGCCCGCCGGAGCCGGCCGCCCCGTGGGAGGGCGTACGGGACTGCCGGCGGCCGGGCCATGCCGCGCCGCAGACCGCCGTGCCCGGTCTCTCGCATCTCACGAAGAACGAGACCATGGACGAGGACTGCCTGTACCTCAATGTGACGGCGCCGAAGGGGGCCCGCCGCGCGCCGGTCCTCTTCTGGATCCACGGCGGCGCGTTCCAGAAAGGCTCGGGCCTGCTCGGCATCCGGCCGGAAACGTTCGCCCGGGAGGGGATCGTCGTGGTGAGCGCGAATTACCGGCTGGGCGCGCTGGGCTTCCTCGACGTGTCCGGCCGGCTCGGGGAGGCGTACCGACAGTCCGGGAACAGCGGCCTCCTCGATCTCGCGGCGGCGCTCCGGTGGACGCGGGACAACATCGAAGCCTTCGGCGGCGACCCGGAGAACGTCACGATCATGGGACAGAGCGCCGGGGCGAAGCTCTGCGGGGCGCTCCTGCTCGCGCCGGCGGCGAAAGGACTCTTCCGCCGGGCCGTGCTGTCCAGCGGCGGCGTGCAGTGCATCCGGGATCAGCATACGGCCCGGCGCGCGGCGGAGGCGTTCTTTGCGGAAGCGGGCCTTGCGGCGGGCCGGGAAGAAGAGCTGCTCACCATGCCCTGGCAGGCCGTCCTCCGGGCGCAGGCGCCGCTCTTCGCGGGGCTGAATCTCCATGCCGTGGGGCCGGTCTTCGACGGCGTGACCTTCGACGGGGACGACGCGCTCTCCATGCTCCGCCGGGGTGCAGCGCGGGACACGGCGGTGCTCCTCGGCACGAATCGAGACGAGATGGAGCTCTACTGGCAGGTGTACGGCGTGCACGGCCTGGACCGCGTCCTCGCGGAGCGACTCTTCGGGAACCGCGCGCCCCTCGTGATGGAAGCGTACGGGAAGATTCCTCATGATGCGGAGTTCCACCGGCATTTCATCCGGTTCTTCACAGAGTACGTGTACCGCGCGCCGGCGGTGCGCATGGCGGAGGCCTCGGCGGAAGGCGGGCAGACCGCGTACCTGTACCGCCTCGACTGGGACCGGCAGGCGTTCCGGGCGTGCCACGCCTCGGAGACGCAATTCCTCATGGGCATGGGCCTCGTCATCCGGGATATGGACCGCTCGCCTGCGCACGAACGGCTCGCGCGGCAGATGCGGGGGGCGTTCCTCTCTTTCATCCGGGCCGGCCGTCCGGAAATGGAGGACCTGCCTCCGTGGCCGCGCTTCTCGCTCCCTGACCGGGCGATGATGGTCTTCGACGCGCCGTGCCATACAGAGCGCGCGCCGGAAGCCGGCACCGATCCCCGCATGCCCTTCCAGATCTTCGCGCTGGACTGAAAACGGACCGCATCCGGACAGGCGGGCGCGGTGTTCTTTTTGTTATAATGAAAGAAACACAGCAGAAGGGAGCGATGCGTATGACACCGCAGGAGGAACGGCTCATGGCGCTGCCGAAGGAGCGGCTCGTGGAGCTGCTCGGCATCTATGCGAAGGACTGGCTCGCCATGGACGGCGTGTGGTTCCAGTCGGTGGAGAAGGAGTACGGCATGGACGCAGCCATGCGCCACGACATCGCCATCTGGGAGCGGTTCACCGTCATCGAGGCGCAGAAAATCAGAAAGTTCCTCGGCCTCCCGGAGCGGCCGGGGCTCGAAGGACTGGCGGAGGCGCTCCGGTGGCGGCTGTACGCGAATATCAATGCGGACGAGATCCGCTGGGATGGCGGCGCGCTCATCTACCGGACGCTGGCTTGCCGCGTGCAGCATGCGCGCGAGGCGAAAGGCATGCTGCTCCATCCGTGCAAAGCGGTGGGCCTCGTGGAATACGGCGGTTTCGCCCGCGCCATCGACCCGCGCATCCGCTGCGAGTGCCTGTCGTGCTACCCGGACATCACCGATACGGCCTGCCACTGCGCGTGGCGCTTCACGCTGGAGGAGGACGGCGGGCTATGAGTTTGCCGGCGGAAGGCTTTCTTTTATGCGAAATACGGTCATTCCTTTTATGAATCGGTAAAGATGGATTATAATAGGAAAAGTAATGTTATGCGGATAGACCCGGCTTTCCTGCGGCGCGCGCTGCGGGGACGGGTGTATCGGAAGACTGAGGTGAGGGAATGGACCGGTACAGGGAAGTGAGCATCCGGAAAGAGGTCCTGCTGGAAGGCTATGCGGGCGTTCTGGTGCGGTTCCTCGATTATTTCGAGCGGGAGCACATCGACCCGGAGACTGCGGTGGGCGATTCCAATGTCTTTCTGTTCCTCCAGGCCGTGGAAATCTGCCGGAGCGTGGTGAATATGGATTCAATCGAGGAGGTCCTCGAGGCGGAGGGGCAGTTCAAGATGCTCCGCCGCGTGGCGAACCGGCTGAACGGCTATCCGGTGGACGCGCCCGTGTGAAAACATGACAAAAGCCGCATCCCGAGAAGGGGTGCGGCTTTTTGCGTGCCTTTTATTTTGCATTGAGGAAATCGAGGGCGAACCGGGCGTAGATGGCGGCGCCGAGCGGCAGGACGTCTTCGTCCACGTCGAAGGTGTCCGCGTGGTGCGGCGAGGCGGCGCCCTTCGCTTCGTTGCGGCAGCCGAGGAAGCCGTACAGGCCGGGGGCGGCGTCCATGTAGACGGAGAAGTCTTCCGCGCCCATCTGCCGCTCCATGGGGACGAGAGCGCCCGGGCCGAGGATGTCCTCCGCGGCGCGGCGGGCGATCTCGTTCAGGTCCCGGTGCTCGTTGATGAGCGGGGCGGGGCCGAAGAAATAGGTGCATTCGGCGGTGCAGCCGTACGCTTCGGCCGCGGCCTCCGCGGTGCGCCGGATGAGGTCCGGGATGGTCTTCCGGAAGGCTTTGTCGAAGGCGCGGGTGGTGCCGATGAGCTCCGCTTCGGCGGCGACGATGTTGTCCCGGGTGCCGCCGTTCATGACGCCCGTGGTGAGGACGAAGGTGTTCTGCGGGTCGTTCACGCGGGACACGAGAGTCTGCAGGGCCATCACGACGGCCGCGGCAGCGAGGACGGCGTCATGCCCCTGATGGGGGGCGCTGCCGTGGGCGGCCTGCCCGTGGATGCGGATGGTGAAGCGGTCGCTCGAGGCCATGCGCGGGCCGTCTTCCAGATTGTAGGTGCCCGCTGGGAGGAGGGACCACACGTGCTGGCCGTAGATGGCGTCCACGCCGGCGAGGCACCCTTTCTCCACGTAGTGCCGGGATTCGGTGCCGATCTCTTCGGCCATCTGGAAGAGGAATTTCACCGTGCCGGCGATCTCGTCCCGGTGGGCGGCAAGGAGCTTCGCCGCGCCGAGGAGCATGGCCGTGTGGCAGTCGTGGCCGCAGGCGTGCATCACGCCGGGATTCTGCGACGCGTAGGGCTTCGAGGTATCCGCCTCCTGGATGGGCAGGGCGTCGATGTCCGCGCGGAGCATGACGGTCTTTCCCGGCCGCGCGCCCCGGAGGGTGCCCACGCAGCCCGTGATGTCCGGGAAGGTCTCCGCCTCCACGCCGGCGGCGCGGAGCTCTTCGGCGATGCGGGCGGTGGTCCGGACTTCTTCGCCGCCCAGTTCGGGATGGGCGTGGAACCAGCGGCGCAGGCCGATGATGTAGTCTTTTTCCTGAAGGGCGAGTGCTTTCGTATCCATCAGAGGCCTCCTTTCCCTGCGAGGACATCCAGCGCGAACTGCGCGTGGAGCGCCGCGCCGTGCCAGAGGACGCTGTCGTCCGGGCAGAAATGATCGGAATGGAGCGGCCAGGTCATGCCGGACGCTTCGTCCCGCGCGCCCACCTTGGCGAAGACCGCGGGAATCTTTTCCATGAGGAGAGAGAAATCTTCCGACGCCATGGAGCGGGGCTCTTCGGCGAGGATGCCTTCTCCGAAGAGGGAGACGGCCGCTTCGCGGGCGGCGTCCGTGAGGGCGTCGTGGTCGTTCGACGTGACGGGCTCGAAGGAGATGACGTCGAGCTCTGCGGTGCAGCCGAGGGCTTTCGCCGTGTTCTCCGCGATCTCCCGGAAGAGCTCCGGCGCGCGCCGGGCCATGTCGCGGTCGAAGGAGCGGATGGTCCCTTCCATGGTGACTTCTCCGCAGATGATGTTGAACTGCTTCCCTCCGCGGACGGTGCCGATGGTCATGACGAGCGGGTGGAGGGGATTGTTCCGGCGGGAGACGAGCGTCTGGAGATTGAGCAGGATGGAGCTCGCCGCGACGATGGCGTCCTGCCCGAGGTGGGGCGTGGAGCCGTGGGCGGAGACGCCACGCACGATGCACCGGAAGTCGGTGCACGACGCCATGAGCGGGCCGCGGGTGACGGCGATGGTCCCTTTCGGGATGTCGGCGGACATGTGGATGCCGAAGGCGGCGTCCACGCCGGCGAAGCAGTCGTGGTCGAGGTAGTACTGCATGCCGTGGCCGGATTCCTCGGCGGACTGGAAGAGGAGCTTCACCGTGCCGGGGAGCGCGCGGCGGCGGGCGGCGAGGAGCTTCGCCGCGCCGAGGAGCATGGCAGTGTGGCAGTCGTGGCCGCAGGCGTGCATCACGCCCGGACGCTCGCTGGCAAAGTCCGCGCCCGTCTCTTCCCGGAGGGGGAGCGCGTCGATGTCCGCCCGGAGGAGGACCGTGCGGCCTGCGGGATCGCCGGCGAGCGTGGCGATGAGGCCGTAGTAATCGGGGAAGGTCTCGATCGTGTAGCCGAGGGGCGCGAGCTCTTCGGCGATGCGGCGGGTGGTCTCCTCCTCGTGGAAGGAGAGCTCGCCGAAGCGGTGGAAATGGCGGCGCATCTCCCGGATGTACGGGGAGAGCTGTTCCGCTTCGTCTCGTAAAGTCATGGGGACTCCTTTCTCATGGAAAAAAGGGACGGCGGGACCGTCCCTTCCGATGGATCACAGATGGATGTAGCCGCCGGGGCCGAGCGGGAGATCGAAGAAGACCCACACGCCGAGGAGGCAGACCCATACGAGGGCAAAGATGAGGGAATAGGGCAGCATGTTCGCCACGATGGTGCCGAAGCCCGTGTCCTTCTCATAGCGCTTCACGTACCCGAGGACGAGCGGGAAATAGGTGAAGAGCGGGGAGATCGGGTTCGTGATGGAGTCGCCGATGCGGTACGCCGCCTGGGTGAGCGCCGGGTCGTAGCCGAGGAGCATCATCATGGGCACCATGACCGGCGCGAGGATGGCCCATTTCGCCGAAGCGGAGCCGATGAAGATATTTACGATGCACGCCACGATGACCAGGCCCACGATGAGGGGCATGCCGGTGAAGTTCATGGACTGGAGGAACGCCGCGCCCTTGATGGCCAGGATCGCCCCCAGATTGGACCAGGCGAAGTAATTGGTGAACTGCGCGCAGAAGAAGCACAGGATGATGTATGAGGAGATGTCCTTGAAGGCGAGGGAAATATCGGCGAAGAGGTCCTTGTCGTTCCTGTATTTCCCCACGGCGAAGCCGTACACCGCGCCCGGGACGAAAAGGACGATCGTCACGAGGAGGATGATGCCCTGCATGAAGGGGGAGCTGTTCGCCATGATGGAGCCCGTCTCCGGATCGCCCAGCACGGGATGGTCGCCGATGCAGAGGAGCGCGATCACGGCGAGCGTGGCGAGCGTCGCCCAGAGCGCGAGATTCACGGCGCGCTTCTTCTGCGGGGTGAGGCGGGTGAGCTCTTCGTCGAGCTCATACTTCGAGAGGTCCGCGCCGGCGAAGCGGGGCGCCATGATCTTCTCCGTGACGTACGTGCCCACGAAGGAGAGCACGATGCACGAAGCGAAGAGGAAATAGTAGTTGATCGCCGGGGAGGCCGCGTAGTCCGGGTCGATCATGCGGGCCGCCGCCTCGGTGAAGCCGTAGGCGAGGGAGTCCGTCATGCCCAGCATGACATTGGCGGAGAAGCCCGCCGCGACGCTCGCGTAGGCGCAGAAGATGCCCAGCAGGGGATGCCGCCCCATGCCGAGGAAGATCACCGCCGCCACCGGGGGCAGCACGACGAACGCCGCGTCGCCCGCCACGTTGCCGTTGATGCCGATGAAGATGATGACGAAGGTCACGAAGGCTTTCGACGCGCCGCCGAGCATCTTCTGCATGAACGCCGCGAGGAAGCCGCTCTTCTCCGCGCAGCCCGCGCCGATAACGCACACCAGCACCATGGCGAGCGGGGCGAAGGTGGAGAAGTTCGATACGGCTTTGCCCCACATCTGGCGGAAGCCGTCGAGGGAGAGGAGATTGATGACCTTGATGGTCTTGTGGGTGCCCGGGTGGACCGCCTCCACGCCCATCGCGCCGAAGACCGCCGACAGGAGGACGGTGATGAGGGCGAGGAGGATGAAGAGGGAGACCGGATCGGGCAGTTTGTTGCCCACCGTCTCGACGCCGTTCAGAAAACGGGTCATGAGGGATTTCTTTTCAGCAGGCATGAAAGCACCTTCCTTTCTTCGGGCCCTGCGCGGCGCGCATCTGCAAAAAGAAAAGACGAAAAAGACACGCCGGTGAAATCCGCCGGCGTATTCACTTCCGTCTCTGGACCCTGTGCAATTGGATTTCTTTCAGGATACCGAAATGATTTAGTCCTGTCAAGGAATGAAAGGATGAAGGGCTGACCGAAAGACAGGGGACGGACAGGTGAGCGGACAATTTCCGGAAAGGCACAAAAAAACAGGGCCCCTTCCGGGACCCTGCGAGGCGTCAGGCAATCATTCCTTGTCTTCTTCCATCTTTTCCTTGTAAGCTTCTTTTTCAGCTTCTCTTTCTGCTTCCGCAGCTTCCTTGGCTTCAGCAGCCTTTTCCGCAGCGATGGCAGCGTTTACGCGGGCATGAAGACGGGATTTCTTGCGGGCAGCGGTGTTCTTGTGCAGGACACCTTTGGAGGCAGCGCTGTCGATGACGCTGACAGCAGCCCGAAGAGCCTCCTCCTTGTTATCGGAGTTCGCAGCTGCGATCGCTTTTTTCACAGCCGTATGGATCTGAGATTTGACGGCAGCGTTCACAGCGTGCTTCGCTGCGTCTCTCTTCATCGTCTTGATGTTTGCTTTGATTTGCGGCAATGGTTTCACCTCCCGTCTTTTGCTGTTTCATACTCAGCTATTTTATCATGATTTCCTGCGGATGGCAAGGAAGGGCGGAAGGATTTTTTTCGGGCCGCGGCGCGGCGCCCGGAGCCCTGCCGGCGGGCCGCCTTGCCTTTTCCTCCAGGGGCAGATAAGATAAAGACAAGATTTGTATTTCATAAGGAGGAACGATGTACGTCGGTATCGATCTGGTGAAAACGGAGCGCTGGGAGCGGCTGCTCACGAAGTACCCGAAGCGCGCGGAGGCCATCTTCACGGACGCGGAGATCGCCCACTGCGAAGGGAAGAAGGCCCATCGGTGGGAGTCTTTCGCCGCGCTCTGGGCGGTGCGCGAGGCGGCGGGCAAGGCGCTCGGCATCGGGATCTTCGGCTCGGCCTGGCGGGACGCGCACGTCACATGGACGAAGTGGGGCGCGCCGGTGCTCCATCTGGAGGGCACGTTCGCCCGGCGGGCGGCCGAGCTCGGCGTGACGGACATGTCCGTCTCCATCTCGCATGAAGCGGGGATGGCGGCGGCGGTGGTGGTGATGCAGGGAGGCAGTCATGATACTCACATCGACGGAGGAAGCGAGAGCGCTCGATAAGGCGGCCATGGGGCCCTGGGGGCTCCCGGAAGCGGTGCTCATGGAAAACGCGGGGGCGGCTGTCGTGCGCCTCGCGGGAGAGAAAATCCGCTGGCGCGGCGCGGAGGCGGTCATCGTCTGCGGCACGGGCAACAACGGCGGCGACGGCTTCGTGGCGGCGCGGTATGCGGCGGAGGCCGGCGCGGACGTGACGGTGCTCCTCATGGGCGATGCGTCCCACATGGGGGACGCGGCCCGGATGTACCGCCATGCGGCGGAAGCCATGGGCATCCCCGTGGTGGAAATCGCCCGCGCGGCGGAGGCGCTGCCGTACTTCGCGGAGGCGTCGGTCATCGTGGACGCGCTCATCGGGACGGGCGTCTCGCGTGCGGTCGCCGGGGAGAAAGCGGCGCTCATCGCCTGCATGAACGACGCGAAGGCGGCGGTCGTCTCCGCGGACGTGCCGAGCGGCCTGTCGAGCGACACGGGGCGCGCGGCGGGGGCAGTGGTCACGGCGGACATCACCGTGGCGCTGGGCTCCCTCAAGCGGGGGCACGTGCTGTACCCCGGCTCGGACTACTGCGGGACGGTGCTGTATTCGTCCATCGGCATCCCCGACGCGGCGCGGGAGGGATTCCCGGTGCGCCTCATGGAAGCGCGGGACGCGGCGGTGCGGCTCCCCGTGCGGTCCCGCATTTCCCACAAGGGAAAGAACGGCTTCATCGGCCTCTTCGCCGGCTCGGCGGGTATGGAAGGGGCGGCGCTCCTCGCGGCGCAGGGGGCGCTCGCGGCGGGCGGCGGCAAGATCGCCCTCCGCACGCCTTCCGGCGCGGCGCCGGTCCTCGCGGGGCGGATCCCCGAAGTGATGGTGCGCGCCCTCGGCGAGGGGCCGCGCTTCACGGAAGCCATGGCGGAGGAGGCCGCGGCCGAAGCGGCGGCGTACGACGTGGTCGCCATGGGGTGCGGCTTTGGCCGGAGCGAAGAGACGCAGCGCTTCACCGCAGCGCTCCTCGGGGCGCTCGGCAAGATCGTCGTGATCGACGCGGACGCGCTCTGGGCGGTGGGCGAGCAGCGGATCGAGCTGAAAGACGGGCCCGGCCGGTACATCCTCACGCCCCACGTGGGAGAATTCGCCCATCTCACGGGCCTCTCCGCGGCGGAGATCGAGGCGCGGCGCATCGACTGCGCCCGGGACTACGCGGCGGCGCACGGCGTCGTGCTCGTGCTGAAAGGAGCGCCCACCGTGACGGCGCTCCCGGACGGCACGGCGTGGGTGAATCCCACGGGCAATCCGGGCATGGCCTCCGGCGGCATGGGCGACACGCTCACGGGCATCATCGCGGCGCTCGCCGGACAGGGCATGGCCCCGGGCGACGCGGCGGCCGCGGGGGTCTACCTCCACGGGCTGGCGGGGGACCTCGCGGCGGAAGGCGCGCCGGTGGGCTACACCGCCACCGACGTGGCGCGCCATGTGCCGGCGGCGCGGGAGAAGACCATGCAGGACGGCCTGCGGTAAAGGAAAGGAGTGCCTATGATCCAGTTGTTTTTCCGCTGGCTGGCGGCGTGCCTGCTGGCGGTGTCCCTCGCGTTCGGCGCGTCGGGCTGCGGCGCTTCCGGCGGTGGGGAAAAGAGCGCGGCGGCCGCGGGCGGCTCCGAGCTCGCCATCCATGTGCTCGACATCGGGCAGGGCGACGCCATCCTCCTCTCGAAGGACGGGCAGTGGGCGCTCATCGATTCGGGCGACGTGGACCATCGGCCGGAGATGAAGAAATACCTCAAAGAGTACGGCGTGGACGAGCTGTCGAAAGTCATCATCACCCATCCCCACGCGGACCATGTGGGCGGCATGCTCGCCGTCTTCCAGACCGTGAAGGTCGGAGAGATCTACGACAGCGGCGTGGCTACCACCACGAACACCTACCGCACCTATCTGAAGCAGATCAAGGCGAAGAACATCCCCTTCCACGTGGTGAAGGCGGGCGATGTGATCCCGCTCTTCCCGGACGTGGCCTTCGAAGTGGCGGCGCCGGTCCGGACGATCACGGAAGGAAAGAAGAACCGACCGGACCTGAACAACAATTCCATCGTGGGCCGCCTCGTGTACGGCGAGTCCACCATGCTCTTCACGGGCGATGCGGAGAAGGAAGAGGAGCGGACCATCCTCGACAGCGGCGCGGACATCCGGAGCGGCGTGCTCAAGGTAGGCCATCACGGCAGCAAGACCAGCTCGTCTTCGGACTTCGTGGCGGCGGTCGCCCCGAAAGCGGCGGTGCTCTCCGCCGGCGCGGGAAACAGCTACGGCCTGCCTCACAAGGCCGCGCTGGACCGCCTCAGGAAGGGCGGCGTCTCTCACATCTACCGCACCGACCAGGACGGGACCGTGACCTTCACCACGGACGGCAGCGGCGATTTCAAAGTGACGGCAGGAAAGGAGTAACCCATGGAGATCCGGACATTTCTGGACCGCATCGAAGGGGATAAAGCGGTCCTCCTCGATGAGGACGAAAAAGAAGCGGTCATCCCCGCGGCTTGGATCCCCGGCGCCCATGAAGGGCAGGCGGTGACGCTCCGCATCGAAGACGACCCGGAGCGGGAGGAGGCGGCGCTCGCCGAAGCGGAAGCGCTCCTCGCCGATCTGAAACAATAAAAAAGACGCCCGGAGGCGTCTCGAGGAAAAAAAGAAACGGCGCGGCCCGAAGAGGCTGCGCCGTTTTGTCATGGCTGTCACAGGAAGTAGGGATTGGCCGACGGCTTCTGCGATTTGAACGCTTCGTAGAGCCGGTTCATGCCCTCCTCCAGCGTGGCCCGCGGGCACGCGATGTTGAGCCGCACGTAGCCGCTGCCCTCCGAGCCGAAGATGTGGCCCATATTCACCCACAGGCGGGCGTCGTTCAGGAGCTTCTGCTCCAGCGCGGAGTCCTTGAGGCCGTAGTAGCGGAAATCCAGCCACAGGAGGTACGTGCCCTCCGGCTCCACCAACTTGATGTACGGGAGATTGGCCGAGAGGAAATTCCGCACGTAGTTGAGGTTCCGCAGGAGGTATTCCTTCAGCTCCTCCAGCCAGGCCTTCCCGCCGGTGTAGGCCGCGCGGCCCGCCACGAGGCCGAAGAGGTTCGGATGGATGGCGCCGCACGCGGTGAGCTCCTTCCGGAACGCCGCGCGCATCTCCGGGTTCGGGATCCAGATATTCGCATCCTGCAGGCCGGAGAGATTGAACGTCTTCGTCGGGGCCGTGCAGATGACCGCGTTCATGGCGTCCGCTTCGGAGAGCGTGCCGAAGGCGGTGTGCTTGTAGCCCGGATAGGTGAAGTCGCAGTGGATCTCGTCCACGATGACCCGCACGTGGTGGCGGCGGCAGATGGCGCTGTACTGGGACAGCTCCTCCCGCGTCCACACGCGGCCCGTTGGGTTGTGCGGCGAGCAGAGGAGGCTCAGGCGGACGTTGTTCTCCGCGATTTTCCGCTCGATGTCCCCCAGATCGTTCATGCTGTATTTCTTGCCGCGGCGGATGAGCGGGCTCTTCACCACGCGGCGGCCGTTGTTGCGGATGGCTGATTCGAAGCACTGATAGACCGGCGTCTGGATGAGCACCGCGTCGTCCGGATTCGTGAACGCGCGCACCGCCGCGTTCAGCGCGGGCACGACGCCCGAGGTCTTCACGAGCCATTCCCGCTTCGTGTCCCAGTGGAAATTCTGGCGGAACCAGCGGTGCACCGCGGCGAAGTACGTGTCCTCCATGTCGGAATACCCGTAGATGCCGTGCGCGGCGGCCCGGGCGAGCGCTTCCGTCACGCAGGGGGCCGTCCGGAAATCCATATCGGCGATCCAGAAGGGGAGGATGTCCGGCGCATAGCCCCGCTCCCCGGCAAAGTCGTATTTCAGGGAAAACGTATGCCGGCGGTCGATCACCGTATCAAAATCATACATGGGAGGGCCTCCTTCTCCGCGGCGCACAGGCACTGGTCCGGCTTCGCCGGATGGCTCCGGCGGGACGTGCGCACGGCGGACTGCCGGCCGGAAACTGCCGCGCAGGCATGCTGACAGCCGACAAAAAATGAGAATCTTCACTACACCATACAGTTTACAGCGAAAACCATATCGGTTTCAATGAATTTTTACAGATGTAAAGACAATTCGCCTATAGAAATTTTCCATTAAGAGATACAGAAAAGTCATGTATGAGAGAAGCGGTCCGGCCCGGTGTCCTGCGGCGTGTGAATGACGGTGCCCTGCGGATATGAACAATGCTTAAATTTTCCCATCAGGCGGTTGCCGCGGGCGCGGCCGGATGATACAGTAATGGCAATTACACGGAGCCGCGGAGACCGGTCAGGCCGGCTTCTCCCGGGACTGCCCGATACAGCAGAGAGCCGCAGGGCTCGAGACGGCCCATGCATCCGCATGGGCAGGAATGGGTGAGAATCAGGAAGCTTCCGTCCCTTTGGGGCGGAGGCTTTTTGCGTATCCGGCCTCTGCGGGCCGCGGCGCCGGCAGGGCGGAAGGAGGAGAGACGATGGCGATACTTTCTGTGGAAGAGCTGGAGAAATCATTCGGGGACAGGCAGGTGCTCCGGGGGATCTCTTTCCGGGCGGAGGAAGGGGACGTGGTATCGGTGCTGGGGCCGTCCGGCACGGGGAAGACCACCATGCTCCGCTGTCTGAATGCGCTGGAGCGGCCCGACGCGGGACGGGTCGCCATCGGCAGCGTGTCGGTGGATTTCCGGCACGCTTCGAAAAAGGAGGTGCGGGCGCTCCGCCGGCAGTCCACCATGGTCTTCCAGAATTTCAATCTGTTCCGCAATCATACGGTGCTGGAGAACGTCATGGACGGGCTCGTCTACGGCAAGGGGATGACCCGGGCGGAGGCGGAGCCGCTCGCCATGGAAGAACTCGCCCGGGTCCATATGGAGCAGGCGGCGCACCTGTACCCGGCGGAGCTGTCCGGCGGGATGCAGCAGCGCGTGGGCATCGCGCGGGCGCTGGCTCCGAGGCCGGAGGTCATCCTGCTGGACGAGCCTACGTCAGCGCTCGATCCGGAGCTCGTGGGCGAGGTGCTGGACGCCATCCGCAAGGCGGCTTCCCTGGGGATCACCATGATCATCGTCACGCACGAGATGCGCTTCGCCGAGCAGATCTCGACGAAGGTGCTGTTCATGGCGGAGGGGCGCGTGGTGGAAGAAGGGCCTCCGCAGCAGATCTTCCATCACCCGGAACAGGAAAAGACGCGGCAGTTCCTGCGCCGCATGCTGGAAAGAGAACAGGAGGGATGACACATGGATTACAGAAAAAAGATCCTGGCCGCGCTTGCGGCGGGATGCCTCGCAGCGGCGCTCTTCGCGGGCTGCGGCGGCAGCAGCGCGCCGGCGGCGGATGCCGAAGGAAAGACCGTCATGAAGACGCTGGTGTCGGCGACGGAGCCGCCTCTCGCCTGGAAGGACGCGGACGGGAAGATCCAGGGCTATGAATACGACGTGCTCTGCGAAGCGGGCCGCCGGCTCCGGTCGTATTCGCTCGATATCGACGCGGTCCCGCCGGAGACGCAGGACGTGATGATGGAGTCCGGAGAGGCGAAGCTCGCCGCGGGCGGCTACTACCGCAATCCCCAGCGGGCGGCGAATTACATCATCCCGGAGAATCCCATCGGCGCGAGCGCGCTCCTCGTCTATGTGAAGCAGGGTGAAGAGACGAAGTACCGGGACCTGAAGGAGGCGCTCGCCGCAGGGCTCCGGCCGTGCCCTTTCACCTCGGGACACGGGGCGTTCCGCATCCTGTCCGAATGGAATGAGAAGAACGGCAGGCCGCTCGGGGAGGAACTGCCCGTGCAGAGCGGCGTCACGCAGGCAGAGCGCATCCAGGCCATCGGGGCGGGGCAGTACGACATGCTGATCGTCCCGGGCAATCTGAATATCGAGAAGCTCAGCCGGGAGGAAGGCGTGCCGCTCGCCCCGCTGGCGGCGCCCGTGCAGGTGGATCCCACGGTGGTGCTCGTGAACAGGCAGGAGCCGCAGTTCGCAGAGGAGCTCAATGAGGCGCTCGGTTCCATGCGGCAGGACGGGACGCTCTCCTCTCTTTCGGAGAAATGGTTCGGCAGCGACATGATGCGGCTGCTGGATTCGGCGTCCTGACGGAAAGGGGGTGGTCCCGTGCTCAGCTTCGATCCTTCGTACTTCCTCGCGGTCTTTCCGCAGATCGCGGCGGCGCTGCCGTTCACTTTCTACGTGGTGGCCGCCGCGGCGGCGATGAGCCTCCTGGCCGGCGCGGCGGTGGCGGCCGTGCGCATCGCCCGCGTGCCGGTGCTGTACGCGCTGTGTGAAGTGTGGCTCTCTTTCGTGCGGAGCATGCCCTTCGTGCTGCTGCTCTTCCTGATGTATTTCACCGTGCCGGCATTCCTGCGGGCAGCCGGACTGGATACGTCCCGCCTGCCCAAGGAAGTCTATGTCTTCGCGGCGGTGGTCTTCGGCTTCGCTCCCGTCATCGGGGAGGTCATCCGCCCGGCGTACCTTTCGGTGGACCGGGGCCAGCACGACGCGGCCAGGGCGTTCGGATTTTCTGATTTCGACCGCATCTTCCGCATCATCGTGCCGCAGATGATCCCGGTGGCCGCGCCGCCCCTGATGAATCAGGTCATCGAGATCGTGAAGGACACCTCGCTCATGTATCTGATCGGCCTGATGGACCTCATGGGCCGGGCGAATCTGCTCATCCATGTGAACATGGGCCGGGGCAAGCTGGAAAATTATGCCGCCGTAGCGCTCCTCTACTGGGTGCTCGTGGCGGTGCTGGAAGCGGCGGCGCAGTACCTGAGCCGGCGGAGTTCCGGCGGTTTCCCGGGAGGTGCGTCATGACCTTTGACATCCATGTGATGGCCTCGGCTTTTCTCTACATCCTGCCGGCGGTGCCGCGGACGGTGCTGCTCGCGGCGTTCGTGCTGGGCGCAGGCATCGTGCTGGGCGCGGGCATCGCAGTCCTACGCATCGGCCGGCACCGCATCCTGAATCCCGTCCTCGCGGTGTGGGTGTCTTTCACGCGGGCCGTGCCGGCCATCGTGCAGATCTTCATTGCCTATTACACGGTGCCCTTCCTGCTCGCCCCGGTCCTGAGCGCCGCGGCGGGCGCGGAGGTGAAGCCTTTCGACGTCAGTCCGTACTGGACGGGGTGCCTCCTCTTTATCCTGTACCATGCGGCCTACCAGTCGGAAAATATCCGCGGGGCGCTCCTGTCCGTGCCGAAGGGGCAGTACGAAGCGGCCATGAGCATCGGCATGACGCCGGGGCAGGCGCGGCTGCACATCGTCTTCCCGCAGGCGCTGTCTGTGGTGCTCCCCACATTTTTTACCTATTATCTGCACGCGCTGAAAGCGCTGGCGCTGCTCTTCACCATCCGCGTGGTGGACATCTTCTCCGCCGCGGACATCTATGCGGCGCTGGTGAGCCGGCGGACCGAGCCGTACGCGGCGGACGCGCTGGTGTACTGGATGCTGTGCCTCATCCTCACTGCGGGCTATCACCGGCTGGAGGCCTCTCTGACCCGGCGCGGGCGCGCAGGATGAGCGGGCGGCCTGCGGGCCGCGGAAAGGAGAATCTCATGAACAGGGAAGAACGGGTGCGCGCGGTCATCGAAGGCGGAACGCCGGACCGCGTGCCGGTATCGGTGTGGTTTCATTTCTCCGTGTACGATCAGGACCCGGTCTCGCTCGCCGAGGCGGAAGCGGACTTCGTGGAGACGTACGATTATGATTTCATCAAGATGATGCCTTTCGGCGATTACGGCATCCAGGACCTCGGAGCGAAGCTCTCCATCTACTGCCAGCCGAACCGGCCGGTGACGCTCGCCGCTCCGGGAATCCGATCGATGGACGATTACCGGCATATGGAGGTCATCTCCGGCCTGCAGGGGACATACGGCAAGCAGGTGGAATTCGCGCGGCATCTCGCCCGGTGCGTCCCGCCGCACACGCCGTTCATCCAGACCATCTTCAGCCCGCTCACTACGCTTCACAAGCTCACCGGCGGCCGCGTCCTCCGCGATCTGCGGGAAGATCCGGACGCGGTGCATCATGCGCTCGCCGTGGTGACGGCCATTACGGTGGATTTCATCCGCTATAACATCGATGCCGGGGTGAGCGGCTTCTTTTTCGCCACGCAGGACGCGCGGCGGCCGCTGCTGTCCCTGGAGGAATTCCGTACATTCGGGGAGTTCTATGACCGGCAGGTGATGGAGGCGTACATGGGCCGCACGTGGTTCAATGTCATCCATATCCACGGCATGGACGTGTATTTCGAGGAAATCCTGCGCCGGTATCCGCCGGCGGTCCTCAACTGGCATGACCGGGATACCCCGCCGTCGCTGGCGGAGGCGCGGGCCCTCACGGACCGGCCCTTCCTCGCGGGGCTCCAGGCGGCGAAAAAGATCGCGGACGGCCGCGAGGTGTGGGACGATATCGTGAAGAACGGCACGCCGGAGAGCATCACGGCGCAGGTGCGGGATGCGATCCGCTCCGCAGGCGGGAAAGGGATCATAATCGGCCCGGGGTGCGTGGTGAATCAGGAATGCCCGGCGGCCAATCTCCGCGCGGTCCGGCAGGCGGTCGAAATCTGACGGGCACGAAAAAACTCCGCGCATCCGGCGGAGTTCTCTGTCAGTTCCGGAGGTCGGCGGTCCAGTCGAAGATGAGGCCGGTCCCCGGGTCCATCTCGAATTCGTACACCATCCCGCGGAAGGCGGCGCGTCCCTCGTAGCGGCCGTATCCGTCGCCGGACTCCCGGCGGATGCGGATGGCGTCCGCGGGCAGGCCGGGCACCTTCGACTGCACGATGGCCTTCGCCTCTTCCGGCGAGACAGGGCGGGTCGGCTGACGGCGCACCCATTCTTCCTGCACTTCGTAGTCGGCGCCCACGATGGCCCCGGTCTCGATGGCGATCTCGAAATCGTAGTCGCCGTACGGGGTCTCGAATTCGATGTCGTAGATGGGGATGCCGCTGTCTCCGTCCCGTTCGAGCTTCCGCACCTGGGCGCGGCTCTCCGGGACGCCCGCGTTGGCGAGGGCGATGGCGAGCGCTTCCTCGCCGCTCACGGTGCGGCCGGCCGGCGCGGGCGCTTCCACGAGAGGAGCGGGGCGGGCAGCGGGCTGGGCGGCCTCGCCGCAGCCGGCGCACAGGACGGCGCCCGCGAACAGCGCGGAAAGGAAAAGACTGGCAGTGCGTTTCATGGGGGATCCCTCCTTTATTTTTTCTACTATTATATGAGACTGGGGAGGAAAGGACAATCGCCGCGCCGAGGTGCAGAAAAATCCGCGGCATTTCTGGCCCGGGATGCTATAATGAAGGCAATCCCCGCAGGGGAAAAGAAAAGGAGGATTTCCAATGAACGAGACATACATCCGTCATCTGCAGGACATCGTGCGCATCCCCACGGTGTCCACGGAAAACGACGCGTCCACGGACTGGACGCAGTTCGACCGGCTTCACGACTTCCTGAAGGAAGCCTATCCGCTCATCCACAGCCGGATGGAGCGCACCGTCATCGGGCGGGCGAGCCTGCTCTATCGCTGGAAGGCGAAGGAGCCGAAGCGCCTGCCGGTGCTCCTCATGGCGCATCAGGACGTGGTGCCCACGGGCGACCCGGCCCAGTGGACGCACGACCCCTTCGGCGGCGAGCTCGATCAGGGCTGCGTCTGGGGCCGCGGCACGAACGACTGCAAGTCTCTCCTCATCGCGGAGTGCGAAGCGGTGGAGGAGCTCCTCGCGGAAGGGTTCGAGCCGGATTTCGACATTTACCTGTCTTTCGGCCACAATGAGGAAGTGCAGGCGGACGACGACCGGAAAGGCTCCGTCCTCGCCGGCCGGTACCTGGCGGACCGGGGCGTGCGGATCGGCTGCATCTTTGACGAAGGCGGCATGGTGCAGCGCGGCGCGGACTCCGGAGAGTCACAGGACACGGCGCTCGTGAGCCTGGCGGAAAAATCGCCGAATGACTTCGTGCTCTACAAGGACGGACCCGGCGGCCATGCGAGCAAGCCCGGGCGGCACACCGTGCTGGGCGACGTGGCCCGCGCCATGGCGGCGGTGGAAGCCCATCCCATGCCGTACCGCCTGACGCCGCTGGCGGAGGCGCAGCTTGCCGCGCTGGCGCCGCTCCAGACCGGGGCGCGCCGGGCGGTCTATGCGGACCCGAAGGGGCACTAGGCCGAGCTGTGCGCGCTCGCGGCGGAAGACCGCGGCCTCGACGCCATCCTCCACACGACCTTCGCGGTGACGAAAGCGTCCGGCAGCCCGCAGACGAACGTCCTCCCCGCCCACGCGGAGTGCACCATGAGCGTGCGCATCCTGCAGGGGGACACGGTGGCGTCCGTGAAAGCGTATCTGGAGAGCCTCATGCCCGACGGCGTCAAAGTGAAGGTGACCTTCGGCGAGGACCCGCATCCGGAAGGCTCCGTGGACAGCGCGGAGTTTCGTCTGCTGGAGCGCGTCATCCGCGACGTGTACGGCGCGGACACGGCGGTGGTCCCCATGGTGATGACCGGCGCGACGGATTCCCGCAACTATGCGGCGGTGTGCGATCACATCTTCCGCTTCAGCGGGCGCATCATGACGAAGGACTGGGGCGAGGCGCACCAGATCGACGAAAAGGTGCCCGCAGACGCGGTGGAGCCGGCGGCGGCCTTCTTCAAGGCGTACCTCCGGGCGTACCGGACGGCGCTCTGAGACAGAGAAAGACAGCTCGATGCGGGGCTGTCTTTTTTCGTGCCTGTCCGGTGGCGGCGGCGGGGAGTTTTTGATAGAATAAAAAAATATTCGCAAAAGAGGAGGGGTCCTATGGAAAAACCGGCGATCGGCGCCGTGAAGCTCGACGGGTGGTGCGCCCTCGCGCCCATGGCGGGGGTGAGCGACCTGGCGTACCGCGTCATCGCGCGGCGCATGGGGGCGGCGCTCACCACGACGGAGATGGTGAGCTCCCGCGGGCTGCACCACAGGAACGAGAAGACCCGGGAGATGATGAAGCTCGACCCGGGCGAGCACCCCGTGGCGCTCCAGCTCTTCGGGGACGACCCGGACATCATGGCGGAAGCGGCGCAGGCGGCGGAGCGGGCCGGCGCGGACATCGTGGACGTGAACATGGGCTGCCCCATGCTGAAGGTGGTGAAGAACGGCGACGGCTCGGCGCTCATGAAGAACGTGCCGCTCGCGCACGACATCCTCCGCGCCATGGTGCGCGCCGTGTCCGTCCCCGTGACGGTGAAGATGCGCCTCGGCTGGAGCCGGGCGTCGCTCAATGCGCCGGAGCTGGCGCAGGCCGCGGAGGAAGCGGGCGCGGCGGCCGTGACGGTGCACGGGCGCACGCGGGACGAATTCTACAGCGGCCATGCGGACTGGGACGGCATCCGCCGCGTCGTGGAGGCCGTGTCCATCCCCGTGTGGGGGAACGGCGACGTGACGGACGGCCCGTCGGCGAAGCGGCTCATGGAGGAGACCGGCTGCGCCGGCGTCGCCGTGGGCCGCGCGGCCTGGGGCAATCCGTGGATCTTCCGCGAGGTCAACGCGTACCTCGAGACGGGCGAGGTCCTGCCGCCGCCCACGCGGGAGGAGCGGCTCTCCATGGCGGAGGAGCACCTCGCGGGCCTCGTGCGGGAGAAGGGCGAGTACATCGCCGTGCGGGAGATGCGCGCCCACGCGAGCCACTACTTCCGCGGCCTGCCGCACGCCACGGCGCTCCGGCGGGAGATCATGCGGGCGGAGTCGCAGGCGGCGTTCCTGGCGCTGCTCGAGCAGTACAAGCAGGAGACCGGGGCGGCTTCTGTAGAATGCATTAGAGGAACTTCATGAATTTGTAAAATTTCATGATTTCTTCATTAAAATCCAATGGTATCACAAAAAAACAGGCCCTTTTCGGGGCGCTTTCTTTGACAAGAAAAGGGCCAGCCATTACAATGAATTTGACAGAGCAAATCATTATATGTTGAAATAAGCAAGCCAGCGCCATATGTCAAGGGTTCGGCTTTTCTTATTTCCGAGGGGATGGAGGGAAGGCTCCGTCCCGCAGAAAGGGGACATGATGTTAGACAGGCTTTTTGCGCTTTCGGAACGGAAGACGACGGTCCGCACGGAAATCCTCGCGGGCATCACTACGTTCATCACCATGGCGTACATTCTTTTCGTCGCGCCGGGCGTTCTCTCCGCAGCGGGCATGGACCCGAATGCGGTCTTTATCGCGACCTGCCTCGGCGGCGGCCTCGTGACGATCGCCATGGGGGTCTTCGTGAATTATCCGATATGTCTGGCTCCGGGCGTCGGTCTGCTGGCATTCTATGCCTTTACGGTGTGCATCGGGATGCAGGTGCCGTGGCAGACCGCGCTGGGGGCCGTTTTCATTTCCGGCGTCGTCTTCTTCATCCTCACGGTGACGCACATCCGGCAGATGATCATCGAGGGCATCCCGAATTCCCTCAAGTCGGCCATCACCGTGGGCATCGGCCTTTTCATCTGCATCATCGGCCTGAAGATGAGCGGCCTCATGGCGGTCAATCTGGCGCTCGCGCCGGACGTGCTCCAGGCGGTGGTGGACGCGGGCGGCCACTATACCACCGGGGCGAATGACACGGTCTTCGCGCTGGGCAGCATGATGGACGGCGGCCATCTCGTGACGATCTTCGGCCTCTTCTTCACGGCCATCCTCATGAGCCGCGGCGTGCCCGGCGCCATCCTCATCGGCATCTTCGTGACGACGCTCGTGTCCTACGCGGCAGGCGTGTCCCATCTGCCGGCGGACTTCACGCCCTTCACCCTGCCGGACTTTTCCAACAATAACTTCCTCGCGCTCGACATCCCCGGCGCGTTCCACATGGGCATCGTCACCATCGTCTTCACCTTCACCTTCGTGGAGCTCTTCGACTCCATGGGCACCATGGTGGGTGCGGCGACGAAAGCGGGCCTCGTGAATCCGAAGACCGGCGATTTCCCCGGCATGGGGAAGGCGCTCTTCTGCGACGCCTGCGGCGTCTCCTTCGGCTCGCTCCTCGGCTCCTCCACCATCACCGCGTTCGTGGAATCGGTGGCGGGCGTCGGCGCGGGCGGCCGCACGGGCCTCACCGCGGTGACCTGCGGCGTGTGCTTCCTGGCATCGCTGCTCCTCGCGCCCATCGTGGGCCTCATCCCGGGCTCGGCGACGGCGCAGGTGCTCATCATCGTGGGAGCGCTCATGCTGGAAGGCGTGAAGGACATCGACTTCTCTGATTTCACGGAAGTCTTCCCGGCGTTTCTCACCATCGTGCTCATGCCGTTCACCTACAGCATCGCCAACGGCATCTGCGGCGGCTTCGTGGCGTACGCGCTCCTGAAGCTCGCCGTGGGCAAAGGGCGGGACGTTCATCCCATCGTCTATGTCCTGGCGGTGCTCATCATGATCCGGTTCATTTTCCTTGGTGAATAAAAGGAGGAATACAGCAATATGCATGCAGCGATTGTTATGGGCAGCGATTCCGATCTGCCGACGATGAAAAAAGCCTTCGCCATCCTTGACGAATTCGGCGTTTCCTACGATGTGGCGCTCGCCTCGGCGCACCGCACCCCGAAGAAGCTGGAAGAATTCGTGGCGGCGGAAGAAGCCAAGGGCGTCACCTGCTACATCGCGGGGGCGGGCATGGCGGCGGCGCTCCCGGGCGTCGTGGCCAGCCTCACCATGAAGCCGGTCATCGGCGTGCCGCTCTCTAGCGCGAAGCTGGACGGCCTCGACGCGCTCCTCTCCATCGTGCAGATGCCGTCCGGCATGCCGGTGGCGACGGTGGCCATCGACGGCGCGAAGAACGGCGCGCTTCTCGCCGTGCAGATCGGCGCGGCGTCCGACGAAGCGCTCGCGGCGAAATACAAGGCCTACCGCGAAGACATGGCCCGCCAGATCTACGAAAAGGATGAAAAGCTCCAGAAAGAGCTGGGCCGCTGACACTTGTGTCCGATCAATTTTATTTCTATAGGTAAGGGCCCGGCAGGGCAGAAGGAGACATCATGAAAGAATACAAGCCTTTTAAATCCGGAAAAGTACGCGAACTCTACGACATCGGCGACAGCCTCGTCATGGTCTGCACGGACCGCATCTCCGCATTCGACAGCATCCTGAAGGAACCGATCCCGAAGAAGGGCGAAGTGCTGAACCGCATGTCCGAATTCTGGTTCGACTTCACGAAGGACATCGTCCCGAACCACATGATCTCCATCGACACGAAGGATATGCCGGAATTTTTCCAGACGCCGGAATTTGAAGGCCGCAGCATGAAGACGCTGAAGCTCACCATGATCCCCGTGGAATGCATCGTCCGCGGCTACATCACGGGCAGCGGCTGGGAAGGCTACCAGAAGACCGGCAAGGTCTGCGGCATCCAGCTCCCGGAAGGCCTCCAGGAATGCCAGAAGCTGCCGGAACCGATCTTCACTCCCTCCACGAAAGCGCCGGTGGGCGAGCACGACCAGAACATCTCCATGGAAGAAGGCGTGGAATGGGTGGAAAAATATTTCCCCGGCAAGGGCAGAGAATACATGGAAAAGCTCTCTGAACTGACGCTGGCCCTTTACAACAAGTGCGCCGCCTACGCTCTCGAAAAAGGCATCATCATCGCCGACACGAAATTCGAATTCGGCCTGAACGAAAAGGGCGAGATCGTCCTGGGCGACGAGATGCTCACGCCGGACAACTCCCGCTTCTGGCCGCTCGAAGGCTACGAAGCCGGCAGGAGCCAGCCCTCCTATGACAAGCAGTTCGTCCGCGACTACCTCTCCGCGCATCCCGGCGACAGCCTCCCGCAGGACATCATCGACAAGACCATCGCGAAGTACGAAGAAGCCTACGAAATGCTCACGGGCAAAAAATTCTGATTTCCCGGGGAGGGACCCTTCCCGCCTGTGTTTCTGATAGGAGTCTCCCGTGAACCATACATCTTTTACCACCTACGACGACAAGCCCCATGAAGAATGCGGCGTGTTCGGCATCTTCGACCGCCAGGCGAATGCGGCGCTGGAAGTGTACTACGGCCTCTTCTCGCTGCAGCACCGCGGGCAGGAAAGCGCCGGCATGACCGTCTCCGACGGATCGTCCATGGAGACCTTCCGCGGCATGGGCCTCGTGACGGAAGTCTTCCGGGACTTCCCCGTGAAGCAGGGCCACATCGGGATCGGCCACGTGCGCTACAGCACCACCGGCTCGTCCATCCCGAGCAACGTGCAGCCCCTGCAGGTCGACTGCGCCGAAGGCCCCTTCGCCCTCGCGCACAACGGCAATCTTATCAATACGGCGCCTCTCCGCCAGCAGCTCCTCCGGAGCGGCGCGGACTTCCAGACCACCATGGACACGGAAGTCATCATCAAGCTCATCGCCCGCTCCCGCCGGGAGACGGTGGAAGACCGGATCCAGGAAGTCATGGGCATCCTCCGCGGCGCCTATGCGCTCGTGGCCTGCACGGACCGCGCCATCTACGGCGTGCGCGATCCCTTCGGCTACCGCCCGCTCGTGATCGGGCAGACGGAGACAGGCTGGGTGCTGGCCTCCGAGACGTGCGCGCTCGACGCGATCGACGCGAAATTCGTGCGCGACGTGCTCCCCGGCGAGATCGTCACCATTGACGACGAAGGCGTGAAGAGCACCATGTACGGACCGGCCGTGAACCACCGCCGGGCGATCTGTTCCTTCGAGTACATCTACTTCGCCCGCCCGGACTCCGTCATGAACGGGCAGAGCATCTACCAGGCGCGCCTCAATATGGGCCGCGCGCTCTGGGAGGAGACGCATTACGACGGGGACATCGTCATGAGCGTGCCGGACTCGGGCAACGTGGCGGCCCTCGGCTATTCCTACGCGTCGGGCATCCCCTATTCGGAAGGGTTCCTGAAGAACAAATACATGGGCCGCACCTTCATCCAGCCGGACCAGAAGCAGCGCGAACGGGCCGTGCGGATGAAGCTCAATCCGATCGCTCTCAACGTGGAGGGCAAGCGGATCATCCTCATCGATGACTCCATCGTCCGCGGTACCACGAGCGGCATCATCATCCGCATGCTCCGCCATGCGGGCGCGGCGGAGATCAAGCTGTGCATCAGCTCCCCGCCGGTGAAATATCCGTGCTTCTTCGGCATCGACACGGCGGAGCGCCGCCAGCTCATCGCGGCGAAGCACTCCGTGGAAGAGATCCGCGGGATGATCGGTGCAGACGAGCTGCACTACCTGTCCCAGGAAGGGCTGGCGAAAGCCATCAGCTGCCTCCGCGGGGAGGACATGTGCTTCGCCTGCTTCGACGGCCAGTATGCAGAACCGCTTCCCGAAGATATGGAAGCCAGGGTGAAATAAGGAGGAAGGCATGAGCGAAAAGAAAAAAGGACTGACCTACGCGGAAGCCGGCGTGGACATCGACGCAGGCGAGCGGGAAGTCGAACTCATCAAGGACAGCGTCAAGGCGACCTATACGGAAGGCGTCCTGGGCGATCTGGGCGGTTTCGGCGGCCTCTACACGCTGAAGCACGAGATGGCGCGCATGGAAGAACCGGTGCTCGTCTCCGGCACGGACGGCGTAGGCACGAAGCTGCGCCTGGCCATCGACATGGGCATCCACGGCACCATCGGGCAGGACTGCGTCGCCATGAGCGTGAATGACGTGCTCGTACAGGGCGCGCGGCCCCTCTTCTTCCTGGACTACATCGCCACCGGCAAGCTCACGCCGGAACTGATGGCGGAGATCGTGAAGGGCGTGGCCGACGCGTGCATCGAGTCGGGCTGCGCGCTCCTCGGCGGCGAGACGGCGGAAATGGCCGGCTTCTACGCGCCGGGCGACTACGACGTGGCGGGCTTTGCCGTGGGCATCGTGGACCGGAAGCATCTCATCACCGGCGAGACCATCCGCCCCGGCGACGTCATCCTGGGCCTGCCGTCCTCCGGCGTCCATTCCAACGGCTACTCCCTCGTGCGCCGCATCATCAGGGACAACGGCCTCGACCTCCGGAAGACCTACGAAGGCATGGACAAGCCTCTCGGCGAAGTGCTCCTCACCCCGACACGCCTCTATCCGAAAGCGGTCCTTCCCGTGATGGAAGAAGTCGCGCTGAAAGGCCTGGTGCACATCACCGGCGGCGGCTTCTACGACAATATCCCCCGCGTGCTCCCCGAAGGGACCCGCGCGGTCGTCGATGCGGACGCATGGCCGCTCCTGCCGGTCTTCCCGTTCATCATGAAGGAAGGCGGCGTGGAGCCCCGGGAGATGTACCGCACGTTCAACTGCGGCATCGGCATGCTTCTCATCACCGCGCCGGAAGACGCGGACAAAGCGAAAGCGATCCTCGCTGCGCACGGCGAGCCGGTCTACGAGATCGGGCGCATCGAAGAAGGCGCCCGGGACGTTGTAGTCACAGGCGGTCTGTTCCATGAGTAAGAAACGCATCCTCATCTTCGCCTCCGGCCGCGGCTCCAATGCGGAAGCCATCCACGGCGCGTGCGCGGACGGCACGGTGAACGGCGAAGTGGTGGGCGTCATCTGCGACCACGCGGACGCGCAGGTGCTCGGCCGCGCCGCGCGGTGGGGCGTGCCGTCCGTCGTGATCGAGAAAAAGGACTATCCGGACAAGGCGGCCTTCGACGAGGCCATCCTGAAAGCGGCCGTGTCCTTCACGCCGGACCTGATCTGCCTCGCAGGTTACATGCGCATCTGCGGGGAAAATCTCATCCACGCGTTTCCTGACCGCATCCTGAATATCCATCCGGCGCTCCTTCCGAGCTTCCGCGGGCTCCACGCCCAGCGGCAGGCTGTCGAAGCGGGCGTGAAAGTCGCGGGCTGCACCGTCCACTTCGTGGGCACCGGCCTGGACGACGGGCCCATCATCACGCAGGTGGCCGTCCCCGTCTACGACGACGATACGGAAGAGACTCTGTCCGCCCGCATCCTCGAGCAGGAGCATCCCGCCTACGTGCGGACCGTCAGAGCGTTTTGTGACGATGCTCTCCATGTGGAAGGGCACCGGGTCACCGGTATGCATGCAAAGGAGAAGTGACAGCAATTGACCATCAAAAGAGCATTAATCAGCGTATCCGATAAGACCGGCGTGGTGGACTTCGCCAGAGGCCTCCACGAGCTGGGCGTAGAGATCATCTCCACCGGCGGCACGATGAAAGCCATCGCCGACGCGGGCATCCCGGTCATCTCTGTCTCCGATGTGACGGGCTTCCCGGAAATGATGGATGGCCGCGTGAAGACCCTCCACCCGAAGATCCACGGAGGCATCCTCGCCATCCGCGACAATCCGGAACACGTGAAGGCCATGAAGGAACATGGCATCACCGGCATCGACCTCGTGGCGGTGAACCTCTATCCCTTCCGCGAGACCATCGCCAAGCCCGACGTGACGCTGGCGGAAGCCATCGAGAATATCGATATCGGCGGCCCGTCCATGGTGCGCGCGGCGGCGAAGAACTACAAATACGTGGCCATCGTCGTCGATCCTTCCCAGTACGGCGAGATCCTCACCCGCATCCGGGAAGACAATCTCACCGAGGACTTCCGCCTGAAGCTCTCCCAGAAGGCGTTCCTCCACACCGGCCTCTATGACTGCGCCATCGCGGACTATCTGGAAAAACAGGTGGAAGGCGAAGGGAATGGCATGCCCGACGTATTCAGCCTCGCCTACACGAAGATCCAGGACCTGCGCTACGGCGAGAACCCGCACCAGAAAGCGGCGTTCTACAAGGACCCCGAAGAGACCGGCGGCATCGCCGCGGCGAAGCAGCTCCACGGCAAGGAACTCTCCTATAACAACATCGTCGATATGGAAGCGGCGTGGGATCTGGCCATGGAATGGAAAGACGTCCCGGCCTGCACCATCATCAAGCACACCAATCCCTGCGGCACCGCCCTCGGCGCGACCCCGGCGGAAGCGTTCCGCCGCGCCTTCGAAGCGGACAGCAAATCCGCCTACGGCGGCATCGTGGCGATGAACCGCGAATGCGACAAAGAGACCGCCGAAGCGATGAAGCCGATCTTCTTCGAAGTGGTTCTCGCGCCGAAATTCTCCGATGAAGCGCTGGCCGTGCTCGAGACGAAGAAGAACATCCGCCTCATCGAAGTGCCGGCCCTCTCCAAGCCGGAGCTGCAGATCAAAAAAGTTTCCGGCGGCTGCCTCCTCCAGACCCCGGACGACAGCGCCGAGACCCGCGCGGACTGCAAGGTCGTCACCGACCGCGCGCCCACGGAAGACGAATGGGCGGCCATGGAATTTGCCTGGAAGATCGTCAAGCACGTGAAGTCGAACGCTATCGTCCTCACGGGCAAAGACGTCACCTACGGCATCGGCGCGGGCCAGATGAACCGCGTCGGCTCCGCGGACATCGCCATCGCGGAAGCGGGCGAAAAGGCGAAGGGCTCCGTCCTCGCCTCCGACGCGTTCTTCCCGTTCGGCGACACCATCGAAGCGGCGGGCAAGGCGGGCATCACCGCGGTCATCCAGCCGGGCGGCTCCATCCGGGACCAGGAATCCATCGACATGGCGAACAAGTACGGCATCGCCATGGTCTTCACCGGACACCGCCATTTCCGTCATGGTTAATAAGGAGACCCATATGAAGGTACTTGTCATAGGCAGCGGCGGCAGAGAACACGCGCTCTGCTGGAAGCTCGCGCAGAGCCCGGCGGTGGAAAAAGTCTACGCCATCCCCGGCAGCGACGGCATGCGGGACGTGGCGACGCCCGTCCCGGTGGCGAGCCAGGAAGACATCCTCGACTTCGCCCGGCTCATGCAGGTGGACCTCACCGTGGCCGGGCCGGAGACCGTCCTCGCCGAAGGGCTGGGCGACCGGTTCCGCGACGCGGGGCTCGCGTTCTTCGGCCCGTCCCAGGCGGCGGCGCGCATCGAAGGCTCCAAGGGCTTCGCGAAAGAACTGATGAAGAAATATCACATCCCCACCGCGGCGTACCAGACGTTCACCGATGAGGAAGAAGCGGCGGCGTACGTGAAGACGCAGAAATTCCCGCTGGTCATCAAGGCGGACGGCCTCGCCGCCGGCAAGGGCGTGGTCATCGCCCAGACGGCAGAAGAAGCGGAAGCGGCCGTGCGGGAAATGATGGAAGGCCGCGCGTTCGGCACCGCCGGCACCACCGTGGTCATCGAAGAATTCATGGAAGGGGAGGAAGCGAGCGTCCTCGCTTTCTGCGACGGCAAGACCATCGTCCCCATGATTTCCTCGCAGGACCACAAGCGCATTCGCGACAACGATGAAGGCCCGAACACGGGCGGCATGGGCGCGTATGCGCCGGCGCCGGTCATGACGCCGGACCTGATGCAGGCCGTGCGGGAGAAGATCCTCCAGCCGGCGTGCGACGCCATGGCGGCGGAAGGCTATCCCTTCGTGGGCTGCCTCTATGCGGGGCTCATGATCACCGACGAAGGGCCGAAAGTGGTGGAATTCAACTGCCGCTTCGGCGATCCCGAGACGGAAGTGGTGCTGCCCATGCTGGATGCGGACCTCGCGGAGATCATGATGCACTGCGTGGAAGGCACGCTCTCCGAAGACGACGTGCGCTGGAAAGACGGCTACGCCGTGGACGTGGTGCTCGCGTCGGAAGGCTATCCGGCCGGCCACACGGACGGCGACGCCATCACCGGCCTCGAAGAGGCGGAGCAGCTCGGCTGCCACATCTTCCACGCCGGCACGAAGAAGAAGAGCGGCCAGTTCGTCACTGCCGGCGGCCGCGTGCTGAACGTGGTGGCCCGCGGCGCGACGCTCCGGGAAGCGCGGGACAAAGCCTACGAAGGCGTCTCCCGCATCCAGTGGCGGGGCATGCAGTACCGTCACGACATCGCGGCGAAAGGCCTGAAGCATCTGGAAAGCAAATAAAAAAGAAAAGACAGTCTGTCCTCCGGGACGGGCTGTTTTTTTGCGCCCTTTTTGCGGCGGGGAAGACCGCAGGCGGAAGAGGCACGGGCCGCAGGGGCCTGCCGGCCCCGCACTGCAGGAAGAGGGGCGCGCGGCCGTGCTTTTCCCCGCTTTCTGAGGAGGGCGGAGGTGCGGCGCGCCGGGGCGCGTCAATTCCGGCGCATCGGTCCGCTTCCTGCCGGGAATTTTAGCCGCGTCGGCACCGAAATGTTTGATGACACAGGAAAAATGTCTTCTCTCCTTTACAAAGGCAAAAGGGGAAAGATGCCCAGCCCGCGGGGATTTCTCACGGATTTTGAGAATTTCTCCCATACAGCAGCCTTACCGTTTCTTTACAAAGTAGACGAAAAAAATACAAATTCTGCTATTTGGATTTTACACAGGTACCGTACACTGAAAACACCGAAACAAAGTAAGGTATTGAGGAGGAAAAAAATGAATCTCAAGAAAATGGCAGCAGCAGGTTTATCTGTAGTCGTTCTCGCAGGCCTCGCAGGTTGCGGCGGCAGCCAGGACAAGGCGGCAGCGGACAAGAAAGCAGGCAGCGATCTGTCCGGCAAAGTGACCGCTTCCGGTTCTTCCGCTCTTCTCCCGCTTGCGAAAGACGCGGCGGCGAAGTTCAAGGCAGAAAACCCGAACGTCTCCCTGACGCTGAATGCAGGCGGCTCCGGCACGGGCCTGAAGCAGGTTTCTGAAGGTTCTGTAGACATCGGCATGTCCGACGTATTTGCAGAAGAAAAGCTCCCCGCTGAAAAAGCGAAGGAACTGGTCGATCATAAAGTCTGCGTCATCACCATGGCTCCGATCGTCAACAAAGACGTGGGCGCTACGGTAAAGAGCCTCACCAAGGCTCAGCTCCAGGACATCTTCACCGCGAAGGTGACGAACTGGAAAGACGTGGGCGGCCCTGACGAACCGATCGTCCTCGTGACCCGTCCTTCCACGTCCGGCACGAGAGCTCTCTTCACGAAATTCGCCATGGACGGCAAGGAAGAAGCTTCCAACAAGTCCCTCGAAACCGATGACTCCGGCACGCTGATCCAGAGCATCTCCCAGACGAAGGGCGCGATCGGCTATGTGGCTCTCTCCTACCTCGTCAACAATAAAGACGTAGCGACCATCGCCATCGACGGCGTGGAACCGACCCTCGAAAACACCTACAACGGCAAGTATCCGGTCTGGGGCTATGAACACATGTACACCAAGGGCGAACCCAAAGGCGCTGTGAAAGCCTTCCTCGACTACATCGTCTCCGACAAATACGCCGGCGAACTGGAAAAGCAGGGCTACGCCGTCACCTCCAAGATGACCGTTCAGCGCTGAGACAGGCACTGACCGTCACCGCCGGGTGAAATCCACATCAGAATCCATACAGGCGGGACCGACCGCCTGAGGCAGAAAGAGAACGCTGAACCGCGATGAAGACACTGTTCAGCGTTTTCTTCAGCCAGATTCTGGCAGAGCGCCGTGCATCTCTCCATCCCCCGCAAAAGGAGGGGAGGGCGGTGTTTTGCCAGGATTTGGCGTATTTCATATCCGCAAAGGAGGACCATAATGGACACATCGCGGCAACAGAATATGTTCCGCCGTGAGTATCTGGGGAAGGGCATCGCCACCATCTGCGGCCTGTTCCTCATCGTACTGACCATCGCCATCGGCTGCTTCCTGCTGGGCAAGGGGTCGCTCACGTTCACACAGTTCGATCACTCGATCGCAGAATTCCTGTTTTCTTCCGAATGGAAGCCGTCCGATACGGAAGCGGGCGGCGGCCAGGTCGGGGCGCTCATCTTCATCGTCGGCTCCATCCTGACCTGCGCGCTGGCGCTGCTCATCTCCGTTCCGTTCAGCCTCTGCACGGCCATCTTCATGACGAAGATCTCCCCGGCGCTTGGTGAGAAGATCATCCGTCCGGCCGTCGAGATTTTCGTAGGCATTCCTTCCGTCGTCTACGGCTGGGTCGGCCTGGTCGTCCTGGTGCCGCTCATCAAGACCGTCTTCAATGTGCCCCACGGCCAGTCCGTGCTGGCGGCGGCCATCGTGCTCGCGGTCATGATCTATCCGACCATCACCTCCGTCTCCGCCGATGCGATCCGCAGCGTGAACAACAAGTACATCGAAGGCGCCTACGGCCTCGGCTCCACCCGCTGGCAGATGCTCTACAAGGTCCTGCTCCCCGCAGCGTCCACGGGCATTCTCACCGCCATCGTCCTCGGCCTCGCCCGGGCGTTCGGAGAAGCGCTGGCCGTCTCCATGGTCATCGGCAAGATGCGCGCTTTCCCGGAAAGCCTGCTCGACCCGACGAATAACCTCACGTCCGCCATCGCTTCCGATATGGGCGGCGCGATGGACGGCGGCGAATTCAACGCGGCCCTCTGGTCCATGGCGCTCCTGCTCTTCATCATTTCTCTCATCTTCATTCTCATCATCCACGCACTGTCCGGCCGGAAGGAGGAAGCCGCATGACGGCAGACATGACCAATTCCAATAAAGACTACCTCCGCAACGTCGACGGGGGCCTGCGGCGGGCCCATCTCTTCGATGAGATCGCCACCGCCACCTTCTACATCGTATCCGGCGCCTTCGTTCTCCTGCTGATCGCCTTCACGCTCTACGTCGTGTGGGGCGGCGTCCAGGCCATCAGCCCGGAAATCTTCTCCTTCTCCGAGACGGGGATCGGGAACCAGTTCTTCAATACCGTCTACCTCGTATTCCTTTCCCTCGTGATCTCCGTCCCGATCGGCATCGCCGCCGGCGTCTACATGGCGGAGTACGCGCCGGAAGGCCGCGTGACGAACAGCCTGCGCATCGCCATCGAGACCCTGTCCTCGCTGCCGTCCATCGTCGTCGGCCTGTTCGGCTACCTCGTCTTCATCATCATGGTGAATACCCAGTGGAATCTTTTCTCCGGCGCGCTCGCCGTATCCATCCTGTCCCTGCCGCTCATCACCACCACGACCTATGACGCCTTCAAGGCGCTGCCCATCGGGTGGAAGCACGGGAGCCTGGCCCTCGGCGCGACGCACTGGGAGACCATCTGGCACGTCATGCTGCCGGCCTCCGTCGGCCCCATCATGACGGGCATCATCCTGGCCGCCGGCCGCGGATTCGGCGAAGCGGCCGCCCTGCTCTATACCGCCGGCATGAGCACCGACATCAACTGGAGCGTGTGGGACATCACCTCGCCGGTATGCCCGCTCAATCCGTTCCGTCCGGGCGAGACCCTGTCCCTCCAGGTATGGGCGTCCCGCACCGAAGCGACCAGCGCCTCCGCGGGGGACGTCGCTGCGGCCGCTTCTGCCGTCCTCATGATCATGGTCCTTGTATTCAGCATCGGCGCGCGTCTTCTGAGCCGCCACTTAGCAAAGAAATCTGAAGGGGAGAATGCATAATGTATAACGACAGCGTCATCGGAGTGGCAGCCGCAGAAGCGGATATGCCGATCCGTTCCAATCTCAGCTTTACCTGCAGCCACGTGAACCTCTACTACGGCAGCTTCCAGGCACTGAAAGACATCAATCTCAAGATCGAACGCAATAAGATCACCGCGCTCATCGGACCGTCCGGCTGCGGCAAGTCCACCTTCCTGCGCACCCTGAACCGCATGAATGACCTCGTGCCGGGATGCCGCGTCGAAGGCGAGATCATGCTCGACGGCGTCGACGCCTACAAAGACGTGGACCCCATCGTCCTGCGCCGCCACGTAGGCATGGTCTTCCAGCAGCCGAACCCGTTCCCGAAGAGCATCTATGACAATGTCGCCTACGGCCCGCGCCTCAAAGGCATCACGAAGAAATCCGAACTCGACGAGATCGTCGAGACCAGCCTCCGCCAGGCGGCCATCTGGGACGAACTGAAAGACCGTCTCAAAAAATCCGCGCTCGGCCTCTCCGGCGGCCAGCAGCAGCGTCTCTGCATCGCCCGCGCGCTCGCGGTCAATCCGGAAGTCCTCCTCATGGACGAAGCGACCTCCGCGCTCGACCCGATCTCCACGGCCCACATCGAAGACCTCGCTCTCGAACTAAAGAAGAAATACACCGTCATCATGGTCACGCACAACATGCAGCAGGCGAAGCGCATCGCCGACCGCACGGCCTTCTTCTACCTCGGCGAAATGGTCGAATACGGCGACACCGAGCAGATCTTCGACCATCCGCAGGAAGAACGGACCATCCGCTACGTGTCCGGCAATTTCGGCTGATCGGCTGATTTCCGAAGATCCGGAGCCCCGCTCCTCGCACCGGAAAGCGCATTTTCCGGAACGGACAGCTGCCCGCTATGGACGTACAAAGGCGTACGCCGCAGCGGGCGGCTGTTTTCTTATACGCCGCCGAAAATGAGGAACAGATAAGACAGGCGTAAAATCGATTTGACAAAAGGAAACCATCTAATATATAGTGTTATATCCGGGTGCGGCCCGGCGGCGCGGGAAGCGCCGGACGACAAAGGGGGATACTATGCCGCTGATCTACTGTGTGGAAGACGATGAAAATATCCGCGAACTGGTGAGCTACGCCATGCGCGGGCAGGGGTACAACGTGATCGGGTTCGGCTCGTCGGAAGAGCTCTACCGCGTCATCGAGCACAACAAGCCCGACCTCATCCTGCTGGACATCATGCTGCCCGGCAAGGACGGCCTCACCATATTGAAAGAACTCCGGGAGAATCCCGAGGACAAGAATATCCCCATCATCATGATGACCGCGAAAACCAGCGAATTCGACATCGTGCGCGGCCTCGACCTAGGCGCGGACGACTACGTGACCAAGCCCTTCGGCATCATGGAGCTCCTCTCCCGCATCCGCTCCGTCATGCGGCGCAGCCAGCGCGGCGTGGAGAAAGAATCCTCCACCCTCTCCTTCGGGAGCATCACCGTGGACTGCCGCCAGCACATCGTCACCGAGAACGGCAGGGAAGTGCAGCTCACCCTGAAAGAATACGAGCTCCTCTGCTACATGATCCTCAACAAAGGCATCGTCCTCTCCCGCGACCAGATCATGCAGGCCGTGTGGGGCTCCCCCTTCGAGATGGAGAGCCGCACCATCGACATGCACATCATGAGCCTCAGGCAGAAACTGGGCAGCGCCGGCTCACTCATCCGCACCGTCCGCGGCGTGGGCTACCGGCTCGGCGAAAAATAACACCATCTGTAAAGGAGTCGTGACCAACCAAGAATGAGAGCGCAGATACACAAAAGCCTGCTTCTGACCGGCATCATCTCCGTGATAGTCTCCTTCCTCGTAGCAGGCATCCTCTACTATCAGGGCATCCAGGCGCGGGCCCTCCACGAGATCGTCCACCTCACCGAAGTCGCCGCCGACGGCCTCACCGGAGACCGCGACCGCGACGCCGCCTTCCTTGCCACCATCCGCAGCAAGAGCCAGCGGGAAATGCACATCTCCTGGTTCGACGCGGACGGGCGCGTCCTCTACGCGTCCCATCCCGAGGCGGACGGCGGCAGGGAGCAGCCCGAGATCCGCGAAGCCGAAGAGACCGGAGAAGGCTACGCCGTGCGGAAGAATCCGAAAGGCGAGCCCATGAGCTACTCCGCCCAGAAAGCCGCCGACGGCAGCATCCTCCGCATCGCCGTGCCGAGGAGCGCCCCCGCGGGCATCCTCACCCCGCTCCTGCCGGAGATCCTGCTCTTCCTCTGCGTCTTCGCCGTGGGGTGCTTCGCCGCCTCCCAGAAAGAGACCGAGTACGTCCTCCGGCCCCTGCGCCAGCTCGAAGGCCTCATCTCCGACATCATGGAAGGCGCTCCCGAGCGGCCCATCCCCGGCGGCTACAAGGAACTCCAGCCTCTCGTCAATAAAGTGCGCGAACAGAAAAAAGAACTCCAGAACTCCATGGAAGACCTGGAAGAAGAGCGGAACACCGTGCGCACCGTCATCGACACCATCACCGACGGCATCCTCCTCCTGAACGACCGGCAGGAAATCATCGACTACAACCGGCAGACCAAGCGCATCTTCCGGAGCTCCGACGACATCCGCTTCCGCAAAGTGGCCGTCCTCTACCACGACGCTGACTGGCTCCGCGCCATCCAGCTCTCCTACGAGAACGAGCCCGGCCGCCGGAACGAATACACCATGACCCTCGCCGGCCGGCCCTACCGGGCGTGCATGGCCCGCATCGAGCTCGCCGACGAGACCATCGGCCTCCTCATCGTCCTCCACGACCTCACCGCCACCTACGCGGCCGAAAAGATGCGCCGCGAATTCTCCGCGAACGTCTCCCACGAACTGAAGACCCCGCTCACCTCCATCAGCGGCTTCGCGGAAATGATCGCCGGCGGCATGTACCAGAACGAAGCGGATGTGAAACTCTTCGGCAGCCGCATCTACGAAGAATCCCGGCGGATGATGGCCCTCATCGAGACCATCATGCACCTCTCGAAGATCGAAGAAAGCCAGACCACCATCACCTGGAAAGCCGTCGACATGGGACAGGCCGCCCGCTACGCCGCGGACCTCATCGAGCCGCAGGCCGCCGCCCGGCACGTCACCATCCACGTGGACGCCGAGCCCCTCTACGTCTACGGCAACCCCTCCCTCCTGACCGAGCTCGTCATGAACTGCGTGGACAACGCCGTCAAATACAACAAAGAAGGCGGCGAAGTCACCGTCTCCGTCCGGCCCGAAGGCGACGACAAAATGCGCCTCACCGTCACCGATACCGGCATCGGCATCCCGAAAGAAAAACAGGGCCGCGTCTTCGAGCGCTTCTACCGCGCCGACGAGAGCCGCAACAAATCCACCGGCGGCAGCGGCCTCGGCCTCGCCATCTGCAAGCACATCGTCACCCAGCACCACGGCACCATCGAGATCGCCAGCGTCGAAGGCGAAGGCACCACCATCCAGGCCATCCTGCCCCGCATGAGCGACGCCGACGTGGAAAAAGAAGAAGCCGCCGCCAATACCGCCGAACTCGAAGCCGCCAAAGCCGAATCCGGCCAGCTCGACCCGCCCCCGGCCGTCCTGCCCGAAGCGGAAGCCGAAGCCCATCCGGCCAAAGCCAAGAAAAACGGCGCGAAAGACAAAAAGGACAAGAAAGACAAAAAAGACAAGAAAGACAAGAAATCCCAGAAAGATGACAAAGGCAAGAAAAAATAAAAAAAGCTCCCGCAAGGGAGCTTTTTTTATGTCCCTGACCGAAAGAGGAACAAAATAGGAAGCACGGCTTTTTTTGTGCCCGTTTCTTGGCAGGCGACAAGATATTGGAAATCCGAGGCATCGGCAGAGCCAGGCGGCGTTGCGGCCGGCGGAGAGAGCCTTGTATTTTTCAATAAAAATGGACCCGTGAGGGTCCGTTTTCGTTTCAGATGTCCGGGCAGGCGATCTGCATGAGGGATTCGATCATGTGGTGGAGGAGGCGGGCCTGCTCGGTCGCGGCGGCGCGGTAGTAGACTTCCTTGCCTTCGCGGCGGCTGACGATGAGGCCGCCCGCTTTGAGCTGTTTCAGGTGATGCGACACGGCGGGGCTGCTCATGTCCATCATGGAGGAGAGGTTGATGACGCATTCTTCTCCGTGGCAGAGCAGCCAGAAGATGCGGAGACGGCTTCCGTCTCCGAGCTGCTTGAAAATATCCGCCACGGTCTGGAAATGAGAGACCGGCGGCATATGGGCGAGTTCGTGTTCGATGGGCTGGCCGTGATCGTGCGGCAGCTGGATATCCGGCATAGAGGTCCCTCCTTATCTATATTTATCTATTCTAACATACGGCGCCGGGATAGGAAAAGAGACCGCCCGTGGGACGGTCCCTCTGTCAGGAATCGATGTCCGCCAGCCGCTCCAGCAGGCGGAGCGCTTCTTCCAGCTTGGGATTGGGCTCGTCGGACTGGAGCCCTTCACGCACGCAGCCCCGGATGTGAGCGCGGAGGATCTCCCGGTTCGCCCGGCGGATGATGGCTTCCGCCGCCATGAGCTGGTTCGAGATATCTACGCAGTACCGGTCCTCGTCGATCATGCGGAGCACCCCGTCGAGCTGGCCGCGGGCGATGCGGATGGAGCGGGCGATGCGTTCGTGGTCAGCCTTCATCGCGGATGGCCGTGACGGTGTAGCCGGCGCCTTCCACAGCGGCGCAGAGCGCGTCGTCGGTGACGCTTTCCTCAGCGGAGAGGACCGCTTCTTTGGCTTCGAGGCTCACTGCGACGTCAGAGACGCCGGGGACGGCGGCGAGCGCGTTTGTGACGTGCTGTACGCAGTGCTGGCACATCATGCCTTCGACAGATACGATTTTTTTCATGGTAGTTCCTCCTTTGGAAACTGGTTCGGAATGGGTGTCGGCCGGCGCGTCCGGAGCTGCCGGGGCCGCCGGAGCGGGGGAGGCAGGCTGCGCTTTCGCGGCGGATGTGAAATCCGGATGGAAGAAGCGCAGGCGGAGCGCGTTCGACACGACGAATACGGAGCTGAAGCTCATGGCCAGCGCGGCGATCATGGGGTTCAGCAAAAGCCCGAAGGCTTCGTAGAGGCAGCCCGCGGCGATGGGGATGCCCAGAGCGTTGTAGAAGAACGCCCAGAACAGGTTCTGCTTGATATTGCGGATGACCGCGCGGGAGAGTTCCACCGCGCCCGCCGCGTCGAGCAGGTCGCTCCGCATGAGGACGATGTCCGCCGATTCCAGGGCGACGTCTGTGCCCGCGCCGATGGCGATGCCCACATCCGCCCGGGCGAGGGCTGGCGCGTCGTTGATGCCGTCGCCCACCATGGCCGCTTTCCGGCCGCTCTCCTGGATGCGGCGGATTTCGCGTTCTTTGTCCTGAGGGAGCACGTCCGCGATGACCCGGTCTGCGCCGACCTGCCGGCCGATGGCTTCCGCGGTGGCTTTCCGGTCGCCCGTGAGGAGCACCACGTCCATGCCGAGACGGTGGAAGGCGTCCACAGCGTCTTTGCTCGTGGGCTTCACTTCATCCGCGCAGGCGATGAGGCCGAGGAGCTTTCCGCCGGCCGCAAAGAAGAGGGGCGTCTTCCCTTCGCCGGCGAGGCGCGCTTCTTCATCCGCCAGCGCCGCGCCGCCGATGGAAAAGGCGTCCATCATGGCGCGGTTCCCGCCGAGGCATTCTTTGCCGCCGATGACGCCGCGGATGCCCTGCCCGGGGATTTCCTCGAAATCCTCCACCGGGGCGGGAGAGACTGCCCGTGCGGCGGCCGCTTCTTTCACGGCCGCGGCGAGGGGATGGGACGAGAGCGCTTCTAGCGAGGCGGCCGCAGTGAGGAGCTCGGTTTCGGAGACGCCGTCCGCGCAGAGGATGTCCGACGCGGCCGGCCGGCCGCGGGTGACGGTGCCCGTCTTGTCCAGCACTACGGTCTGCACGGCGCACGCGGTCTCGAGCGCTTCCGCGGACTTGATGAGGATGCCGTGCCGCGCGCCGAGGCCGGTGCCTACCATGATGGCCGTAGGCGTGGCGAGGCCGAGCGCGCACGGGCAGGACACGACGAGCACGGACACCGCCGCGGTGAGGGCAAATTCAAAGTCTGCCCCCAGCAGGAGCCACACCGCGCCCGCGAGGACGGCGATGGCGATGACCGCCGGGACGAAGACGCCCGCCACCCGGTCCGCGAGCTTTGCGATGGGGGCTTTCGAGCTGGTCGCTTCATCTACAAGGCGGATGATCTGGGCGAGTGCGGTGTCGCTCCCTACCTTGTCGGCACGCATCTGGAAATAGCCGGAACGGTTCACCGTCGCGCCGATGACCGTGTCGCCGGGCTGCTTGGAAACGGGCAGGCTCTCGCCGGTGACGGCGGATTCATCGACCGAGGCCGCGCCGGACAGGACCGTGCCGTCCGCCGGGATGGATTCGCCGGACCGGACGATGATCGTGTCGCCCGCGGCGAGCTGGTCTGCGGGGATGACGGTCTCTTTTCCGTTCCGGAGGACGGTGGCTGTCTTCGGCGCGAGATCGAGCAGGGCCGTCACCGCTTCAGACGTGCGCCCTTTGGCGCGGGCTTCGAAGAATTTTCCCAGCGTGATGAGTGTGAGGATGGTGCCGGCCCCGTCGAAGTAGAGGCGCTCCGAGAAGACGGACGCCGCGGCGGCGTCGCCCGCGCCGAGCGCAAAGGCGATGCGGTACAGGGCGTATACGCTGTACAGCGTGGACGCGCCTGCGCCGAGCGCGACGAGAGAGTCCATGTTCGGCGAGCCGTGGAGGAGCGTCTTCCCGCCCTGCCGGAAGTATTTTTCATTCAGGAAAAGAATGGGCACCAGCAGCAGGAACTGGGTGAGCGCATACACCATGGCGTGCGCGCCGCCGAGGAAAGCGTCGGGCAGCGGCCAGCCCAGCATGCGCCCCATGGCGAGATAAAAGAGCGGCACCGCAAAGAGGAAAGACCCCAGGACGCGCCGCTTCATGGCGCGGTACTCGGCCTGCGCCCGCTCCGCCGGGGTGGGTCCGCCCGCCTTCGCGCCGCGGAGCGCTGCGCCGTACCCCGCATCCGTCACGGCCTGAATGATGCGACCGCTCGTGAGCTGCGCCGGATCATAGGTGACGGTCATGCTGTTCTTCAGCAGATTGACCGAGACTTCCTGCGTGCCGGCGAGCGCGGAGACGCTCTTCTCCACGCGGGCCGAACAGGCGGCGCAGGTCATGCCTGTGATATCATATGTCTCTTTCATGGAAGAAACCTCCTTCATACAGACCATACACCCCTATGGGGTATCTGCCTGCACCCTCAGTATAGCGCCGTAGCGGCCGGATGTCTACCCCGCCAAAAGTTGGAGAAGCGCGGCTCCACCGGACCTATAAAGAGAGAAAATATAAAATTTTCGTACACAGAGAAATATTTTTCAGTGTAACTAAATTTTATCATAAAAGGGCTTGACTTCGCACGCAGATGTGGTATGATACATACAACAGTTAAATGATTACTTAATCATTAATGCGAAAGAGAGGAGAATTTCTCATGAAAAAATCGTACAAAATCGACGTGGACTGCGCGAACTGCGCCAACAAAATGGAAGATGCAGCCAACCATACCGCAGGCGTAAAGAACGCGGTGGTGAATTTCATGATGCTGAAGATGAACGTGGAATTCGAAGACGGCGCAGACCCGAAGACGGTCATGCAGGAAGTCCGCAGGAACTGCAAGAAAGTCGAAGACGACTGCGAGATCTACTGCTGAGAGAAGCGATGCGGAGCGCCGGCGCGTCCGGTGCTTTTGCATTCCCTCATAATAAAAGAAATAAGCAATTGTTTAATATTTAACGATTCTCCGAAGGAAGGGGAAGGGCATGAATAAGAAACAGAAAAAGATGCTGGTCCGCATCCTCGCGGCATTCGCATGGCTCGTGGGACTGAGCTTCGCTCCGGTGGAGGGGGTCCTGCGCTTCCTGCTGTACCTGGTGCCGTACTTCATCATCGGCTATGATATCCTGTGGAAAGCGCTGAAGGGCATCCGGAACCGGCAGGTCTTCGATGAGAATTTCCTGATGGCCGTCGCCACAGTGGGCGCCATCGCGCTGGCGCTGTATGACCAGACCGGCGACTACACGGAAGCCGTGGCGGTCATGCTGTTCTATCAGGTAGGCGAGCTCTTCCAGAGCTATGCTGTGGGCAAGAGCCGCCGGAACATCAGCGAGCTCATGGACATCCGCCCGGATTATGCGAACATCGAGAAAGACGGCGTGCTGGAAAAAGTCGATCCCGATGAAGTGGAAGTGGGCACGGTCATCGTGGTGCAGCCCGGCGAGAAAGTGCCGATCGACGGGATCGTCACGGAAGGCGCTTCGTCCCTGAATACGAGCGCCCTCACCGGCGAGAGCCTGCCCCGGGACGTGAAGGCGGGCGACGAGATCATCAGCGGCTGCATCAACATGACCGGCCTCCTGAAGATCCGCACCACGAAAGAATTCGGCGAGTCCACCGTGTCGAAGATCCTCGACCTCGTGGAGAATGCCAGCTCCCGCAAATCGAAATCGGAAGATTTTATCTCGAAATTCGCCCGCGTGTATACCCCGGCGGTGTGCGGCGCAGCGCTGCTCCTGGCCATCGTGCCGCCGCTCGTGCGGATGTTCGCCATGAGCGCGGCGCCGGAATGGGACGTGTGGATCTACCGTGCGCTCACCTTCCTCGTCATCAGCTGCCCCTGCGCGCTCGTCATCAGCATCCCCCTGTCCTTCTTCGCGGGCATCGGCGGCGCGAGCCGGGAAGGCGTGCTCGTGAAAGGCTCGAATTATCTGGAGACGCTCTCTCAGACGAAGATCGTCGTCTTCGATAAAACCGGCACCCTCACGCAGGGGGTCTTCGAAGTGAACGCCGTCCATCACAGCGATATGGACAAAGCGAAGCTCATCGAATATGCGGCGCTCGCGGAAAGCTTCTCCACCCATCCCATCAGCCGCAGCCTGCGGAAAGCGTATGGGAAGAAGCTGGACAATACGCGCGTCACCGACGTGCAGGAAATCAGCGGCAACGGCGTCATCGCCAAAGTGGACGGCCGGGAAGTGGCCGCGGGCAATGAGAAGCTCATGAAGCGCCTCGGCGTCGATTTCATTCCCTGCCACAGCGTGGGCACCATCATCCACATGGCCGTGGACGGGCAGTACGCCGGCCACATCGTCATCTCCGACGTGGTGAAGCCTCACGCGGCGGAAGCCATCCGCGAACTGAAAAAAGCGGGCATCGAGAAGACCGTCATGCTCACGGGCGACGCGAAGAAAGTCGCCGAAGACGTGGCTCATCGCCTCGGCGTGGACGAAGTGCGGAGCGAACTCCTGCCGGCAGATAAAGTGGAAAAAGTGGAAGAACTGCTGAAAAACAAGCCGGAAAAAGCGAAGCTCGCCTTCGTGGGCGACGGCATCAACGACGCGCCGGTGCTCCGCCGTGCGGATATCGGCATCGCCATGGGCGCCATGGGCTCCGACGCCGCCATCGAAGCGGCCGACGTGGTCCTCATGGACGACGACCCGCTGAAAATTTCCAAAGCCATCAAGATCTCCCGGAAATGCCTGGGCATCGTCTATCAGAACATCGTCTTCGCCATCGGCATCAAGCTGCTCTGCCTGCTCCTCGGCGCGGTGGGCCTCGCCAATATGTGGCTCGCCATATTCGCCGACGTGGGCGTCATGATCCTCGCCGTGCTGAACGCTATCCGCGCGCTCTTCGTGAAGAACCTGTAAAAAGGCAATCAAAAACACTCTCCGCAGGGAGAGTGTTTTTGATTGGGCTTATTCCTCGGTCCGGTCAATGACCACCGTGGAGACCGACGCGGCGTCCTCCGTGGAGAACGTATTCGATTTCTTGTCGTATTTCAGGAGATAATCCTGTGTCGTCCCGGCGGCGTCCGTCAGATGGAGCACCAGCTCCTCCTCCTGCACCTCGATCGAGGCCTCCGTCCAGTCGCCCGCCACCGAAGACGCATCGAATGCGGTCTGATATTTGCCGCCGCTGTACGACACAATCAGGCAGCCCGCCGGCACGCCCGTGTCGATCACATAAAACCGCTTGCCATTGCCCGTGTCCACCACAGGGAGCACCGACACCAGCGCGCTCGGCTCCGTGCCCTGCTGGACAAGGCAGGGGAGCTGGAGCGCAAACGCTTCCTCCTCCGCGTCGTCACCATAGAGGAAATAGAACGAAGCCGTTCCCTCATCCGGCGATATCGCCACGCGAAGCGACTGTTGCGTCGTCAGCGAGACCCGCGCCGCCACCGTGCCGCCTTCCGTGTAAAACCGATTCTCCGCGCCCTCCGTCCAGTCCGCCGACGCCGTCAGCGGCAGAGCCAGCAGCGCGCAGGCCGCCAGCGCGGCCAGAGATTTCTGTACCTTTTTCATAGCTGTCCCTCCTTCATACTTGGACTTTCCTTTACCTCCATTATAGCGAATCCGAAAACAGAAAGATATTCCGGCACGCCGCGAGATCAATGAAATCGTGATGTCAGACAGACCGCTCCTCGCCGGGCGGCCTTTTCGTTTGTATCGCCTCCTATATAGGAAAATAGAAAAAGAAATACAAAAGGAACGCACAAGGGAGCGCGCTCGCGCGCGACGCAAAACTTCTACCGCCATGAGAAGTAAAGAATGTGGTTCTATGCGGGCCCGCATCGGTGTATGAGAAACATTCCCATCGAACATGAAGCCCGCACCCCATGCACGATACAAGTTCAGCATTGGTCCAGCTCCCCGCCCCTTTGAACGGAGGCCGGTGCCCGAAGGGAGAAAATTTCGCCGGTGGCGTCAGCCGGAGCGCCTGCTGAGCGAGCAAAGCGAGCGAGTTGCGCGGAGGGTAGTGACCGGCGAAATTTTCAGGCCGTAGTGACGGGGCGGCATTTTCTTCCTTTGGCGGCTTTCCATTCTTTTTTGGAAAAGAAGGAAAGCCGCAGACCATGGAATCGCATTCCAGAAATGGAAACGTTCGTACATGAGAAACACGTACGGATTCTCCATGTGAGCCCGCACCGCCTGAATAAAAAAGAAATTTCTCCCGTCTGTCTCCGCACCGTATGAGAATATATGAAATTCACACTCATTCAGTGTATCTCCAACGGCATCTATGGAGAAATAGAGTACCCTCTATCCGTCAGACAACTGTCTTTACAGAAAAAGACGGGAGTCTCCTTGACGGACCCCTCCCCGCCGTGGTAATATTACTCACGTCGTCAGCCCGACGACCTGGTTCCTGAAAAAACTTTTTCAGAAAACCA